>JAHEYT010000081.1 GCA_023251455.1 Bacteroidota bacterium
TCAGGGGAAAACCAGGGAATTATTCACAGTTACCTTGGCCGGATTGGGAAAATCGGCTTTGCTCGGAGCTTTAAATCCGTTTGGCTACTACCTTATCCTTTTTCAAGCCTACAGCCTTTTACCGGCGCAAGTGGCACAACCCCTCAATATGATATGGCCAATAACCCTGGCTTTGCTTTCGGCTCCTTTGCTGAAACAAAAAATCACCATCCGGAATATTGTGGCTATTCTCATCAGTTTTGTTGGAGTGATATTTATCTCGTCTCAGGGAAGCCTCTCCGGAATGGCCAATACCAACCCGACAGGAGCAATGCTGGCCGTTGGAAGCAGCGTAATATGGGCACTATTTTGGATTCTGAGTGTGCTCGACAAACGTGACGAAATTTTCAAACTGTTCTGGAATTTTGCCTTTGGACTGATCTACCTTACAGTCGCAGCTTTTTTGTTCACCGATTTTCATTTTCCTGATCCGAAAGGCTTGCCAGCTGCCGTGTACATCGGTTTATTCGAACTCGGGATTACCTATATTTTGTGGATGAAAGCCATGCATCTGAGCGAAAACAATGCCAAAACAGGAAACCTGATTTTCCTTTCGCCATTCCTTTCCCTCATATTTATTCATTTCATTTTGGGCGAAACCATTTTCGTCACCACATTCATCGGGCTGGCTTTTATCATTTCGGGAATCTGGTATCAGCAAAAAAAGTGACAACCAACAAAAAGGATTAACTTTGAGCATCAACAAAGATTAGTGATGGAAAGCAAACCAGTTAAAATATTAGGCATTGACCCGGGAACCAATATTATGGGTTACGGGCTGATTGAGGTGGTTAATAACAAGCCACGAATTCTTCAAGTCGGGGTAATAAAAACCACCGGATTTGGCGACCATTACCAAAAACTCAGACATATTTTCGATCGCACAAACGCACTTCTGAAAGAACTTCAACCAGATGAACTGGCCATTGAATCTCCATTTTACGGCAAAGACATTCAGGCCATGCTGAAATTAGGCCGGGCTCAAGGAGTAGTGATGGGCTTGGCTTTAAGTCGCGAAATTCCCGTATTTGAATACGCTCCGTTGAAAGTAAAACAATCGATTACCGGAATGGGCCGGGCTGCCAAAGAACAGGTGGCATTTTTCCTAAAAAACATGTTTAGCCTGACTGAACTTCCAAAGGAACTGGACGCGACTGATGCTGTGGCTGTGGCAGTTTGTCATTACCTGCAGATGAAAAATCCAGTGGGAAAATCCGGAATAAAAAGCTGGAGCGATTTTGTAAAGAAAAATCCGGACAAGGTGAAAAAATAACCTGGAATCGGGAGACCGAAGACCGGAGTTTCGCTCCCTGAGTGGCACAGGGTACTGAAGGTTGAACGAAGATTGCTATGGCGCAAAAAAAATCCCGGGTTCCCGAGATTCTATTTTTACTTTTTAAAACTGACTCTTTTTTAAGTGATTTCTTTGGCAATTGCTGCGGTTATTTCAGCCATTTCTTCTTTCGAAAACGACAATTTTTTTGAAAAATGCAGCAAATCAGCTTCCGTTTGCATTGGAACCAAGTGAATGTGTGCATGTGGCACTTCAAGCCCAAGAACCATAACTCCTACTTTTTGGCAGGGAATCGCTTTCTGAATACCAATGGCGACCTTTTTGGCAAACAGCTGCAAGCCGACATAAGTTTCATCATCCAGATCAAACAGGTAATCCACTTCTTTTTTCGGAATGACTAAAGTATGACCCTTGGCAACTGGAAAAATATCCAGAAAAGCCAGAAAATTTTCATCTTCGGCCACTTTCCAAGCTGGTATTTCTCCGTTTACAATTTTGGTGAAAAGGCTTGCCATCTCAATTCATTTTTAGATTGCGATATCAATAATTTCAAATTCCATTTTACCTGAAGGAACTTGAATTTCAACCACATCGCCTAATTTCTTTCCCAACAATCCTTTCGCAATTGGAGTCTGAATCGAAATTTTCCCCAATTTCAAATTAGCTTCAGGTTCAGAAACAATGGTGTATTGCATGGTCGCATTGTTGGTTTTGTTACGTATGGTAACCTTATTCATCATCTGAACGGAAGAAGTATCGATTTTCGATTCATCAATTATTCTTGTGGTAGCAATTTTTGCACTCAAAATAGCAATTTTTGCTTCAAGCATTCCTTGAGCATCTTTGGCTGCATCATATTCAGCATTTTCCGAAATATCACCTTTTTCAATGGCTTCGCCTATTGCTTTTGAAATGGCTGGACGTTCAATTCTGGTCAACCGATCAAGCTCTTCTTTCATATTCCGAAGGCCTTCTTCTGTAACGTAAGTAACCTTTCCCATGGTTTTTCCTTTTTATTAAAACTATATTAAAACAAAAAAGAATTCCGGCCATTGCGGAACTCTTTTGTGTTACAAACTTATATAAAATTTTTAATCTTTACGAATCTAATGTTTTATAAAACAATTAAGGATCTGAACAGTAAAAAGTTTCGATATCATACTAATATTTCCGATTCATAATCTCAGAATAAATAACCGCTTTTCGTAACGAAAAATCTTCAAGGTAATTGATTGATTCTTCATCTTCAACAATCTCCTCCTCTTCCTTCTGTTTCCATGTGGTATGTATCACTTCATGTTTGGGTCTATCGGGTAAAGTGCTTTTAAATACCTGATGATAAAATTTCTCGCGTGGAATGTCGCTGGTGCTTTTATCCGCAACATTCACCTTCGCTGGCTTAATCCGAACTGGCGGAGCTTTTTTTACTTCCGGCTCATTTAAAAAATCAGCACCCAATAACTGATCCATAAAACTGTTCCGGGGCTTTTCCCCGGCTTCCAAAAATGGATTCTCTTCAATCTTCTTTTTCTTGTTCTGATTGATCGCACCAAAAATGGAAAGAACAATGGCTATGATCAGAAAAATATAATCTTCCATCTTGAAAAATTTATAGACTGAATAAAATAATTTGTTCTTTTCTTTGTTTTATTAAAGCATTAAAGATACAAAAAATGTTTCACCTTTCCCGAAAGATCTATTCGCCAATTCTGGCTGTCTTCTTCCTGCTTGCCGGAACCAATGCCTGCAAGGATGACTACACTTCAGTCATTCCATATGTCTACGTCAACATGAATATCAATCCCACCAACTTTATTGAACTCAACATTCCCGGCGGATCGTATTATTTTCCTGAAAAGGGCTTTGGGGGAGTCATCATTGTCAATAACTGGGGTGATACCACAAGTCCTTTTCTGGCCTTCGATGCAGCCTGTACGCATGAAGTTTCTTCGCTCGTAAGAGTTGCGGTTCTTGAAAATGGAAGTGGAATAGCAACTTGTCCCAAATGCGGTTCCCAATTTATGATTTACGGAGGAAATGGAAGTTCAATTAAAGGACCTGCAGCTGAACCGCTAAGACAATACCGCTGCATCACTTCCAACGGCCGGATCATCGTCAGCAACTAATTCAAAACATTCAATTCAAACACTTTCCGGGTTCTCAGTTCAAACAAAAATACTTTCTGAAAGCCTGAACGGAAATTCCAGTTTTGAAGTTTATTTCCCAGGTTATAATTCACGGGACTTTCCTCCAAATCAGCAGTTATCAGTAACCAAAGCTGGTTAAGCTTTTTCTCCTGATAGATTACCAGCTTCTCGTTCTTGGCTTCGATGGTATATTCAAGGTTCTCAAGGTTAAATTCGGGGGCTAAATAACCATTGATCTTACTCGGATAGTGGGTTTTGTATTTATTTACAGTTGGCCCATGAAGTTTGGTCAGCTCAATACCAATGGCATTTTTGGTTGAGACTTTCAAAATAAAATCAGGCGATTCCGATTTCAGAAGTTTGCCCTTCGGAAATTCTTCATATTCATTCCTGAACTGCTCCATGATGAGCAATTCTTCCATCATTTGCGAATACTGGTTAAAGCTCATAACGTGATTTTAACATCCTACGGCGTTTAAGCCAATAAAGATATCTAACAAAACGACACCTGAAAATAGTCATTTGTCATTCGAAAAGTCGCTCTTCGAAAATTCTCCAATGATTATTTACTTTTCTTGTGTAAGAGGAACTGGTCATTCGAAAACCAATTTCAATATTTTCTATCACCTATTTTCTCATTACTGTATATTTTATAAAATAAAAAAAGGAGCCAATGCGACTCCTTTCAATATCAATAGTTCTAAAAACTTAGTACCTGTAATGTTCTGGCTTATATGGTCCATCAACCGAAATGCCCAGATATTCAGCCTGGTCAGCACTCAAAACGGTGAGTTTTACTCCCAGTTGTTCCAAATGCAGGCGGGCAACTTCTTCGTCGAGATATTTAGGTAAACGATACACATTTACATCGTATTTCTTTTGCCAAAGTTCGATTTGCGCCAAAGTCTGGTTCGTAAATGAATTCGACATCACAAACGACGGATGCCCTGTTGCGCAACCAAGGTTCACCAAACGACCTTCAGCAAGAAGGAAGATAGAATGACCATCGGCATAAGTATATTTGTCAACCTGTGGTTTGATGTTTGTTTTGCGGATTCCAGGCCATGTTTCGAGGCGGACAACCTGAATTTCGTTATCGAAATGGCCAATGTTACACACAATAGCCTGATCTTTCATCGCAGCCAAATGCTCGCCGGTAATGATGTCTTTGTTTCCGGTAGTGGTCACAAAAATATTTCCTTCCGAAACAGCATCTTCCATGGTCTTCACTTCAAATCCTTCCATGGCAGCCTGAAGTGCACAAATCGGATCTATTTCAGTAATAATTACCCGGGCACCATAACTACGCATTGAATGAGCACATCCTTTACCCACATCGCCGTAACCAGCAACTACAACAACTTTTCCGGCAATCATTACATCTGTGGCGCGTTTAATTCCGTCAGCCAGCGATTCGCGACATCCATAAAGGTTATCAAATTTTGATTTAGTTACCGAATCGTTCACGTTGAAAGCAGGGAACAAAAGTTTTCCTTCGTTCATCATTTGATACAAACGGTGCACTCCGGTTGTGGTTTCCTCTGAAACACCTTTAATGTAAGGCACCTGGCGTGTCCAGCGTTGCGGATCGAAAGCCAGAACTTCTTTCAGCGCATTATTCAGTTCACGTTCATCTTCGGCATCAACCGGAATATCCAGAATTGATGGATTTGTTTCGGCTTCGTAACCGCGATGAATCATTACGGTTGCATCGCCCCCATCATCAACAATCATGGTTGGCCCCTGTCCGTCACCAAAATCGAGTGCACGTTCGGTACACCACCAGTATTCGGCTAGGGTTTCGCCCTTCCAGGCAAAAACCGGAATTCCGGCAGCGGCAATGGCGGCAGCAGCATGATCCTGAGTACTAAAAATATTACAGCTAGCCCAGCGAACTTCAGCACCAAGTTCAACAAGAGTTTCAATTAAAACTGCTGTTTGAATTGTCATGTGAAGCGAACCCATAATTCGGGCTCCCTGCAATGGTTTAGCTCCTGAATGTTTTTTACGGATTGCCATTAGTCCTGGCATTTCCTTTTCAGCGATTTCGATCTCTTTTCTTCCGAATTCGGCGAGCGATATATCGGCTACTTTATAAGCTAATTGTTCCAATGTTTTTGTTGTCATTTCTGAAAATTATATTTTGATTGCAAAGATAATCAAATCAATAGATGCAATAAGCAAATATTGGTCATGAAACAGCATATTACTTAAATAGTTTACTGAGATATTATTTCTGAATAGCTTGAAAGAACGAAATAGTATTCGCTTTATCTTTTGCAAGTTGTTCTTTCAGTGCATCAAGCGATTCAAATTTCTGTTCCTCCCGAAGTTTCCGGTAGAAAATAAGTTCAAGATGCTCGCCGTAAATATCCGCATCAAAATCTAGCAGATGAACCTCAATACTCCGGTGATCGGCATTGTTATTAACCGTTGGACGACTGCCGATATTCAACATTCCAATATATGTTTGATTCAGTACTTTGGCCTGAACTGCATAAACTCCGTAACCAGGTATGATTTTATCTGGATCGGAAGCTTCAATATTTGCAGTTGGAAACAGAATTAGGCGCCCTAACTTTTGCCCTTCTACCACTTTTCCATGCAGAGCAAAAGGATATCCAAGATAAGCATTGGCAGTTTCAAAATCACCAATCTGAATGGCTTCGCGTATTTTGGTTGAACTGATATTGGATTCATTCATTAGCAGAACATCGAGTTTCTCAATCTGGAAACCCAGACGATCAGCTAAATTTTTAAGAAGTTCGAAGTCGCCCTTCCTCCCTTTACCAAATTTATGGTCGTAACCAACAACCAGCGATTTGGTATGAATCTGTCCGACCAAAATCTGTTCAACAAACTCTTCATAAGTCAATTGAGCAAATTCAGGAGTGAACGGATAAATGATCAGGTGATCGATTCCAGACTGTTCAAACAATTCTATTTTTTCGTCTAATGTGGTCAGCAAGCGCAGGTTGGTCTCTGCCGGGGCAACAATTTTGCGCGGATGTGGATCAAAAGTAAAAATGACGGATTCTCCATTTATTGCTTTCGCCAAATCGTGCAGCCTGGAAATAATTTTACGATGCCCCAAATGAACGCCATCAAAGGTTCCTACGGTAAGAACCGGGTTTTGAGCATAAAAGTTATTCAGGTCTCTGTGTATCTTCACCTTTTCAGAAATTAGTATTCGGCTTCAAAATTAGAAATTTCATCTGATAATAATTTGTTTTTTAATCGTCAGATGGAACTCCCCATCTATCATTATGATTATCGTAAAGTAATTCTTAGGACTCGTTTCATCGGGCATGAATCAAAAAAACAATCAAAAAGAAAGGTATGTTTCAAAATTTGACTTGCCGGGCACTTTATGAAGACGAAATTATTATTTTTATGCCCGTTATTGACTAATAAAAATTAATGTGAAAAAAATATTTTCAATTGCAATTGCAATTACAGTGCTGACATTTGGCTGTAAAAAACCGAACGGATTCGTTATTGACGGAAAAATAACCAATGCTGAAGGGAAATATTTATACTTGGAAGAATTAAAAGTATCTTCAAGTGTACCTGTCGATTCAGTTGAATTAGGCAAGGATGGTTCTTTCAAGTTTAAGGGCAAGATCGGTTATCCGAACTTCTATCTCCTGAGCTTAAACAAGAATAATTTTGTAACGCTGTTGGTTGATACTACTGAAAAAATAACGGTTACTGGCGATGCAGCCAATTTTTCACGCGACTATGTTGTGCAAGGCTCGTCCGGGTCGCTTCTGGTTCAGGAGCTTAACAACATGCTGGCAAAAACAAAGCATAACCTTGACTCTATCCGCAACCATGTAAATGCTTTCCGCTCTCGTGAAGATTATGGAGACAAAAGGATAAAATGGGATCAGGAAATGGCTGATATCAAGCAAAACCAGATCAGATATTCGACCAACTTCATCCAGAAACATCCATTTTCATTGGCATGTGTATTGGCCTTGTATCAGAAATTCGACGATGCGAACTACGTTGTTCAGGATTTGCAATCTTTAAAAGTGGCTGCATCTGCATTGAATTCCTTTTTCCCAAAATCGGAACATGTTAAAGCCTTATATGCCAACACTCAACGACTAATGGCTCAAGAGAAAAGCAATAAACTGCAACAGTTCATCGCTGAAAATGGGGTCAATTCACCAGACATTTCTCTACCGAACACAAATGGCAGGGAAATCTCGGTCGCATCATTGTCAAATAAGGTAATTCTCATTCAATTTTGGTCGGCTCAAAACCGTGATTCGCGAATCCAAAACGAGGCATTAGTTGACTTGTACAGCAAATACAAGTCGAGAGGACTCGAAATTTACCAGGTTAGTGTGGACACTGACAGGGCTGCTTGGTTAAATGCGATTGAGCAAGATCGACTTAGCTGGATCAATGTTGGAGATATGAAAGGAAGTATTATGGCCGCGAACATATACAACATTCAAACGATTCCTTCAAACTACATTCTGGATAAAGACAAGCGAGTTGTTTACAAAAACTTACAGGGACCGGATCTTGATCGTGCAATCGGAGAACTGATCAAATAACGTTTTCTTTAGCGTTTCTGATTTGGACCCCGCGTAGCAGGTCAAAAATGTTGCCTCTTTCGTTTTTACAAGTATATTTGCATTCCATTTTTCGAACCAATTCCAAAATGTTTTGAAAAACCCAAACAAGAAAGTATATTTTGTATCCGATGTTCATCTGGGAACTCCAGCTTTAAAGAATAACAAAGAAAGGGAACTGGCTTTTGTAAACTGGCTGAACGAGATCAAGACAGATGCTTCTCATTTGTTTCTGATGGGCGATATTTTCGATTTCTGGTTCGAATACAAAACTGTTGTTCCCCGGGGATTTACGCGCACTTTGGGGAAAATTGCGGAGATCTCCGATTCGGGAGTTGAAGTTCACTTTTTCACGGGAAACCACGATGTCTGGGTTTTTGATTACCTGCCCACAGAGTTGGGAATGACTTTGCATCGAAATGAATTAAGAACAGAGCTCTGCGGAAAAAAATTCTTTCTCGCTCATGGCGATGGACTTGATCATACAGACAAGGGTTATTTATTCCTAAAAAAAATGTTTACAAGTAAAATCCTTCAATGGATGTTTGCTCGTATTCATCCCAATCTTTCTCTTTCTTTTGGACATAACTGGTCTAAACGATCCCGAATATCAAAAGGCATATCTGGTGAAGGATTTAAGGGAACAACCAATGAAGGAATGTTTATTTTTGCAGAATCAATTCTCCGGAAGGAAAAGTTCGATTATTTTATTTTCGGGCACAGGCACGTAATGATTGACCATCCGATTGGTGAAAATTGCCGGTACATTAATTTGGGCGACTGGATTAACCATTTTTCGTATGGAGTTTTCGACGGTGATAAGTTTGAGTTAAAACAATATAATTATCAAGGCCCTAAAGGCCACTGAACAAAGAATTATGACAAAACAGGTATATACTAAAATTGTTGGAACAGGCAGCTATCTTCCAACACGTACAATTGGAAATGAATATTTCAGTAATTATACTTTTTTTGATCCAGGCACGAAAGCGCCATTTGATAAGGACAACGACGAGATTATTCAAAAATTTAAAGAAATAACCAACATTAGCGAACGCCGCTGGATTAGCGATGAATTGCACAATTCAGATATGGCTCAACTGGCGGTTAAAGATGCATGCGAATCAGCACAAATCGATCCGGAAACACTTGATTTCATAATTATCGCACACAATTTCGGCGATGTAAATCTGGAATCAACCCGGGTTGACCTCCTTCCAAGCCTTGCTAACAAAGTAAAAGCGAAGTTGGGCATATCGAATCCATTCTGTTTTTGCCACGACATCATTTCCGGCTGTCCAGGCTGGACTCAGGGAATGATTACTGCCGATGCCTATATTCGAAGTGGTCTGGCCAAGAGAGGAGTTGTAGTTGGATCAGATGTTTTGTCGCGAATTTCAGATCCTCACGACCGTGATACCATGATTTATGCCGATGGCGCCGGAGCGACAGTTGTTGAAGGAATTGAAAGTGACGAGCCAACCGGAATTTTGTCCCACTCAAGCCGGTCTGATTCTGTGACTTATTGGAATTTGCTAACCAATGGAAACTCTTTTAATCCGGATTTTAAAGGAAACGACCAATTTATTAAAATGGCCGGACATAAACTGTATGTTTACGCATTGAGTTATGTTCCCGGAGTCGTAAAAGATAGTTTGGATAAAGCCGGACTGCACCTGAGCGACATCAAAAAAGTTCTCATTCATCAGGCAAACGAAAAAATGGACGAAGCAATTTTGAAAAACGTTTTCAAATTGTATCACGAGAAGCAAATTCCGGAAGGAATAATGCCGATGACCATTGAAAAACTAGGAAATTCATCGACTGCCACCGTACCAACCTTACTCGATATGGTTTTGAAAGGCAAATTGGAAGGACAGGAAATTAATACTGGCGACTACATTGTTTTGGCTTCGGTTGGCGCCGGAATGAACATTAACTCAATTGTTTATAAAGCATAAAAAGATTGCCATTTAATATGTGTGGTGGTATTTTAGTGAGCGGGTGACTCTAAGTCACCCGCTCGCTATTTTATTGAAGGTCGTTACCATTTTACCGGCTCTTTCCCATGCTCTTCCAAATACTTATTAGTTGTTGAGAATTGTTTGTTCCCGAAGAAGCCACGACTTGCTGAAAGTGGCGATGGATGGACTGATTTCAAAACCAAATGCTTTTTCAGATCAATAAATTCGCCTTTACTGATGGCGTAATTTCCCCAAAGAATAAAAACTACATTTTCCAACCGGTCGGCTACCAAATGAATAACGGCATCGGTAAACTGCTCCCATCCCTTTTTCTGGTGCGAACCGGCAATGTTTGCCCTTACTGTTAAGGTCGCATTCAGCAATAAAACACCCTGTTTCGCCCATCGTTCCAAATTTCCACTCACTGGAAACGGGGCGCCAATGTCGGCCTGAATTTCTTTAAAGATATTGCGCAAGCTTGGTGGAAAATCCACACCATCGTTCACCGAGAAACACAGTCCGTGAGCCTGACCCGGTCCGTGATATGGATCTTGCCCTAAAATCACCACCTTTACCTGATCGAACGGACACTGTTCAAAGGCATTAAAAATCAGCTTTGCCGGTGGATAAACGGTTTGGCTGGCATATTCCGACCGCACAAAATCGGTCAGTTGCTTAAAGTATGGTTTTTCAAATTCATCCTGAAGCTGTTTTTTCCAGCTTTCTTCTATTTTTACGTCCATAACAATTCTTTTGATTTTTTTTGCCACAAAGGCTCCAAGACACAAAGATTGCAAATCTGTGTTTATCTGAGTAATCTGTGGTGAATTAATTTGGTATTTTTAGTCAAAATTACAATCATGGAAATTCTATTCCTTTTAGCCGGCCTGTGCCTTGGGTTCATTGTTTCATTTTTCATTCTAAAATCTGGAAAACAGAAGCAGCAAACTGATTTTGAGCGCGAAAAACAAGCCAGCGAGCAAGTTTTCCTTCAGCAAAGATTTGAGGTAGAAAAGGAAAAATCATTGTTTCAAGACCGCAACCAATCACTTTTGAAAGAAAAGGAAGAATTGCTTCATCAAATTCAGCAGCTTCGTATCGAAAACGGAATCCAAAGCCAGCAACTGGCGCGTGCCGAAGCCGATTTTGGCAACCTTCAGGAAAAACTGGAATCGCAGAAAAGGGAAATGGAAAACCTTCAGCAAAAATTCACTACTGAATTTGAGAATATTGCCTCCAAGATACTGAAGCAAAACACGCAAGACTTTTCAGTTGCCAATCAGAAAAGCATCACCGAATTACTTTCGCCGCTAAAGGAAAAAATTCAGGTTTTCGAGAAGAAAGTGGAAGACACCTACGAAAAAGGATTGAAAGACCAAACCGACCTGAAAGCTGAACTCAAAAAGTTGCACGACCTAAACCTGAAGATAAGCGACGAAGCCAATAACCTGACCAAAGCGCTGAAAGGCGATGTCAAAAAACAGGGTAACTGGGGCGAGGTAATTCTGGAGCGGATTCTGGAACGCTCGGGCCTAACCGAAGGCCGCGAATACATGAAACAGGAAAGTGTTCTATCGGAAAATGGGCAACGCTTCCAGCCCGATGTGGTCATTCATTTACCTGATCAGAAACACATTGTGGTCGACTCGAAAGTATCTCTGGTAGCCTACGAACGATTGGTTAATGCTGACAATGAAAAGGATCGCCCGTCTTTTGTGAAGGAGCACTTGTTGAGTGTGAGAAGTCACATCAAAATCCTAAGCGAAAAGCATTATCAGCACTCTCCCAGTTTTAACAGTCCCGACTTTGTGTTGCTGTTTGTCCCTATTGAATCGTCGTTCAGCATTGCTGTTCAGGAAGATCAGGATTTATTTTCGTATGCGTGGGACAATAAAGTGGTAATCGTTAGTCCATCAACTCTACTGGCAACGCTGCGAACCATCGCTTCCATTTGGCAACAGGAAAACCAAACCCGAAATGCATTGGAAATTGCCCGGCAGAGTGGCGCGTTATACGATAAGTTCGTCTCGTTTATCTCCGACATGGAATCAATCGGCAAAAGTTTGGAAAGCACCCGAAAAACCTATGATCAAGCCACCAACAAGTTATACTCCGGAAGTGGAAATCTGGTTAAACGAGCTGAAAATATCAGGAAACTTGGAGCCAAAACCACCAAAGAATTACCGCCGGAAATGATCGGAGAATAATTTGGTCATGTATCGTCATTAAGTCATTAATTGTAAAAGCCTTTCTAAGCTACGAATGACCACTTAATGACAATGAATGACTTTTCCCTGAAAATCGTTGGAAATCTTTACCTGCTAATCTTCCTCTTTATACTCCGGCTCCAAGCCGTCTTCACACACATCTATGGGAACAATCCAAACCTCTGGGTTGCCATTTCCCTGTCCACCTTCCGATTCGCGTTTGGCAAATTCAGACCCGAAAAACACAGCAATGTGATCGTGCGGAATATTTTCATCCTCTTCGTTGGCAACCACTACGGCGTTAATTCCATCGATTCGCACAAAGTCGCCCTTTGCAAATGGCAATTCATCATCCATATTGACAATTTTTTAAGTTTATCTGAAATAAAAAAATGCAACCAAAACTGATTGCATTTTCGAATATTTTGAACGAGTTTTAGCTCGCTTTTAACCGAACAGTTATTGCACCGTCAATTTTTTCCTGTGCATAATCAAGCGTTATCCTCATGGTACTCACATTTGCCGAAGGAGTGTCGAACATCGCGTCGTTCATGATATTTTCACAGATCGAACGAAGTCCGCGAGCGCCTAATTTAAACTCAACAGCTTTATCTACAATAAATTCCAATGCCTCTTCATCGAAACTAAGTTCAACATGATCGAGTTCAAAAAGCTTAATGTATTGTTTAATCAGCGAATTTCTGGGTTCTGTCAGAATACTGCGCAACGCCTTCCGGTCAAGCGGTTCCAGGTAGGTTAATACCGGAATACGACCAATGATTTCAGGAATAAGACCAAATGATTTTAAGTCCTGAGGCGATATGTATTGAATCATGTTATTCCGGTCAATCACATCTGCTTTTTTCTGCGCACCGTAACCTACAATTTTGGTATTCAGACGTTGAGCAATTTTTTTGTCGATTCCGTCGAATGCTCCACCACAAACGAAAAGTATGTTTTTGGTATTTACGGCAATCATTTTTTGCTCCGGATGTTTACGTCCGCCCTGTGGAGGAACATTAACAATAGCTCCTTCGAGCAATTTAAGCAAACCTTGTTGAACACCTTCGCCTGAAACGTCGCGGGTTATGGAAGGATTATCGCCTTTACGGGCAATTTTATCGATTTCGTCGATAAATACAATTCCACGTTCGGCTGCTTCCACATTGTAGTCGGCAACCTGAAGCAAACGGGTGAGCAAGCTCTCAATATCTTCACCAACATACCCAGCTTCAGTAAGTACCGTAGCATCAACAATGGTAAACGGAACGTGCAACATTTTAGCAATGGTTCGCGCCAGAAGGGTTTTTCCGGTTCCGGTTTCACCAACCATGATAATATTTGACTTTTCAATTTCAGTTTCATCGGCTGAAACCGGCTGATTTAAACGTTTGTAATGGTTGTAAACAGCTACCGAAAGAATCTTTTTTGCATGCTCCTGGCCAATGACGTACTGATCGAGAAAATTCTTTATCTCGATCGGCTTCATCAGCTTCAGGCCTTTGGTGTCAAAAGTTTCATCTTTCTTGAATTCTTCTTCAACAATGGCATGAGCCTGCTCAACACAGCTATCGCAAATATGTCCCTCCATGCCGGCAATCAGCAAGTTAACCTCTTTTTTCTCACGCCCGCAAAACGAACATTTATCCATTTTCATCTTCTGTGTGTTTTTCATTTATGTCTGATCAGCACTTCGTCAATCATGCCATATTCCTTGGCTTCCGACGAAGTCATCCAGTAATCACGGTCAGCATCCTTTTCAACCTGAGCATACGATTTTCCGCTATGAATGGCTATAATATCGTACAATTCTTTTTTCAGCTTTGAAATTTCCCTGGCTGTAATTTCGATATCAGTGGCTTGTCCTGATGCACCACCCATCGGCTGGTGAATCATCACGCGTGAATGTTTAAGTGCTGAACGTTTTCCTTTGGTGCCTGCTGTAAGAAGAACAGCTCCCATCGAGGCAGCCATTCCGGTGCAAATAGTTGCAATATCCGGAGAAATAATTTGCATGGTATCGTAAATTCCCAATCCGGCATGAACCGAACCTCCCGGAGTATTGAAGTAAATCTGGATGTCCTTGCTTGGATCGGCAGACTCCAGGAACAGTAACTGTGCCTGAACAATATTGGCAATGTAATCATCGATTGGCGTACCTAAAAAGATAATCCGATCCATCATCAATCTGGAAAATACGTCCATTGAAGCCACGTTCAACTGGCGCTCTTCGATGATGTATGGAGTTAAACTATTGGTGAAAATTGAATCAAAACGATGCATGGTCAGGCTACTGATACCCATATGCTTCGTTGCATATTTATTGAATTCGTTTCCGTTGCTCATATTATTGGTCTCCTGTTAAAAAAAAACTTTGTGAAGATCAGTTTCACTTTTAGAAGCAAAATCAGATTTTCACAAAGTTAAAAAAATAAGCTATTGGCTAAACAGCTAATAAATTAATTTTCCAGCATTTTGTTAAACTCGTCGTAACTAATTTCCTTTACGTCGAGCGTAACTTTATCTTTTATTGTCGCAACAATTACATCTTCCTGCTTGCGTGAAACCAGTTTGCGACGTTCTTCTTCGTTTTTCAACATGTGGTTGGCATAGTTTTCCAAATGCTCTTCACCCACATTATTTAATCCGTATTGACGGAACTGCATAGCAGCCATTTCTTTGGCCAATGAACGAACATCTTCTTCTGTAATCTGCAGGCTGTTGTCTTTAACAATTCTGTCTTTGATCAACTGCCATCTCAGGTCGGTCATGAAATTATCAAAATCGCCATCAATTTGCTCGTCGGTCATTTTTTCGTTGGTTGCTTTAATCCAACGTTTCAGGAAAGCCTCAGGTAAACTGAACGGAATTGCTTTAAGCAATGCATCACGACTGTCGAGTGCAAATTTATAATTGCTTGAATGAACAAAGTTTTCTTCAATCTCAGCTTTTATTCTGGTTTTAAATTCTTCTTCAGTAGAAATTCCTGAATCTTCGCCATAAATTTTTGAGAACAAATCCTGGTTCAGCTCAGCCTTTTCGAAATGAAGCACTTCAATGATGGTAAAACTAAAATTTCCTGAAAGCGTTTCTGCTTGTTCATGCGAAATATTCAACATGTGACCTACTTCGTGTTTATTATCGTAGGTTGTTACAGGATCAAAAACGATCACATCACCAGCCTTTTTCCCGAGGAATGAAGCTTTAACTTCTTCATCTTTCATCAAATCAACAGCAATAACCACTTTTTCAGCAACAATCCCGCCTTCAAGTTCGCTTCCGTCTTCATTCAACTGAACAAAATTTCCGCGTACAGTATCTTTATCCTCAACCGTTTCAACCACTTTATTCTCGCCCAAACGAGCGGCATAAGCGTCTAATTGCTTGTTAACCATATCGTCGTCAGCAGCAATGGTATAAAATGGCAAAGCTGTTATTTCGTCGAGTTTAACATCAAATGCAGGAGCCATGGCAACATCAAAAACAAAGCTGAAATCCGATTGAGTATCCCAGTCGATTGGCGTTTGTTTTTCTTCGTTTGGAAGTGGTTCGCCCAATACATTCAATTTTTCAGCATGAATATAATCAGTCAGGCTTTTCGAAAGAATTTTATTGACTTCTTCAGCAAGGGCTGCTTTCCCGTGCATTTTCTTTACCAAACCAGCAGGAACCATTCCGGGACGAAATCCCGGCATATTAGCTTTTTTACGATAGTTCTTCAGAACGTCGTTTACAGTGGCTTCATAATCATTCTTCTCAATCGAAACGGTCAGAATCGCATTCAGTTCGTCGATGTTTTCTCTGGTAATATTCATATTAATTGCTTAAAGTTATTGGGAATGAGGAAGGAAGAAGAACTTTTTGAAAGTTCCGGATCCGAAACCTGTTGCTTTAAATTAATAAAAACCGCTTGCTTATCCTTTTTCAAGGTAAAGCAAGGCGGTTAATCTTTGTTGTGCGGGCGAAGGGACTCGAACCCCCACGCCGTAAGGCACCAGATCCTAAGTCTGGCACGTCTACCAATTCCGCCACGCCCGCTAAATGCGGTGCAAATGTATTGATTTTTTTCATCTCTGCAATACTGCACCGAATTCTTTTTAATTTGTTTTTCTCAGAATGCTAACGATTACCGCAGCTCGAAATTCTGACCCAGATAAACGCGGCGTACTTCCTCGTCGGAAGCAAGCTCTTCGGCCGTACCGGCTTTCATGATTGATCCTTCGTACAAAAGATACGACCTATCGGTAATTGTCAGGGTTTCATGTACATTGTGATCGGTTATCAAAACACCTATATTTTTATCCCTGAGTTTTTTTATTATTGATTGAATATCCTCAACAGCAATTGGGTCTACCCCGGCGAAAGGTTCATCCAATAAAATAAATTTTGGGTCGATGGCCAGAGCGCGCGCAATTTCAGTACGTCTCCGTTCGCCACCCGAAAGTTGATACCCATTACTTTTGCGAATATGCTGAAGTCCAAATTCAGTTAAAAGTGTTTCAACCTTTTGCAATTGATCAGCCTTTGGCATCTTAGTCATTTCAAGTACAGAAAGAATATTGTCTTCAACACTCATTTGCCTGAAAACGGAAGCTTCCTGTGCCAGGTAACCGATACCTTTCTGTGCTCTTTTGTAAACCGGAATCATGGTAATTTCTTCGTCGTCAATAAAAATTCGCCCTGAAAGCGGTTTTATCAGTCCAACAATCATGTAAAACGAGGTGGTTTTACCGGCTCCGTTTGGGCCAAGCAATCCAACAATCTCAC
Source organism: Bacteroidota bacterium (assembly GCA_023251455.1). Lineage (GTDB taxonomy): Bacteria > Bacteroidota > Bacteroidia > Bacteroidales > Prolixibacteraceae > Aquipluma. The sequence continues at coordinate 17,008 of JAHEYT010000081.1, forward strand.
CCTGATTCACTTCAAACGAAACCCCTTTCACGACAGTTCGTTTCCGATACTTTTTGACAATATTTTCAGCTCTGAGTTTCATTTTAAAAGCATTAAGCCGTAATTTAAATTTCGCTCAATCTCCGTTGGTTAGCTTTATCAACGTTTGCAGAAATCACGATACCTATCTCATAAAGGATAACCAGAGGGATAGTCACGATAATCTGGCTAATTACATCAGGAGGTGTAATAATTGCAGCAATGATCAATAAAATTACATACGAATGTTTTCTGTATTTTCTCAGGAATTTTGGCGTTAGCAGGCCCACTTTACTCAAGAAATATACAACAACCGGCAATTCAAACGACACGCCGCCAGCTATCACAATCGAAGTAACTGAACTAATGTATGAAAGTATATTGATCTGATTTACCACTTCGGTACTGATGCTGTATGATCCCAGCCAATCCAAAGAAAAGGGGACGATCAAATAATAGCCAAATAAAACGCCGACAAAAAATAGTCCCGACATGATGGCGACCGCCCCTGAGGCATGTCTGCGTTCATTTTCGTAGAGAGCTGGTTTAATAAAACTCCAGAATTGATATACTACATAAGGAAAAGAAACGATAAAACCAGCAATAATCGCGGTCCAAACATCGACCATAAACTGACCAGACATATTGAAATTAATCAACTGAAGCGGCTTGCTATTCAACCCATTAGACTGAACTCCTATAAAATCGCCGAGTTTTATCAACATTCTACTGGTCCAAAAATCGGGACTCTTAGGCGCTAAAAGGATCGAATTCCAAACAAAATCGCTATAAATAAACGCAAGAGTACCACCAGTAATAATAGCTAAGATTGACTTGATAAAATGCCACCGAAGGGCCTCCAGGTGATCCAAAAAAGACATCTCTGCCTTAGGTTCATTCTTTTTTTTTGTTGATTGTTCTTCTCTGTTGGTTTCTTCAGCCATAATTCAGGAAATAAATGATCTGATCGGTTTAAAAAATTTCGGACAAATATAGCTTATATTCCTTTCTCATTCTGTGGGCTATATCTTAATTTTATTTAAAGGAGAGCCAAAAGTATTTAAATTCGAACATTGCCTTTGTATTTTAATTGATATTTTATATACCTTCGGGAAGCTTATACAAAATGCAATTAATTTTTTGATCTGTAAATAGGTCTTTTTTATGGGAATAGATTACAAGTTAACTGAGCATCTCCAAAAGTATTTTGGGTTTGATCGTTTTAAAGGCCAACAGGAAGATGTGATCAAAAGTGTGTTGGATGGCAATGATACATTTGTATTAATGCCTACGGGGGGAGGAAAATCGTTGACTTACCAATTACCGGCACTTATCATGGAGGGCACTGCCATTATTATTTCTCCATTGATTGCTTTAATGAAGAATCAAGTAGATTCGATCAGGAGTTTTGGCACAGAAGATGGCATTGCTCACTTTTTAAACTCGTCGCTAACCAAGGCTGCAGCGCAAAAGGTACGCGACGACGTGACGTCGGGAAAAACAAAATTACTTTATGTTGCGCCGGAAAGCCTGACCAAGGAAGACAATATCGACTTTCTGAAAAATGTCAAGATATCATTTTATGCTATTGATGAGGCACATTGTATTTCTGAATGGGGTCACGATTTCAGGCCGGAGTACCGTCGAATTAGACCTATCGTCTCGGAAATCGGACCGGCTCCGTTAATGGCGCTTACGGCAACTGCAACAGCCAAAGTTCAGCACGATATTCAGAAAACACTCGGAATGTTAAATGCCAATGTTTTCAAAGCTTCGTTTAACCGCCCGAATTTATATTACGAGGTAAAGCCGAAATCGAAACCTGAATCCCAGATTATCAAATTCATCAAGGAAAATGAAGGAAAATCAGGAATAATATACTGTTTGAGTCGCAAACGAGTTGAAGAACTTACTGAAACGCTGGTTGTAAACAACATCAAAGCGCTACCCTATCACGCTGGCATGGATTCGGCGACCCGATCGGGTAATCAGGATAAATTTCTGATGGAAGAAGCTGATGTGATCGTTGCTACTATCGCTTTCGGGATGGGAATCGACAAACCCGATGTTCGTTTTGTGATCCATTACGATATTCCGAAAAGCCTAGAAGGCTATTACCAGGAAACCGGACGTGCCGGAAGAGACGGCGGCGAGGGAAAATGTATTACGCTTTATTCGGCCAAAGACATTCAGAAACTGGAGAAATTCATGCAAGGCAAACCAGTTGCCGAGCAGGAAATCGGCCGTCAGCTGTTGCTTGATACCGCTTCGTATGCGGAGTCGGCTATTTGTCGTCGCATTATTCTCCTGAATTATTTTGGCGAAAAACTGGAAGAGCCTTGTGGAAATTGCGACAACTGCGTTAATCCGAAAGAGCAGATTGAGGCCAAAGATGAGATATGCAGAGCGTTACAGGCTATAATTGAAGTCAAAGAAAAATATAAAGCCGAACATTTATCGGATATTCTTACCGGTAAAAAGACGGCTGCGGTCAAATCGTTTCGTCATTACGAACTCGAAGCATTTGGTTCGGGTAACGATCATGGCGAGAAATTCTGGAACGCGGTGTTCCGGCAAAGTATGATTGCCGGGTTTATCTCGAAAGATATAGAAAACTATGGCCTGTTAAAGATGACCCAGAAGGGGTACGATTTTCTGGAAAAACCTGTTGACTTTCTGTTGGTGCGTAATCACGATTACGATGCCATTGAAGAAGAGGCCAATGCTGCTGCTGCCCAGGCCAGTGGTGCCGGCGACCCGGAATTGTTTTCCATGCTGAAAGACCTTCGGAAAAAGATTTCGAAAAAGCTGAATCTGCCTCCATTCGTTATTTTTCAGGATCCATCGTTGGCCGACATGGCTCTGCAATACCCGATTACGGTGGAAGAATTGAAATATATTCAGGGCGTTGGCGAAGGGAAAGCCAAACGGTACGGGAAGGAATTCGTTGAATTGATTAAATCGTATGTAGAGGAAAACGAAATTGATCGCCCACAGGACATGGTGGTTAAAAGTGTAGCCAACAAATCAAAGATAAAAGTGGGAATCATTCAGAGTATTGACCGCAAACTTTCGCTTGATGATATTGCGTCTTCGATTGGCATCGACATGAAAGAATTAATATCTGAAATCGAGACCATTGTAAATTCCGGAACCAAGATCAACATTGATTACTACCTCGAAGAAATACTTGACGAGGACCATCAGGAAGAGATTTTTGAATATTTCAGAGAGGCCGATGACGACAGCATTGAAGCTGCTCTGAAAGAACTGGGCGAAGATGAATACACCGAAAATGACATCAGGCTCATGCGAATCCGCTTCCTATCTGAATTAGGGAATTAAATCCATATTAAAAATCCTGACAAGTTTCAAGCCAGTCAGGATTTTTTTTATGGCAATATCTGTTGAATATCAGAAATAGCTTGGTCGTGCTGATTTTCGGTAAATATTAAAGTCATATCCCACCATAATTTCATAGGTTCCAAGCTGGAATTTACGAATATCCTGGAAGAATGCATAATCAGCGGCAAATCCAATTCGAACGCCATTACTGAAAGTGTACTGACCAGAAAAGCAAGTGGAACCATTACTTCTAAAATTTATACCAAATTGAAGATTATTTGGTAAATAAACAACCGAAGCCACATCAAAACGGACAGGCTTACCTATTGATCCAACCAACAGAATATTTGGGCGAAACATGATACTCAAAGGCAACTTGAATAAATATCCACTAGACAAATAGGCTGTTTTAAAACCTGCAAGGGAAGAATAACCGGTTCTGTTTATCTGAAATGTGTTACTTACAAACTGAGGAACAGACAGGCTAATGTAATAATCATCGTCGTAAATCACAGCGCCAAAACCAACGGCAGTCATAAATTGATGGCTAATATCACTTGTAAATTCAGAATCAGGTATACCATCAGGATAAAGATGATAATCAGTAAGATTTGGGCTGTAATTTACGACACCTGCTCTTAGTCCAAACCTTAAATAATAATACATATCGAGACGAATCTGATATGAATAATCAAAGGTAAGACTCAACTGCCTTTCATAACCAACATTTCTTTTGATGAGATTAAATCCAATTCCACTTTCATGGTCGCGAATAGGAGTATTATAGGAAAACTGCTGATATAATTTCGCCCCGTTAATAGTTACATAGTCTTTTCGCGTGGCAACCATAAAACCTGCCTTATCCCACATACCCACGAATGCTGGATTTATGGTGTGCATGTTACTCAGGTATTGCATAGTCCATGGAAATAACTCCTGCAATTCCTGACCACTCGCCTGTTTTTCAGCAAGTGATAAAAGGGAAAATATCAGGACTACAATATGTAGAAATTTTCTAATCATGCACTTTTAATAGGATACAAATACAAAACTCTTCTTGACTTCTCCGTTACCTAAACGCAATACATAATAATATGTTCCCGGAACAACCTTATTCCCATTCCTTGTTGCCGACCGATTGGTTGTTGTTCCGTCCCACCAGGCCTCATCTGCCGTTTTATGAACATTCATATTTCCATAGTGTTCTTTTTCGTACAATTTATTTCCTACCTGATCAAAAATATACATTTGGGCATTTGGATAACTTTCGATACAGTAGATCTGGAAATAATCGTGAATGTTATCATAGTTTGGCGAGAATGCATCTGGTATAAATAACTCGCAATCGCGACCATACCACAGATATTCAGGATGTCCAACATGCCCGGTTACGTCGTTACTGTAGTCACCATCTGCATTCAAGTCTTCAAACCGGGTCAGATATTCATCATCATCATCATTCTCATCGCGCCAGTCATTCAGTCCATCGCCATCAAAGTCTTGTAATGGCGAATTACTTCCTGTTGAATTACCATTATTACAGCCATTAACTACAATGTCATAAGCTTCATCTAAGCCATCAGAATCAGAATCTTTGCCACTCAAAATACGATCCGGTTTTCCATCGGCATCTTGGTCATGACCCTCAATGTAATCCGGAACCCAATCATTATCCGAATCGGCATCCAGGAAGTCCGGAATTCCATCGGGATCAGCCAATGTCAAATCGGTATCAAGTGGAATAATCTTTGTACCTCCCTGTGACGGATCATACACAAGGTCTACGCCATCCTTATTTATTGTTCCTGATGGCTCGATATAGTCTGAGGTGCTTTGTGCTTCAACGTTATCGACTATTCCATCATTATCATCATCAATATCCAACCAGTTTGGATGACCGTCACCATCGCTGTCAGCTGTCTTCCAATTCTGTCCCGGCAAAACTTCATCCACATTCAGGATTCCATCGGCATCAGCATCTTTATCATCCGAATCAGCAATTCCATCTCCATCGAAATCTGAAGTCACATGAATGACCACATTTGCAGTATCTCCCTGGTAATGATTTTCATCGTAGATGGCATAACGGAATACATCGTCACCCGTGTAGCCTGGCGTAGCAATATAAGTAAACGAACCCAACATATCAGGGTTTATCACGACGGTTCCATGTTTTGGATTTTCAACCAATTTCACATCAACAAAGAACGGATCGTTTTCGGGATCATAGTCAATGTCTTTCCCATTATCGGCAAACAGGTTTCCGCTTGCGCCTGAACATCCCGTAGTAAATTCATCGTCCCTGGCAACAGGCGGATAATTTGGAGCAGGTATCCTTACTAATTTTTGCTGAGTACAGCCATTCTTATCGGTTACCAAAACGACATACGTACCTTCATTCAGGTTTTTGATATCCCTTGTGGTTGGCCCGTTGCTCCATTTATATAGGTAAGGGTCTGTAACACTGAATGGCGTACCGCCGGTTACCGCAATATTTATAGCGCCTTTTGTATTCGATTTCAGGTCAATTTCAGTAATTGTCTCGGTAATCACAATTTCTGATGGTTGGGTAATGTTTACATTAATTATTTCATCCGAAATACAGCCATTAACTTCGATATTAATAATACTATACATTCCGGCAGGAGCGGAAACACTTGCCTGACCTTTGAAAACAGTGACATTGCTGAACTGGCCTCCTACATACTTAATAGAATATAAACCGTCAGGAGTATTTGTCATGGTAAAGGTTATTGTACCCGTTTCTCCGTAACATTTCGGATTTTCGAATGAAACCAGACTAAGACTGGGCGATGGAGGTACTGCCGGAACGGCTATATTACCTATTGAAGTACAGCCAGTCAGAATATTTCTGACTGTTATCGAATAAGTACCTGTCATCACATTTACAAATTCAGTTGACGTCTGGGTTTTCCCATTCATGATATATTCATAGTTTACCCCTATTGGACTGGAAACCATCACTGTTCCATTCTCATTTTTGCAGCTCGGAATAACAGTAACCTTAGCTAAAGGTGTGGGAGGATTTGCAGGCATCAAATCAATTTTCAACGAAATCCCTACAGATTCGCAACCCGTCAAAATATCTTTTACTTTGAGCGAATGAGTGCTTCCTGGGGCCAGTTTCTCAAATGTAGATACCGATGTGTAGGTGCCGTTGTCGAGGCTATATTCATAATTAACACCTAATGGCGAAGTCACTTCGATTTTCCCAGATGAAACATAGCAGTTAGGCGCAGTAACAGTTACAATTGGCGCTGCCAAAGGCTCGTTTACCCCAATATTAATAGTACGCACCTTGCTGCAACCATTGGAATCGGTAACTGTAAAAGTATGTGTGCCGACAGGTCGATCGAAGATACCTGTTCCGGTATAATTTCCACTCGCATCAGGAGTACCACCACTTGCAGTAACTGACACTTTTGCGGTTGTCCCGATACATACCGAGCCAACTGGAGATATGGTTACAATCAGTTCAGATGGTGCGGCAGGCATCTGTCCACTCACAACATTCGATTGACAACCGCTACTGTCTTTAACGATGAATGCATATTTCGCACCCGGTTTAACTTTGAATGCCCCAACCGTTTTCCCATAGTTTCCGGTACCTCCGGTTGCTGAGATTATGACTGTTCCGTCGTCGCCATAACATTTGGGAGGTATTAATACGGCAGTTGCTACTAGTGGAACTGGTTCTGGCATTGACACAGGAATAGCAGGTGCCACACATCCATTGAAATCCGATACAATGTAGGTTTTCGACGCACCCGAAGGTAATACAAAGTCACCAATCCCTTTGTAAGGCGGAGTTCCACCTGTTGCGGAAATTGTAAACGAACCGCTGGTACCTAAACACGATGGCGGCGTATAATTAACGAATATAGCCAGAAGCTTCTTTGGCTCAGTAATGGTTACTTTTTCCAATAAAATCCTAATTGCCGGGTTGCTGACATCACCCAACGTTACATCATATACTCCACCTGACACGGCGGGAAAGATGCCTGTAGACTGCCAGCTATTGCCGCCATCAATGCTGTATTGATATGCGATACCCGCCGGACCACCCGAAGGCTTACTAATGGTGATGCTGCCTTTGTCGCCAAAGCACAAAGGATTGACATACGAAACAACCGCAGAAAGCGAGCCTGCGGGTTGAATAATTTTTGAGATACTAAACAGACAACCAGCGGCGTCACGTATCTGAATCATATAAGTTCCTGAAGCTAAGCCAGCAAACAGCGGATTGGTTTGCCAATTTGTTCCGTTGATACTGTATTCATAAGGCGCTGTTCCTCCGGTTACGTTACTAATGGTAATGCTTCCATCGTTATACCCGTTAAAAGTCTCATTGGTAGTCGTTGCTATGGCATTTAACACAGCGGGCTGACCAATCTCAACTGTGCCAAGAGTTGTAATATTTGATTGGTTATCTGCATCTCGAACTGATAATAGATATGATCCGGTAACAAGACCTGAGAAAACAGCGTCCGACTGCCAGACTCCGCTAATAATGCTGTACTCATAATTAGTTGCCCCGAATTGATTTCTAAAAGTTATACTGCCATCATTGCCACCAAAACAGGTAACATTCTGAAGTGTATATTCAGCGGTGATTGATCCGGCCGGAAGAATTTGGACTGAAAGAGTAATCATACAATTATCAACGTTGGCATCGCCAACCCAAACGGTATACGTGCCTGGGGCAAGACCTGTAAATTCAGGATCAGTCTGCCAGGTAATGCCATCCATGCTGTATTCATGTTCACCCGATCCACCCTTCGCATTGATAACCGTAATAGTTCCGTCATTAGTATCCGGAAGAGTCTCATTTGTGGTTTTATAACTGGCTACAATCTGATCTGGCTGACTAACCGCTACAGGATCAAGTATTGCAATACATTTGTTAGCATCCTGAATAACCAACAAATTATAGGTATTGGCTTTTAATCCGGCGAAAACCATTTCCGGCTGCCAGTTTATGCCACCATCAATGCTGAACTGGTAGGGGCCTACTCCATTGGTAGGTTCTGAAAGGGTGATGACACCATCACTTCCTCCAAAACAACTCACCGGAGTAGGGATAACTTTGGCAAAAAGTTTTGGTGGCTGATTAATTGTAACCGGGGCCAGGTTTGCCATACATGTTGGTGCGGCAGCATCGCGTATGGTAACCGAGTAGGTTCCGGCTATCAGGAGTT
>JAHEYT010000082.1 GCA_023251455.1 Bacteroidota bacterium
AAGTAAAGCTATTTTTGCCGAATCTTCGAAGGCAATAAATACCTTCAGGTCTTAATTTTAACATGAAAGAAACAATGAAGCAGACACCACTTTCTGAACTTGGAGAGTTTGGATTAATTAGCCGCCTGACCGAAAAAATACAAATCAAAAATGCAAGCACGCTGACAGGAGTTGGCGACGATGCCGCAGTTTTAAGCTTTCCTGAAAAAAAAATAGTGGTGACGACCGACCTTTTAACCGAAGGAATTCATTTCAACCTGATGTATGTTCCGCTTAAACATTTGGGCTACAAAGCAGTGGTTGTTAACCTTTCCGATGTTTTTGCCATGAATGCCACTCCCCGGCAAATCACTGTTTCAATAGCTATTTCATCGAAATTTTCGCTCGAAGCTGTTGAAGAATTGTATTCGGGAATTCACCTGGCCTGCGAAAAATATAGTGTTGACCTGATTGGTGGTGATACCACCAGCTCACTTACCGGACTAACCATCAGCATAACGGCTATTGGTGAGGCTAATGGAGATGAATTGGTTTACCGAAGTGGTGCAAAGTCCGGCGATCTGGTTTGCGTGTCGGGCGATTTGGGTGGCGCATACATGGGACTTCAATTGTTGGAGCGCGAAAACGAAGTGTTCAAAGTAAACCCAAACCAGCAACCTCAGTTTGAAGGTTACGATTACATTCTGGAACGTCAGCTTAAACCCGAAGCCCGTGCCGACATCAAAGAATTGCTGAAAACATTGGATATCAAGCCGACTTCGATGATCGATATTTCGGACGGACTTTCATCGGAAGTGCTGCATTTGTGCAAAGCTTCGAAGGTGGGTTGCAACATTTACGAAGAGAAAATTCCGCTTGATAAACAAACCAAAGATTTTGCTGAAGAGCTCAGCATCAATCCGCTGGTTGCTGCACTTAACGGAGGCGAGGATTACGAACTGCTATTCACCGTTCCGCTCGGAAGTTACGACTTGATTAAAAAGGAATTTGATATTACCATCATTGGACACATTACTCCTGAAAGTGAAGGAGCCAACCTGATTACCACCGGAGGATCGGTTATCCCACTTCAGGCGCAGGGCTGGAATCCGCTGAATTAAGCTCTTCCATGCAATATTAAAAATGGGTAAGCAACCATTTGAGGAGCAGATACATCTTAATGTCGCACAGTAAACTAATAATCTATGAGAAGTATCTGTATCCTATTAACGATTGCCTTTTTATCATTGATGGCTTGCTCAAAAGAATCGATCGAAAATACAGCTCCGGATTCAAGGGTTTTTGGGATTTGGGAGAATCCCAGTTATCAAAACGACACGATTATTTTCACAAAGGTTGGAGCAAAAGAAGCTAACAGCTATTTCGTCAACTTTAAGTCGGATGGTTCGGTAGTTGAAAGAAAAAATGCCGGATGGTGCGGAACTCCTCCAATTGCGTATTCGAATTACAATGGATCTTGGGAAATGAAAGACTCTGTGATCCATATATCTGTTGAATATTGGGGCGGCTTGTCAGAGTACAAATGGAAATTATTGTCGGTTGACAACGGGAAATTAAACATTTTAAGGCTTCAGGAAAAATACAACTAAACGAAAGAAGCCGTTCAGAACTAATCTGAACGACTTCTTTGAGTATTTTCAATTAGCTTCCTAAACTCTTGCTTTTGGTGCTTTCAGCATACTAACCATTACAGTTGCAATCACTAGAAATACTCCGGCAACGATATATCCATTGCTGTACGAGCCAGTTTTATCGGCTACCATTCCGCCCAACATTGGGCCAACGACTCCGGCAATTCCCCATCCGGTAAAGATCATTCCGTAGTTAACACCGAGATTTTTCATTCCGAAGAATTCGGCCGTGGTAGTTGGGAATAAAGAGAAAACAGCTCCGTAGGCAATTCCGGCAACAGCCGACCCAATCATTAAAACCGGGATTGTTGTGTAAAAAGTGAACAGGAACATATTGATTGCCTGAACCAAAAAAATCACCATCATGGCTCGGCTTCGCCCAAGTTTGTCTGATAAAAATCCTGCCCCTACGCGCCCCAAGGCGTTGAAAATTGCAAGAACAGGTACTAGTATCATTGCGGCTGTTTTCCAATCAGCCTGAACTGCGGCGATGCTTGGCAAATGGGCGATCAACATTAATCCAGCTGTTGCCGACAGCAGATACATCACCCACAACAAATAAAACTGTGGTGTTTGAATGGCTTCCTGCCAGGTATAGTCATTTCCTTTTGGAGCCACTTGTGGTTTGTTTTCAACAGGTTTTGCAACAATTGTTTCTGTCGGATTTGAAAGGAAGAACGATAAAATTGTAACTACCGCGATAGCAAAAACACCAAGGATGATGAAAGTATTACTAATCCCATATTGACCTAAAAGATAGGATGTAATCGGAGTCATATATGCAGGAGATAAACCTACTCCGGAAACGACAATCCCTGTAATTAATCCTTTTTTTGATGAATCGAACCATTTCATAGCACATGGCGTTGCTGCCGAATAGCCAAGCCCGATACCAATTGCTCCAATGACTCCGAAAGTCAATACCATGGTTGTTAAATCCTTTGCAAAGCCCGAAAGAATAAGCCCACCACCGAGCATAATTCCTCCAAAGATGGTGACCATTCTCGGTCCAAATTTATCCTGTGCTCTTCCTGCGAAAATCATGGTAAATGCAAAAACGGCTGCGGAAACAGTGAAGGGAAGTGCAGCGTCGGTGTTGGTCCAGTTCCAATCACTAACGAGGGCTTTTTTAATAACGCCCCACGAGTACAGAGTTCCCATGATCAGGTTTATGCCCAAGGCGGCAAAGGTGATGATCCACCCGCGGTTGTTAGTTGTTTTGTTCATTTTTTTTAAGAGATTTTTGGGTTCTTAAAATAATGCAATATTTTTTACATGAACTAATAATAAGTTTAAAAATACAGGATTTTACTTAGTTATTGATTGAAATTTTATGGAATGACTTTCGATTCGAAATAATTTCCGACCGAAGAACAACAAACAGTAAATTGCCGTTTGGGTGATTGCTATTCTACGTATTTCCTGATCACCAGGTATTTCAATTCGGTATCACCGGCATTGCTTATTCCATGTTCGCTTCCAACCGGGCAATAAAAGCTGGTTAACGGACCCCCGGTGGTGGTTTTGCCATTGAGGTAAAATTGTGCAGTGCCTTCAAGGATAAAGAAAGTTTCTTCGCCAGGATGTTTGTGTGGGGCGTGTGTGGCCTGCTTTGGAGCAACAACACTCATCTTTACGGTCAGATTGTCGTCCAGAAACTTCTGCCCAATAAACCAATATTGGTAACCTGCCGAAGTTTTTACCGTTTGATTCATGTCAAATTTATTGATGCAGTTTTCGAAGGTGTACTTTTCGGCTGCGGGAATCGGTTCTTGAGCTATGGAAGTCCTTACAAGGAAAAACACAAGTAGCAGGACGACAATAATTTTGTGGTTCATAGGTTCATTTTTAGTTATTAGCTTCTTAGGTTATAAAGCCGAAGGTATTCATTTTTCTCCTGAAGTTCTTAGTTTCTGAGCCTTCCAACGATTGATAACTGTTCCGAAGTTGCAGTTTATGGTAAAAAACATACGAATGTCGGGCGGCATTACCCCATTTATTACCCCTCATTTTATACGTCGAACCCTTTCTTTGTCGTAACTTAACAGTTCAAAACCGTTTTCTATTAAATCATACCATATGACAGAAAAAATGAACAATCGCCGCGATTTTCTGAGGAAATCGTTGGTTGCAGCAGCCGGGATAACCATTATTCCAAGGCATGTTTTGGGCGGAAATGGATTCCTGGCTCCAAGTGATCAATTAACTAAAGCCATCATCGGAGTTGGCGGAATGGGGCAGGGGCACATCGTTTACGAAGGTACACGCCTACTTGCCATTTGCGATGCTGACAAAGACCATTTGAGCAGCACCCTGAAAAAGGTGAGTAGTGAAGTGAAAGGATATTCCGATTTCAGGGAAGTTTTGCTTCGTCCGGATATCGATATTGTGCACATTGCCACGCCTCCTCATTGGCATGGGATTATGTCGGTAATGGCAGCCCAGGCGGGAAAAGACGTGTGGTGCGAAAAACCAATGACTCGAACTATTGGTGAGGGCCAGCGGGTAATGGAAGCCATCAATGCCACCGGCAAAATGTTCAGGCTAAATACCTGGTTCCGTTTCAAAGATAATTTCTATGGATTGAATACCCCTGTAAAACCCCTGAAAAAAGTAGTTGAAAGTGGTGTGTTGGGCTGGCCGCTAAAAGTCACCATCAGTGGAGTGACCGGTTTCGATTGGAAATTCTACTGGGTCGGAAAACCAAATCTGGCACCACAATCAGTTCCTGAAGCGCTCGACTATAACATGTGGTTGGGGCCAGCTCCTGAAAAACCATATAATTTACACCGTACGCACCAGACCTTCCGTGGATATTGGGATTACGACGGTGGCGGATTGGGCGATATGGGACAACATTACATCGACCCGGTTCAATACTTTTTAGGGAAAGACAATACCAGCCCTGTCAAAGTGGAAGTGGATGCACCGCAACAGCATTACGATGCCATTGGAACATGGCGCAAAATAACTTACACGTATGCCGACGGATGCCAGATTATTCTGGATGGTGAAAATAAGGACCAGAATGCAGCCTACATTGAAGGACCAAACGGAAAAATATTCAAAGGCTTCAAGTCTGATATTCCGAATTTGAATGTTTTGATCGACACACTTCCTGAGCCAGCACCACAAATCGCTACGTTCAGCGAATCGGTTCGTACCCGGCAAAAATTTGCCCTGAACGAAGAAAACGGATTCCGTTCGGCAACCATCGTTAATATGGGAGTCATCGCGCTGCGACTTGGCCGTACACTCGAATTCGATCCGGAAACCCTGACCTTTGTCAACGATGACGAAGCAAACCGGTTAATTAATCAGCCGATGCGCGGAGAATGGAAGATATAGTTTCAAGTTTCAAGTTCCAAATTTCAAGTTGGGTGCTGCGATTTTTAATCGCGGTTAAATAAATCGTAAAAACATCATTCTATGAAAATTATTACAAAAAATATATTAGTCGTTTTTCTGGCTCTTTTCCTGACGATGCCTTCATTTGCTCAGGATAATCGCCGCCTCGAAACCAAAGTGGCCGATGTACTGGCGCAGTTTCCGGCTCAAAATGGTGAGCATTCTGCAAAACTAATGCAGCAGATTATTGAAACCGGCGCACCCGGAATTGCCAAATTCTGTGACATGATCGTTCCTCCGGGAACGGGCAACGACACAAAGGCTCGTTTCGCATTGGAAAGTCTTGCCCAATATGCCGGGGCGCAAAATCGCGAAACCGACCGGAAATTAGTGGAAAGTTCAATCCTAACCGCTTTGCAAAAAGCAACCGACAAGGAAGTGAAAGCTTTTTTTATCCGTCGCCTGCAATATTGCGGAGGTGCTGAAACAGTTGCCGCAATGGAGAAATACCTGAATACGGACAATCTTTACGAACCCGCTTTAGCTGCTTTGTTTAGCAATGGCAATGGCAGCGCCGATGCCGGAAAAGTAATCCTGAAAAATGCGCTGGATAAAAAGGATCAGCAATTAATGTCGATGGTAAAAGTATTGGGCCAGTTGAAATATCAACCGGCTGAAAGTTTCCTGATCAATCTGTCGAAAACTGCAAAAGGCGACTTGCTGAAACACGTTTATACTTCATTGGCAAACATTGGTGGAAAGGCTTCGTTTCCGACTTTCGAAGCTGCTGCAAAAGCCGCTAAATGTCAATACGACAGCGCAGAAACAATGTTGGCTTATCTTCAGTATGCCAATCGTTTGGCCGAACAGGGTGAAACTAAACTGAGCAATCAGCTTGGGGCAACGGTATTGAAAAACTGCAAAGCCAACAATCAGTTGGTTTATCGTTCATCAGCGCTGGCTATCCCGGGTTTTGGCTCAAATGCATTGTTCCTGAAGGAAATTCAGAATAATGACAAAGCATACCGAAATGCAGTTCTGACTAATGCTTCCAAACAATTGACCAGTGCGACTGTCGGATCGTGGATCGCAGCAATAAAAAAAGCACCTGCTGAAACTCAGTCTGAAATCATTCATTTTCTCGCTAATCGTCCGGAGGACGAAGTTCTGCAAAAAGCCATTCTTCCTGCTTTGGCTTCCGAAAATGAAACAATCAGAGTTGAAGCCATTCGCTCACTGGCTCACAATCAAAAAGCCAATGCCGTTCCGGTTTTGCTCGAACAACTGAAAAAAGCAAAAAGCGCCAATGAGTTTACCGAGATCGAGACGGCTTTGCTAAATACCTGCTCTGCAAAAGAAACCAACCAACTCTCAGCTCAGCTCAACAGTGCCAGCAACGAAGGCAAAGTGGTGTTGATTCACGTAGTGGGCGCTCGCCGTGCTACCGAAACATTTGACGCGATGATGAAACTTTGTCAATCGGAAAATGCAGGAATAAGGGAAGCCGCTTTTGCAGCTTTGGCAAATGTTTCGAAAGCCGAAAATGCTGCTGAATTAATTGCTTCTTTGAAGAAAACGACCGATAAGAAATCAGTAGAAAAAATACAGAACGCCCTGATTGCAATCTATTCAGGAACAACAAAACCTGATGCGGACCTGATCCTGAAAGAAATTCAGAGTGGCGGACAAACAGAGAAATTTATTCCAGTATTGTCGTCGCTAAACGATCCAAAAGCTTTAAAGACGGTAGTCGGATTGCTAAAAACAGGTAGTCAGTCAGAACTCGAGGCCGCATTTGTATCGCTTTCGAACTGGAATGACGCAAAGGCAGCGCCACATTTATTTACAGTGTTTACCCATCCTGAAATGAAATCATTCAGGAAAGAGGCCCTGAAATCATATTTGCGGATTACCCTCGAATCTGATTTGCCTGACGATCAGAAATTACTGATGATTGAAAAGCTGATGCCCGAGTGTGTGACTGTTTCTGAAAAAACATCAGTTATTCAGGCTGCCCGAAATGTGAAAACCTTCCTGTCGCTTGTTTTCGTTTCAACTTACCTCGATGATCCGGAATTGAGTGGCGTTGCCGCTGCAACTACTAAAGCTTTGGCTCTTCCATCTTCAGGGAAAAAGAACGGACTAACCGGCAAATTTGTATCGGATGTTTTAACCAAAGTAATGGGCAAAATGACCGGAGAAGATAGCCAATATGATGTGATTGATGTGCGCGAATACCTCGAAAAAATGCCAAAAGAAAAGGGTTTTGTGAGTATTTTCAACGGAAAAGATTTAAGCGGATGGCATGGTCTGGTGAAAAATCCGGTTGCCCGCGCTAAAATGAAACCTGCGGAACTGGCTAAAGAACAAATTGCTGCCGATGCCAAAATGCTGAATAATTGGTCGGTGAAAGATGGGTTTATCAATTTCAACGGCGAAGGCGATAATTTGTGTACAACAAAAATGTACGGCGATTTCGAGATGATCGTCGATTGGAGAATCAGTAAAAACGGCGACAGCGGAATTTATTTACGCGGTGCCCCTCAGGTTCAGATTTGGGATACTGCCCGCGTTGATGTGGGGGCTCAGGTTGGTTCAGGCGGATTATACAACAATCAGAAAAACCCAAGTAAACCGCTGGTTCTGGCCGACAATGCTATTGGCGACTGGAATACTTTCAGGATAAAAATGGTGGGCGAACGCGTAACTGTTTACCTGAATGGTGTTTTGGTAGTCGATAACGTGGTGATGGAAAACTACTGGGATCGCACACTTCCGATTTTCCCGAAAGATGCCATCGAATTACAAGCTCACGGAACTGATTTGGCATTCCGAAACATTTTTGTGAAGGAGCTTGATGCTGACCAAACGCAACTGAGCGATCAGGAGAAAGCTGAAGGCTTTAATCTGTTGTTCAACGGTAAAAACCTGGATAACTGGCAAGGAAACAAGGTGGATTATGTAGCCGAAGATGGATTGCTGGTGGTTAAACCGAAAGAAGGCGCTCACGGCAACCTGTTCACCGAAAAGGAATATTCCGATTTTGTTTTCAGGTTCGAGTTTCAGTTAACTCCAGGCGCAAACAACGGCCTTGGAATTCATGCCCCGCTTGAAGGCGATGCAGCCTATGAGGGCAAAGAATTACAGATTCTGGATAATACTGCCGACATTTACAAAGACCTTCAATCTTACCAATATCATGGTTCGGTTTACGGAATTATTGCCGCCAAGCGCGACTTTTTGAAACCTGTTGGTGAGTGGAATCAGGAAGAAGTAATTGTGAAAGGCGACGACATTAAAATTACCCTGAATGGCACTGTCATCGTTGATGGGAACATGAAAGAAGCCAGCAAAAAAGGAACTGCTGATCACAAAGATCACCCGGGATTGTTACGCCATAAAGGCTATATCGGATTTTTGGGCCACGGCTCAGAGTTGAAATTTAAGAATATCAGGATTAAAGAACTGTAAAAGTGATCAGTATTCAGACTCAGTTACCAGTCTGAAAGCTATCCTTTGCCGTTTGGCTTAAGCCAACGGACAAGAGTAAATAAGAAACCCAAACTAAGTAGATTTATAAGCCAGCACCTTCTGTTTGCAAAAGCAGGGGGTGTTTTTTTTTACCTAATTGGATTGACTTTGTATTATGAAAAGCCTATCTTGCTGATTAGTCTTGAATAGTTGAGAAGTTATCAAATGAATGTGATGAAAATACGATTGACAATATGCCTGCTGGGACTTATATTGACGGGTTTTGCTCAGGAAAATCCTGATTATTTGTTGTGGAGTTCGACGAAAAAATTAAGCTTAGCCGATTTCGGGATAAAGAAAAGTAATGCAAACTCAAGTGCAAGTTTCGCCCAGTTTACATTAGATTATAGCGTAAATGGATTCGATTTTCTGACGAAAAATTTCAATAAGAAAGTCAAAAATAGTATGATCATTTCTGCTTCGTGGATTGATACAACAGCAAATGTTGATGCATCGATTAAATATCAGCAGACTTTATTTGATCTGGCTGAAATTTATGCGCGTAAATTCAGAAAAGAAATAAAGGAGAACAGGAAGTTAATTGCAAAAGGGGTTCAGTTTATTGAAGGAATTAATTCCAGAGTTTCTACAGAGTTTTCTAAACGGCGACTGAAATACGATGAGGAAACGAAATACGGTACAGATTTGACCCAACAGCAGATTTGGGAGCAACAGATATTGAAAGAGTTAAATGAATTGGCTGACCTTCAGTTTGAAAAGTAATGTTGATTTTAAAAAAGCTTTTTGTGGGGATTTCAAAAACTGCCTTTTTTGCTATACCTTAGTCTGAATTTCAAATTTCAAAATTATGGCAAGGAGAAAATTTAGTTCTCACCGGACAGAGGCAGCACGAAAACATAGTCAGACATCCATGATAATAAGCAATATTCTGCTTTTAATCGGTTCGTTGACAATTGTTGTGTCGCTGGTTTATCTGCTCTTTAACCTCGACAAAACCGATTCACTGGTAACCCTATTCATGCCATTTATTTTTGCCGGAATAGGTCTTTTGATTGTCAGTCAGTTGATTTGCCCGTTTCAATTTAAGATGCGCCGGTAAAAGCAACCTAATTTTTAACTTTTATCTTGAATGTCACCTATATTTTTTAATGATACCACTGAATTTAGAAGATGGTTAGAAGAAAACCATGAGACCGAAACCGAATTGCTGGTTGGATATTATAAAGTCGGTACGAAAAAACCAAGCATGAATTGGTCGGAATCGGTTGACGAGGCTCTTTGTTTTGGCTGGATTGATGGTGTCAGGAGATCAATTGACGCGGAAAGTTACTGCAATCGGTTCACGCCGCGAAATCCGAAAAGCAACTGGAGCGCTATCAATATTAAAAAGGTTGAGGAGTTGATTCGACTGGGAAAAATGATGCCTGCCGGATTGGCGGCATTCGAAAAACGGATAGAAGCGCGATCGGAAGTGTACAGCTACGAAAACAAGCCGGAGCAATTTTCTCCTGAATTGGAGTCTCGGTTCCTAGAAAATAAGGCAGCATGGGAGTTTTTTTCGCGCCAATCGACCTCTTATAAGAAGACAGTTATGTTTTATGTGATGGGTGCCAAACAGGAAACTACACGTTTTTCACGGCTTGATAAACTTATTTTGGCCTGTTCTGAAGGGAAACGTATTTTTTAAAACGATCCGAAATGGAAGATTTTCAGGTATTTGTAAAACCCATTGGAGCCAGTTGCAATCTGGCTTGTAATTACTGCTATTACCTCGATAAAACCAAGCTGCTCGCCGAGTCGGGGATTCATCGAATGACAGACGAATTGCTTGAAATGTATATCGTTCAGCATATTCAGGCATCTTCTGCTCAACCAATTTTCTTTTCGTGGCATGGAGGCGAACCCACGCTTGCAGGTCTCGATTATTTTCGCCGGATTGTTGAAATCCAGAAAAAGCACCTTCCTCACAATCGCTATGTTGTAAATGGGATTCAAACCAATGGAACTTTGCTAAACGACGAATGGTGTCGGTTCCTGAAAAAAGAAAATTTTATGGTCGGAATCAGCATGGACGGACCAGAACGATTTCACGCTGAAAACCGATTCCGAAAAGATGGAAAATCAAGTTTCGATGAGGTTTTGCGGGGTTACCAACTCCTGAAATCTTACGAAATTCCATGCGAAATACTCTGTGTGGTTCATGCCCAAAACGTCCGGTTTCCGCTGGAAGTTTACCGCTTTTTCAAAAGCATGAATGCAGAGTTCCTGACATTTATTCCTTTGGTTGAGCGACTTTCACCCGAAAACAATCAGGTTTCTGACCGAACCGTTCCGGCAAAAGCCTTTGGCGAGTTTTTATGTGCAATTTTTGACGAATGGAAAACCGAAGATATTGGAACACTAAAAATCCAGATTTTCGAGGAAGCGTTGCGAACAGCTTTCGAGCTCGATCATTCGCATTGTATTTTTAAGCAGACCTGTGGGCGTGTTCCGGTTGTTGAGCACAATGGAGACTTTTATCCGTGCGATCATTTTGTTGATTCAGCCCATTTGATCGGAAATATTCAGGATAAAATACTGTGCGATATGCTTGAGAGTCCTCAGCAGAAAGCCTTCGGGCAGGCCAAGCTCGAATTGCTTCCGGAGTTTTGCCTGAAATGCGAAGTCCTGGACATGTGCAACGGAGCTTGTCCGAATGATCGTTTCATCGAAACCCCGGATGGCAAACCCGGACTGAATTACCTGTGTGAAGGATACAAGCTCTTTTTCAGTCACTGCAAACCATTTGTTGAGGAAGTTGCCAGAGTCTGGAAGATGCAGCAAAGTTAATTACAGGGCAGGCAATTCAGATATGCTGAAAAGATTGTACTTTTAAAGACCTGTAAATATCAGTCAATGGCGAATTCGATCACCAAAAAATACATCGTTTTAAGCATGTGGCTTTCGCTTGCCATCAGCATTCTGGTGCATTTCAGCAGTCTGTTCGATGAGTTTGTTTCTCACATATTTACAAGTCAAATGGCTTTTCGTTTTGCCGGAAACGCATTATCTGAAATTTCCATTACATTCATAATCGGCTTTATTCTTTTCTGGATTAACTTTTACATTTTAAAACCACTTCAAACAGGTAAGAAAATCAACTGGATAAATTATACTTCTGCTTTCGCCGTATCTTTTGTCGTTGTTATTTTTTTAAGTCATTATCTGTTTGCAATTAAAAAAAGTGTTCTACCCAAGGGTGATTTATACAAAAATGATGATCTTTTCATCACCAAAGATTTTTTTCTTGCGTTAGTCGTCATAATCTGTATTTATGTCATTCGTTTGGTATTTCAAAATCAGAAAAACAGGCTCGAAATTCAGAATTTGAAAATAGAAAACCTTCAACGTCAGTTTGATGCGCTGAAGAATCAGGTTAGCCCACACTTTTTATTTAACTCGCTGAGTTCGTTAAAAACCTTAATCAATGAATCTCCGGATGTTGCAAAGGAATACCTCGACCACTTATCGACAGTATTGCGATACACACTTCAGGCCAACGAAAACAGACTGGTTATTCTGAGCGACGAGCTGCAATTTGTGGAATCGTACTTTTTCCTGATCAAACTGCGTTTCACGAAAAATATCAGTTTGGTGCAATCCATCAGCAACGAACTGCTCGGGTATAAAGTTCCGCCATTGGCCTTACAGATTCTGTTGGAGAATGCCATCCGCCACAACGAAATCAGCAAACGAAACCCGTTGGAAATCTCAATAACCACCACCCAATACCAGACGCTGGTTGTAAGCAATACGATAAACAAAAAATTTGCTCCGGAACCCGGTGCTGGCGTGGGTTTAGTCAATTTGTCGAACCAATACCGGATATTGGGCGATCAGGATATTTCCATACGAAAAGAAGATCAAAAGTTTATTGTCGAAATACCATTGCTGTCATGATGAACGCCCTGATTATAGAAGATGAAGAGCTGGCCGCCAGAAATTTAACCAATATCCTGAAGGAGATTGGGAATATAAATACAATTGCCATTTTGGAAAGTATTGCGGACACGGTTGAATGGTTCGAGGTGAATGATTTGCCTGATCTGGTATTTATGGACATTCATTTAGCTGATGGTTCAGCTTTCGAAATTTTCAAAATGATTCGAATCGATTGCCCGATTATTTTCACAACGGCCTATGATGAATATGCTTTGCAGGCTTTTAAAGTGAACAGCATCGCCTATCTGCTTAAACCAATCACACTTGGCGACGTAAAAAAAGCGCTCGACAAACGGGAAATAGTATCAGGGAATCATGCTGAACAGAAAGATTTGAGTAAGATATTGGCCATGATCAAACCTACGGCGGAATATAAAACACATTTTCTGGTCAGTCAGAAAGGCGACAAACTTGTTCCATTGAAAACCAGCGAAATTGCTTATATCTCGATTGAAACCAGCATTGTAAAGGCAATCGATTATAAAGGGAAAACCTTTGTGATGGAAAATACACTCGATGAGTTGTCGGCCATGCTCAATCCCAAAGAGTTTTTCAGGGCAAACCGACAGTTTATTATAGCCCGAAATGCAATTAAAGATATCGATTTGTGGTTCAATGGCCGACTGTCAGTCAACCTGATTGTTTCAACTCCCGAAAAAATTCTGATCAGTAAAGTACGGATTCCGGTATTCAAGGATTGGTTCGCTTAGACGATTAATTCTTCCATTAATTTCACCTGACTCCCAGGAAAGTTCACCATTCATTTTTTCAGCTTCGCCATGTTTCGTTCTCAATGGGTGGCATTGTGCTTATACTTTAGCTTCAGATTTAAAACTTTAAAATTTAAAGTCATGAAAACACTGAAGCTTATTTTTCTGGGAATGATTTTTTTAACTCTTTATCACACCTCATATTCCCAACAAAATTTTGTTGTTGAGCCAAAATGCATCCTGAAAGGTGTGTTGGTTGATGCTGACGATTCGAGTCCGTTGGAGTTTGCAAACGTGGTTTTGTACGCGTTGAATAATTCGACTATTGTAACATGGTCTATTTCAAAAAATGACGGCGCATTTGAATTGTCAAAAATAGGTTTGGGCGAGTACGATCTGGCGATTACTGTTCTTGGCTACGAGGAAATGAAAATGAAGAACGTTGTGTTTAACAAACAAGGCTTTACCTTAGATCTGGGTAAAATTAATTTAAATAAAGCCACAACTGCCCTTGATGAAGTTTCGGTTGTTGGAATACAAAAGACTTATCAAAACAAAATTGACAAAAAAGTGATTAATGTTTCAAAAGACATAAACTCAACCGGCGGAACTGCCATTGATCTGATCAAAAATGTTCCCGGACTGGCTGTTGATGCCGATGGAGTTGTTAATTTGCGCGGTAATTCCGGAGTTAGTATCCTGATCGATGGCCGGCCAACTTCGATTGATGCGACTAAACTCGACCAGATTCCGGCAGCAGATATCGAAAGCCTCGAAATCATTACCAATCCATCGGCAAAATACAATCCTGAAGGCAAAAGCGGAATTATCAACATCAAGCTGAAACAGTCGAAAACAGCGGGCTTTAGCGGAAATGCCATGTTTACCGCCGGAACCGGAGACAAATACAATGAGTCGGTAAATTTGAACTACAACCTGGGCAAAGTCAATCTTTTTGCTTCGTACAGTGGAATGAAAAGAATGGCCGAAGCGTCGCGCTATTTGTTGAGAGAATCTTACAATTCAGATGCGATTCATTTTTTACAGCAGGATGCCAAGACGAATATTGACATTACTAAAAACACGTTCACCCTCGGTTCAAACTTCAATTTAAATTCCCAAAATAAACTGACACTGAGCTATACCTACAATCCTTCCAAAACGAATGATGATGATCAAACGCTTTCGCAATATTTCGATCGGTCGATGAATAAAACAGGGAGTGTTTTTGTGATTAATTCGGAGAACGGGAAAGAAACTGCGAATGATTACCTGGTTGCTTACCGGAAGTTATTCGACAAAAAGGGAGAAGAACTGACGGTTGATTATACTTTGTCCAGTTCATCGGGTTCTGCCCTCCAGCCGCTAACTTACCAGTACTCAACGAAAACAGAAACTTCAGAAATAAACACCAATTCGGACATTTACAATTCGAATCTTCAGGTAAATTGGGTATTGCCTTTTGATAATGGTTCGAAACTGGAAACCGGTGTTCACAGCATAGTCAGAGGAAACGACAGCGAATATTATCTTTTCAATTCTTCCGGCGGAACAAAAATTGAAGATCTGTCTCAACGAAACTTGTTTACTTATAACGAACAAATACATGCTGGATATGGCCTTTGGTCAGGCAAATTAGGCGGAACATCAATTCAGGCCGGGCTCCGGATCGAAAAAACCTATGTCGATGGGAAGCAGGGAGCGGGCAACGATAAAATCAGTCAGGATTATTTTAATCTTTATCCTTCACTTGGTTTTAGTCATTCAATTAACGAGAATAATCAGCTTCAGCTTAGTTATAGCCGCACAATTAAACGGCCTTCAGCCCGAATGATCAATCCGTTTGTCGACCGGTCGAATCTTGAAGTTTTCAGAAGCGGAAATCCGGATTTAAAACCCGAATATGTTAATTCAATTGAATTGGGATTTGATGGCAATTACGACAAAACAATTTTAGGATTTACCGCTTTCTATAAGCATATTGCCAACCCGATTAACACAGTAATCCTACTCGACGAGGCCGGAATATCGCACATGGCACCACAAAATATGTTATCAAGCCTGAATTATGGTCTTGAGTTTACATTTGAGCAAGCCATTACTAAATGGTGGAGAATAAATGGAAATTCAAGCTTCTTTAAGAATGAAATTACCGGAAATATAGATGGAAATTCGGCCAACAATTACTCTTATTTGGGTCGTTTTAATTCGATCTGTACTCCTTCAAAGGGTCTTTCTTTTCAGCTTATTGCAAATTATGCAGGTCCAATCGTGGGAGTTTATTCCAGAATGGAACCGCAATTTTCGATGGATTGTGCTGTAAGAAAGGATCTTCTGAAAAATAAATTATCGTTGACATTGCGGGCCTCGGATGTATTCAACTCACTTAAAAATACTTATACCGCATGGGGTTCGAATTTCACTGCCGACAATTGGCGTAAAACCGAAACCCGTGTGCTTTACTTCAGCATTTCTTATTCTTTTGGGTCAAATGGTAATTCAAAGAGTTCGAAATCAATCATCCAAAACGAAAGTAAACCAAGCACTGAAATATAGCTGATAGATTTGTGTTTTGTCAAAGAATTTGCTTTGTATCGGTTTCAGCATCCATAAAAAGAAGTGACCCTGAAGCAAGTTCAGGGTTACAGTACTTTTAAAGTTTAGCTTCGCTGTTTCCAAAAATGATCAATCCCGAATTGCCGGTATTCAGGCCTTTCGGGATTGATCTTTTTTAGCTGATGAGTGATTGTTATTTCAGCTTTTCCTTGAAAAAATCAACAGTTCGGCCCCAGGCCAGATCGGCGGCTTCTTTGTTGTACCGTTCCGGATTCGAATCATTGTTGAAGGCATGTTGAGCCCCTTCGTACATGTAAATCTGGTAGTCGATTTTTGCATTTTTCAATGCTGCTTCAAACTCCGGGATTCCTTTGTTGATTCGCTCGTCGGTACCGGCGTACTGAATAAGCATCGGCGCTTTAATTTTGGCAACATCTTCAGCTTTGGGCTGTGAACCATAATACGGAACAGCAGCGTTCAGGTCTGGAAGGTTTACTGCAAGTTGGTTTGTCATTGCACCACCCCACGAAAAGCCAGTGCATCCTACCTTTCCGGTAGTTTGAGGATTGGTTTTCAGATAGGCAACCGCTGCTGCTAAATCTTTTTTGGTGACTTCAACATCCAGTTTCTGGAACATTGGAGTTGCTTCTTCGGGTTTTTCCGGAGTTCCGCCCAATGAAGATAATGCATCGGGGGCAAGTGCCACAAAACCTTCAAGTGCAAACCTACGAGTCACATCTTTAATGTGAGGCTGAAGCCCTTTGTTTTCATGAATAACAACAATCGCCGGATATTTCTTTTTCCCTTTGGGCCGGGCCAAATAGGCTGTTATCGGTCCACTGGCTCCGGCATACTTGATGGTTTCGGTTACCAATCTGGGATCGTCAGCTTTTGTGATTTCAGCGAATAAATGTACCGGAAGAGAACTCAACAATATTGCTCCTCCAGCCACTGCGGCACTTCTTAATAAAAATTCGCGACGTCCGGTTTTGCTGATTAATTCATCGGTTAATTTTTGATTTTTGTTTTCCATTTTGGGGTTTTTATTAGTTTTAAATTGATTTATGTCAATACGAGGCAGAGAGATTGAAAAATCAACTAAAATTACAACTAATTGTTTTGAAATTTGTTTGAAGGCTAAAGTTATTGAATTCAGCGATTTCACCAAGAAATATTAAAGTCAAAAAATCTAAAAACGTATAAATTATGAGATCATTATTAGTTATTCTTGCCCTTCTGGTTGGTTTTTCTGGTTGTGTTAAAAAGAACAAGGTGCCTACAGCCCAGAATTCAGCTAATCCAGCGATGCACGAAGTAAAAGTGACTGAAGTTATTCAGACTTCAAATTATACTTATCTGAAAGTGAGTGATAACGGAGCTGAAAACTGGCTTGCTGTTACCCGTCAGGAAGCTGCGGTCGGCGAAGTTTATTATTACGACCAGGCTTTGGAAATGAAAAATTTCAATAGCAAAGAGCTCAAACGCACTTTCGAAACCATCTATTTTGTTCAGGGAATAAGCAAACAGCCAATAACTGCTGCCGCTGCACCTCCTGCTGGAATGGGAGGAATGGGTGGAATGGGCGGTGATGCCGCTGCCAAACACACTGGCAAAATTGCTTTGGAGAAAAAGGTAGCAAACGTAATTGCTCCTGCTGAAGGAGGTATTTCAATTGCTCAATTGTATGCCGATAAAGCCAAGTACAGCGGAAAAGTAATCAAGATAAAAGGTCAGGTTGTCAAAATTAACGAAGAGGTGATGGGCAAAAACTGGATTCATATTCAGGACGGATCGGGTGATTCAGGTAATTTCGATTTGGCAGTTACCACGCTCGACGGAATGAAAATGGATGACATAGTAACATTTGAGGGCACAATTACCTTGGACAAAGATTTTGGCGCCGGATATTTCTATGAATTAATCATGGAAGATGCGAAGCTGGTGAAATAGACATTAGGAAAAAGTCAATCGGAAAGAAGTACCCTGTAGGAACGATCAGTTCTTGCAGGGTATTTTTCGTTTGTAGAAGTTGAAACTTTAGGCCTCATTTCCGCCCATTCGTTCCAACAGCAGCTCTTTAAACTGTTCCGAAACAGTCAATTTGTGTTCACCGATGCAAATGAGATTGCCTTCGAGGTGGTCAATTTTTTGAAGATTAACGATAGCGGTGCGGTGAATTTTTAGGAATGACAGGCCTTTCAGCTTTTCTTCCCAGCTTTTTAAAGTTCCGTGGACTACCAATTTTTTGTCGGAGCAATGGAGGGTGACGTAATCGCCGCAGGTTTCAATAAAGCGGATGTCGTCGATAGCCAACTGATAAATCCGTTTCCCGGATTTAACAGTCAGTTTGGTTGGTGAAATCGGTGCAATTCGTGTATTGAATTTTTCACGGGCTTTATTTACCGCTTTGTAAAACCGCTCGAACGAAAAGGGTTTTAGCAAAAAATCGACAGCTTCCAGATCGAATCCATCAACTGCATATTGCGGATAAGCAGTGGTGAAAATCACGAGTGGCGGATGAACCAGCGAACGCAAAAAACTTACACCCGACATTTCCGGAAGATTAATGTCAAGGAAAATGATTTCGACCGAATTCGAATCCAGAAAAGCCTGAGCAGAAAATGCATCGGCAAACGTGCCGCAGCAGCGCAAGCCGGGGCATCTGGAAATGTAATTTTCCAAAATTGATTGTGCCGCAGGTTCGTCTTCGATGATGATGCAGTTCATAAGGATTCAATTTTCAGGTTAACTAACCGGAAAAAGTCAATAGTCATAAGGAAAAATTTAAAGCAATATTTTCAAATGACGAATGACTTTTCTTCGATATTTGGACGGATTTATCTTTTTTTAGTTCAAATTTGAACGAATTTGCAATTGAGATACAAGGTACGTTGTTTCTTGTTTTCTGCGCTCCACATTGATTGAAAAAATCCTAAAGAAGCATTAAATTTGATTAATCTTAAGTGTAACAAAAAATAATTAAACCATGGAAACAAATTGGACTCAGGCGCTTCAACCTTTATTTCAGCAATACGGAAAACGTAAACATCCGCTCGACTATCAAAACCGTTACCAATTAGTCGTTATGGTTATTCTCTCGGCCCAGGATTCGGATAAGCATATTAACGAACTGGCTCCGGATATCTTCGCTGCGTATCCTACCATAAATTCGCTTTCTCATGCTACGGAGGCAGACCTTCAGCACCACATTGGTTCGGTCAGGAACTGGGGTAATAAAGCCAAATGGCTGGTCAAGCTGGCACAAACTGTTGGAGTAGACGAAAATATTCCGAGAACGATGGACCAGCTGACCAAATTACCTGGATTGGGCAGAAAGTCGGCCAACGTAATCATCCGTGAATCGGGCGATGAAGCTGAAGGCGTGATTGTCGATCTGCATGTTTTGCGTGTTGCCCCGCGATTAGGTCTTGCTGCTGAAGCCGATGCTGCCAAACCTGAAAAGATCGAGAAACAAATCATGGCGGCGGTTCCAAAAGAATATTGGAACGAAGCCGGAATGGCGATTTCATTTCTTGGACGAGAACTTTGCCGACCGACCAATCCCAAATGCGAGGTTTGTCCGATGAACACCATTTGTCAGTATTATAAAAGTTTGAAGCATTAACCTTTGTTTTTTGCGAGTTCAACTTTCATTTTTAGATGAAATATGTCGTCATATACTTGATATTCAATAGAATGACGATTAGGATAAATCAGGTTCAATCGTTTCTCGACGTTTGGTATCCCGAGCCCTCCATTCTCTAAAGAGACTGTTTTCTCGCGGAGCGCAACCTGATTCTCAGTAATGAAATATAGTTGTTTCCCATCGTAACTGATGTTAATCCGGATGGTGCTCGTATTTTTACCGATTCCGTGTTTGAAACAGTTTTCGGCCAAAGGAAGTAACAACAAGGGAGCAATGTTTGCCTGGTCAAAATCTCCTTGCGTGGTTAGTATAACCTGTGTAATCTCAGGATTTAGCCGTTCTTTCTGTAACTCAACATAGGTTCGGATAATCTCCACTTCTTTTTCAAGCGGAATGGTTTCAGCACTGGTGTCGTAAAGTATATACCGAAGGAAATCAGAGAGTTTCAGGATGACTTCCGAAGTCCGTTCGTCTTTTTGTTCTGCCATCGAATAAATGGTATTCAGGTTATTGAATAAAAAGTGTGGATTGATTTGTGCTTTTAATGCCGAAAGTTCGTTGCGGGCAGCTTCTCTTTTTTCTATCAGTATCAGCGCATATTGCCAGATCAGGAACAGAATGCTGGTAAAAATCAGGTATGCGGCAACAATCAGAACCAATTCCCAAATCCGGAAATAGGAAATGAAATAGAGACTTGGGAACAATTTGTCGATAAAGTAATCGAACAGAGCGAAATTTAGGATCGCCGTCAGTAAACACAGACCACCGACTGATAATAAATAAAGACCAAACCTGCTTTTATTCAGGAAGCGTACGATTAAAGTTTTTAAGTTATAATAAACCGCGGCAATAATTGTTAGATGGAAAACCACCACGTACAGAAAGTTTTTTACAAAAAAATCTGCCACAACAGCCACTTCCTCATTGCTGCCATTGAGCAGAATCTTTTGCTGGAAAGCATATCCCAAAGGAATCAGAAATACAACGTAAAGCGAAATCTTCAACCAAAGTAATTTCCTCTTGATTAACCAGACAAATGGTAGCGAACAATAGAGTAGAAAAACGAAATTCATGAGCAGGATAAAATCCCATCCTACTTCTATCCCATCAATTACACCAGTCGATTCAACTCCTGGATTTAAAATCGTGTTCCAAAAATTAAACGAAACAAACCAGAAAAGCACGTGCAAAAGCGGAATAAACTGTTTTTTTAGAGTAGTGAAATTCATGGCAGATTTAGTTTAGGCGGTTTAGTTTGAGCATAGCAGGCTGGTCGTCCCAGTCGATAAATCGTTTTTGGTCAGCATAGCGCTCAATCATTTCTGTTAAATCTTGCGATGAGGCAGTGAGCAGCAACCGACCGGCATCCGGAACGTACCGGTATTTGATCCTGACACGTTTTTTCTCAATCATATCTTTCATATAATCAGAGCCAAGCCACGAAACAAATAGTTGATTGTTTTTAATCTGAATCCGGGCAAGCGTGTGAACCGCAAAGTAGTTTTCCCTGGCCATCAGGCTCTGTTGGATATCTGTAACTTCTCTCGGACTGAAATCGCCATAAAGCGCACCATTTATCCGGAAAAGCGTTAAATGAAATTGGTATCGTGCCGAGTCGGGATTATTGCCTGTAAGCTTCGCAACATAAAAGTTTTGCGGTTTGAAAACAGTGGAGTCTTTCCCCTTTTTGGTTTTGATTTGTTCTTCAGAAATGAATTGGTTAATCCTCCAGATGGAAGTCGTATCAGCCTTTTCCCACTTCCCGCTATTATTAGAGGTCGAATCAGATTTAGATTGAATCGGATGAGCCGACCAGTTTCCTTCAATTTCAGGAACAAGAGCTACATTTCCTCCGAGATAAAACGGGTTCAGCGAGCAAATCATGCAAAAATCGGAACATCCCGAAATAAACAGGAAGATTCCGAAAACGAATAGTAATTTTTTCAGTTTCATAATCATTGTTTTTATTTGCTGAATCGAATATCGGTAGAATTAAACCGGACAAAAACTTTTTTCGATGAATACCCCCATTTTTTCGATGGGGAAGGAGTATTATTTATATTTTCTACTGTTTTTCCTTACATTTGAAACTTCAAAATTGAAAACCAACTCAATACGATGATTAAAAAAGCACTGACAATTGGCCTGATTTCAGGAATATTAATGAGCTTCACAACTGCTCCTGATTCGGATAAGCTGGAGAAGAAAGCTCATCGAATTCACGAGAAATGTTTGACTGTTGATACGCATTGCGACACTCCAATGCTGATGCTCAAGCCAGGCTTTTCGGTTCGCAACGAAAACAAGATGCCGCAAAGTCGGGTTGACTTGCCTCGCATGAAATCGGGCGGGTTGGATGCCATGTTCTTTGCAGTTTTTACCGGACAAAAACCTCGTACTGAAGAAAACTACCAGAAAACTTACGCTTTGGCTAACCAAATGCTCGACTCTATTCATTCGATGCTGAAAAAAGATAGAGATCTGGCCACGCTGGCGTTGAAAGCTGAAGATTTGGCTAAAATTGAAAAAACAGGGAAGCGTGCCATTTACATCGGGATGGAAAATGGATTTCCGCTTGCCAAAGATATTTCACGCGTAGAGGAATTCTATAAAAGAGGAGTTCGCTATGTAACGCTTTGCCATTCGTTTCATAATGACATTTGTGACTCATCGAGCGATGGAAAGCAGGCCGAACACAACGGAGTGAGCGAATTTGGAAAGCAGGTAATCTCGGAGATGAACCGGTTGGGAATGTTAATCGATGTTTCGCACGCTTCCGACAAATCGTTTTATGATGCAATCGAATTGAGCAAGGCACCAATTATTGCATCTCACAGTTCGGTTCGGGCAATTGCTCAACACAATCGAAACATGACCGACGAAATGATTAAAAAGCTGGCTGCAAAAGGTGGAGTAATACAGATTTGCCTGCTCGATGAATACATTAAAAATCCTGACACAACAACCGTAAATTATAAACGGATAAAGCAAATCCGGAAAATTTATGCCAGCGGAATGGAAAAAATGACCGAAGCTGAAAAAGAATCTATGTTTACTGAATGGGATGGGCTGAAAGCATGGAAACAAACAGAATTACCAAATGTTAAAGATTTAGTTGACCACATTGACCACGTAAAAAAACTGGTTGGTGTTGATTACGTTGGGATTGGCAGTGATTTTGATGGCGGAGGCGGATTGATGGATTGTGCCGATGTAAGTCAGTTCCCGAACATCACGATGGAATTACTTCGCAGAGGTTATACTGAAACTGAAATAAAAAAAATCTGGGGAGGAAATTTGCTGCGTGTATTCAGGGAAGTAGAAAAAACTGCTGATAAGATCAGGACCAATCCCCATTTAGCTTCGTTATTGAGATAAGTTTGAATTCGTTACGCAACCTTTTGGGCTGAATGTCAGTCTATACAGCGTAGTCAAATGAGAACCATGAAACAACTTGCGTTATTTGGGCTCTTCTTTTTCATATTCGCCTGTTCCGATCAGGTGAGTGAAGTACAATTGACTGAGCTTTCAGTGCATAATATGAAAATCATACCTGAAAGACCTACCAGTCCCGACGTAATTAAACTGGTGGTATTTGACGATTGTACTTACAATGTTCTTTCAGGAGTAATCCGAAATGGCAAAATCATTGATATTCAGAAACAATTCAACAGCATGATGAAATGGCCATGCGTTACGAAGAACGATACCATTTTAATCGGCAAATTGCCAGAAGGAACTTATACGGTAAACTACAAACTTTTGGATACTTCAACTCAGGTAACCGATCCAACTATAATCTCTTTTTCGTTCAGCTTACCGGTTTACAAATAATTTGCAGATTTTGTAATCTCAAAAGGCATTATTCTGAGATCTTTCAGAATGAATAGACCTGTGCCATAGAAAGTGTTTTCATGACAAAAATCATCCTTTTCAATATTATGGATAAAAGATAAGCATTAACGTATGTAACTAATTGAATGTCTTATGTCTGGCCAATGTTACTTAATGATTAAAAACTTACCGGAATATCGTTAGCCGTTAGATAAAAGCACTAATTTTGCCCCGATTTTCTAAACAGTTACATTATATTATGGCAGAAAAATATAACAACCTATTTGAAGAATTTCCGCCAGTCAGCACCCAGCAGTGGATGGACAAAGTTACTGCTGACCTGAAAGGAGCCGATTTCAACCGGAAATTGGTATGGAAAACAAATGAAGGCATTGATGTTCAGCCGTTTTACCGGGCCGAAAACCTGGAACCCCTGAATTACCTGAATAGCCTTCCCGGAGAGTTCCCTTTTGTTCGTGGAAACAAAAACAACAACAACGATTGGTTAGTCCGACAGAGTATTGCTGTTACCGATCTTGCTGAAGCCAACAAAAAAGCCTTGATTTATCTGATGAAAGGGGTCGATTCGTTGGCTTTCGTATTTAGCGGATGCACCGAATATACGGTGGCTGATGTGGCAGTTTTGCTGAACGACATCCAATTGGATGCTGTTGAGGTTAACTTCGTTTGCAAGTGTCGTGCCTGCAAAATCGCCGATCTTTTTGCTGAGTATGTGAAACAAGGCAATTGGGATGCGAAAACTATTCGTGCTTCAGTGGAATACGATCCGTTCGGAAAGTATGCCCTGACCGGAAAGTTCAAAAAAGATCAGGAATTTGTTGTTGCGCAGGCTGTGAAAATGATCACTGCAACTGCTGAACTGACCAAGTTCAAAACATTGGCCGTTAATGGCAAAAACTTCGGAAACGCCGGATCATCAATCGTTCAGGAATTGGCTTACTCACTGGCTCTGGGTGCTGAGTACCTGACTACGCTTACAGAAACCGGACTTGAAGTTGATGCTGTGGCTAAAAAAATGAAATTCAACTTTTCGGTTAGCGCCAACTATTTCCTCGAAATAGCAAAATTGCGTGCTGCACGTTTGTTGTGGGCGCAAATTGTAAAGGCTTACAATCCGAAAAGTGAATGTGCATGCAAAATGACCATTCATGCCGAAACCGGAAGCTGGAACAAAACCGTTTACGATGCTTACGTGAATATGCTCCGGACACAAACCGAAGCCATGAGTGCTTCGTTGGGTGGTGCCGATTCAATCACTGTTCTTCCTTTCAACGCCGCTTACGAAGAAAGCAACGAGTTTTCCGATCGTATCGCCCGCAACCAACAGTTGTTGCTGAAAGAAGAATCGCATTTCTCGAAAATTGCCGACCCGGCCGCCGGTTCCTATTACATCGAAGAACTGACTGCTTCTATTGCCGATCAGGCATGGAAACTGTTCCTCGAAGTTCAGGAAAAAGGTGGATTCCTCGCCGCTTTACGCGAAGGATTCATTCAGGCTGAAATTAAAAAGATGGCTGATAAACGCGATATGAACATCGCTACCCGTCGCGAAAACCTTTTGGGCGTGAACCAGTTCCCGAATTTCACAGAAAAAATTGAAGGCGATGTTGATGCTTCTGTTTTTGCTCCTGCGGACTTGACTTCGGAAGAAGCTGAAATCGAAACGTTGAAGCCATACCGTGGTGCTCAGGCTTTCGAAGCGCTTCGCTACAAAACCGATGTTTACGCCAAAAGCAATAAACGTCCGCTGGCTTTCATGATGCCGGTTGGTAACCTTGGAATGCGTAAAGCACGTGCTCAGTTTGCCTGCAACTTCTTTGCTGTAGCCGGATTCGATGTGCTCGACAACAACGGTTTCAAAACTGTTGAAGAAGGCTGGAAAGCTGCTCAGGATGCTGGCGCTCAAATCGTGGTTATTTGCAGCTCCGACGACGAATATGCCGAACTTGCACCTGCTGCATTCGATGCAATTGCTGGAAAAGCCATCTTCGTGGTTGCCGGCGCTCCTGCATGTACCGACGAACTGAAAGCCAAAGGTA
Organism: Bacteroidota bacterium; assembly: GCA_023251455.1. Lineage (GTDB taxonomy): Bacteria > Bacteroidota > Bacteroidia > Bacteroidales > Prolixibacteraceae > Aquipluma. The sequence goes on from JAHEYT010000082.1 coordinate 25,259, forward strand.
TTGCCAACTTTATCAATGTAAAGAGCAATCTGCTTACAGAACTGAAAGCGTACCAGTCAACATTGGGAATTTAAAAACAAGAACATGAAGCCAGATTTCAAAAAAATCAATATAAAAGAAGCTCCCGGAGCAGTTGATACCGCTGCCTGGAACGCTAAAAATCAAATCGAAAAGAACTGGATCACTCCGGAGCAGATTCCGGTGAAACCAGTTTACACCAAAGAGGACCTCGAAGGCATGGAACACCTGAACTATGCTGCCGGTGTTGCTCCTTACCTGCGCGGACCGTACTCGGTGATGTACGC
>JAHEYT010000101.1 GCA_023251455.1 Bacteroidota bacterium
TGGGCGACTAAAAACTGGTTGCCAACTCTTTTCTCCGGAAGTTTAGGAATAGAAATGGCGATGGCCGGCCCAATGGCCACCATTACCATAGCAGTTTCGTCTTTTATTGGAGTTATTTCAGGAGGGATTTTGGCCGACCGTTGGGTGACACGAAACCTTCGCGGGCGAATCTATACAGGCGCGATTGGCCTTTCACTGACCTTACCTTCATTGCTGTTATTAGGATTTGGACAATCGTTGTTTCCTGTTGTAGGCGGAGCAGTTTTATTCGGTATCGGATACGGGATGTTCGATGCCAACAACATGCCCATTCTTTGCCAGTTTGTTTCGCCCAAACACCGTGCTGCCGGTTACGGATTGATGAACATGACCGGTGTTTTTGCAGGCGCATTCATTACCAATCTTTTGGGTAAATCAACAGATTCAGGTAATTTGGGGCGCGATTTGGCGATGCTGGCCATTCCGGTTGCTGTGGCTATTGCACTTTTGCTGATTACCTTAAAACCAAAATTTGCCGACCGGCAGGCAGATTAAATTTGCATAGAATATCTTTAAATTCTTAAACGATGAAAATGCCTTCTTTTTTAAGTCAAATTTTTGTTTTAGCAATTGTTTTTGCTTCTTTGATTTCTAATGGTCAGGGCAATAAGTTTGGAACTTATTACAACCAGCGTCTCACTTTGTTTGAAAAATTGCCCGATACCAAAGGTGAAATTATTTTCCTCGGCAACAGTATAACCGATGGGGGAGAGTGGTGCGAGTTATTGGGAAATCCCAAAGCTAAAAACAGGGGAATCAGTGGCGACACAGCAGAAGGTGTATTATTCAGGCTGAATGAAGTTACCCGTTCAAAACCCGCCATAGTGTTTTTAATGATTGGTATTAATGATCTTTCCGGAGGAGTTTCAAGGGATATTGTATATTCAAACATATGCAGGATTGCACAAAAAATCAGGAAAGATTCGCCAAAAACCCGGGTTTATGTACAAAGCATATTACCTGTGAACGATTCGTTTGGTCTGTTTAAAAATCATACCAATAAAACTGCCGATGTTCTTTGGGTTAACGCACAACTGAAATCGTGGTGCGAAAATGAGCATTTCCAGTTTTTGGATTTATTCAGTCAGTTTAAATCTGCAGATAGCAATCTTCTGAATCCTGAATTTACCAACGATGGTCTTCATCTAACGGGAGAGGGATATTTGCTATGGGGCAAAATTATTAAACCATACCTCAAAAATAAAAAACTTAACCCAGATTATTAATAAGCAAGTAATAAGTTATAAGATACATTATGAGACTGATTATTCAAGACAATCACAAATTGACTTCGAAATGGGTTGCCAATTACATTGCCCGAAAAATTAATCTGGCAGAGCCAACTGCAGAAAAGCCTTTTGTAATGGGATTGCCAACTGGTTCTTCGCCAATTGGTACCTACTGTGAATTGATTTTGTTGTATGAGAAAGGTAAAGTTTCATTCCGACATGTAGTGACCTTTAATATGGATGAATATGTTGGTATCCCTAAAGATCATCCACAGAGTTACCATACCTTTATGTGGAATAATCTGTTTAGTAAAATAGATATTCTTCCTGAAAATGTCAATATTTTGAATGGCAATGCTCTGGATATTAAAGCTGAGTGTCAGGCCTATGAAGATAAGATTCAAGCTATTGGCGGAATCGATCTCTTTCTTGGTGGTATAGGCCCCGACGGGCATCTGGCTTTTAATGAACCCGGTTCCTCATTGGCATCCAGAACCCGGGATAAAGAACTCAATTACGATACTAAAGTGGCTAATTCCCGTTTTTTCGAAAATGACATTTCTAAAGTACCCAACTCCTCACTTACAGTAGGTATAGCAACTGTAATGGCAGCCAGGGAAGTTGTGATTATCGTAAATGGCTACAATAAAGCACTAGCTCTGCAACATGCTGTTGAAGAGGGAGTTAATCACATGTGGACGATTAGTGCCTTACAACTGCATCCACGTGGTATGATAGTTTGTGATGAACCTGCAACTTATGAGTTGAAAGTTGGAACCTATAAACATTTTAAAGATATTGAGAAAAATAACCTGGAGCCGGATAACTTGCTGACATCTAGTTTGATTTGGTAATAAAAGTCAATTCAATTTTTGATTTTACAGTAATAGATGTTTGAGATTTTTTGAGGAATAGATTAAAACCAATAATTATGAGTTCAAATCGAAGATCATTTTTAAAGAATATTGCATTGGGTTCCGGTGTAATAGCTGCCAGTCCGTTAATGGCTTCAGAAAATTCAGCTGAAAAAGATAAACTTAATTTCATTAAAAAATCAGCTGTACGAATACCTTCTATGAATTTCAACATGTGCGGTTATGCAGCACCAAAGCTGGATAAAGTTCGTGTTGGTTTTGTAGGTATTGGCGACCGTGGCTCCGGCGCTGTTGAGCGAATGACCTTTATCGAGGGTGTTGAAATTACCGCTCTTTGCGATACTCGTCAGGCGGCCGTTGACGGAGCCCAGGAAATACTCGCCAAAGCAGGACTTCCCAAAGCAAAAGAATTTGTTGCCGGCGACCTCGGTTTTAAACAATTGTGCGACAGCAACCTTGTTGACCTTGTTTATATTGCCACTCCCTGGGAATGGCACGTTCCGGTTGCAGTTGCAGCAATGGAAAGTGATAAACATACCGCTGTTGAAGTCTCTACGGCAAAAACGATGGACGAATGCTGGCAAATTGTTGAAGTCTCGGAACGTACCCGCAAACACTGTGTCATTCTGGAAAATTGCTGCTACGATTTCTTCGAATTACTTACCCTGAATATGGTTCGGCAAGGTGCATTCGGCGACCTGGTTCATGGCGAAGGTGCCTACATTCATGATCTGGATTATTGGCATTTCAACAAACCAAAGGATGAAAAAATGAGCGACGGTGCCTACACTAAAATGTGGCGTATTCACGAAAATAAACGCAAAGCCAATGTATATCCAACTCATGGCTTAGGCCCGATTTGCCAGGCGATGAATATCAACCGTGGCGATAAAATGGATTACCTGACCGCTATGATGTCGGCTGATTTTACCTTGAAAAACAGAATTGCCGAAAAAGCAAAAGAGGATCCGTTCTTTCAGCAGTTTGTTGGTTGGGATATGCGCGGAAATATGGATATTCAACTGATAAAGACCAACAAAGGACGGACAATAATGATTCAGCACGATGTGAGTTCACCGCGTCCGTATTCCAGAATTCACATGCTAAGTGGCATAAAGTGTTTTGCCCAGAAATGGCCGCTTCAACACATCGCCTTTGGACATAAAACTGCTGACGACGCAAAAATGAAAGAGCTGGAAGAAAAATATACGCCTGAAATTGTTCGTCGCATGGGTGAAATGGCCAAAAAAGTTGGTGGACACGGAGGCATGGATTTTATGATGGACTGGCGCTTAATTGATTGCCTGCGCAATGGTTTGCCAATGGACATGGACGTTTATGATGCTGCCTCCTGGAGTTGTATCACTCCATTGAGCGAATGGTCGATTGCCAACGGATCAAAACCAATTGATATTCCTGACTTTACCCGCGGTGCATGGAAAACCAACCAGCCACTTGAGTTGACGCTAAAGGGCGGCGGAACAACCGGTGTAAAAGACCTGAAAAAAGGTGGCGATAAGCAATTGGGGATTTAATTAACGCTGTCAGGTCCTTCGGACGCTGACAGCGTTTTGTAACAAAAGAAAATCTTATATATTCCTAAATTTGTAACAACCCACCCGTCAGGATTAGATACATTTAAGCCAAACTATTTAATTACCAGAAATGAACAAATTACTTTTCTTATTTTTATCCATCTTCTTATCATGTGTGACGATTGCCCAGGAAAAACCGGAATGGGATAATATTCAGGTTATTGACCGGAACAAAGAACCAGGCCGGGCCACGTTTACATCGTATAGCAATTCGATAAAAGCCCTCGCCAAAGAAGCTTCTGATAGCAAAGTTTCGCTTGATGGAATCTGGAAATTCAATCTGTCGAAAACGCCTGCAACACGACCTGTAGATTTTTATAAACCCGGTTACAAGGTTTCGAAATGGAAGGATATTCCTGTTCCGGCCAATTGGGAAATGCAGGGTTTTGATGTGCCCATCTATGTCAATCATCCGTACGAATTTGCCGATGCGCGCACCCCAATCACCGAATTCAAAAACGGTCCTGAACCACCGGCGGTTCCGCGCGAATACAATCCGGTTGGCTCGTACCGCCGCGAATTTACGGTTCCGGCTGACTGGAAAAATAAGGAAACCTTCATTTATCTTGGATCGGTAAAATCCGCTTTTTACATCTGGATCAACGGCAAACAGGTGGGTTACAGCGAAGTCAGTAAACTTCCGGCAGAATTCAATATCACCAACTATTTGGAATTTGGCAAATCCAACACCATCGCGCTTGAAGTTTACCGGTGGAGCGATGCCAGCTACCTCGAATGCCAGGATTTCTGGCGCATGAGCGGTATCGAACGTTCGGTATATATTTATGCACAACCCAAACTCCGGATTCGTGATTTCGAAGTGGTTTCTACCCTCGATGATCTTTACCGCGATGGGCTTTTCGAATTATATGCCGACCTTAAAAACCACACTTCATCTGCCCTTGAAGCAGAACTGGAGTACTCCATTCTGGATGGAAATTCAGTATTAACCAAGGCATCAAAACGTGTTAGCCTGAATGCCGGTTCTGAAATTACTGCCGATTTTAAAGCTATGCTACCGGCAATAAAACCATGGAGTTCTGAATTTCCCAACCTTTACACCTTGCTCATTACTCTGAAAGACAGCAATGGGAATGAACTGGAATCCACCACTCTGTCCATTGGTTTCAGGAGGGTTGAAATTAAGCGCGGATTACTTCTGGTAAATGGGGTGGACATTACCCTGAAAGGTGTAAATATGCAGGAACACAATCCGAATACCGGTCATGTACTCGACGAAGAAACCATGATGGCCGATATCCGCCTGATGAAGCAGTTCAACATCAATGCGGTGCGCACTTCACATTATCCGCAGCCCGAGCGTTGGTACGAACTGTGCGACCAGTATGGAATTTACCTTGTTGATGAAGGAAACATCGAATCGCACGGCATGTATTATGGCGAAAAATCGCTGGCAAAAAAGCCCGAATGGGAGAAAATGCATGTTGACCGGTTGGTTCGCACAGTTCAACGCGACAAAAATCATGCATCGGTCATTATTTGGTCGATGGGCAACGAAGCCGGAAACGGGGTAAATTTTTATGCCGGATACAAAGCCATGAAAGCCGCCGACCGCAGCAAACGCCCTGTTCAGTACGAACGGGTTGAAATCGGCAGCCGCTTTGCATTGGATTTCGACTGGAACAGCGACATCATTGTGCCGCAATATCCCGATCCGCGCACTTTTGAGTGGTTTGGCGAACACTTGCTCGACCGCCCGTTTATTCCATCTGAATATTGCCACTCGATGGGAAACAGTACCGGAAATTTTCAGGATTACTGGGATGTAATTAACAAATACCCGCAACTTCAGGGTGGTTTTATCTGGGATTGGGTCGATCAGGGACTTTGGAAAACGGATGAAAAAGGCAATCGCTTTTATGCTTACGGTGGCGATTATGGTGTGAACATGCCATCTGACGGGAATTTCATGATTAACGGAATTGTGTTTGCCGATCGAACCCCTGAACCATCATTATACGAAGTAAAAAAAGCGCACGAGTGGGTAAAATTTAAAGCGTTAAGTCTGAAGCAAGACAGAATACGCATCCTGGTCGAAAACCTGTACGATTTTACGAACCTTCGCGATCTGCAAATTATGGCCGTTATAAAAGCTGATGGCTGGGTGGTTCAGAAACTGGATGTGCCGGCTTTTGAGCTCGAACCACACTTGGGTAAAGTGCTGCAACTTTCGGCATCCGGACTCGAAATTAAACCTGACACCGAATATTTTCTGCATTTCGAAGTGCTGACGAAATCGGCTGTTGGTATAATTCCAGCCGGCCATACGGTGGCTACCGAACAAATCCGTTTGCCCTGGTTCAAAACTTCGGCTACTCCTGAAGTGGAAGCCGCAAAGCTATCGATGGAGCAAACCACCGGTCAGGTTAAGATATTTAATTCTGATGTGCAGGCAATTTTCGATTCCAAAACCGGCTATCTGACCAGCTTTGTGTTTAAAGGCAACGAATATCTGGAAAACAAGCAGGGGCCTCGTCCCGACTTCTGGAGAGCTGTTACCGATAACGATTTTGGCAACAATATGCCCGGCAACAACATTAACTGGAAAAAAGTGACGCTTCAGAATAAATTAAAAAATTTTGATACAAAGCAACTTAGAGCAGACATCTATGAAATTATGGCGGTTTGGGATTTGCCCGAAGCCGGAACTTCATTTACCACCGTTTACACCATTCGCGGAAACGGTAAAATCCACCTAAAAAACCGCTTGGAAGCTTCGGTAACCGAAAAATCGGACATTCCACGCATCGGAATGGTGTTGTGCCTGAAAAGCGAGTTTGAAAACATGAGCTGGTTTGGACGCGGTCCTTGGGAAAATTATGTGGATCGGAATGTTTCATCGTTCGTCGATCTTTTCCAGAGTAAAGTTGCCGACCAGATGGTTCCGTATGTTCGCCCGCAGGAAAATGGCAACAAAACCGATGTACGTTGGGTAGCTCTTTCGAATGCGAAAGGACAAGGGTTGATGGCCATTTCGGATGCCAAAGAAAAGGGTTTCGAAACCACCGCCATGCCTTACCTAACTTCAGATTTCGATGCCCGGACAGGGACAGATTATGGTCCGGTACACAAAGAGCAAAAGCACACTACGGATGTAAAGAAGCAAAATCTGGTGCGCTGGAACATCGACTACTTTCAGCGTGGTCTGGGAAGTGTTGACAGTTGGTATTCGAAACCACTGGCCAAATACATGTTGCTGCCAGATAAAGCCTATGAATACGGTTTCACACTCGTTCCGTTGGATGCAATATCCGATATAAAAAATCTGATAGAACTTTCAAAAAGATAATCCCCCAACAGCGTTTTGTGCTAGATTTTTTTCATAATAAAGGTGGCTTGTATTGATTTACAGCCACCTTTT
>JAHEYT010000083.1 GCA_023251455.1 Bacteroidota bacterium
ATCTGATTTCTTTGCGTGCTGATGTTTTTTGCATGTATGGAAACTGGACGTTGTTCATGTCCTGCGCCAGACACGTCATTCCTGCTGAAAAAATTGTAATAAATAAAAGTTTCAAATTCATGATTTTGGTTTTTGAAATTTAGTATGCTTAATAATTTATAGCAGTTGTATTTGTGTCATTTGATTTGCGATTTGCTTCCGGAGAGGTATTGATGGTTCTTTGTTTCCAGTCGTAATGAACCAGCTGCGAATTGAATGAACCGTCTTCGTACAAATCGATGATGGCATACATCGGTGGGAATTCCTGGTATTTCCCCTGCCACCAGGCACCGCAGGCAGCACCGTTGCAGAGGTAATCGATTCCCAAATAACTGGTTTTGTCTGCTAAATGAACATGACCGCTTATGGCCAGCTTGATGTTTGGATAATCGGCAAACAGATCTTTTATCTTTCGGGCGTCGATGTGCATCCAGGCGCCGGGAACGTTCCAACCGCCAGATTTTTCGTTATCGCCATCAAAAAAAACCGAAGTTGAGATAATTGGAATATGCGAAACCACACATATTGGAGTTTTTGCAGGAGTATTTTTCAAATCATTTTCGAGCCATTCAAACTGGTCTTTATCGAGCCTGGCTATGTATGAATGGTTTTCTGTGTCCCGGAATGAACTGTCGAGAAAAATGAAATGCCATCCCTTTTTATCCACACTATAATATCGGTATGGAATATCGAGTTCTTTAACGGCCCAGTTTTTACCGAAAAGTGGATCACTTTCGATTTCAGCATTTTTTAGGCTCCATCCCCAAACATCATGATTACCAATACAGCTAAAAAGTTCGTACTTTAATTTCGAACGGTAATATTCGCGCCACAAATCCCATTGTAGTTTGGTTTCTTCTTTGCTCCGCTTCAGCGAATCCATGATATTGTCGCCTGTGTTAATCACAAAATCAGGCTTTTCATCCAGCGAATGAATCTCATCGAGTAGATTCTGAATACCTCTTTCCGGAACAGAACCTGAGTGAATATGCATGTCGGTGAGGTGCACAAATCGCAGTGATCGCTTGTTTGTCTTACGTTCATTTGCATGAAGGTTCAAAGCACCAGTTCCTAATAGCCCAATTAAAGATGTGGTAAGGAAATTTCTACGTTTCATAGTTGTTTGGTTTATCAATCGCTCCCTCGTTATTTAATTGGCAATTCGAAGCCAACCAAAATCTGACGCAATTCTTTTCAAACTTAATGAAGGCCCGAGCGTTATTAGTTAGGAGATTGTTACCAAAGTGGTGAGCTAAAGTTATTAAACAGCCAAACAACGATTACACCGCGTTGCAGATTGATTAACAGTTGAAATCGAACTGAAACAATTAATTGAATTGTAACAATTCAGAATTAAATACAAGACCCAATTTGCTGATATTAAACTTTTTAAACACTATTTTAGCAAAATATTTTAAACGATTAAACATGAAAAATTTAAACAAGATTGTTGAAGGCGGAAACGCTCAGGACAATCAAAATGATTCTGAAAAAGAAACACCTAAGCCAACTACGGAAAAACAGTCAGGAGCTGTAACTGAAGTCATCGCAGAACCCAAAGAGTCGAAGCCGGCCAGCAAAAAAAACACAAAAACCGATGCAAAAATTGCGGTCGTGAAATCACCCAAAAAGGAAAAACCTGAAACGGAACCGATGGTTCAAAATGTAGTTTCAATTGATTTAAAGGAAGATCAGGAACAACCTGAACCTGATAAAAAGCAAAAGGAAAAGATTAAAGTCATAAAGAAGAACACCAAAAAGGCGGAAGAAAAAGTTGACAAGCTGAAAAAGAAAGTAAAAAAGGCTAAAAAGAATGACATTAAAAAAAGCAAACTTAAAGCCTTGAAAGAAAAATTAGAAAAAGCCCTTGAAAAGATGAAGTCCAGTATCAAAAAGCTTAAAAAGGCAAGGAAATAATTTATACGATTTTTATTTAATCGTGTAAATATCACTACGGAATATTATCAAAGAAAAAAATTAAGCGATTTGGATCAGAACAAGCTGTCAAATAGGTAATACAAAAGAATACCCAACATTACACTATTGGGTATAAAATTGGAGGTTTGTTTCGTAATATACTCATTATGAGTATGATTTTCGGAGATATCTAACCCTAATTTTCTACCAAAATAAGATCATCATCAAGGCCTATGGAAGTTTTTGAAGTCACTTTTAACATTCAATGCAAAACTTGGAAGAATGGAAGCTGTGTGCAAATTGTGTGCAAATAAAGAAAAAAGCAGTTACAAAAATATTTTGTAACTGCTTCTATTTCAATTAGTGGGCCCAACTGGGCTTGAACCAGTGACTCCCTGATTATGAGTCAGGTGCTCTAACCGACTGAGCTATAGGCCCTGAAATATCTTGATGGTTTTCTTTTCAGGCAAAAATTCGAACGATAAATTTGTCCGTGTTTTTTCGGAGTGCAAGTTTACTGAATTCGGCGAAATTTAACAAGTAAAATAATCAAATTCCTGACGATTCATTTTCAGAAGCAATTTCAGGTGCTTCTTCCTGTTTTTGTTCAGTCGCAGATTCTTCTTTTTCCTTTTTGTCAAGGTTGTTGAATTGCTTACGATAGAAAATAATGATTGAGAAGATACCTATAGAAATGGCTGAATCAGCAACGTTGAATACCGGACGAAAGAATTGGAAATCACTACCTCCGGCAAGCGGAACCCAATCGGGATAAACGCCTGAAACCAAGGGGAAATAGAACATGTCAACAACCCGCCCATGTAAAAAAGTGGCATAACCACCACCTTCAGGGAATAAAGTAGAAACCTGACCATAGCTGTCATTGAAAATTAGCCCGTAAAAGGCGCTATCGATAATATTCCCGATGGCTCCGGCAAAGATCAACGAAACACAGGCTATGAAACCCATCGGTAGGCCTTTTTTGATCAGTTGGAGGATATACCAGCCAATTCCGAATACGGCAACTACCCTGAACAGACTAAGAAATATCTTCCCGTATTCTCCGCCAAACTCGAATCCAAAAGCCATTCCGTTGTTTTCAACAAAATGAATGATGAACCAGTGGCCAATAACAGGGAATTCCTGACCAAGCGTCATGTTTGTTTTGATCCATATCTTTAGGATTTGGTCGACCAGTAGAACCAAAACAACAATTAGAATTGATTTTTGTAATTTTGACATCTTTGATAGTTATAAAAAAATGATTGGAAGTATTTCTCTTCCAATCATTTAATGCAATATTTTTGCTTAGTTTATTTTTGACTGTTTTTTGCGTCGATGCTTAAAGTTGCGTGTGGTACGGCACGTAAACGTTCCTTGGAAATCAGTTTTCCGGTTTCGCGGCAGATACCGTAAGTTTTATTCTCGATACGAACCAAAGCGGCCTGCAAATACTGAATAAATTTTTGTTGCCGTTGAGCCAGTTTTCCTGCTTCCTCTTTCGAAAGCGTAGCAGCACCTTCTTCTAATACCTTGAAGGTTGGAGAAGTATCCTGAGTATCATTTCCGTCGCTCTGCGTTATGGAGCTTTTGTACATTACATAGTCCTTCTGGGCTTTTTCGAGTTTATCAAGAATTATTGCTTTAAATTCCTGTAACTCTTCATCTGAATATCTGTTTTTTTCACTCATAACTTTAAGCTTTAGTTCAGTGTCTGCTTCAAGCTTTTATTACCTGCCACAGACTCTAAAAGTATAAAAATATTTCGATTCCAAACAAGCTTTTGCTCATTCTGGATTCTTTCTCAATTACGAATTCCGGACGACTTGGATACGTGCTTCAACATCGGTATCAATCTCTACCAGAGTTGAATTTTCTTCTTCCAGTTGGTCGGTCATAACTAATTCAGAAGCAAGTGTTTGATTGCTGATATAATCTTTGAAATTGGTTACAGCTAAATTATAAAAATCGTGCTTCTGAATTTTAAGTACAATCCGGTCGGTCACTTCAAAATCACTTTCTTTCCGGATATTTTGGATCTTATTGATGAACTCACGCGCGATTCCTTCTTGTTTCAGTTCTTCAGTCAGATTGATGTCTAGTGCAATGGTCAATCCACCTTCGCTGGCAACCAGCCAACCTGGAACATCTTCCGTCTGAATTTCAACATCTTCCAGACTCAATGAAATGATTTCTCCATTAATGTTCAAATCGTAGTTTCCTGTTTTTTCAAGGTTGCTAATGTCTTGCTGATTAAAACCTGCTATTTCTCCGGAAATCTGTTTCATTAATTTGCCGTATTTTGGCCCGAGCGTTTTGAAGTTTGCCTTTATTTTTTTGCTGATAATCCCTGCGGCATCAGTCAGAAATTCAACTTCTTTCACATTTACTTCCGAAAGGATGATGTTTTTTACGGCATCAAATTGCTCCTGAAATTCTTTGGTAAGAACCGGAACCATTATTTTAGCCAATGGCTGACGGACTTTCAGTTTTTCCTTCCGGCGAAGTCCTAAAATCATTGATGACGCTTTTTGTGCCAAAGCCATCTTTAGTTCCAGATCGTTGTTAATCATCGATTCGTCGCAAACCGGGAAATCTGACAGATGAACACTTTGATCAAACTCTTTGCCTGTGATTTTATTCAAGTCGGTATAAAGCAAATCTGCAAAGAACGGTGCAATTGGTGCAGTCAGTTTGGCAATTGTACTCAAACAGGTGTAAAGTGTTTGATATGCTGAAATCTTATCTTTATCGTAAGTTCCACCCCAGTAGCGTTTACGGCTAAGGCGAACAAACCAGTTGCTTAGGTTTTCCGAAACAAAATCTGAAATAGCTCGTCCGGCACGGGTTGGCTCATACGTTTCGTAGCTTTCGCCAACTTCTTTCACCAAGGTATTTAGCAACGAGATAATCCAGCGGTCAATTTCGGGACGTTCAGAAATCGGAATTTCTTCTTCGGAGTATGTAAATCCGTCGATGTTGGCATACATCGCGAAGAAATTGTAAGTATTGTAAAGTGTTCCGAAGAACTTGCGTTTTACTTCATCAACTCCGTTGATGTCGAATTTCAGGTTGTCCCAGGGCTGCGAGTTGGTCAGCATGTACCAGCGTAACGGATCAGATCCATTTTCGTCGATAGCAGCAAATGGCTCAACAGCATTCCCCAGTCGTTTCGACATTTTGTTGCCGCTTTTATCCAACACCAATCCGTTAGAGATGATATTTTTAAAGGCTACCGATTCGTTGATCATGGTCGAAATCGCATGCAGAGTGAAAAACCATCCACGGGTCTGGTCAACACCTTCAGCGATAAAGTCGGCAGGATATACCTCGTTGAATTTTTCCTTGTTTTCGAACGGGAAATGACGTTGGGCATATGGCATAGCGCCGGAGTCGAACCAAACGTCAATCAGGTCGGTCTCGCGGAACATCTTTTTGCCAGTTGCCGAAACAAGGAAAATATCGTCAACAAACGGGCGGTGCAGATCAATCTTTTCGTAGTTTTCTTTCTGATTGTTGCCAATCTCAAATCCTTCGAAAATGTTTTTATCCATCATTCCGACAGCTACTGCCTTATCGATTTCATTCATCAGCTCTTCTGTCGAACCAATGCATTTTGTTTCCGAACCGTCTTCAGTTCTCCATATTGGAAGCGGAGTTCCCCAGAAGCGTGAACGGCTCAGGTTCCAGTCAACCAGATTTTCGAGCCAGTTGCCGAAACGTCCGGTTCCGGTTGAGGCAGGTTTCCAGTTGATGGTATTGTTGAGGGCAATCATTTTATCTTTAACAGCTGTAGTGCGGATGAACCACGAGTCAAGTGGATAATACAGGATTGGCTTGTCGGTTCTCCAGCAATGCGGATACGAGTGAACGTGTTTTTCAACCTTGAAAGCTTTGTTCTCTTTTTTCAGCATTACACAGATATCGATATCTACAGTTGCATCATCTTCAGTAAGCGTTTCGTCGTATTCGTTCTTGACAAAGCGGCCTGCAAATTCCGAATAGCTTTCCACATTCACAAAGTCCGAAACAAATTCCGGAGACATGTTTTCGATCAGGAAAAAGCGCCCGTTGCGATCAACTAATGGCTGGCGTTTGCCTTCCATGTCATCAACAATCAATGGAGCAATCCCGCTTTGTTTGGCCACGCGATCATCGTCGGCACCAAAAGTTGGCGCGATGTGAACGATTCCGGTTCCATCTTCGGTAGTCACAAAATCTCCGGTTATTACGCGGAACGCATCGCCTTTAGGTTTTACCCAGCTGATCAGCTGTTCGTAATTAACTCCTTCCAGTTGAGTTCCGGTGTATTCTTCCATTACCTGAAATGGAATTTTTTTGTCGCCAACGTTGTAATCATCCAAGGTAAGCTCAGCATTTTTCGGATCAAAATGAGCAGCCAACAGGTTTTTAGCCAAAATCAGCGTAACAGGCTCACCAGTATATGGATTGAAAGTCCGTACTTTCAGGTATGTAATTTTGGGACCGACGCAAAGTGCAGTGTTCGATGGCAAAGTCCATGGAGTCGTCGTCCAGGCCAGAAAATAAAGATCGGTTTCTACATTCTTGAAAAGGAATTCCGATTTTTCGTTCCGAATAGCTTTAAACTGGGCAACAGCTGTGGTGTCTTTTACATCGCGGTAACATCCGGGTTGGTTCAGCTCGTGTGAGCTAAGACCGGTACCGGCAGCTGGCGAAAATGGCTGAATCGTATAGCCTTTGTAAAGCAAATTCTTTTCAAAAAGTTGTTTCAGCAACCACCAAACAGTTTCAATGTAACGATTGTCGTAAGTGATATACGGGTCGTCCATATTCACCCAATAGCCCATCTGACGGGTGAGTTCTTCCCATTCGCGGGTGTATTTCATCACCTCGGTACGGCAGGCTGAATTGTATTCGGCTACAGTGATTTTTTTGCCGATGTCGTCTTTTGTAATTCCAAGCGATTTTTCAACTCCCAATTCAACCGGAAGTCCATGAGTGTCCCATCCCGCTTTACGGTGAACGCGGAAGCCTTTCATGGTTTTGTAGCGGCAGAACGTATCTTTAATAGCGCGGCCCATTACATGGTGGATTCCGGGCATTCCATTAGCTGATGGAGGTCCTTCGTAAAACACAAATGTGGGCTTGCCTTCACGAGTCGTAATACTTTTGTGAAATGTATCGTCGTCTTCCCATCTTTTCAATACATCTTTATTGATTTGAGATAGGTCTAATTGCTTGTAAACCTGAAATTTATTGCTCATCGGAACGTAAAATTATAGCCTTATTTTTTGAAAGGACAAATATAGAAAAAATTGGTATTGTAAATTCAAATGCTTTACCGTGATTTGGAATCTGATGAATTGCAATAAATAATTAATATTCAGGGCTGATTGTTAGGATCTGCAGAAATGCTAGTCAGGAGATTTTAAAAACGAAAAAACCTGATAAATATGCCGGGATGGTAATTTATCAGGTTTTGCATATTCTATTCAGCGAATGAACAAACTTATGTTTAAATTTTGTTGTTAGTCAACAAATTTATAGCCGATTCCTTTTAATGTTTTGATCTGGTCGTTGCCGATTTTTTCGCGAAGTTTCCGGATGTGAACATCAATGGTACGGTCACCAACCACAACATTGTCGCCCCAAACTGAATAATAGATTTCTTCACGGGTAAATACTTTTCCTGGTTTTGAAACGAGTAATGACAACAATTCAAATTCCTTTCTTGGAAGAATCATTTCTTCACCGTCTTTCAGGATTAGGTAACGTTCTTTGTCAATAACCAGATTTCCAACCGTAACTGTATGCGTGTTTTCGATGATTGTAACCGGAGCAGTTCCAACTGTTGAAGTACGTTTTAGTAAAGCCTTTACTCTGCTAACCAGTACTTTCGGACGAATTGGTTTTGTTATGTAATCATCGGCACCCGCCTCAAATCCGGCAATTTGCGAATAATCTTCACCCCGCGCAGTCAGGAACGCAATAATAGTATGCTGCAAAGCTGGAATTCTTCTGATTTCTTCACAGGCGGCAATGCCATCCATTTCAGGCATCATCACATCCAGAATGATCAAATCAGGAAGCGCTTTTTCCGCAACTTTAATTGCTTCTGCTCCGTTTTGGGCAGTGTATACTTTATATCCTTCTTTCTCCAGATTGTAGCTGATAAATTCCAGAATATCAACTTCGTCATCGACGAGCAGAATTTTTGATTGACTGTCGCTCATAGTAGTATTGAATTTGAATTTAAAAGTAAAGATTACTTTTGGATCAGTTGATATGTTTACTCTAATTTTGTTTGAAAATTAGCAATTTCATTTGAATTCTCTCCTTTTCCTTATTCTCTCTTTTTCTTTTCCTTGTATTTAAGTCCTTATTTCGCTTTTTCCAAGGTAAAAGTAAAGGTAGTTCCTTTGTCAATCACGCTTTTTACATTGATGGTTTGGTCGTGAGCTTCGATGATGTG
The DNA here is from genome assembly GCA_023251455.1 of Bacteroidota bacterium. GTDB lineage: Bacteria > Bacteroidota > Bacteroidia > Bacteroidales > Prolixibacteraceae > Aquipluma. The sequence goes on from JAHEYT010000083.1 coordinate 8,411, forward strand.
TTTCACAATCGACAACCCAAGTCCGGTTCCGCCTTGTTCGCGTGAACGGGATTTGTCGACCCGGTAGAAACGCTCGAATATTCGGTACAAATCAACTTTATCCATCCCGATACCATTGTCACTGACTTCAATCAGGATGGTTTCGTGCAAATCGTAAAATCCAACCTTGACATGTCCTTTCTTTTTCCCATACTTGATGCCGTTGCCAACCAGGTTATTCATCACTTCCATAATTCGTTTTTTGTCGGCCAAAACCATGATAGGTTTATCAATTTTAGTAGCAAATTGTAACGAAATATTTCGCTCGTTAGCAAGCATTTGAGCCAGTTCGAAAACGTCTTCAGTTAGTTTAACGATGTCAAGCTCCACACAGTTAAGCGTTAATTCTCCTGATTCGAGTTTGGTTATCGACTCCAGATCTTCAACAATCGAGATCATCCGGTCGATACTTTTTTCAGTACGCTGAAGGTATAATTTGTTAATCCTTGGATCATCAATTCCGCCTTCGAGTAAGGTTAACACATAACCTTGAATATTGAAAATGGGAGTTTTCAATTCGTGCGAAACATTGCCCACAAACTCTTTCCGGTATTTTTCCAAATCTTTTAAGCGGGTAATTTCCTGAGTCTGGTTTTTGGCCCACTCCTCAACTTCTTTCTGTACGTCCGAAATATTTGTTGTGCTTATAGCCTCCAGCAATTTCCCTTTTTTTCCGCTTACAGGCACTTCGCGAATAGTTTTATAAATGGGTTTGATTTTGTCGTTGATGTATCGGTTCAGGATAAAAAGCACCAAAAAATAAGAAACAGCGCAGAATAAAACGACGAAGATGAATGAATAGGTCTGTCCGAAATCCTTTTTTGATTCAAGCAGAAAGAATCCAAAATTGGAGATTAGCAATAAAACCGTGATGTATAGTGACAGGCGTTTAGCGGAGTATGTCTTCATATTCAAATTTGTTTCACGTAAACTGATGCAAAATTAATTGATTTTATGAGGCTTTGCACTTTTTTTACTTCTTGTAAGTTTCATGTTAACTTTTCAGGCGACATTGTTAATGAGTTCATTTGGAGAAAACAAAAAATCCGAATCTTTCCAGATCCGGATTTTATATGTCAATATTGAGGATTAAATGCCGAAAGCTTTTTTAATTTGCTCTACATAGTCGAGTTTTTCCCAGGTAAACAGCTCAACTTCAACTTCAATCCGGCCATTGTATGGCGATTCAAATACTTTATTCACAGTTTGTGGCTGACGGCCCATATGTCCGTAGGCAGCTGTTTCGCGGTAAATCGGGTTACGCAATTTAAGTCGTTGCTCAATGGCGGCCGGGCGCAAATCAAATATCTCCTGAATTTTTTCTGAAATCAGGGAATCAGAATGTCCGTTCAGTGCGCTTCCCTTAGTTTCAACGTAAACGCCGACAGGTTTCGCTACACCGATGGCATACGAAAGCTGAACCAGCATTTCTTTGGCAACTCCTGCGGCAACCATGTTTTTAGCGATGTGACGCGCAGCATAAGCAGCCGAGCGGTCAACTTTCGATGGATCTTTTCCGGAGAAAGCGCCACCGCCGTGAGCACCGCGCCCACCGTAAGTGTCGACAATAATTTTTCGTCCTGTCAAACCGGTATCGCCGTGAGGGCCGCCGATTACGAATTTTCCGGTTGGGTTTACGTGGTAAATGATTCCGTCGTTGAATAATGCTTGCACACGTTCGGGCAGCTGAGCTTTTACGCGTGGAATCAGAATTTCGATCACATCTTTTTTGATTTTGGCCAGCATCGGTTCGTCGGCATCAAAATCGTCGTGCTGGGTCGAAACCACGATAGTATGAACCCGTTTAGGTGAATTATCGTCGTTATACTCAATCGTTACTTGTGATTTTGAATCCGGACGAAGATAAGTCATTACCTTCTGTTCGCGGCGAATGACAGCCAGTTCAACTAAAATAAGGTGCGACAAATCGAGTGGGAGAGGCATGTAATTATCGGTTTCGTTGGTTGCGAAACCAAACATCATTCCCTGGTCGCCGGCTCCCTGATCCATTTTGTCGGCTTTGTCAACTCCGCGGTTAATATCAGGGCTTTGCTCGTGAATGGCGTTGAGGACTCCGCACGAATCACCGTCGAAGCGGTATTCGGCTTTGGTGTAACCAATTTTGTTGATTGTCTGACGAACAGTTTCCTGAACATCAACATAGGTTTTAGATTTAACCTCTCCGGCAATAACTACCTGGCCGGTGGTAACCAATGTCTCGATGGCAACTTTCGAGTCGGCATCGTGGGCGAGAAATTCGTCTAAAAGTGCATCCGAAATCTGGTCGGAAACCTTATCAGGATGGCCTTCTGAAACTGACTCGCTGGTGAAAAAATAACTCATAATCTGTTTAATTTAGATACCCGAAACAACAGTAAATCACTGATTGTGTTCAGATAAAATGATTTATACAATTAAAAGTTGTGGGTAAATGATAGAGAAGCAAGATAAAAAAAGCATTACGTTTTAGCATTTTTTTCCGTGGTTGCAATCAGAACAAATTTATCCACATAACTGCTGCAAATGTACAAACATTTTTAAGACAAGGAAGTCTTTATCTAAAAAAAGTCATTCTTCGCCTGAAGATTTTCTGTTTTTTGTAAAAGTAATTACTCGTATTCCGGTCAATTGTCAATGTGTATATCCCTGAATCCCAAAAAGTATAATACGCCATCCAATCCGATGGTTGAAATAGATTGTTGAGCGTTAGCCTTTACTTTTGGTTTGGCGTGAAAAGCAATTCCAAGCCCTGCCAGATTCAGCATGGGTAAATCGTTGGCTCCATCGCCTACGGCAATAACTTGCTCTAAATCGATTTTTTCAACCTGGGCTATCAATTTCAGCAATTCGGCCTTTCTTTTTCCATCCACTATATCGCCCAAATGTCTGCCAGTCAGTTTTCCATCAACAATTTCCAGTTCATTGGCATATACGTAGTCAACATCAAAAAGCTTTTTCAATTGGTTGCCAAAATAGCTGAATCCACCAGAAAGAATTGCTATTTTAAATCCGCATTTTTTCAATATCGACATCAAACGCTTGGCGCCATCCATGATAGGCAGATTTTCGGCAACTTCGCGCATGACACTCTCGTCCAAACCTTTGAGTAATGCTATCCGTTGTTCAAAACTTTCCGAAAAATCAATTTCACCCCGCATAGCAGCTTCGGTAATGGCTCGCACTTGTTCCCCAACTCCGGCCCGGTCAGCCAGCTCATCGATCACCTCGGTTTTAATCAGGGTCGAATCCATATCAAAGCAAATTAAGCGGCGGTTGCGGCGGAACATATCGTCTTTTTGAAATGAAATGTCGATTCCCAGTTCCGCCGAATAGGCCAGAAACTGAGCCGAAAGCAGGCTCTTGTCAAGCAACTCACCCCTCACCGAGAGTTCGATGCACGATCGTACGGCATTTTCGTCTGCGGTTTCCAAACTGGGCCTGCCTGTTAATCGTTTGATGGAATCGATATTTAAATTTTGATCTGAAACGGCTTTTGTAACTTTCGACAATTGTTTGGCAGTTATTACTTTACCAAGTATGGTAACAATGTATCTGCTTTTACCCTGTCGGCCTACCCAGTTTGTGTAGCGTTCGGGTGTTACCGCAGTAAAGCGCACATTCACATTTAGTTCCGAACATTTGAAAAGCACTTCTTTCAGGATGTGACCCGATTGGGCGTTATCCGACATTTTGAAAAGTATTCCCAACGATAAAGTATGATGAATGTCGGCTTGTCCAATGTCTAAAATAGTGGCATCGTATTTTCCAAGAATTTCAGCAACAGAAGAGGTTACTCCGGGCTTATCTTCACCCGATATGCTGATCAATATTATTTCGCTATTTGGCATTTTTGAATTTTATTTATTGGTTGTCGAAAGCTGGTTCGAATTTCTACTTAGTCAAATCCTGAAATACGTTTTCAAGGCTTTGTTGTTGTTCTTTCAACGAAAGCAAAACAAGTTGATTTTGAACTGCAAAATGGAAGAGTGCAGGGCGCAAATCGCTACTGCCATCGGATTCGGCAATGAATGTCGTGGAATTAATCGGTTCAATTTTCCGAAGGCCCTGAATCTTCCGGAGCGTTTCCAGATTTGGTGATTTGTCGAACTCTACGAACACGGTCTGTTTTTGTGCAAATTTTCCGCCTTTTAGTTGATCAATCGATCCGTCGGCAACCAGAGTTCCCTTATTAATAATGATCACCCGACTGCAAATGGCTTCAACTTCCTGCATAATGTGGGTCGAAAGCATAACAGTTTTGTTCGTACTGATTGTCCGGATCAGCTGCCTGATTTCTTCCAGCTGATTGGGATCAAGCCCTGTTGTAGGTTCATCCAGAATCAAAACAGCAGGATCGTGGATGAGTGCCTGGGCCAACCCAACACGCTGCCGATAGCCTTTCGAAAGTGCCCCGATTTTTTTTTGCTGTTCAGTTTTGAGTCCGGTGAGTTCAATCATCTTCGCCACCTGTTCTTTTTTATCCGGAAGCTGATAAAAACCTGCTACCATTTCGAGGTATTCGCGTACGTACAAATCTGTATAAAGCGGATTATTTTCTGGCAAATAGCCAATTTGCGATCGGATAGCAACGTTTTTTGTCTCAACAGTTTCACCATTTATAGTTACCTTTCCGCCATCAGAAGAAAGATAGCCGGTAATTATTTTCATCAAAGTAGATTTCCCGGCGCCATTGGGACCTAAAAATCCGATTAATTCACCGGTTTCGATTTCAAACGAAACCTGGTCAAGTGCTTTTTGGCTTCCGTAGAATTTGCTTACTTGCTCTATTTTGATGGTCATTTTACCTTGATTTAAGTTTAGCAAAAGTAAAGATTTCTACCGATTACTAAATCAGCTTTTCGAAATGGGACTCCTCTGGATTATTTTTATTAGTTTCGTCTCCTGACTCCATGTAAATAGGAGGTATTTACTTTTCGTTTTTCATGAACTTTAAATTAACTTTGTCGGCCAACAATATTGGGTGAAATGAAGGATCAGAACTTTAACTATATAGAGGATTTGACGAAGTATCAGCGACAGAAAACATCGTTGGTGCGGATAGGAGGCGTATTGCTTGGAGATCAAAATCCGATCCGGATTCAATCGATGACCGATACCGATACGAGCGACACTGAAGCCACGGTTGAACAGATTATCCGCATTATTAAAGCGGGAGCCGATATGGTTAGGGTGACTGTCCGGGGTGTTGCCGATGCTGAAAACCTTAAAAATATAAAGAGTGAACTGGTGGCCAGGGGATTTGAAAATCCGTTGGTTGCCGATATTCATTTCAATCCGCATTTAGCCGAAATTGCCGCAAAATATGTGTTCAAAGTCAGGATTAATCCCGGAAACTTCTACGATAAACGGGCCAAATTTGAACACCATCTTTATACCAACGACGAATATAAAGCCGAGCTTCGGAAGATAGAAGAGCAATTCGTGCCTTTTCTGAAAATGCTTAAAGAAACCAATACCGCACTCCGGATTGGGGCGAATCAGGGTTCATTGTCTGATCGTATCATGAGCCGTTACGGTGATACGCCAGCCGGAATTGTTGAATCAGTCATGGAATTTCTGCGCATTTGCCAGAAAGAGGATTTTGCCAATGTGGTTATTTCGATCAAATCGAGCAATACCCGTACAATGGTTTATACCGTTCGTCTGCTGAATTACAAAATGCGTCTCGAAGAAATGAGCTATCCGCTCCACCTCGGAGTTACTGAAGCTGGCGAAGGAGAAGATGGTAGAATCAAATCGGCTGTTGGTATTGGCGCATTACTGGCCGACGGAATTGGCGATACCATTCGTGTTTCGTTAACCGAGGCTCCTGAGAATGAGATTTCAGTAGCTCGTAAGCTGATCAACCATATTGAAACATACAAAAACCACAAACCGATAAAGGCGCCTCTTTTCGCACAAATCAATCCGTTTGAATACGAACGACGTTCTGTTCGTCCGGTTTTGAAAATGGGTGATAAGAATTTGCCGGTTGTTATGGCCGATTTACGTGGCCGTACACTTTCAGAAATACTTCCTTTACGCGGGAAACAAATTCCTGAATATTTCTTTAATAACCATGAAGTGCTTGATTTGGAAGGAAATTCCTATCCGGTACTGACGCTCGAAGAATACCTGTTTGGCGGATCGCATTGGGGACAAACTAAATTCATCCGTACTAATAAGGAGGAATTTGATCATTTTATGAATGAAAATCCGGAGATTATCACCAAGCTGAAACAGACCCGGAAAACGATATTGATACTGGAAAGCCTAAGCCGGAATCCGCTAGCCGATCTGCGCGCTTTCTTTATGACATTGGAATCGCACATCTGGAAAGTTCCTGTCGTGATTTTCAGAAAATACAACGAACGTTACCTCGAGAACCTTCAGATAAAAGCAGCAGCCGACTTGGGTGGTTTACTGATCGATGGTTATGGCGATGGCATTTGCATCACCAACGAATCGGAACAAATCACGTTTACCGACCTGAAAGATCTGAGTTTCTCTATACTTCAGGCCAGCCGCATGCGACTGACTAAAACCGAATTTATTTCGTGCCCTGGCTGTGGCCGCACCTTGTTCGATCTGCATGAAACTACCATCAAAATTAAGGCTCATTTCAATCACCTCGATCATTTGAAAATTGGAGTAATGGGATGCGTGGTAAACGGTCCGGGCGAAATGGGCGATGTTGATTATGGTTTTGTGGGGGCTGGTCCAGGAAATGTGAATCTGTATAAGGGCCAGCAACTGATCAAACGACATATTCCTTTCGAGCAGGCAGTTGAAGAACTCGAAGCTCTTATTCGCGAAAATGGCGATTGGAAAGATCGCGAAGTATAGTTGGCAGTTACGGAGTTTGCATTTCTGAATACTGAATACTGAACACTTCTTACAAGTACTCCTGAAATATTTCTTCCACTTTTTGCCCCGGTTCGAGCCAGAATCCTTTTAGACCGCAAGCGATTGCACTTTCTACATTAGGGAGTGAGTCATCAATAAATAGTGATTCTTCAGGACTAATTCCTGAAAGTCGAATTATCTCCTGATACGATTCGGGCGATGGTTTCCGGTAGCCGATTTCGTTGGAATAAAAATCTTTCTCGAAAAGTGTAGAAACTTCAAACCCGTGTTGATTCCTGAAAATGGAATGGAATTTTTCTACGTGTATTGCATTGGTATTACTGAAAAGGTAGATTTTGAAATCTTTCCGTAGATTTTTCAGCAGGTCGACCCTGATGGCCGGGAAATCAAGTAACATAGCTGTCCAGGCTGCATCAATTTCATCATCAGAAACCTCTTTGGGAAGCAACTGTCTAACTCCGTTTCTGAATTCTTCCGGAGTTATTTTGCCTTGTTCCATCTGATAAAAAATTTCATGATCGTACGAAAGACCTTTGTCGCCAACCAATTGCTTCATTCCCAGTTTCCCGAAAGCCTCGATCGTCTTTTTCGGATCGATGTTCAGTAAAACACCACCGAGGTCAAAAATTATATTCCGGATTCCATTCAGCATTTCCATTGTGTTTGATTTCAAGTTCACAAAAGTCAGAAAAAAACCTGAAATTCAAAGGAAGATTAACGCAGCAATCATTTTAAAAGATCCGATCTCTTATCTTTGAGGATGCAAACAATAGATAAAAACATGGGAAACCCGCAGACCATATGGTATAATAAGGAGAAAGATTTGATCGAAACAGTTGATCAGCGCTATCTGCCATTTCAAAACCTGATTGTTGAAATCAGCACTTTGGATGAGGCCCGGTTTGCCATTACAGACATGATTGTGCGTGGGGCGCCGCTAATTGGAGTTACTGCTGCCTATGGAATGTATCTGGCTGCACTTAACTTTTCAGGAATTGACTTTAACCAAGAAATGCATCGTGCTGCCGATTGGCTGAAATCGTCACGTCCAACAGCTGTTAATCTGGCTTTTGCCGTTGATGAAGCGCTTGCTGTGATTTCGGGACAGAAAACGGTTTCGGAGAATACACAGATGCTGTTCGATTATGCCGAAAATCTGAAACAACGCGAAATCGGATTCAGCAAAAATATTGGTCTTAACGGATTGGAACTGATTAAAACAATTAGCGATAAGAAGAATGGTGAGCCTGTTCAGATTTTGACTCATTGCAACGCCGGAAGGTTGGCTTGTATTGAATTGGGAACGGCAACTGCTCCTATTTATCTGGCATACGAGGCCGGAATTCCAATTCATGTGTGGGTTGACGAAACCCGCCCGCGCAACCAGGGAGCCCGACTAACAGCTTGGGAACTGGGCGAAGCTGGAATTCCGCATACGGTTATTCCGGATAATGCCGGTGGTCATCTGATGCAACACCAAATGGTAGATATGGTCATTGTTGGCAGCGACCGCACCACTTTAAACGGCGATGTGGCCAACAAAATAGGAACTTACCTTAAAGCCCTGGCTGCGGCCGACAACGAAGTGCCGTTTTATGCAGCTTTGCCATCAACAACCATTGACTGGCGCCTGAATGACGGTGTCGCCGAAATCCCGATCGAACAGCGTGACGGCCGCGAGGTCTCGATGATGGAGGGAGTACTCAATAATGAAGTTCATGAGTTCCGGATTATTCTGGAAGGGAGCCCGGTAGCCAATTATGGATTCGATGTTACGCCTGCCCGTTTGGTTACCGGTTTGATTACTGAACGCGGCGTCTGCAAGGCAACCAGAGAAGGCATTTTAGAATTATTTCCTGAAAAAAGATAAGCTAATGACTGAAGGATATATCAAGTTTAACTGCGATTGGGAACCGAGTGAGATTCAGATTTCAGAAGTCATTTATAACCAACTCGAAGCAGAACGAACCAAGCTTTTTGCGTTGGGTTTGATTGGGATGTACCCGGATGGAATTGGTTTCGGAAACATTTCAGTAAGGACCGAGGGCAGCTCATTCCTAATTACAGGTAGTGCAACCGGGCAGTTTGCCACGCTCAATCAATCTCATTATTCTCATGTCTGTGCGTACAACTTCAAAGAAAACTCTATTTCGTGCAAAGGCTTGACCAAAGCCTCGGCCGAAAGTCTGACACATGCTGCGGTTTACGAGGTGCTTCCTGAAGTTGGCGCTGTAGTTCATGTGCATTGTCTGTGGTTGTGGGAGAAACTTCTGAATCATTACCCGATCACTTCCGGAGAAATTGAATACGGAACGCCTGGAATGGCTGAAGCGGTGAAGGTTTTAGCATCTGAATTAAAGATGAAAGAAGAAAAAATTATCATCATGGGAGGCCATCGTGAAGGAATTCTGGCTTTCGGGAAAAATCTGGAAGAAGCAACAACAAAAGTTATCGAAATCTATAATCGTTATCAAAATGACTAAAATTGCTATCATCGGCGGCTCCGGATTGGAAAATCCGGCCATCCTGAAAAATGCAACTGAGCTAAAAGTGGACACGCCTTACGGATCGACAACCTCCGATTTTAAGTGCGGCGAAATTAATGGGAAGGAAGTGGTCATACTATCGCGGCACGGACGTCAGCACACCATTCCGCCAACACAGGTAAACAATAGAGCCAACATTTGGGCGATCCGCGAGATTGGTTGCACTCATATTGTGGCAACCACGGCTTGCGGAAGTTTACGGCAGGAAATCGGGCGTGGCGATTTTGTGGTGCTCGATCAGTTTATCGATTTTACCCGCCATCGAGATGTGACTTTCTTTGATTTGTTTGAACCACGCCAAATGAAACATACCCCGATGGCTGATCCTTTCGATCATTATCTCCGGTCACGAATTATCGAGACAGCCCGCGAATTAGAGATAAAAATTTCTGAGAAAGGAACTGTAATTACCATTGAAGGACCAAGGTTTTCGACCCGGGCCGAATCAAATATGTTTCGTTTGTGGGGAGCCGACGTCATTAATATGTCGACTGCTCCTGAAGCTGCATTAGCCAATGAGCTTGAAATTCCGTATGCCGCTATCGCTATGAGTACCGATTACGACTGCTGGAAAACCGATGAGGCTCCGGTAACCTGGGGCGATGTTTTGAAGGTTTTTAATGAAAATGTCAGTCATGTAATTGATTTACTTACCCATACAATCGGAAAAATATAAGCTGATTTTTACTTAAGGGGAAAAATCCTTTTTCTTGAAAAATTAGACCTGATTGGAGGGTTGTTTGGCACACGTTTTGTAAAACGAGGACAAATAAGTTGTATCAAAGCCATGAACAATTTTTTTAAGTAGATCGGTCAATTTTGGGTTAAAAGAGAAAAGGTTTTAAAATAGATTGACTTGATTTCATACATCAATGTTAGAGGCCATTCCTGAAGTTCGGGAGTGGCTTTTTCTTTACCCCAATTCAGTAGAAATAAAAAAAGCTCCTTTCGGAGCTTTCAGAATATTATTGGTTAGCGTGTATCCAGACCCCACACCCGGGATTTTTGGAAAGCAACGAATTTAACTCTTTCTGCGCTTCATCCATAGATGCAAATCCTTTCATGGCAACCCGGTTAAGGCCTTTGAATACACCAAGATTTTGTCCGTTGTATCCTTGTTCTTTGAGCTGCTGAATGTATTTATTGGCATTTTCTTCGCTCTTGAAACTACCGCCAATAATGAAGTATTTCTGTTCGCCAGTAACGGTATTAACTACCGGAGTTGTTGTTTCAGTCTGAATCTCTTTCTGAACCTGAACAGGAGTAGCCGAAGCACTTTGTGTTAAAGTTTCCCACATTCCCATATCTGATTTCGACAGGTATTCATTGTTGTGCTTCATCGGGATGAGTGCCATAGCGATTAACAGTGGAATAGCAATAGCCAGCTTTTTTAGCTTGCGCTGCTGGAAAATAATAGGTTCACGGTATTCAACTTTAATTGCCGGCTTTGGCATCTGGCGCTGATAAAGCTTTTCGTACGAGAAATTCTGCAATCCGTACGATTCAACCAGCAGGTTTTGCTTCAACTGAGGTTCAAACTGAAGATTTTCTCTCGAATCGTAATGCAGGCAGCCTACCCCTTCGAAATAAACATTGCGGTTCTTTTCGAGGTTCAGCATGGTTTCTTCCACAAAACTGTCGAGTCTCTGTTTGGCGCTGAAATAATCGATGCCTTCGGCTTCTGAAATGTAATTAATCAGTAATCCGTCGTTGGAAATGAGCTTGTTGTTAAAAGCAATTTCTTTTGTGGGTGGGAAAAACTGATTATTTTCAACCGTAGCCGGTTTGTAGTTGGCCACAAATCCACCGAATTCAGGAATGATTACACAATCATTCAGCAGCAACAGTTCTTTTATGTATTGACTAATTTCCACGCTTTACAGGATTAATTAGTCAAAAGTAAGAAATTTAAGTATTGTTTCAAGGCAAAGTTTTCAACAGTTAAACTTTTGTTATGTAAAAAATCTTTCTGGCAAACATTAAGATTAAGGAAGCCAGATTATTCATAAATTTGCAGCTCATCTGAAATAACGAGGTACTTATGAAACAAATTTTGGTTACCGGGGGCACCGGGTACATTGGCTCACACACAGCAGTTGAATTACAAAATGCGGGTTTTGAAGTGATTATTGTTGATAACCTTTCGAATTCGAGCACAGATGCTTTGGATGGAATTGAAAAGATTACCGGCATTCGCCCAACGTTTGAGCAGTTTGATTTGATTGATAAAGATAAAGTAGAAGCATTTTTTACAAAATATCCGAAGATTGAGGCCATCATTCATTTTGCAGCTTCAAAAGCGGTGGGAGAGTCGGTTGAAAAACCATTGCTTTATTACCGCAATAACCTGGTTTCATTGATCAATCTGTTGGAGTGTCAGCTTAAATTTGGCGTTTCAAACATTGTTTTTTCATCGTCGTGTACGGTTTACGGGCAACCCGACAAATTGCCGGTTACCGAGCAAACACCACGAAAAGATGCTGAGTCGCCATATGGAAATACCAAGCGTGTGAATGAAGATATTTTGCACGATGCGATTGTAGCCAATCCTCAGATTAAAGGGATTGCTCTTCGTTATTTCAATCCGGTGGGAGCTCATCCGTCGGCTTTGATTGGCGAGCTTCCTGTGGGTGTGCCGGCCAATCTGGTGCCGTTTATTACCCAATCGGCGGCTGGCTTGCGAGGCGCATTAAAGATTTATGGCGATGATTATGATACTTCGGATGGTTCGGCTGTGCGCGATTACATTAATGTGGTTGACCTGGCCAAAGCACACGTGGTTGCCGTGAAACGTTTACTCGAAAACAAGAATAAAGCCGGATATGAAATTTTCAACCTGGGCACCGGAAACGGTGTTTCTGTGCTCGAAGCGGTTCATGCGTTTGAAAAATCAACCGGAGTAAAGCTGAATTATGAGATTGTTGGTCGTCGGGCTGGGGATATCGAAAAAATTTGGGCCGACACTACCTTTGCCAATGAGGAACTGGGTTGGAAAGCCGAAACTGGATTGGAAGAAACATTGCTTTCGGCCTGGCTTTGGGAGAAAAAAGTAAGAGGAATAAAATAATCAGTATGATAATTCAATAAAGAAGGTCTGCCCGAAAATGGCAGACCTTTTTGTTGGAATAAACTTTGAAGAAATTTTATCCTGAATTTCAGGAGTTAAACTATTTCGAAATATTCATTTCGTTCAGCAAATAACCTGCGCCACCGAATTTATCCATGATAAATAATGTATAGCGAATGTCAACATTGATGCACCGTTGCAAAGAAGGCTCAAAAATAATGTCGCCGCTCATCGATTCCCAGTTGCCGTCGAAAGCTGTACCAATCAACTCCCCTTTTTTGTTGAGAACCGGACTGCCCGAATTACCACCAGTAATGTCGTTGTTGGTAAGGAAAGCCACTGGCATACGACCATCTTTCAACGCATACTGACCAAAGTTTTTGGTATTGTAGAGCTCTTTTAGCTTAGCCGGAACCACAAATTCCCAATTATTGGGATCCTCCTTTTGCATTACACCATCAAGAGTGGTAATGTAATCGTAGATCACCGCGTTTTTGGGTGAGTAATTTAGAACCTGTCCGTAGGTTAAACGCATAGTGAAGTTTGCATCGGGATACATAGCTTTCCCGGCTTTCATTTCCAGTGTTCCGGCAATGTATTGTTTTTGTCCTTTGGCATATAAAGTACGGTATTGTTCAAGGTCTTTTGTGTATTTCTTTATGGCATTAGCGATGTCTTTTGCGGGTAAATATGCCGGATCGTTTTCAATGGTTTTTGTGTCGCTGGCCAAAGCTGCTTTCAATTTTTCTTCTGAAACAAAAACCGATTGGTTATACAAATCGTCGACATAATCGTCGATGTTTCCCTTAAACTGAGAATCAATTATTTTATAGAAGTCTGGAAGATCAGTTATAGCAACTTTTTCTTTGAATAGTTTAATCATTGCTTTGGCCACTTTTATGTCTGTTGTAACATTGTAGTCTTTATAAAATTCAGAAATAGAAGCCTCTGTTTTTGAATTTTCACCATCTTTTGGAGCCAGATCGACAGCAGACGTGGTCAATTCAATCGAGTTTAATGCTTCGGTATAGTACTTAAGAACTGATTGCAGTTTGGCCCGGCTTTCAATTGCATTTTTTACATCAGACAAAGCATTTCCGTATTTTTCAACTCTTTGTGGATCAGCGGAAACCCATTCTGTAAATGTTTTTTCTTCAGCAGCCCTACGGTCATAAACTTTCAATTTAGCAAAAGTCTCGTTCATTCCAATCGCCTTTTTCCATGCGTTGGATGATCGGGCATATTTAGTGGCGTATTGCAACCTGATTTTAGGATTACTGACCATGTCGTTCATCAACACATTTTGACGGACGCCTCTGACGAGAATGGTAATTGCATTATTTATCTCACTGGTTTCCTTCACTTCATAAGAAGTCATAAAGCGGTTGGTCCTTCCCGGATAGCCCATTATCATCGCCGGATCATTCTGTTTTACTCCTTTGAGCGAAATTGTCAGGAATTTCTTTGGTTTAAAAGCGACATTGTTTTTGGAATATTCAGCGGGATTATTGTCTTTATCAGCATAAATCCTGAACATGCTGAAATCGCCGGTGTGTCGCGGCCACATCCAGTTGTCGGTATCTGCCCCAAATTTGCCAATTGATGATGGCGGAGCTCCGACAAAACGAATGTCGTTGTAGGTTTTAGTAATGACCAGGTAGTATTGGTTATTTCCGTAAAATGAAACGACCCGTCCTTTGAGGTATTTATTTGCGCCAATAGCCTGATTTGAAAGCTTGTCGGAGACTTTTTTCAATACCTCTTCTTTGGCCTTTGTATCAGCTGTTGAAGCCAATGCATCGGTTACTTCTTTGGTAACATCTTCAAATCGGTCAAGAAAAGTAACTGTCAGTCCGGGTGCGGGTATTTCTTCGTCGTGGTTCATGGCCCAGAAGCCATTCAGAAGATAATTGTGTTCAACAGAACTTAATTTCTGAATAGATCCATAACCGCAGTGGTGGTTAGTCAAAATCAGCCCTTCTTTCGAGATTATTTCCGCAGTACACCCGCCACCAAACTGCAATACGGCATCTTTTAAACTGGAGTTGTTGATGTCGTAAATATCTTTGGCCGAGAGTTTAAAGCCGATGTCCGACATGGTTTTAATATTCAGTTTTTGGATGAGGGGCAGCATCCACATGCCTTCGTCAGCTTTAAGTGTATTGGCGGTGATTACAATGGATAAGAAAACAAATCCAATCTTTTTCAAATTTATCATCTGTCAATTTTATTTATTATAGGTTGCAATAGTAGAAAAAAAGTATTGAGTTCAAAATGAGTTTTAGCAGCTAGGTTTAAGACAAGGGGATGAGTCTGAGTAATTCGTTTTGCGTTACAACAAATGATCCGATTTCTCGTTGTATTTCCTTAACGAGTTTCCGACTATTTGATTAATTTTGTTCATTACTGAAAAAACGAGACAAATGAAGACAATCCTGATTACCGGAGGAGCCGGTTTTATTGGTTCGCATGTTGTGCGCCTTTTTGTTAATAAATATCCTGAATATAAAATTGTTAACCTCGACAAGCTCACTTACGCCGGAAATCTGGCCAATCTGACCGACATTGAGGACAAGCCCAATTACGAATTCGTGAAAGGCGACATCGTTGATGCAGAGTTTATCCTGAAATTGTTTGTCGAAAGGCAATTCGATGGCGTAATCCATTTGGCAGCAGAATCGCATGTTGATCGCTCGATAACTAATCCGACTGAGTTTGTGTTTACCAACGTAATCGGTACGGTTAACCTGTTGAATGCTGTCCGCCAAATCTGGAAAGACAATACTGAAGGCAAACGCTTTTACCACATTTCGACTGACGAAGTATACGGAAGTTTAGGCAACGAAGGTATGTTTACCGAGGAAACCGGCTACGATCCGCACAGTCCGTATTCGGCGTCAAAAGCCAGTTCCGACCATTTTGTGCGTGCTTACCACGACACCTTCGGAATTCCGGCAGTGGTTTCGAACTGCTCCAACAATTACGGTTCGTTTCAGTTTCCTGAGAAGTTAATTCCGCTGTTTATCAACAATATCAAATTTAATAAAGCGCTTCCGGTTTATGGAAAGGGCGAAAACGTTCGCGACTGGTTGTGGGTTGAAGATCATGCCCGCGCCATTGATGTGATTTACCATCAGGGAAAAAACGGCGATACTTATAATATCGGCGGCCATAACGAATGGACAAACATCGACCTGATTAAAGTGATGTGCCGGATCATGGATCGCAAACTGGGTCGCGAATCCGGAGAATCAGAAAAGCTGATTACCTACGTGAAAGACCGCGCCGGACACGATTTGCGCTACGCTATCGACTCCACAAAACTTCAGAAAGAATTGAATTGGGTTCCGAGCCTTCAGTTTGAAGAAGGATTGGAAAAAACCATCGACTGGTATCTGGGCAACACCGAATGGATGGAAAACGTAACCAGCGGCGATTACCAAAGCTATTACGAAAAACAGTATCAAAACCGTTAGGGCTTAGATAAAACAAAGAAATATTAGTCAGGGTTTCACTCAAGTGAAGCCCTGACTTTTTTGCAATAGTTGAATTTCCGAAGCTTTTTCTTACCTTGACATTTCATTTTTACTTGAATCGATGAAACGCCGAAACTTCTTTAAAACCGCTGCTTTAGGAGGAGGAACGCTCGCTCTGGCTCCGCTAAGTTCATGTGTTCAATCCACCGCTCCGGCTTCTGCTCCGGAAGATTATTCAACCTTCGAATTGAATGAAGTGACCATTTCGCAACTTCAGGAGAAGATGAGTTCAGGAGCAATGACTTCCGAAGAAATTACCCAGAAATACCTCGATAGGATTGATAGTATTGACAAAAAGGGACCGGAACTTCATTCTGTAATTGAAATTAATCCTGATGCACTTGATATTGCCCGGCAATTGGATGCCGAGCGCAAAGCAGGTAAAATTCGCGGACCATTACATGGAATCCCGGTTCTGATTAAAGACAATATTGATACGGGAGATAAGATGCAAACTACGGCAGGTTCGCTGGCTTTGGTTGGCGCACCGGCTCCAGACGATGCAATTATCGTAAGTAAGTTACGTGAGGCTGGTGCAGTCCTTTTGGGCAAGACCAACCTGAGCGAATGGGCTAATTTCCGTTCAACACATTCGTCGAGCGGGTGGAGTGGGAGGGGCGGACAAGTTCGTAATCCGTTTTGTACCGACCGCAGTCCATGTGGTTCAAGCTCCGGAACGGGAGCCGCGGTTTCGGCCAACCTTTGTGCAATCGGAATTGGAACCGAAACCGATGGATCGATTGTTTGTCCTTCAGGAGTTAACGGAATTGTAGGAATCAAGCCAACGGTTGGACTGTGGAATGGAGATGGTATTATCCCGATTTCGCACAGCCAGGATACTGCCGGACCAATGGCTCGCACGGTTTCGGATGCCGCAATTTTATTGGGAGCGTTGTCCGAAAAGAATCAGGATTATTCGAAAGCTCTGGACATTAACGGCCTGAAAAATGCCCGGATTGGCATGGCTTCCGATTTCTTTGGATTTCATTCCGGAGTTGAAAAACTGATGACCGATGCCATTCAAACATTGAAAAATGCAGGCGCCATAA
>JAHEYT010000037.1:0-10839 GCA_023251455.1 Bacteroidota bacterium
CAGAACCGAGGTAAATTGAAATCCGGAGCGGTTTTACGCTAAAGGCAGTTAAGCCGGTGGTTGCGAACTTCAGCATTTTCCGAAAAGTATATTTGGTTTTGCCAGCAAAGCGTTCGTTGGCGATGAATGTAACTGTAGTTTGTTTAAAACCCATCCAAGGAATAATTCCACGGAAGAACAAAAAATTTTCGGGGAAAAGTTTTAGTTGTTTGAGTACCTTTTTATCAATCAGGCGGAAATCGGCCATTCCATTTTCAATGTTGACGTCCGATAAGCGTTTCATGATCTGATAAAACAATCCGGATGACACTTTTTTTGCGTACGAAATGCTCTGGTGATCTTGACGGATGGTATTCACAATTTCGAAACCTTCTTCCCATTTGCCAATCAGTTCAGGAATAACAGATGGAGGATGTTGTAGGTCGGCATCGAGGCTGATGGCGCAATCGCCCGAAGCAAAATCGTAGCCAGCTTTAAGCGCATTCTGGTGGCCAAAATTGCGTGAAAATGAGATGTATCTGATATTTGGATTGTCTTTGGCAAGGCTCAAAATAACCTGAAAAGTGTTGTCTTTACTGCCATCATTAATGTAAATAATCTCGTAGGAGTAATTTTCAGGGATAAACTGAACCAACGTTTGGTTGAATGTTGCCAGGCCTTCTTCCTCGTTAAAACAAGGTACAATAACGGATATTTTCTTTCCTGATTCCATTAATTAGCTTTATTTCGTAAAGATACTTTATTTTGTATAACAATAATCCTGCGGAATTGCAGAAGATTTCAGAATGGATTTCATTTTGCTTTATTTTCAACAATGGGCATGAAGAAATAATTTCGAAGCTTTGATTTGTTAATTTTAGCCATTCATGATAACGAAACACATCCAGTCGGAAATAATCAGGTATTTGGGAAAGGAGCCTACCAAAGGACAGGAAGAGCTTTCCCTGAAGTTCGCCGATTTTATTGCCGGTTCGGATTTAGATTCTGTTTTTCTACTGAAAGGTTATGCCGGTACTGGTAAAACCACGATGCTCAGTTCGCTGGTTGCGACTTTTAATGCGTTTAAATTCAGGTCGGTTTTGCTTGCCCCAACCGGACGCGCTGCGAAAGTTTTGTCGGGCTACACCGGGCAAAATGCCTATACCATTCATAAAAACATCTATCGCCAGCAATCGTCGAGCGATGGATTTGGCCGGTTTGTGTTGAACAAGAACCTGTTTAAAGATACTTTTTTCATCGTCGACGAGGCTTCGATGGTTCCCAACTCGAATGCAGAATCTTCCATATTTGGCTCCGGGCGTTTGCTTGAGGATTTGATCGAATATGTGTATTCAGGCTCGAATTGCAGGTTGATATTGGTTGGCGATACCGCGCAGCTTCCGCCGGTTGGACTTGACATTAGCCCTGCGTTGTCCAGAGTTGAACTTGAATTTTACGATCGGGCGGTTTTTGAATACGAGTTAACCGATGTGGTTCGTCAAGATCAAAACTCCGGAATTTTGCACAATGCGACCATGATCCGAAACCTGATCACCGGCGATTATTTTTCTCCGGGTTATTTTCAATTGGAATTGAAAGGTTTTGATGACATCCGGCGACTTGGCGGAGCCGACCTGATTGAAGAAATATCGACTTGTTACGACCGTTTCGGCTTGTTTGAGACCATCGTGGTGACCCGGTCGAACAAACGGGCCAACAAATTTAACGAAGGCATACGAAGCACCATTCTGTACAAAGAAGCCGATATCTCCGTTGGCGACCTGATCATGGTAGTGAAGAATAACTATTTCTGGCTCGAAGCCAATGAAAAAATCGATTTTATAGCCAATGGTGACATTGCTGAAATCATATCAATTGGGAAATACGAAGATTTGTACGGTTTTCGGTTTGCCAATGTAAGCCTTCGGCTGATCGATTATCCGGACATTGAAATTGACTGCAAAATCATTTTGGATACACTGGCCATTGAATCCGCATCTTTAACCAGCGAGCAAAACCGTAAATTGTACGATGCCGTTTCTGAAGATTACATGGACATCCGGAGCAAGAAAAAGCGTTGGGAAAAGATCAAAGAAAACCCTTATTTTAATGCGCTTCAGGTTAAATTTGCTTATGCCGTTACCTGCCACAAGGCGCAGGGTGGTCAATGGAAAGCTGTTTTTGTCGATCAGGGCTACCTGACCGAAGAAATGATCAACATCGAATTTATGCGGTGGTTGTATACCGCCTTTACCCGCCCAACAGAACGCTTGTACCTGGTGAATTTCAATAAAGAGTTTTTTGAGGAGTAGTTGGGCTTAGTGAGCGGGTGACTCCAAGTCACCCGCTCACTAAAAACCAGATCCAGACAATGATTTCGCCATCCCAAAGTCTTTAGAGGAAAATATTTGAGGGTAAACCCATTTCCTTGTCCAATAGCCATGGAAAGGGATCGTTGGAATTTCCGGAGATGCCAACATTGAAAATATATGATATTCTGAAGTGTCAGGTCGGAGTCATTACTCATTATGAAAAGGGAAAGCCAAATTTTCCCAATGACTATTGAACTTTTTCTTCTACAAGGAATACCTGACCTTCAGCAATAGCCTCAGTATTCGGAAAGATCGCTTGTGCCTCCTTCAATATAACTGTGTGGTCTTTGTACCTGGCTGAAAAATGGCCAATAATTAGTTTCCCAACTTCAGCCTCTAAAGCAACCCTGGCGGCATCTTCGCTGGTTGAGTGGTAGGTCGTTTGTGCCAAATCCTTGTTGTCGCTGGCAAAGGTTGCTTCGTGGTAAAGCAAATCCACATTTCGCACTGATTCAATGTACGATTCATTGTAACGGGTGTCGCTGCAAAAGGCAAACGTTCGTGCCCGGTGCATGTTTTTCGTCAGTTCAGAATGCAAGATAATTCGACCATCTGAAGTTATAAAATCTCCACCTTCTTTAATCCGTTGACGGTCGCGAATCGGAATCTGATATTCTTCAATTTTTAAAGGAATGAGATTGGGTAATGCCGGTTTTTCTTCGAACCGGAATCCACAGGTTGAAATCCGGTGATCTAATGGAAATGAGAAAACCGTAACCTTCGAGTCTTCGAAAATCTTCTGTTCTTTTTTGAAATTCAGAGGGTGAAAGATGATTTTGAACGAAAGTTCGTTAGCATACAGAAACTCAATTTGGGGTGATAGAAATTTCTGCAATTCGGAATGGGAATAGATATGCAGGTCGTTCGTGCGGCCAATCAACGCGAAGGTCGAAATGAGCCCGATCAATCCAAAAATATGGTCGCCATGAAGATGCGAAATGAAAATGTGATTGATTCGGGAAAATCCGATCTTGTATTTCCGCATTTGGGTTTGTGTGCCTTCTCCGCAATCGATCAAAAAAAACCGCCCGGATACATTGAGTACCTGGGCGGTTGGATATCTGTTTGATGTAGGTAATGCAGAACTGGTTCCGAGAATAGTCAGCTGAAAAGGCATTGTTATACCTGACATGGTCAGACTAAAGCTTTTCCTTTTCATTCAGGAGGTTCACTGCTTCATCAACTGTTTTGGTAATAATCAAAACAGTATGTAACATCGAAATCCTGATAATCTGTTCCACATCGGGCTGAAGGCCAGTCAAAATAAATGTTCCGATTGCATCTTCGCAAAGCCGGTTCGCCACCAAAATGGCGCTTAAGCCGGAAGAATCACAATATTCACAATTACTGACATCCAGAACGATGTTTTTCTCGCCGTTCGTATTTATTACTACAAGTTCTGATTTCAGGTCCGGAGCATTGCTGGTATCCAGTCTGTCATTCAGTACTTTTATGAGTGTATAGTCTGCTGTTTTTGATATATCGAAATCCATAGATGCAATTTAAGAAATTCTGATGGATTTATTTACACTAAAAACAGACTAATTTTCTTTCTGTTCGTCAGCTTCCATCTGAGATCTCAAAGCAGCCAATTCAGAAATATCTCCAAGTGTAGTCTTTTCAGCACTGTTAGTTTCCTTCACTTGTTTTACGGCCTTAGCTGCAGGTTTAGCCTGAGTTTTCCGTTTTGCTGTTTCTTCAGCTTTTTTCTCATCTTCGAATACCCTTGAATGAGAAAGGATGATCCGTTTGGCAGCCTTCGAGAATTCAATTACTTTGAATTCCATTTTTTCTTCGAGCTGAGCCTGGCTTCCGTCTTCTTTTACCAAGTGACGTGGAGTGGCGAAACCTTCAACACCGTAAGGAAGTGCAATAGTTGCGCCTTTGTCGAATAATTCAACAACGGTTCCTTCGTGTACTGAATCTACCGAGAAGATAGTTTCAAATACATCCCATGGATTTTCTTCCAATTGTTTGTGGCCTAAGCTCAAACGACGGTTGTCTTTATCAATGTCTAATACAACAACATCAATTTCAGAACCGATAGAAGTAAATTCAGATGGATGTTTGATTTTCTTGGTCCAGCTTAAGTCTGAAATGTGGATCAAACCGTCAACGCCTTCCTGAATTTCAACAAATACACCGAAATTGGTGAAGTTACGAACTGTAGCTTTGTGTTTTGTTCCAACACCAAATACAGTGTCGATTTCCTGCCATGGATCAGATTTCAGCTGTTTGATACCCAAAGACATTTTGCGTTCGTCGCGATCCAAAGTTAAGATCTGAGCTTCGATTTCGTCGCCAACTTTCAGGAAGTCCTGAGCGCTGCGTAAGTGCTGTGACCATGACATTTCAGAAACGTGGATCAAACCTTCAACTCCGGCAGCGATTTCAACAAATGCGCCGTAGTCGGCCATAACCACTACTTTACCTTTAACTGAATCACCAACTTTCAATTCAGCACCAAGGCTATCCCATGGGTGAGGAGTTAATTGTTTCAATCCAAGAGCGATACGTTTTTTGTCATCATCGAAGTCAAGAATTACAACATTCAATTTCTGATCCAATTCAACGATTTCGTTTGGATGAGTAATACGACCCCATGACAAGTCGGTGATGTGAATCAATCCGTCTACGCCACCAAGGTCGATAAATACACCGTATGAGGTGATATTTTTAACAGTACCTTCAAGTACTTGTCCTTTTTCAAGTTTAGAGATAATTTCTTTTTTCTGCAGTTCGAGTTCAGCCTCGATTAATGCTTTGTGAGAAACTACTACGTTACGGAACTCATGGTTGATTTTAACCACTTTGAATTCCATTGTTTTGCCAACATACATGTCGTAATCGCGGATAGGTTTCACGTCGATCTGTGAACCTGGCAAGAATGCTTCGATTCCGAATACGTCAACGATCATACCGCCTTTAGTACGACATTTGATGTAACCTTTGATTACTTCATCTCTGTCGAGAGCTTCGTTTACACGATCCCATGAGCGTAATGCCCTTGCTTTTTTGTGAGAGAGGATCATCTGGCCTTTTAAATCTTCAAGGCTTTCGATGTAAACTTCAACTAAATCTTTTGGTTTTAATTCAGGGTTGTAACGGAATTCGTTTAAGCTGACGATACCATCTGATTTGTAACCGATGTCAATTACAACTTCGCGTTTGTTCATCGAGATAACTCTTCCTTCAACCACTTCTTTTTCCTGAACAGTTGTCAGGGTTTTTTCATAAAGAGATTCAAGATCTTTTTTTGTTCTTCCACTAAATCCTTTGTCTTCTTCTTCCAAAGCATTCCAGTCAAATTCTGCTGGTTCAGCAACAACTGCTTTAGGTGCTTTTGCTTTTTTTGCAACCGGAATAACTACAGGTTCCGCAAATTCTGCAGCTTTTTCTTCTGCCTGAGCAACAACTTCTTCTTTTGCAGCTTCTACAGGAGCAGCAACTTCTTCAATTACTTCTTCAGGTGCAACAGTTTCTTCAACTGCTACGGTTTGTGCTTCAACAGTTTCCTGTTGTTCGAGTTCTACCTTTGGATCAAGGTTCTCTGTGTTGTTTTCTACCATTTAATAATCAATTAATTAATGAGTTAGACTGTATATTAAATTAATGCGCCGCAAAATTAAGACTATTCCACTATAAACCAAAGGTTTTTAAGTGATTTTTCTGAAGTCTGAAAAAAGTAACATCACCGAAACAGCTGCCGATCTGTTTTTCGTTTTCCTCAGGTTAACTTGTAAGTATATAAAATCTGAAATTCGATATTTTTTTGGTTCTGTTAAGTAATAATCCTTATTTTTGATTGTTTTCTGTTGAAAATAGAATTAATACTAAATAAAGATGAAAGGAATCATTCTTGCAGGTGGATCAGGCACACGTTTGTATCCGATAACAAAAAGCATTTCGAAGCAAATTATCCCGATTTACGATAAACCAATGATTTACTATCCGTTGTCGGTTTTAATGTTGGCCGGAATTCGTGAAATCCTGATTATCTCAACTCCAAAAGATATTCATTTGTATCAGGATTTGCTGGAAGATGGTAGTCAGTTGGGAATAAAACTCGAATATGCGATTCAACCTTCGCCAGATGGATTGGCACAGGCTTTTACTATTGGGGAAAAGTTTATTGGCGACGATTCGGTTTGTATGGTTTTGGGCGACAATATATTCTACGGATATAATTTCAGGGCAATCCTTGAAGATGCTGCTGCCATTAAAGATGGAGCAATCGTATTTGGTTACTACGTAAATGATCCTGAACGCTATGGAGTTGCTGAGTTTGACGATACCGGTAAAGTTTTATCAATCGAAGAAAAACCTGAGAATCCGAAGTCAAATTATGCGGTTACAGGTTTGTATTTCTACAGCAACGATGTGGTTAAAAAGGCATTAGGATTGAAACCATCGAAAAGAGGTGAATTAGAAATAACAGATTTGAACCGCCTTTACCTTGATGAAGGCCGTTTAAACATGAAGTTGCTTGGACGAGGTTTTGCCTGGCTCGACACTGGTACCCATGAAAGTTTGATGCAGGCTTCGAATTTTATTCATACCATCGAGGAGCGTCAGGGATTAAAAGTTTCGTGTATTGAAGAAATCGCATTTCTGAAAGGCTATATCACTAAAGATCAGTTGCTGAAGCTGGCTGAACCTCTGAAGAAAAATCAATATGGAGAATATTTGATAAAACTGGCCAACCGGAAAGTTTTATTGTTTTAAAAAGATAAAAAAGAAGAATGAAGATAATTGAAACACCTATCCCGGGTCTCTTAATTATAGAGCCTCGGGTTTTTGCTGATGAGCGGGGATATTTCTTTGAAAGTTTCAGCGCAACAAAATTTGCCGAAAATGGATTGATTTCCAATTTTGTGCAGGATAATGAATCCAAATCGCATTACGGAGTCATTCGTGGGTTACATTACCAGCTTGCACCTTATGCCCAAACCAAACTGATACGCGTTGTTCGGGGCACTGTTTATGATGTTGCAGTTGATTTGCGTGCAGGTTCACCTACTTTTGGACAATGGTATGGGGTAATTGTTAGCGCCAGCAATAAAAAACAATACTATATACCTAAAGGATTTGCACATGGTTTTTCGGTATTGAGCGAATATGCCATATTCTCGTATAAATGCGATGAGTTTTACAATCCTAAGGCTGAGCGGGGTATTCGTTTTGATGATCCGACACTGAATATTGATTGGAGACTTCCGGCTGAATTAGGCGTGATTTCGGAGAAAGACAAGATTCATCCTTTTTTGGCTGATGCCGAAATGAATTTCAAATTTGAATAATGAAAACTAAAGTACTGGTTACCGGAGCAAATGGACAATTGGGATCTGAGATTCGAAAAATTTCAGGATCATTTCCTGAAATAGATTTCGATTTTACTGACTTTAATGAACTTGACATTACTGATCCATGGAAAGTGGCTGATTATTTGGTCCTGAATAAACCCCAATTTCTGGTTAATTGCGCAGCTTATACCGCTGTTGATAAGGCTGAAACTGATTTAGAGACTGCAACTCTTCTGAATGCAACTGCCGTTGGTATTTTAGCAGAACAATCGGCTGACATTGGCTGTAAAATAATTCACATCTCAACCGATTATGTCTTCAACGGCAGGGGACCCAGACCTTACAAGGAAGATGACCGGGTTGATCCGAAATCGGCGTACGGAAAGACCAAGCTTGAAGGCGAGGTTTTATGTCAGAAATATAATCCAGAAAGCATTATCATCAGGACTTCATGGTTGTATTCAGCTTTCGGTACTAATTTTGTGAAAACCATGGTTCGGCTGGGCGGCGAAAAAACTGAGCTTGGTGTCATTGCCGATCAGATTGGCAGTCCAACCAATGCTGCTGATTTAGCTCATGCAATTTTAACGATAATTTCATCTGTCATAAGTGCTGAAAAGCCATTTGTTTCAGGAATATATCACTATTCGAATGAAGGCGTTGCTTCATGGTATGATTTTACAAAGGCAATTTTCGATATTGCTCAAATCAATTGTTTTGTGAAACCTATTGCAACCGAAGATTATCCTTCTCCGGTTCAACGACCACCATACAGTGTCATGAATAAATCGAAAATTAAATTTATTTTTGGCTTGCAAATTCCACATTGGAGAGACAGTTTAACCGAGTATTTTCAGAAAAAAAATTACGATATGGCAACAAATCAGGAAGTATTGGAAAGTGTAAAATTGAGGGCAGCTGAATGGCTGACTGATGTTTACGATGAAGCAACAAAGACTGAAGTTCGCAGGATGCTAAACAATGAAGATCCAACCGAACTCATTGATTCTTTTTACCGCGATCTTGAATTTGGCACCGGTGGTTTGCGTGGTATCATGGGTGCCGGAACCAACCGGATGAATATTTATACGGTAGGAGCTGCTACACAGGGATTAAGCAATTATTTGAAAAAAGAATTTGCGAACCTTCCTGAAATAAAAGTTGCAATTGGTTATGACTGTCGCAATAACAGCCGTTTATTCTCAGAAACCAGTGCTGATATTTTCTCGGCCAATGGCATCAAAGTTTACCTTTTCGAAGATTTACGCCCAACTCCGGAATTGTCGTTTGCTATTCGTGAGTTAGGTTGCCAGAGCGGAATTATTCTTACCGCATCGCACAATCCGAAGGAATACAATGGCTATAAAGCATATTGGGATGACGGATCACAGATTGTATCTCCGCACGACGAAAATATTATAGACGAGGTGTTGAACGTTAAAGCTGCTGACATCAAATTCAAGGGCGATAAAAGTCTGATTACCATTTTGGGTGCCGATATGGATAATCTTTTTCTCGAAAAAGTGAAAACAGTTTCCATTTCTCCTGAAGTAGTTCAACGGCAAAAAGATTTAAAAATAGTTTATACGCCGATTCACGGAACTGGTGTTCGTCTGATTCCGGCAGCCTTGCGTGCATTTGGGTTTACAAATATCATCAATGTTCCTGAACAGGATGTGGTGGACGGTAATTTTCCAACGGTAGTTTCTCCAAATCCGGAGGAAACTGCAGCGCTTTCAATGGCAATTGCAAAGGCTGTTGAAGTTGATGCCGATGTTGTATTGGCTTCCGATCCTGACGCTGACCGGCTTGGCGTGGCTGTTAAAAACGACAAAGGCGAATTCGTCATCCTAAATGGAAATCAAACTGCTTTGGTATTTATTTATTACATCATCAGCAAACGCAAGGAAAGCAACAAACTTTTAGGTAACGAATTTATCGTAAAAACGATTGTAACGACCGAACTGATTGCCAAAATTGCTGAGCATAACAAAGTTGAATTTTTCGATGTGTTTACTGGTTTTAAATATATTGCTGAAGTAATTCGCGATTTGGAAGGTCAGAAAGTATACATTGGCGGTGGCGAAGAAAGCTTCGGTTTTATGCCAGCAGATTTTGTTCGCGATAAAGATGCCGTTTCGTCGTGTGCGTTAATGGCCGAAATTGTTGCCTGGGCAAAAGATCAGGGTAAATCGCTGTACGAGATGCTCTTGGATATCTACCTGGAATATGGCTATTCGCGCGAAAAAATGAAATATGTGGTGCGCAAAGGAAAAACCGGAGCCGAAGAAATTCAGCAGATGATGGTTAATTTCCGCACCAACCCTCCCAAAGTTCTGGGTGGCTCAAAATTGAAAATTGTTAAAGATTACGAAACTTTAATTGCCACGAATCTTCTTTCCCGGGAAGAGACTAAGATCGATCAAAAAATTACCTCGAATGTATTGCAATTCTTTACTGAGGATGGGACAAAAATATCTGTTCGACCATCGGGTACTGAACCAAAGATTAAATTTTATTTCGAGGTAGCCGGCGAGTTTAAAAACCGCGCCGATTACGACGCTGTTGAAAAACTGGCTGATGAAAAAATTGAAGCCATCATGCAAGAACTGGATTTGTAATTTTTACGTGAGTATTAATAAATAAAAACTAAAACCAAGTAAAATGAAAAGTGTATTGATTACTGCAGTTGGCGTTTTGGCCATTACTGCAACTTTTGCCCAGGGAAGAACCGATTTCCCAATGAAACCTGAAATGACAGAGATCTGGGATCCGGAAATTTCGGTGGTCACCCCCGGAGCTACCCCGGTTGATGCCCCATCGGATGCGGTAGTGCTTTTTGATGGCCAAAACTTAAGCGCCGAATGGACAAATAACGACGGAAACGAAGCAGGTTGGACTGTGGCTGACGGTTCTGTCACTGTTAAAAGAGGTGCGGGAGTTATTAAAACCAAACGCCAGTTTAACGATTTTCAACTTCATATCGAGTGGCGAAGTCCTTCTGAAGTTGTTGGTGAAAGCCAGGGTCGTGGAAATAGCGGCATTTTCCTTCAGGGACTTTACGAGCTACAGATTCTTGACAATTACAACAACCGTACATATCGCAATGGTCAGGCCGGAAGTTTGTACAAGCAACACCCTCCGCTGGTAAATGTTTGCAAAGGACCTGGTGTTTGGCAGATGTA
>JAHEYT010000037.1:10849-107551 GCA_023251455.1 Bacteroidota bacterium
CCACGGTTCAATCCTAACGGAACTTATTTTACACCACCTTATGTAACTGTAATTCACAATGGAGTTTTGGTGCAGAACCATGTTGCTCTACGCGGTCCGACCGAATACATTGGTATTCCGGAGTACTTTGTGAAAGCTCACGGAGCTGGTCCAATCATTCTTCAGGATCATGGCAATCCGGTTAGTTACCGCAATATTTGGATACGAGAATTGTAATTTATATCTTGGCAAAGCTTTCTGAAATCAGAAAGCTTTGTTTTTTATAGATTAACTCTAACCACAAACAAATGACTTCTAAGCTGAAGCATGTCTTCATTTTTCTACTTTTTTCACTGTTTTCTTCCTCACTTTTTTCTCAGATTTATTTTGCTTCATCAAACCTTCCGCTGGTGGTAATTAATACCAACGGTCAGACTATTCCTGATGCCCCAAAGATTATCGCGACCATGGGCATTATTTGGAATGGGGCAGGGAAACGTAATGCGCTGAGTGATCCAAAGAATAATTACAACGGCAAAATAGGAATTGAAAAGCGTGGATCGTCGTCACAAGGTTTCCCAAAAAAAAGCTATGGTGTTGAAACTAAATCGAACGATCTGATTACAACCGATTTTTCGCTGCTTGGAATGCCTGAAGAAAATGACTGGATACTTTATGCCCCATATACCGATAAAACAATGATTCGTGATGTGTTGACCTATACGCTTGATGCTTCATTAGGTCATTGGTCTCCACGTTGCCGTTTTGTTGAACTTTTTCTGAACGGCAATTATGAGGGCGTTTATGTTTTGATGGAAAAAATCAAGCGCAATAAGAATCGGGTTGATATTGCCAAGCTATTAACTACTGACATTTCAGGAGAAAACCTGACTGGCGGATACATCATTAAAATTGATAAGACTACCGGTAATTCAGGCTCTGGCTGGTATTCAAACTATTCGAATGCATTAGGAAATACCTATTACCAATACGATTACCCGAAAACAGATGTAATTGTTTCGTCTCAAAGAACATATATTAAGGAATACGTCAGAAGTATGGAAACGGCTTTGTATCAGGAGAAATTTTCAGGAACAGGAAGTTATCACGATTTTTTGAATGATTCGTCGTTTATTGATTTCATGATCATTAACGAATTGGCTAAAAATGTGGATGGTTACCGACTGAGTTCATATTTGTACAAAGGAAAAAATGATCTGCTTAATTGTGGCCCGATTTGGGATTTTAATCTGACTTATGGAAACGCTGATTATCACAATGGATGGTCGGCCTATGGGTTTCAATATGATGCAAATTTGGGAACTGACGGTTGGCAAAATCCATTTTGGTGGAATAAATTAATGGTTGACCAGTCGTTTGTATCGAAACTAAAAAAACGGTGGAGTCTGCTACGCAAAAATGAACTTTCAAATCAGCGTGTCACTTTTGTTATCGACAGTCTGACCAATGTAATTGCAGAAGCGAAGGATCGCAATTATCAACGTTGGCAAATTATGGGAGTTAAAATATGGCCTAATTATTACGTAGGTTACTCATACGCTTCAGAGGTTGACTGGATGAAAAACTGGATTTCGGATCGTTTGTCCTATCTCGACTATCATTGGCCTTACAACTTTACCGGTAACGATGATCAATTGGTTTCGCATTCTCATTCTGTTTATCCAAATCCTTTTATCGATAGGTTGACAATTCAGCTTGCTCCGGATTACAGTGGTTCTGTTCGCGCCGAAATATACAGCCTAAGCGGTTCTTTATTACAGAACCAGAATGTGGCTATTCAGAGCGGACAGCTCCAGCTTGACTTTTCAGGACGAAATAGCTTGAGCAGTGGCATGTATGTTCTAAAGATCTGTCAAAACAACCGTACTTTATTGACTGAAAAGGTGATGAGGCGATAATTCATATACAATTTGATAATTTAGGATTTACTAATTCATTGGAAAAATAGTAAATCGTTTAATTGAAAATTGGTTAGATGGTCAAAAGGTTAAATGGTCGGTGTTAGGTGAGTGAAGGGTAAATGGTAAAAGGTAAATTAATTATCTTTGGCGCAATTAAAAAATATCTTCATGCAGGAAAAAATTCTAATCCTCGATTTTGGTTCGCAGTACACTCAGTTGATTGGCCGTCGCGTCAGAGAGTTAAACGTCTATTGCGAAATATATCCATATAATCATTATCCAGCTATTGATGAGACTGTTAAAGGGGTCATTCTTTCGGGAAGTCCGTTTTCAGTTCGCGATGCCGATGCGCCAAAACCCGATTTGTCGCTGATTAAAGGTAAAATGCCTTTGTTGGGTGTTTGTTACGGAGCCCAATACCTGTCGCATTATTTTGGAGGCGAAGTTGCACCATCCAATTCACGTGAGTACGGACGCGCAAACCTTGGCTTTGTCGATGATTCCAATTCGCTGTTTAAAAAAATTAGCCAACATTCGCAGGTATGGATGTCGCATGGCGATACCATCGTCCGTATTCCTGAAAATTACAAAGTAATTGCCAGTACTGCCGATGTTGAATATGCAGCCTATCAGATCGAAGGCGAACAAACTTATGCCATTCAGTTTCATCCTGAAGTTTATCATACCACTGAAGGAACTCAGCTTCTGCACAACTTTGTAGTTGATATTTGCGGCTGTAAACAAGACTGGACGCCTGATTCGTTTATCGAAACAACGGTAAAGGAATTGAAAGCCAAACTGGGCGAAGATCGCGTGGTACTTGGTCTTTCGGGCGGAGTTGATTCGTCTGTTGCTGCAGTACTTTTGCATCGTGCCATTGGCAAGAATCTGACATGTATTTTTGTTGATAATGGTTTGTTACGCAAAGACGAGTTTCAGCAGGTGCTTGATTCTTACCAACACATGGGATTGAATGTAATTGGAGTCGATGCCAGCAAGAAATTTTGGAACGATCTGGCTGGAATTACCGATCCGGAAGCTAAACGAAAAGTAATTGGCCGCGACTTCATCGAAGTGTTCGATGTGGAAGCGCACAAAATACAGGATGTGAAATGGTTGGCACAGGGTACCATTTATCCAGATGTAATCGAATCAGTTTCGGTGAACGGACCATCGGCAACCATCAAATCGCACCACAATGTGGGCGGATTGCCTGAGAAAATGCACCTGAAAGTGGTTGAACCATTGAAGCTGCTTTTCAAAGACGAAGTACGCAGGGTAGGGAAGGCTCTGGACATGAAACCTGAACTTTTGGGTCGTCATCCTTTTCCCGGACCAGGATTGGGCATCCGGATTTTGAGCGATGTGACTCCTGAAAAAGTACGCGTTCTTCAGGAAGCCGATGCTATTTTTATCAATGGATTGAAAGAGTGGGGTTTGTACGATAAAGTTTGGCAGGCTGGCGTCATGTTGCTTCCAGTGCAATCAGTTGGTGTAATGGGTGATGAACGTACCTACGAAAATGTAGTTGCATTGCGTGCTGTAGCTTCAACCGATGGAATGACAGCAGATTGGGTGCATTTGCCTTATGAGTTTCTGGCTAAAATGTCGAACGAAATCATTAACAAAGTGCGCGGAATCAACCGAGTAGTTTACGATATTAGCTCAAAACCACCAGCAACTATTGAGTGGGAATAAAATCAAAGTAAAAGATAAAACAAAAATGGAGGTTCAATTGAGCCTCCATTTTTTTATGACTTGGTATAGTTGACTAGAAATCTGAATAATCGGTTGGGTGAAGCAACAATTTGATTGATTTGGAAACCGTATTTTGGTATTCAGGCAATGCCGACATTGCTTTCCATTCCGGATGTGCCCTGAATGCCGCCCAACGATCTTCGTGGGTTGGCATATCGGCAAAAGTGGTAAGGTACATCAGGTTGGGCATGGTGCTGCCCGAAATCACTTCAGCATAAAAAACAGCATTAAAATCGAGGCGTTTAAACAGTTTGATTTCGCCCGCTTCGTTAAACATTTTTACTTTTTGGCGGAACAGGTTTTCTGTTGGGCCTTCGTAGCTCCGGAGTTCGTAAATCCGTTCTGATGGAGCCGTTTTGTGGTTCGGAATAAAGTAGTTTGGGGCATCCGGAAAGGCTTTCAGTAGAATAGATTCTTTACGGACAAATGGCCTTTGGTCAAATGGGGCTCCCAAAAAATCAATTCCTTTGGTCTGGTATACCTGGTCTTTTGCTAAAACATCCTGAATTTCTGCAAAATGGTTGGGCGAACTGAAAGGAATCCAAATGTAAACACGTTTTCCTGACGTGGTGTCGCTTTCAATGGGTTTAAACACACCCACTTTTTGAATTCCGGCACGATGCAAAGCTGGTAAATAGGCGTTCTTCAGAAAATTATCAACCTTTTCTTCCTGAGCTTTTCCGGTTAAACGGAAAACCTGGATCTGGTAATAATCGCGCGAGGCTGCAATGATTGAGGATGAAAGGGCAATAACAAATAAGGGAATCAGAATTAATGACAATGTAAATCTTTTGGTAAGTTGGTTCATGGTTTTAGCTTTTTGTTTTAAAGCTTTAAAGGTAGAAATTATCTGAAGTTAAAAATCCATGGAACGCATAACTTCCAGCTCTGCATTATATTATTCAGCATCTCTATTGATCGGAGGTTTTTCAGTTTTTTTATCACTCAATTCGTTGAGAAGCACGTGGGCATAAAAATAATCAAGTTCGTTCCTGATTTCATCACGGATGTCACGATATAGATAAGTGAGTTGTTCCTCAGTACAATATGCCTTTCTGGGATCTTCAAATCCAAGGTGGATATGATGTTTGGCTGGAATATTGACTGTGTCAATTTTATCCTTGGTTCCGTCGCAAAGTGTAATGAGGTAATCAAATTCCATACCTTCAAATTCGTGGTAACTTTTCGGCTTCTTTTTACTGATGTCGATACCGATCTCTTTCATGACTGCAACAGCCATTGGGTCAGTGTTTTCGTCAGGATGCAAGCCAGCTGAGAAAACCTCCAGTGACTTATCCAGTTTCTGCAAAAAAGCTTCGGCCATCAGGCTTCGGCATGAATTACCACCGGTACACAGAAAAAGAATCTTCATTTTTAAACTACAGATTAAAAGTTCATATGAAGTTACGTCATTTGGCATTCATAAAAAAGCTGATGTGTTAGTTTTAGTATTGATTGTGAGTTACTTAATTCTGTTTTTGAACATGTTCGTTTTTTATTCCTGAGTTCACCGATGTATGGAATAAAATCAGGCATTTCCAAATTTTTTGTAATCATTTTTGATTTGGGTTACAAATGGTTCAGAAATAAGATTTCAGAACTTTATCAGGCTGAATATTGACAACGTTATATTTTAATCATGAAAAATTTAAACAGATTTGTATTAATCTCATTGTTATTGGGCAGTCTGTCATGTAGGCAGGAAGCTTCTAAATCAAAGGCAATCGACCTTGCTGATTTGGATCAATCATTTAGTCCGGCGGCTGATTTTGATAATTATGCCAATGGCGGTTGGAAAAAACGATTCCCTATTCCGGACGAAAAGAGTCGGTTTGGTTCGTTCGATTTGTTGGCTGACACCGGCGAAGTTCAGGTACAGAAACTGGTAACTGAAATAGCCACAAATAAGCAGGAAGCCGGATCGATTGCACTTAAAATCGCCGATTTCTACAATACGGGTATGGACACTGCCAAAATTGAAGCAGACGGATTGGCACCTTTGCAGCCACTTTTTGATCAGATAAATACTATTCAGAATAAGGCAGATGTGATGAAAGTGGTTGGCGATTTGCATACCAAAGGAATTCGACCGATGTATTCGATATTCTCCGATGCCGATCAGAAAAACTCTGAGCTGGTAGTTGCCTATCTCTATCAGGGTGGGCTTGGAATGCCCGATCGTGATTATTACATGAAAGACGACGAACGAAGCAAAAGCGTTCAGGAGGCCTATAAGATTCATCTTCAAAAAATTTTCTCGCTGGCAGGTGACAACGAAGCTGTCTCGAAAGCAAATTCAACGGTTGTGTACAATCTTGAATATCGTTTGGCAAAATCGTCGATGACTTTGCTCGAACAGCGCGATCCGCACAAAATTTACCACAAAATGAATATGGAAGGCTTGCAGAAAATTTCTCCTGAAATTGATTGGGCAACGCACTTCAACAGTTTAGGTCTAAATAATCCGGGTGATTTTATAGTTGGTCAGCCCGATTTTGTGGCTGAATTAGGAAAAATGCTGAAAGACGTGTCTGTTGATGATTGGAAAATTTACCTGAAATGGCAGGTTGTAAATAGCTTGGATACTTATTTGACGGTGGCAGTTGAAAATCAGAATTTTGACTTTTTCGGGAAAACGCTTACCGGCCAAATGGCTCAACGGCCACGGTGGAAAAGAGTTCAGGAGGCTACAAATAATGCATTGAGTGAAGCACTCGGGCAATTGTATGTACAGAAGTACTTTCCGGCTGAATCGAAAAAAAGGATGAACGAATTGGTTAGTAATTTACGTGTATCGTTGGGCGAACGCATCAAACAACTGGCCTGGATGAGCGACGAAACCAAAGCCAAAGCGCTCGATAAATTAGCTGCCATCACCGTAAAGGTTGGCTATCCGGACAAATGGAGAGATTATTCGGCTCTCGAAGTTTCGACTGATTCTTATGTGGCTAATGTTTTACGTGCCCGTCAGTTCGATTTTAATTTCATGATCGCAAAAGTCAATAAGCCTGTTGACCGCACCGAATGGCAAATGCCTCCTCAGATGGTGAATGCCTATTACAATCCTTCGATGAATGAAATCGTATTTCCGGCGGCCATTCTTCAACCTCCATTCTTTTACAAGGATGGCGACGATGCGGTGAATTATGGCGCCATCGGGGTAGTAATTGGTCACGAAATGACACATGGGTTCGATGATCAGGGTTGTCAGTACGATAAAGTTGGAAATCTGTCAAACTGGTGGACTGCCGATGATTCCAAATTGTTCGGAGAACGCACTAAAGTGTTGGTTGACCAATTCAATAACTATACAGTTTTAGATACGCTAAAAGCCAATGGCGAATTATCGCTGGGCGAAAATATTGCCGATTTGGGAGGTTTGAATGTTGCCTATAATGCGATGAAAAAAGCCGCAACCGGCGATGAAAAACCAATTGATGGCTTTACTCCTGATCAACGTTTTTTTCTGGCTTACGCGCATTTATGGGCGCAAAATATACGAGATAAGGAAATTGTCCGCCGTACCAAAGAAGACGTTCATTCGCTGGGAAGGTTCCGGGTTTTGGGACCGCTGCGTAATCTGCCAGAGTTTTACACAGCTTTCGATGTCAAAGAAGGTGATTACATGTACCTGAAAGCGGCAGACAGGGCTGTGATTTGGTAATATAAAAAGCCTCCAAATTTTACATTTAGAGGCTTAATTTAAGAAGATACTGTTCTTGTGATTTGTAACAGTATCTTCTTATTTAATTTGATAGTTACTTTTTGATAATCAGCTTTCTTGTAACATTCTTTTCTTTGTCACTAATTTCGACAAAATATAACCCTGGGCTATTTCCTACAAGATTAATCGACTGAATCAATTCAGTCAGATTTGTCTTCTTTAAGATTTCTTCTCCTGTAACTTTAAATATTCTGATAAAAGGATTAACAAAACCTGAGGTTTCGATATTAATCAATCCACTGCTTGGATTTGGATAAATTATAGCGTCAGCACCTTGATTCAAATCTTCAATTCCGGTTGGTATCTCAACTTTTATATTGAAGCTGATTTCTTTGGTATCAGTGCCATTATTTTCTGTACCCCCATTGTCTTTTAGTTTTACATAGATCCTAGTTTCTCCAACCTGATTGTCTGCGATTTTTACCTTTAATTTAGCGGTTGGTTGGCCTTTGATATATTCAACCAAAATTTCAGGAATAAGAGTCTTATTTTCTGCTGTTGCAGTAATGGATTCAATCTCTTGTGTAAAACAATTACTTACAGGATCAATCCCGCTCAAAGTTACTGTTACTTCTTTGCTGTTTTTGGAAACTTTCAGGTCGTTAACCAAATCAACCATTGGAGCCAGATTCTTTGTATTGGTTATGGTGTAGCTGGATCCTGTAAAGTTGATGCTGTAATTGGTTCCAAGGGATAAAGTTCCCTGTGAAATTGGATAAACTCCTGGAGTATTTCCGGCAGTTCGGGCCAGTGTTCCGGTAAAAGTATCCCCAACAATTAAAGCTGGTTCAAAAGTATAACTCAAAGCTTGTTCGGCCTGATCACATGGCCTGCTTGCATTTTGGGCTGTAACAGTAACCGGTTTTGCTGTAATGTCAGCTTTTAAAACTGGACTCGATAATACATAGTTTGATACTTTATCTCCTGAAATAGTCATAGCTGTTGAAACTGGGATATTTGTTCCGACACCTGTTTGACTAAATGTTCCTGTAGCAGTATTTGCAAGCATAATCAAATCCTGATTAATTGTTCCGGTTAAAGTACTACCGCTCAGTACCGCATTATTATTACCATCATAAACCTTTAATGCTACTGTCGTGCCAACTACTGCCAGTGGTTTTTGGTTTACAACCAGTGTCTGACTAACTGTTCCTGCTGAAATATAGTTGTTGTTGCCTTCTTGCGATGCAGTAATCAGGGCCGTACCTGCACCAATAATACTCACTTTATTTCCTGTAACAATAGCTACATCTGAATTACTGCAAGTATAACTGATTGTCAGACCTGAATTTGATGTTGCACTCAGAATAAAGGATTCATCACCATAGGTTTTGGGTGCTAACTCATTAAAAGTAATAGACTGATTGGCTTTGGTAACCGTGAAGTTTGCAGGCACATTCATGATGGTGTATTTGTCGTCTAATCCACCTGTCATGGTAATTGATCTGGTGTAGATACCCACAGCCGTGTTACGGTTCACATAGGTTGTCGGGTAAGGCACGTTGTCCAAAACCGATTCATTGTCACCATTCATAAAACCAGTGTAGTGATATGTCAAAACAGGATTCTCTTGTCCATATTCTTTGGTTTTGGAATCAAGCCAGGCAATGATTGTACCTTTACCAATAGTGAAACTAGCCGATACATAGTTAAAATCATAATTGTTGTCGAGTCCTCCTGAAACAGTTATTGCATTAGCATAAGTTCCTGGCGAAGTAGTAACAGAAACAGTTGTTGATGCAACCGGTTTGGTATCCAGAACAGTTTCTGTATCACTGTTTTTCCAGCCACTGTAAACAAAGGTCAGCGTTGGGTTGGCATCTCCATATACTTTTGTTTTCGCATTTGCCGTTGCCGTCAGCGTAGCCTGGGTAACTGTGAAGTTTGCCGGAACATAACTGAACGCGTAATTGTTGTCTGCTCCACCCGATACAGTGATCGTATTGGTATGTGTTCCGACATTGGTCAGTAGGTCAACCGTTGTTGAGGCTGTTGGTTTGGTCTCGAGCACTGATTCACCATCGGTGTTTTTCCAGCCACTGTAAACAAAGGTCAGTGTTGGGTTGGCATCGCCATATACTTTGGTTTTTGCATCTGCCGTTGCCGTCAGTGTAGCCTGGGTAACCGTGAAGTTGGCAGCCACATAACTGAAGTCGTAATTGTTATCAGCTCCACCCGAAACGGTGATCGTATTGGTATGTGTTCCGACATTGGTCAGCAGGTCAACCGTAGTTGAAGCTGTTGGTTTGGTATCGAGCACTGATTCACCATCGGTGTTTTTCCAGCCACTGTAAACAAAGGTCAGCGTTGGGTTGGCATCTCCATATACTTTTGTTTTCGCATTTGCCGTTGCCGTCAGCGTAGCCTGAGTAACTGTGAAGTTTGCCGGAACATAACTGAACACGTAATTGTTGTCCGCTCCACCCGATAAAGTAATCGAATTGTTGTAGGTTCCAACGTTAGTGGTTCCATCAACAGTTGTTGAGATCGAAGGAGGTGTATCGATTGTTTCCACGCCATTCACCCAACCACTGTACTGAAAGGTCAAAGTCGGGTTGTCATTGCCGTAAACTTTTGTTTGGGCATCAGCAGCTACGGTGAGGGTTGCTTTATTAACGGTCAGGGTTTGGCTAGCTTGTGTCGCAGTCAAATAACCATCACTACCTGTCTGAT
Source organism: Bacteroidota bacterium (assembly GCA_023251455.1). GTDB lineage: Bacteria > Bacteroidota > Bacteroidia > Bacteroidales > Prolixibacteraceae > Aquipluma. The sequence goes on from JAHEYT010000037.1 coordinate 20,906, forward strand.
CAGCGTAAATTGTACAAGTTCCAGTGCCTACAATATGGATATGTCCTCCCAGTATCGTTGCAACATTAGAATCCGAAGTCGTTATAGATACTGTAAGTCCTGAAGAAGCAGTTACTGAAGGTGTAAAATCCGCGTCACCGTATATTTTACTTGTCAATGGATCGAAAGTAATAGTTTGAGATTGTTTGGAAGTTGTAAAACTTTGATCATCACCATTCGTTGTTCCACCAGCATTTACTCCTTTTACCCTATAATGGTAAGTGGTACCCGCTGTTAATCCTGTAATTGCTTTGCTTACCAAGGTAGTTGTACTGCCCGTAACCGGGCTTTGATCAGCAGTAACACTTGTTCCGTAACTGGTATCCAATCCATATTCAAAAGTTACAGTAGTGCTGGCATTGTTTGCATTTACGCTACCGTTAAGCGTAGCCCCTGTTGAAGTAACGCTGGTTGCGGCATTAGTGGTTGCCGAAGTGACGGTTGGCATTTTCGTTGTAAAGCTTACATCATTGCCATAAACGGTACCCGTGCTATTGGTAGCATAGGCTCTTACATGATAAAGAGTATTGGGTGTCAAACCGGTCATTGGAGCAGAGAAAGCTCCTGTAGCAGAGACTACACCTTTATTCACCACAGTATTATCGATAATCGTAGGATTTGCACTTGTTCCCCAGCAAATACCATGCGAACCCGGATTGGGAACACCTAACCCGGTAATATCTCCATTGCCTGTGGCTGTTGTCGTAGCAATGTCAGTGACTGCCTGAGTAGTTACTGTGGGAGCTGTGGGAGAAGTGATTTGGCTCTTAAAGCAAGGATAGCCGTTGTTTTGTGTGCTGCTGATGGCCCAGATATCGGCAGTGCCGTTAGCTGTTTCGCCGGCAAAGTCCCAGCCGGTGAAAGTGTTTTGCTCTTTCATCTCGACAGTAGTTTTTGGTGTGCCCTTACCTATATTATCACTTTGCCCGGAGGTATTTTTATCATAAAAACAGTTGGAAATAGTGGAATTCATATTAAGGGCTAGGAAACCTGCTGCATCTGTTAATGCAGTAACCTTACATGTGGAATAGCTATTCGTAATGCCGGAAGTTTGATTTACTCCCACCAATCCGCCAACATAACTTATTCCTGAAACCTCACCTGTGCAATAACAGTCACTTATAGAAGAAGTACGGATACTATTGTACCCCATATACCCTACCAAAGCACCAACATTATATCCCCCTATAATCGAGCAATCGGGCAGACCAATATTTTTGAGTGTTGCACTCGAGGTCACTCCGAAGAGACCAATATTGTAGTCGTTTCCACCAGGACGATTAATGGTCAAACCGGTAATGGTATGATATTGTCCGTTGTAGCTGCCCGTAAACTTAGTTGTAACATCACCAATGGGCGAAAAACCTTTGCCGGCGTTCCATGTGGCTGTTGTGGAAGCATCAATGTCGGCAGTCTGAACAAAAGAACCATTCCATATATCGCTGTGTTCCGACACCCATTTGAGATCTGCAAGTGTTGCGATTGGGTAAGGATCTTCCGGCGTACCATTTCCGGCAAAGAGCGGAGTTGTAAAGCTCTTATCACCACCATTGGTTGTTCCCCCTGCATTTACACCAACTACCCTATAATGATAAGTGACACCCGCCGCTAATCCGGTAATTGCTTTGCTTACCGGGGTAGCTGTACTGCCTGTAACCGGACTTTGATCAGCTGTTACAGTTGTTCCGTAACTGGTTGTCAAACCATATTCGAACGTTACAGTTGTGCTGCCATTTTTTGCATTGATACTTCCATTGAGGGTAGCCCCCGTCGAACTAATGCTGGTTGCAGCATTAGTGGTTGCTGCTGGCTTAGGAACTAAAGTTGTAAAGCTCATATCACCCCCATTCGTTGTTCCCTCGGAATTTACACCAACTACCCTGTAGTGATAAGTGGTACCTGCCGCTAATCCGGTAATTGCTTTGCTTACCGGGGTAGCTGTACCACCCGTAACCGGACTTTGCACTGCAGTTACGGTAGTTCCATAACTTGTAGTCAAACCATATTGGAACGTTACAGCTGTGCTGGCATTGTTTGCATTGATACTTCCATTGAGAGTAGCTCCTGCCGAAGTAAGGCTTGTAGCTGCATTGGTGGTAGCAGTAGGTGGATCGGGTGCTAACCCACCATCTGTTATTGTCCAATTATTTGGAGCACTTGTAAGCACCAATCTTGCAGCTGCCGCGGCTCCCGAATTATATTTACACAGATCGGCATGGAAAATCACATTTGCTTTCAATGTTTTGGAAGCCCAACCTATTAGTAGTGCATTGTAATTTAAATTTGAAAGATTAATCCAACTAAGCATTCCAGCCATTGTGGTTACATTACCCACATTCCAAGCACCAATATTTTGATCAAATTTATATGCATCATAAAACATATAGGACATATCAGTAACTTTACTTACATCCCAATTGCCAATGTTTTGATTAAAAATATAACTTGAATAAAACATCTCTTTCATATTTGTAACCGATGCCGTATTCCATTTTCCAATATCTTGATTAAACTTTGTGGCATTAGCAAACATACTTTGCATGTTTGTTACCTTACCTACATCCCAGCCTCCGATGTTTTGATTAAAAGCCTCTGCTAGAAAAAACATATAGGACATATTTGTTACATTTTGCGTATTCCAGCTACTTATATCTAAATTAAAATTTTTAGATGACATAAAAAGATAACTTAAATCAGTAACGGTGGAAGGCAGAGTTGCCGGTACTGTTGTTAGGTTGGGCGCAGCTCTCAATGCACCTGATAGGCTTGTTAAACCCAGTTCTCCAAAACTGGTAACCGATACCAAATTAATATTAGTGGTGCCAGCTGAGCCACCAAAGCCGAAGTACGACAATGAGCCGGTTATCCTAACTGTATATGTGCCTGGTGTGCTATAAGTGTGAACACGATAGGCCGGACTTGAGTTGGTATAATTATTTGAGCTTCCATCGCCCCAGTCTACCGTCACATTTACAGTGCCTCTTAAGGGTAAGGTAATGGAATTATCTGGTCCTAATGTTGTATTGAACGTGAGAATCATAGGATTGGTTGTTGTGAATGTCAAATCTTCACCATAAGTTGTTCCACTTGCATTTACTCCTTTTAACCTATAATGGTAAGTGGTACCAGGGGTTAATCCCGTAATTGCTTTGCTTACTGAAGTAGCCGAACTACCGGCAACCGGACTTTGATCAGCTGTAACACTTGTTCCATAACCTGTTGTCAATCCGTACTCGAAAGTAATGGTTGTGGTGGAGCCATTAGCATTTATGCTACCATTCAATGTTGCCCCGGCTGAAGTAATACTGGTTGCAGCATTGGTCGTTGCTGTTGGAGCAGCCACATACGTAAACTTATCGTTTATATTGGTTGTACTTGTTCCGTTTGGAGTTGTAATAGTGATATCTGTACCTCCTGCAGAGCCCGCAGGCGAAACAGCTGTTATTTGTGTGGCTGAATTTACCGCAAAACTTGTGGCATTCGTTGAAGCAAATTTCACTGCTGTTGCACCCGTAAAACCTGTTCCTGTTATGGTAACAGAAGTTCCTCCGGCTATTGGACCGCTTGTAGGAGAAACACTACTGATGGCTGGAAGGATACCATTTATCAGGACACCGGTGGTTGCCCCAATGTTATACAAATTCAATTCAGCATCATTGCCAAAATCACTAATTATTGTTCCACCATTAAGCGCGATTACATTACCAACGGTAACGCCATCCATATCCAAATCACCGGAAGCCACTGTATAACGAAATACCAGATTCTGAGTACCGGTGCCAGACACATAGGATGCTTGTACAGTACCACCCGTATTAAGGGTTATCGGGAGTTTGGGTGTTCCCGTTACATTGATAAGCGAGTCAAAAGATACGGTAAAATGAAGGACATCCCCTATTTTGTAAGTATTATTGGCAGGAACGGAAACACTTTGCACCTGAGGTTTGAATGTAAGTCTCAAATAGGCTTTATTCCCGCTGGCATCATCATCAGCAACAAAGTTGAAGTAGGTGTGTGGCACAGTACTACCCGTAATAATCATCGTGACATCTGTTGTGCCGCTGGAAACAATCTTTGTGTCCAAGTCAGAAGTAGCCAGATTCAATGAAACCCAGCTGGTAGATGATACCGGGGCATTGGTCAAAAGAGCCGAAGCGTTGGATAAAGTCGGAAATTTTGATGTAGCTTCATCTGTCGTCTGCATCCAATTGTTATCATCTGTCAGAGTGACTGTAGCCGTCGGGTTGCCCTGTATATCCACGACTTTAAAAAAGAGTTTTGCCTTAGAAAGGACAGAGCTGCTTTGAGGCAGCCTAAATTTCAGGGCAGCTTGAGCCAGACTTTCGTTCATGTGAGGAATCGATGTTCCTACATAATTTGTAACAGTCGAAAAATCCTCAGACACATAATCAGTCACCATGGTTGGAGTCGGTACAGCAACGCCAGGATCAAAAAGGTCATCCCGGAAAGCATCCTGGACGAGCTGTAAGTTAATTGTTTGTGCATGAATACTCATTGAATTAGCAAACAGAGCCATACACAATATAACAAGACTTCGTTTAATAACTTGCAGATTAAGACTACGAAATTCTGATGTTTTGATAAACACATTGTCGTTCATATATGATTGAATTTAAAAGGTTCGTATAATAGAGTATTCTATTGATTCAGGCTTTCACCAGTTTCTTTTCCACCATGCCAGTAGCAGTAATCAACTTAGCAATGTAGGTGCCTTTGCGCAATGAGTTTGTCGACACAAACTCACGATCCACCATCATTTTCTTAATCATATCAAAATGGTCAGGAAAATTTCAATGTTCCACTCTCTCCTCCGACCAACGCCTCCCTGCCTGCCGATTTATTTTATGGTTCGTCTCTGGCTTAAATCATACCGTTTGTGGGGTTATTATCTGAGAGCGCTTTTATGATTAAACGCGAATTAATGCTCCCGAAAGATCCATATAATTGGGCATCTGACAATAATATTTGAAGTCCGACTAAAAAAGTTATGTCTCAATAAATCGAATTCTGTTTGGCACTTAAAGGTGTATCTAATTAATTTTGTGGTATTTTAGTATATCTTCTTTTCCCAATAAGTGAAATTTAGTCCTGATAAATCAATTTTATTATCATATTATATGCTATTTGTCTGGTTTTTGTGATTTTTGAGTTTATCTTTGATAGACTTAAATTTTCATTTAATCCGAATGGCCGCGACAATTCTTTTCTTCATTCTGTTAATTATATATTCTTCTTTTTCTATCGTGCTTGCATTCATTATTCTAGCATCGAATAGAAAAAACCTAACATATCTTTTCTTTTTTTTCCTTTTACAGGTATTCTATGTCATGTCTCCGGCGGTTGCAGTATTTAATGCATATAGCGAATATTTCCGATTGGCGGTAGGCCCGATAAAGGTGATCTTAACTCCGTTGATCTTTTTTTACATAAAAGGATTAACTCAAAAAGAAAATAAAATCACCTTAAAAGAGTCTTTACATTTCATACCAATAGTCGTTGTTTTTATTACGACACTGATTATATACTTTGGATACCCGGACTGGAAGATTATGAATATGGGCGATTTTTATAAGATGTATGTGAAAGGAAATTTCCAATTCAACGTTTTGATTATTTTAACCCGGTTAATTGTCTTCTTTCAGGGCATTTTTTATGCCCTGATGATATACAAGCTATTTAAAAGGAACGATTTTATCATGCGACAAATCGTTTCTGATATCTCCCAAAAGAACATGATTTGGATCAGATCGACGGCCATATTGGTTGGAATAAGGGGGTTAACCACCGGAGCCGAATTATTTGGAGCATATAGCATTCCTGCGGTATTTATGGTTTACTACATTTTTTTGATCTGTTTTTCGTTCTATATTTTCTTTCAGGCAATTGTTCAACCCGACATCTCGATTATTGGCACCACGATTCAGGAAATGAAGGATTCAAATGAGAATGAAGATTCTAAAGAAATGAATACGGATGTGAGAATTCTGCAACTATTTAAACTGAAAAGGCTTTTTTTAAATCCTGAATTAACTCTTCAGGAAGCGTCTTATGAGTTATCGATTCCCAAATATCGCTTGACTCAACTCATAAAAGCAGGCGGATATCATAATTTCTATGCATTTGTGAATGAGCTCCGAATCGATTTCAGTAAAGAATTGTTGATTAATCTTCCCAGTAATCTAACTATGGATTCGGTGGTCACTGATTCAGGCTTTCAATCCAGATCAACTTTTTACCGGGTTTTTAAAGAATCAACCGGGCTAACACCCAAAGAATTTAAGGAAATGAATTCCTTAAGCTGACTATTGCGTCTAAATTTCATTGAGCAAATGAATGACCTATACATAGATTTCACTCCTCTAACGAACAAAACCAAATTACCAACAGGGAATCAATAAAGTTTAAATAGCTTATATAGAGTTATTTTAATCTCCTATTTTTCTAATGGCGATGAATCAGAATGTGTTGTTTTTCGGGCGGCCCACAAAATCAGGCGAAGCGACTGATCGTAGGTCATGTAATTCCACATCCAGTTGATGAAAATCAGCAATCGGTTTTTCACGCCAACAATGGCCATTAAGTGAACAAACATCCAGGTAAGCCAGGCAATAAATCCGGAGTATTTCAGGAAAGGCAGGTCGGCAACTGCACGGTTGCGTCCAATGGTTGCCATCGAACCACGGTCGATATATTTGAACGCTTTTAATGGCGCATTTTTATGCATTGCTTTGAAATTATTGGCCAGATTTGCTCCTTGCTGAATGGCAACCTGTGCAACTTGCGGATGTCCGTTCGGATAATCGGAGGTTGACATGAGGGATGCATCGCCAATAGAAAAAATATCTTCAAATCCTTTCAGTTTGCTGTACTCATCAATCAGCATTCGCCGGCTGCGGCCTATCGATTCTTCCGGGATTCCGGGAGGTACAACTCCGCTGATTCCTGCGGCCCATATGACTAATTGGGTATGCATCTGCTCGCCGTTGCCCAATCGAAGCACCTTCCCGTCATAGTCAACTACACGGGTACTCAGGTGAACATGAATTCCCAGGCGTTTCAGGTAGAACAACGATTTTTCAGAGGCATGTTTCGACATATTGGCCAAAAGTGATGGTGAACCTTCTACAAGGCTGACCTGCATCAAATCCAGATTCAAATCGGGATAATCTTTGGGAAGCACAAAATTTTTCATTTCGGCGATGGCTCCGGCAATTTCAACTCCGGTAGGTCCGCCCCCAACAACGACAACATTCAGTAATGCTTTTTTCTCCTCTTCATGCTCTTCGAAAAGTGTCACCGCTTTTTCTAAGTTCGAAAGAATGCGGTTGCGGAGCGACATGGCTTCGGAGATTGATTTCATTGGAATGGCAAATTGTTCCATGTTCTTCATCCCGAAAAAATTCGAGTTAACTCCGGTGGCAATGACCAGGTAATCGTACCAAACGGTATCGAGGCTGGTATGCAGTACTTTTTTCTCCGGATCAACAGAATAAACCTCGGCCACACGGATGTACACATCTTTTCGCTTCTGAAATATTTTCCGCAGGGGAAAAAGGATCGAACTTGGTTCAATACCGGAACTGGCCACCTGATAAAACAAAGGCTGAAACTGGTGGTAGTTGTTTTTATCGATCAGGACAATTTGGTAGCCCGATCCGACAAGCTTTTTGGCTATTTTTAATCCTCCAAAACCTGCTCCGATGATAACGATTCTTTTTTTTGCTGTTTCCGGTATGTTGACTGACATTTAATTTGGTTTTTTGCAATTGGGTATGCAATATTTGTGTTTTACGACATGTTTTAAACGTTTATCGTGAACGTTTTGTTTGCTCGGGTCATAATTAAATTAGGCTCCAATAATTCGAAATATAGAGATAAATCGATTAATTTCAGCGGTTAATTCATCCGGAAGTCTAATTTTTTTTATCATGTTTTGCCTGTTTTTCAGGTTATCCGTCACAGGTAAAATGGTAACCGAATCAACACAACTAGCTTTGATTTGTAAAGATAAGTGTTAAATTTACGTTTTATATTTTGAAACTAACCGAATTCCTGAAAACTATTGTATCTGAACGACTAAACTAAACGATTTTGAAAATGAAAAAGATCTATTTTACCGTATGTTGCCTTTTTGCCTTTTTTGGACTTGTTAATGCACAGTTTTCAGTCAAATCTCCACATTCAACAGTTGAGGCCAAAGTTGAGGTAGCTAGTACAATTCGTTATAGCGTTTATTTCAACGGAAAACCAGTGATAACCAATTCATCGGTTCGTTTTGAATTTCGACAGGCACCACCATTAGGTAGTGATCTAACTGTTCTCAAATCATCATCAATAGAAATTAATGAAACCTGGACACCGGTTTTAAAGCGAAAAGCAACCATCCTGAATAATTGCAATGAGTTGACGCTACAACTTCAGGAGAAGAACTTTCCGCGCCGCCTGATCAACCTTGTGTTTCGTGCGTACGACGATGGAGTTGCATTCCGGACTGAATTTGTAGGGCCTGACAACAAACACGAATATGCGATGACCGACGAACTTGTTGATTTCAATTTCACTGCCGACCACATTTGTTGGGCTGCCAATCATGGTTCATACCGTTCGTCGCAGGAAAACGAATATTTCAAGCGTAAACTTTCTGAAATTACCGATCAAATGGTAATTGGTTTGCCAGTGACTGTAAAAGTTGACGACAACTGTTATGCTGCCATTACCGAAGCCGAAATAACCGATTATGCAGGAATGTATTTGAAGCCAGGCCATTCAGTAGCTGGATTTTCAGTGCGTTCGAGTTTGTCGCCACTCCCAAAACAACCCGATAACGGCGATAAAGTAAGTTTCAAATTTCCGCATAAAACACCCTGGAGGGTAATCATGTTGGGCGATTCGCCCGGAAAACTGCTCGAATCGGAAATCGTGATGAACCTGAACGAACCTTGCGCCATAGCCGATCCTTCGTGGATTAAACCGGGTATGTGTGCCTGGGATCATTGGTGGAGCGGAGAAGTGAAAATGGATAACGAAACCAACAAAAAATATATTGATCTCGCTTCGGAAATGGGTTGGCCTTACCAGTTGATCGACTGGCAATGGTACGGAAAGTTCAATTCTCCGGAGGCCGATATTACCAAAGTGGCGCCGCAGCTCGATATGCCCGGAATTCTGGCTTATGCCAAAAGTAAAAATGTAAAATGCTGGGTTTGGCTATACAATACCGATGTCGACCGCGCTGATTGGGATAAAGCTTGTGCCCTATACGAAAGCTGGGGCATTGCCGGTGTTAAAATCGACTTTATGGACAGCGACGATCAGCAAATGGTAAACTGGTACCACCGCATCGTAAAAACAGCAGCGGCGCATCACCTGATGGTCGATTTTCATGGAGCTTACAAACCCGATGGTTTCCGCAGAACTTATCCAAATTTAGTTACTCGTGAAGGTGTAATGGGCAACGAGTACAATAAATGGTCGCTTCGGGTTACTCCTGAACACATGACCACTTTGCCATTTACGCGCATGTTGGCTGGACCGATGGATTTTACTCCCGGAGGTTTCCTGAACCGCACACCCGAGAAATTCCAGAATGGAACGCCTGCAAAGGTTTTGGGCACCCGTGCGCTTCAATTGGCTCAGTTTGTGATTTACGACAGCCCGTTTATGGTGGCCTGCGATCATCCCGATAATTACAAAGGTCAGGCGGGAATTGAATTCCTGAAGAAAGTAAAAACCATGTGGGACGATACCAAAATCCTCAACGGACAAATTGGTGAATACATTACATCGGCACGCCGTTCAGGAAACGAATGGTTTATTGGCTCAATGACAAACAGCGAAGCGCGTTTGCTTGAAATTAATCTTGATTTTCTTGGCGAAGGAAAATACATAATGGTTGCTTTTGAAGATGCACCTGAATCTGCTATTGACGCTGAAAAGGCAGTGCACACCTCGAAACAAGTGGCCAAAGGCGATTTGGTGAAAATTAAAATGGTGCCGGGCGGTGGATTTGCTGCTTACCTGGTGCCTGTAAAATAGGCCAGAAGACCGGAATGTCGCTCCCTGAGCGTTCGACTGAGCTTACACCGAAATCGCGAAGCAGTTGAAGTGAGCCGAACTTGAAACTTTAAATTTGGAACTTGAAACTAATAATGATATGCTCGAACAATTAAAAGAAGAAGTTTGCAAAGCCAATCTGGATTTGGTAAAGCACGGATTGGTGATATTTACCTGGGGAAATGTGAGCGCCATCGACCGCAAAAGTGGTTTGGTGGTTATCAAGCCCAGCGGTGTGTCTTACGACACCATGAAACCCTCTGATATGGTTGTGTTAAATCTTGAAGGAGAAGTGGTGGAAGGCACGCTGAAACCATCGAGCGATGCACCAACCCATCTCGAACTGTATAGGCAGTTCCCGAATATTGGAGGTGTTGTTCATACTCATTCCGAATGGGCAACCAGCTGGGCGCAGGCAGGCCGTGGTATTCCAGCTATTGGTACCACCCACGCCGATTATTTTTATGGCGAAATTCCATGCACACGCAAAATGACCGAAGCCGAAATCACCGGCGAATATGAACTGGAAACTGGAAAAGTTATTGTCGAAACCTTCAAAGGCTTGGATCCCGATATGATTCCCGGAGTATTGGTAAACAACCATGCTCCATTTACCTGGGGAAAGAATGCCGACGATGCAGTTCATAACGCTGTGGTTATCGAGGAAGTGGCTAAAATGACCTTCCGTAGTCTGGTTCTAAATCCTGAAACAAAAATGGATCAGGTTCTATTGGATAAACATTTCCTCAGGAAACACGGCAAGGACGCGTATTACGGGCAGAAATAGATTATGAATTTCGATTGTAGAGACGCACGATCGTGCGTCTCATGACATATTTGAGACGTTCGATCGAACGTCTCTACGACCCAAACCATAATAATTAAACGTTTAACAAAATTGATAAAAATGAGTCAACCAAAATTTACCATCGGCCTTGATTATGGTACCGATTCGGTTCGTTCACTAATCGTGAATGTTGAAACAGGCGAGGAAGTTGCCAGTGTGGTTTTCGAATATCCCCGCTGGAAAAAACAAATGTATTGCGATGCGCCTAACAATCAGTTTCGTCAGCATCCGAAAGATTACCTGGAAGGAATGGAATACACCATTGTTGAGGCCTTAAAACTGGCACCTTCCGGAGTTGCCCAAAATGTGGTAGGTATCTCTATCGATACAACTGGATCGACTCCGGTTGCTGTGGATGAAAAAGGAACACCGCTATCGTTAACTCCCGGGTTCGAAGAAAATCCAAATGCCATGTTCGTGCTTTGGAAAGACCATACCGGCGTTAAAGAAGCCGACGAAATCAATCAATTGTCGAAAGAGTGGAACATCGATTTCACCAAGTTTGAAGGTGGAGTTTATTCTTCTGAATGGTTTTGGGCCAAGTTGCTGCACGTAATTCGCGAAGACGCCGGTGTTTTCCGCGCTGCCAATTCATGGGTCGAACATTGCGACTGGATTCCAGCCATCCTGACCGGTAATACCAACCCGAAAACGCTGAAACGCTCGCGTTGTGCTGCTGGTCATAAAGCCATGTGGCACGGCGATTTTGACGGGCTACCAACCGAAGAATTCCTGGTGAAACTCGATCCGCTGCTCAGTGGCTTGAGAGACCGTTTGTTCAAAGAAACATTTACCTGTGAGGTTTCAGCCGGTACAATCACTCCCGAATGGGCTGCGAAATTAGGATTACCAACCAATGTGAAAATTGGGGTAGGAGCTTTTGATGCTCACCTTGGAGCTGTTGGCGCCGAAATTGAACCCTATTACCTGAGCAAAGTAATGGGTACTTCAACCTGCGACATGTTGATTGCTCCGATGGGAGAAGTTGGAGACAAACTGATCGCCGGTATCTGCGGACAGGTTGACGGTTCTATCGTTCCAGGAATGTTGGGAATGGAAGCAGGACAGTCAGCTTTTGGCGACATTTACGCCTGGTTTAAAAACGTTCTTCAATGGCCGGCCGAGCAGATTATTGCCAGCAGTAAACTCTTAGACGAAGCCACCAAAGCTAAACTCATTACTGAAGTTTCTTCACGCATTATTCCTGAACTGACCAAAGCTGCCGAATTGATTCCGATTGAAGAAAGCAGCATCGTTGCTCTCGATTGGATGAACGGCCGTCGTACTCCGGATGCCAACCAGAATTTGAAAGGTGTCATTTCAGGCCTGAATTTAGGTTCGGATGCACCACGTATTTTCCGTGCTTTGGTTGAAGCCACTGCTTTTGGCTCAAAAGCTATTGTCGATCGTTTTGTACGCGAAGGAGTTCGCATCGACGGCGTAATTGCATTGGGCGGTGTGGCTAAAAAATCACCATTTGTGATGCAGATTGTATGCGACGTGTTGAATATGCCAATTAAGGTAGCTCGTTCAGAACAAGCCTGTGCATTGGGAACAGCGATGGCTGCCGCAGTTGTGGCAGGCGTTTATCCGAACATTTCCGAAGCACAGAAGAAAATGGGTGGTGGTTTCGAAAAGACCTACTCTCCTGATGCCAAAAACGCTGCCAAATACCAGGTTTTGTATGCCAAATACCTGAAATTAGGCGAACTGATTGAGTTTGGAATGAAATAAGATTTCAGCATTTTTATATGCGTTTAGTCAGGGTTTCACTTCAGTGAAGCCCTGACTCTTTTATATCTGGAAAGTAAACGAGTCAATCGGAAAACTGCCGGTTGGCTCATAAACAAAAAGCTGGTCCGATGACTCGAAGTCATCGGACCAGCTTTTATCGTAATCAGATCAGTTCGAATATCACTTCTTTTTTAATCCGCCAACCAAAACCTTTTCGTTGCCCATGAGTATCGAAGGTTTTAGTTCAGGCTTCATCCATCGTATTAGCTGTTCCATGTCTTTTTGAAGCAAAACCACACATCCGGCTGAGGAATTGATTGTTTTGTCTTCGCTCAGATGCAGAAAAATAGCGCTACCCATGCCTTTCACCACCGGATACATATTGTATTCAATAGCCATGCAATACCGGTAATCGTTCCCGTTCAGTAATAGCTTTTCGTACGATTTTGCACTGGTCTTACCTCTGACGTATCGGTTGTAATCGGGTGAATTGGGGTCGTCAATCCATTTATCTTCCGGAGTGGTCTGAATGTACGGCATTTGAGTATTCACCTCTTTGTCGTAGCAAAACAATTGTCCCAAACGAAACAGCCCGGTTGGCGATTGACTGTCGCCTTCGCGTTTTGCACCGGGAGTCGCGAATCCTTTGCGTCCGATGCCGGCTGCCATTGGCGCTGAAATTACCTGCCAATGTTTATCTTTTTTCTCCATCGCCACCAATATTGCCAAACTGTTTTCAGGCTTGTCATTAAAAACAACAAGTAGCTGATTGACGTTATCCAATAAAACAGTATTCCGTTTTGCGATACGGAGCGCTTTCTTTTCAGAAGAAGCTTGCTCTTTGCCGATTACTGATTCACTGGATATGCAAACCACCAGGCATTGAAACAGCAGGATGTAAAATATCGATTTTGCCATATTATTGACCGGATGAATATCTTTTAGAAGGTCAAATATATTCTATTTCATTCGCTAATCAGAACCGATTTCAAAAAAAATGGCAGGTTTTGGTGCTGATTAATCAGCTGGTTCGAAGTTACCGGATCAATGGCTTCGAACGAATTTTTAATCGTTTTTCATCGATACTTTCTCCTATTCATTTCATTATTGCTTTTGATGTGTTATGGAAACACTTATCTTTACCTTTCAAATACTAAATTATTAAATCCCTAAATCAATGAAGAAATTAATCGGTTCACTGGTTATTGCCGGAATGATTGTTTCGTGTTCGGCACCCAAAAAAGAGTTTACTCCCATTTATTCGAAAGCTGATTTTGAAAAGGAAGTGAATGGCAAAAAAACTACTTTATTTACTTTGAAAAATGAAGGCGGAATAATCGTAACTCTTACCAATTACGGCGCAAAAATCGTTTCAGTTTTTACTCCTGACAAGAATGGAGCAATAGAGGATGTTGTTCTTGGTTATAAATCTGTTGACGAATATGTTGCCGGCGATGCCGGACAGGGTGCTGTTGTTGGACCATATGCCAACCGCATTGCAAACGGTCAGTTCGAAATTGACGGCCAGGTTTATCAGTTGCCAGTAAACAACCACAAAGCTTGTTTACATTCAGGAACTCAAAGTTTTTATCGTCAGGTTTACGACGCCAAAGAAATTCAGACTGCCGATGGTCCTGCTGTTGAAATGACATTGACCAGTGCTGATGGGGAATGGGGTTTTCCTGGCAACAAAAATGTAAAAGTAACCTACACTTTGACTAAAGACAACAGTTTAAAAATTGATTACGAGGCTACTACCGACAAGTCTTGTTTCTTCAATTTGACTAACCATGTATATTTTAACCTGAAGGGCGAAGGAATGGGCGATATTTTGGATCATGTATTGGTTGTTGATGCCAATTCATCGACTGTGGTAGGTGACTCAACACTGATTCCAACCGGCGAAATTGCCGATATTCGCGGAACTGCCATGGATTTCACGACGCCTCACACTGTTGGCGAACGCATTAACGATCCGATGCCTCAATTGAAAATGGGCGGTGGCTACGATCACAATTACATCCTGAACAAAGATCAGAATGGCAACGAAATGACATTCTGTGCCAGCATCCTGGAACCTGTTTCAGGCCGCTTTTTGGAATGTTTCACTACCGAACCAGCTGTTCAGCTTTACACCGGAAACTTCCTGAAAGGAAATATCATTGGGAAACGTGGGAATGCCTATAATTATCGCAACGGTATGTGCCTTGAAACTCAGCACTATCCAGATTCACCGCATCATCCAAATTTTCCGAATACTTTGCTGAAACCAGGCGAAACTTTGAAATCGACCACAATTTATAAGTTTTCGGTTAAGCAATAACAGAATAGGCATTAGTCATTAGTAAATGGAAAAGAGTAATTTCCCAATGACTGATGACCATTTTTAAAGAAGTAATCCCGGTTGTTTAGGCAGCCGGGATTTTTTCGTTTTAAACCTTTGGGTCTGAGTAAAGTCAATGGTTTGGAAAGGATTTCAGCTTAGACGGTATTTTTATCTTTTATTTTTACGATTTCCTGAATTTGATATTTCCTTTGTTTAAATTTGGGTTTGTTAAATACTTGAGATTATCCGTAAATGTTTCTCCTGAAAATATATATATAACTCAAACTATGGCTAATCAAAACATTACACCAAATCCTGAAACTTCAATTTTTATTCAGTCGCATTCAGCGCCTTTGCGAATCTGGCATTGGCTTACCTTTTTGTTTATCACTTCTTCTATTGTTACTGTGTTGCTTAATTCAACGATGTTTTCGCAACGCGATAATGTGAAACTGGTTCAGGAACAACTGGAAAAGAAAGGGGTCACAGTTACCGAAGAGCAGGCTTTTGCAGTTTCGCACGAATACGAAGAAAAAATGTGGGACGTGCATAAATTGGTTGGTTATGGATTAGCTTTTCTTTTGCTGGCTCGAATTGTAATAGAATTTACGCAGCCGGAGGAAGAGAAATTGAGAAACAGGTTGAAACGGGCAAAAGAACTTCGCGCCAAAAACGATGCGAATAAAGCCGAATACAATCACTACCTGAAAGTCAAGTTGAGTTATACGATCTTTTTTTTGATTCTTTTTTGCATGGCGCTTACCGGATTAGGTATTGCATTTGGGCGCGATTTGGGTTTCAGTCGTGAAATTAACGGGAGCCTGAAAAACATTCATGCAATCCTTCAGTATTTTATGTATTCGTTTATTGTAATTCACTTGGCAGGTGTAATTATTGCCGAGAATGGCAAAATCAAAGGCCTTGTTTCTGGAATGATTAATGGAAATCGCTCCTGAAAGTATTGTATCAAGTCGTTCATAACTAATATAAAACATATCAAATAATGAAATATTGTTTTAAAAATCAGTTCTTCAAAAATTGGACTTCACTTTTGTTATTTGGTATTTTTCTTCCTATTTCAGTTATGGCCCAGAACCCAAATACGGATGCCATTGAACGGAAATGGTTGGATGTTCCTTATGCAAAAGCATCACGAGCTCAGAAACTGGATATCTATTTGCCCATTGATGGAAACGGACCTTTTCCGGTCATCGTTTCCATACATGGAGGAGCCTTCAAGGGTGGCGATAAAGCTGATAACCAGCTTACACCCATGCTGGAAGGTTTGAAACGAGGATATGCAGTTGTTTCAATCAATTACAGGTTAAGCCCCGAAGCCATTTTTCCGGCTCAGATTTATGATGTTAAAGCAGTTGTCCGGTGGATTAAGGCAAACGCCAGACTTTACAAATTTAATCCGGACAAAATAGCAGCATGGGGCGGTTCTGCCGGAGGTCACCTTTCAGCATTGCTCGGAACATCGGGTGGAGTGTTGGAATTGGAAGATTTATCGATGGGAAATCCTGCGCAAACAAGTCGCATTCAGGCGGTTGTCGATTGGTTTGGTCCGACCGATTTTCTGAAAATGGATGAGCAGCTGAAAGAAAGCAAGGTGAAAAATCCGCAGACACATTCAATCCCAGATTCGCCCGAGTCGGAATTAATCGGTAAAAACCTGGTGGATGCTCCCGACCGAGTTCGGAAAGTTAATCCTGAAACCTATGTCACTCCTGACGATCCTCCCTTTTTTATTCAGCATGGTCAAATCGACCATTTGGTTCCCTATCAACAATCAGCGAATCTGGCATTAAAACTGGAATTCGTTATAGGAAAGGAAAAAGTTACCTTCGAACTACTTGAAAACAACGGTCATGGTGGACCTGGCTTTACTACTGGGCAGAATATTGATAAAGTGTTTACATTTCTCGATCAATATTTAAAACGTTAAACGACATCCAATGTCATTATCACAAAATCCAGATTGCATTTGCAGTCGAGATTTATTTTTTTTTCAATTTTTCAAATTTTTAAGGTAGGGTATTTTCTTAACAGATAGTAATAGATGTGTTCAGATGAAATTTTAATTAAGTGTGATTCGTTTATAGGGTAGCTGGACAAGGAAAATTAGAAATTCATTAAAAATTAGAAAAGCTATGAAAAAATTAGTTAAAAATGGATTGATGTTTTTAGCAGGTATTTTGGTCCTGACAACATCATGTACGCAAAATGATTCAGAAGGAACAGGAGGGAAAGGTACTTTATCATTATTACTTACCGATGCCCCATTTCCTTCTGATTTAGTTGAAAGCACATTGGTCACCATCGACAAAATTGAGATACGGTCGACAACGACTTCTTCAGCTACAACAACTGAAGAAGATGATGCATCTCAATACAATGTTTTGTACGAAGGCGAAGGAAAAGTATTTGATTTGCTCGACCTGCAAAACGGAATTACCGAGGAACTGGCAAATGTCGATCTAGATGCAGGATCGTATGATTTAATCAGGATGCACGTTACAAAAGCAGAAGTTGTTTTGAAAGATGGTCTTGCTACGTTTGATCTGAAAATCCCAAGTGGTTCTACCAGTGGGATAAAAATCAAAATAACTCCTGAATTGCTTATCGAAAGTGGAGTAGAGAGTACCATCGTGCTCGATTTCGATGTCAGCAAATCGTTTATTGTGCAAGGCAATCCGAAAACACCTGCAGGCATAAAAGGATTTTTGTTTAAACCATCACTTCGTGCCATGTGTCAGCAGTTCACCGGAGTGATTGCCGGAAAGGTTTCTGAAAACCCAACGACTCCGACTCCGATTGCAAATGCAACTGTTGAGATCTATACTGAAGGTAGCGTTTATGCTTCAGGACTGACAGATACCAACGGTGATTATGCTTTGATTGGTCTTCCTGCGTTAACATACCAAATGGTTTTCTCAAAAGATGGTTATACCTCTGTTACTGTTGATAATGTAATTGTAAAAGCAAAAGAAACAACTACTCAGAATGTAACAATGGGTAAAACAGCAACAACAACTCCATAAACCGAAAGAAATTTCTCCTATTTAGAGTTTAAATAATCAATCAATTCGAATAAAAGGTTGTCACTTGAATAAAGTGACAGCCTTTTTTATTGACCTGTAATTTAAGTTTCTGGCAACAAACAATTGCTTAATAATGGCGTCGGAATTTTCGATGGGTATTATTTGTCAGGTAATTCAAATTAAGGATTTGTTTATCAGTAATCCTGAATTTTCTCTAACTTGCAGCTTTTAGAGCGCTGGCATGACAAATCAAAAAATAGTTAAACGCGTCCTTGCTTTTATTCGATCGGTACTCCTTGCTTTTGGATTACTGTTTTTTGTGCTGTTAGTGCTTAGTTTCACGACTTTGCCATATTGGGGTTATTACTGGTTGGGAACCAGCAAATCGAAGATTACCGAAAAACCAGAATATATTGTGCTGCTTGGCGGAGGTGGAATGCCCAGTGAATCGAACCTGATGCGTGCATTTTTTGTGTTTAAGGCAGCTCATGAATTTCCTGAAAGCCTTATCGTGATTGCAACTCCGGGTGATACCGCTGATTTGAAAAGTACTGCCCGACTGGTAGCAGCCGAACTGATTAACAAAGGAATCGATCCCCAACGAATTTTATATGAACAAACCGGGACAAATACCCGAATGGAGGCTTTGAGTTTGCAAAAGTTTGATGCCGGACAAATTTCACAAAAGGCTGTTTTGTTGGTGACTTCACCTGAACACATGCGTCGTTCGGTATTGGTATTCCGAAAAGTTGGATTCACAAGGATTAGTGCCCTTCCGGCTTTTGAAAATGCGCTTGAAGCTGACCTCGCATTTAAAGACGACGAATTGGGAGGCAATAAGAAATTCATTCCGAATATTGGAGGTCACACTTCGGTGCGGTACCAATTCTGGAATCACCTGAAATATGAAATTCTGATTGCCCGCGAAATGACTGCACTCGGTTACTATTGGCTGAGAGGGTGGATATAAAAGCTAAAACCGGATATTGTATTTCAGTTTCAGTCGCAATGCGCTGTCATTCATCATCCATTGGCTGTCGGGTTGCGTCCATCCCGATGTCCATGCCAGAATAATTTCGTTTCCGGGTTTCAAAATCCACTGAAAACGCGACTGCCAACCTGCTTTTTCGCTTGCATTGTCGTATTGGAAGTAGTTGTAAAGCGTGATGGTTGGGCTAACTAAAATATTCATATTTACCTGGTAAATCTTTGCAGTAAAATCACCTTCAGGCAAGGTGACATGGTTTACCGAATAGTTTCCACCAATAAATAGCGGAACAGCCACTTTGTAATTCACTGTCAGTTTCAGATCCTGTTTCCGGCCATTGTAGAAATTACCCGATCCCAAACTCAGTATTCCTGCCAGATTTCGTCCACCGGCCGAGGTTAGCAAAACGTTTTGATACCAAAAGGTATATTCATTTTTAGGAATGACAAATCCAGAGAAAATAGGAAAATCTTTCGTCAGGAATTCATATTGCTGATTAAGCGAGTACGAAAATTCTTCGCCCGATTTAAACCTGATTCCCAGCGGTTGAATATTCAAAACACGGGTCACCATCACATTGTCGAAATTGGTCAGGTAATTAAATCCGGCGCCTGTTTTAACCTGAAGAATGCCCCATTTATCAGGTCGTGGTCCCATCGATATATTTCCGTAGGAGGCTTTCACTCCGGTACGCGGTACAAATCCGATTCCGGCCACAAAATTTTCACCTACTTCGTAATGACCCAAACTGAAGTTTAAAAAGTCGTTCGGATAGGCGATGTCGGCTCCCCATGAAGTATTGTTGTCTTTTTTACCGGGTGTGTCCGAAATTAATCCGAACAAGGTAAATGCAAGGTTTTTATTCTTCTGAAATCGGGAAGTAGCCAGCTTGAGGTCCATTCCACCCACCAGATTTTCGGCAGACGAAAGTGCATTTCCCCAGGTTCCGATTACGCCAATCTTCGATTGTTTTCCCAGATTTCGACTGATCCGACCAACAGAAAGCTGCGAGTTCCCATAGTCGCGTTCGTCGCTGATGTGCATCAAGCCAATGTTCCAGTTGTTTTGTGTTCCGGTTATTTTGGCTGCGTAATTTACCGGAAGCATGTTTCCGCTGTTGTCGAGACCCAATCTTCGGGAGAAAAATGGTGCGATTGAATTTCGGTATGGATTATTGTCGTCGCCTTCGATCCCGAATTTAAAGTAGTTCGACCCATCAAGAAAAAAGTCGCGTTTCTCCGGAAAGTATAAGCTGAAGCGAGTCAAGTTGATTTGCCGGTCGTCAACTTCAGTTTCTGCAAAGTCAGTATTGATTGAAACAGAGGCTTTCAGTCGCGGCGTAATTTGGTAGAACATGTCCAATCCGCCATCAAAATGATACTTGTTTTTTTCTCCGCGAAGCGTGTTTATTCCGCCAATCACATAAGGCGAAAGGTCGAGGCCAATGCCTTGCGTAATTCCTTCCAGTCCTTCAAGTAATCCTGAGTCAGAAATCTGAAAGCGGTGCGTATTTAGGTTTGCAACGGGCCAATACGAAGCTTCAAGTTTTCGTTTGATGTTGCGGATTAGTTTCATTCCCCAAACTGTTTTGTCCGGATCGAAGCCAATGGTTTTAAATGGAATAGCCAGCTCCGATTCCCAGCCTTCGCTGTTGATAGAAGATTTTCCGGTCCAAAGGGCATCCCATTCTTTATTCATCGAAGCGCCATTTTCGCTGATCAATGCGTCGCCAATCGAACCGCGTGGCCCAATCTGAAACCAATAACCATTGCGGTGATCGAGATAGGTATCCAGTATGATTTGTACCCGGTCGTCGTTTCCCAAACTTACGTCACGAGCCATTTCTTTGGCGGTAATTTTCTTCGGGTCGTCGTAACATTTCACAGCAAAATAAAGGAAGTTGTTGTCGTAACAAACAGATACGATTGTCTTTTCTGAAGTTAATTCTCCAAAGTTGGGTTCGCGCTGTACAAACTGATCAATTTTGTAGGCTTGCTCCCATACAGCTTCGTTTATGTGTCCGTCAATAGTTGGAGGTGTGGTTACCCGGATAGCTTTTGCTGCTGGCTGGGCAATTATCTGATTTGTTGTGATGAGTGTGATACTCATTACAAATATTAAATAGAATATTTTCAATGGTTTGGGTTTAGGTTAAAATGTCTCCTGAATAATCAAGGCAACGAAAATAGTAATTTACAATTCAAATTTTGCTATCTTTATTTCAATCAAATCCTAAACCGATGAAAAAAAATCTCCTTTCCTTAGTGTGTTTTTTCCTTTCGTTGGCATTATTTGCCCAAACCGAAAAAAAGGAAGAGTTGATTAAAAAGAACTGGAATTTTGGCGCTTTGCCAGCCGTCACGTTCGACACCGACCTGGGGTTTCAATATGGTGCATTGGTCGACCTTTATAACTATGGCGATGGTAGTCGATATCCAAAATACAATCACAAATTATATTTCGAAGTTTCGCGTTTTACCAAAGGTAGCGGGATTAACCGTATTTATTATGATTCCGATCAACTTATCAAGGGGTTACAAACGACCTTCGATTTAAGTTACCTGTCGGACATGGCTTACGATTTTTATGGATTCAACGGCTACAATGCTGTTTATAAGGCCGATTGGGTTGATGATGAGCAACCTGATGGTATATACAAAACCCGAATGTTTTACAAATACGACCGAAAATTATTCCGTTTCAAAGGTGATATCCAAGGCAAGATTACCGGCGATAATTTTCGCTGGATAACGGGTTGGAATTTTCAGAATTTCAAAGTGGGTTCGGTGAATACCGACAAACTAAACAAAGGGAAAGACGATGTGGATAAACTTCCTTCAACAACCGATCAGCCCGGATTATATGAAAAATACCAGCAATGGGGAATTATTTCGGGTGATGAGGTTGATGGTGGTTTTGTGCCCACTTTTAAGGGTGGGATTGTTTTTGATACCCGCGACAATAGGGCAAATCCGATGAAAGGCGTCTGGACAGAGGCTGTTATTGAAGCATCTCCAAAGATTTTAGGATCAGAAAGTTCATTTTCGAAATTAAGTATAACCCATCGGCAATATTTTACATTGGTTCCAAACAGCTTATCGTTGGTTTACCGTTTGGCATATCAGACAACTTTGGGCGGCGATGTGCCTTTTTATTATCAGTCGCAGGTAATTACGTCCATGATGACCGGGGCTACTTCTGAAGGACTTGGAGGAGGTTCTACAATAAGGGGTATTCTACGCAACCGCGTAATTGGCGATGGTGTTTTTTATGGGAATGTGGAGGCTCGATGGAAGTTTGTTCGTTTCAATTTTATCAAGAATAATTTTTACCTCGGTTTAAATGGGTTTACCGATTTTGGACGGGTTACAAAAAAGATTGCGGTCAATCCTAATTCTACGATGGTATCGGCTGTCGATTATTTGAAAAAGGATGCTGAAAAGATGCATTATTCGTATGGAGCAGGTTTGATCGTTGCGATGAATGAGAATTTCGTCATTTCGATGGATTATGGCTTGGCTGCTGATAAACAAGACGGCAAACGAGGATTTTATATGGGGCTTAATTATTTGTTTTAGACATACTTATAACTCATCATTCATAACTTATAATTCTCTAATATCCTGGGTTTTGAGTCATTTTCGGATTCAAATCAAGTTCATCCTGAGGAATCGGGAATACTTCATTGATGTTTTTTCTGAATTGACTGCCTTTGCCGGTTTTCCATTTTGCGGCGAAATTGTGAAAATGATCTTCGGGCTCTCCCCACCTGATGATATCGTAGAACCGTTTGTTTTCCATGGCAAGTTCTACACGTCGTTCGTGCCTGATGGCTTTGCGGAGCGTCGCCTGATTGCTGGTCTGAATGTCGGGCAATAGGTTTTGCTGGTCGCTGTTGGCGCTCCAATAATCATAGTTCAGGAATTTGTACCCTTCATATTGGTTTTTCGAAACCTGAAATTTATTTACATTTTTAAAAGATGCTTTTTTGTCGATGGCGCTACTTTGACGTGCTCGTTTTCTAATTTGGTTGAGCGAGGAGAGTGCTTCCTGAAAATCGCCATTTTCACATGCTGCTTCTGCATGAATGAGCAAAACCTCGGCATAACGGATTACTTTCAGGTTAAACGGGGCATCGGCAGAATCAAAACCAATTCGTTCCGATGGTGTGAGAAACACTTTTCTGGAACATAAATGGGATGGGCTGTATTGATTAAACTGAACTTCTCCTTCAAAATCATCTCCATCGAACAATAAGGTGTGTACCAGACGTGGATCGCCTGGCTCAAATTCAGCCAGCAAATCGTAAGTCGGGCAATTAAAACCCCAACCGCCTGAGTTTCTGCTTCGGCAAAATATTGGAATTACCGTGCCTTCACTTAAATCGCCCCATCCGGTATTGGTTGTCATATGGGGTACTTCCAGCACAGATTCCACACCATAATCGGTTTTTCTTAGCTGGAATAAATCCTGAAATTCGGGCTCAAGTTGATATTCTCCGGAAAGTATAATCTCTTTTGCTTCTTTTTGCGCAAGCGCCCATTTTTTCTGAAAAAGATAGGTGTTTGCCAATAATGCCTGTGCTGTTCCTTTGGTGATTCGGCCTAAATCGGCTTTTGTATATTTGGATTTCACAGGAAGTTGGTCTCTGGCGTAAATTAGATCCTTTTCAATCTGATCCCAGATAGTAGCTTTTGCTGATTTGGGCAGGCGATATTCATCGGCAGTTGGAGTTTTAATACTGAGAGGCACATCACCATAAATGTTGATCAGCTGAAAGTAAAAATGAGCCCTGATAAATCGCACTTCACCCAATAAACGCTCTTTAAGCGCTTCATTCATTGTAATATCCGGAATGTGAGTGATGACATTATTCGCCTGGAAAATTGCTGTGAAACAAACGTTCCACATGCCCCTGCACGAAAGGTTGTCTGATCGGGTCCTGAAATATTCCAAATCTTTTACAAATGGTCTGTCATTGTCTGATTCTCCTCCTTTTTCGGCGTCGTCAGATGCAATATCGCCAAATTCGAATTTATGTACTTCAAAATCGTACGACTGAAAATAGTTGTAAACTGCCGTAACAGCCTCTATCGCATCTTTTTCTGTTTTGTAAAAACTATCTGCCGTTTGCACAGCTAACTGCGGCCGGTCAATAAAGTTTTGATCGCAGGCTGAAAACATCATCAGCAAAACCAGAATATGTATCCACTTTTTCTTCATTTTGTCTGTGATCTAAAATTTAATACTCAGGCCGGTTAACACTGTTCGTGCCTGAGGATACTTGGCAAAATCTATTCCTGAATTCAACGGACTTCCGCTTAAATCAGCAAGTTCAGGATCGAGCCCGCTGTAACGGGTAAAGGTATAGAGGTTTTGACCTCCAATATAAATTCGACATTCAGCGATTCCAACTTTCTGACAAAATTGTTTATTCACATTGTAACCTATCTGAAGATTTTTTATTCGCAAGAATGATCCATCTTCGATATACCATGACGATGACCGGAGGTTATTATTTGCAGTGCTGGCCGAAATCTGGAATTGAGTATTGGAAGTTCCTTCGCCATGCCATGCTTTTTCAAGCATATCGGCCGGAGCATTAAAGTATCCGGTATTCTGATGAGTAAAGTATTTAAACACATTGAAAATATCGCCACCCTGGCTTCCCTGAAGGAACAGACTGATGTCGAAACGGTGATATTCAGCAAAAAGGTTTATTCCGTAGGTGAAATCTGGATGAGGCGACCCGATAAAACCACGGTCTTCCCCGGTTATCCGGCCATCACCATTCAGATCTTTGAACTTAAAATCACCTGGACGGGTTAAAACATCCTGATAATATATATCTTCTGAAGATAATGCATTTGCCAAATCAACCTGATGTTGATTCTGAAAAACTCCCTCGACCACATAACCAAAAAATTCGCCAATGGGATGACCAACCATTGTTTTTGTAGTATATCCAAGTCGCTGTTCTCCTCCCATTATGGGCTCACCACCACCAAGCGATAAAATCGTATTTTTATAAGTTGACACATTTAAATTTACACTGAAATTTAGTTCTCTCCACTTGTTGTGGTAAGTTGTAAGAAATTCAACCCCTTTGTTTTTAACATCTCCTGCATTAGTCCATGGCGAATCGGGCAATCCGGCCGACATGGGAATTGGCAATTTCAGGAGCATATTTTTGGTTTGCTTATTATAAAAATCAAAGCTTCCTGAAAGTTTACTATTAAACAACGTAAAATCAATTCCAAGGTTGGTCGATTCTGTTGTTTCCCAAGTGAGGTTTTTATTACCAAGGTTGATAGGTGCATACCCTTGAACGATAGATTGATTGAACAAATATCTCCTTGTATTGCCTCCGGCGATTAATGTTCTGAAAGCATTATCCGAAATATTCTGGTTTCCAACCTGACCCCAACCCAAACGTATTTTTAAATCATCAACGATGTTGGTAAGTTTTAGGGCGCTGAAGAATTTTTCATTAGAAATACGCCATCCTCCTGAAAGTGAAGGGAAATATCCCCATTTTTCGCCCCTGGCAAATTTTGACGAACCGTCAGCACGAATCGAAGCAGTGAAAAGATATTGCGAATTAAAGGAGTAATTGATGCGGCCAAGGTAGGAAAGAAGACCATAGTCAGAAACTGCACCGGTTACGTTTGGATCGGTTGTGGCTGCGCTAAGGTAACGAAGGTAATCGCTGTTCCCCGGAATATTCCGCTTGGAAGCCTGGGCAAGTTCATATTTTCCACCTTCAGTAGTCATTCCGACCAATGCTGTGAAATTCTGGTTTTTCTTGAATAATTTTCTGTATGTCAGAGTATTTTCATAAACCCAGTCGTTGTTTTTGCCTGAATCTTTGCTTACCGAGTTAATGTCGTTTTTCGAATCAGAATCCATCCAGAAAGAAGGTAGGAAGTTATCGTATTCTGAACGTCGAATATCCATTCCGAAAGTTGAATGATAGGACAAGTGTTTGGTAAAATCGTAATTGAAGGATAAGTTTCCAAAGAACCGGAGTTGAGTCCATGAGTTGATAGAACGTCCGATTTGAGCAACCGGGTTATACTTATTGCTGTAAATTGATTCGTACCAGCGCGAAAATTCTCCGTATTTTACCCGAATCGGATCGTCAACAGGTCGTTCCTCTCCTGAAGTTATTGGATCAAGGACGATTGAAGTAAAAACGATTCCACCGTCCAGATCATCTTCCTGTATGGTTAACCTTTTGGCTTGGCTAAGGTTGGTGTTGAAAGCAATCGTAATTTTATCTGAAAGTTTATATTCATTATTTACCCTGAATGTCAACCGATCAAATTCTGAGCCTTTTATTGTACCATCCTGCGACAGATAAGATAAACTCATCAGATATTTGTTCATTTCATTTCCACCTGAAATAGAGAGATTTTGGTTGTGTACCAAGGCTTTTTTGGTAATTAGTTTCCACCAGTTGGTTCCACCGGTATAATTATCCGGATTACTAAACTCTTCTATGTATTGATAGGCGCCTGCACCTTCGCTTTCAATCCCGTTTTTTACAGCCAGATTGTTGATTGTCGCAAACTGTTTACTGTCGCCCATTTTTGGATTATTCCAAACATCACTTACCCCAACATACGAATCAGCAGTAATTACCGGACTGCCAGGTTTTCCTTTTTTTGTATTGATCAGGATAACGCCATTTGCACCCCTGTTTCCGTAAATAGCAGTGGCCGAAGCATCCTTCAGTATTTCAACATTATCAATATCGCCCATGTTTAAAAAGCGAATATCATCGGTGGGAATGCCATCGATCACAAACAATGGATTATTGTTATTTACAGTTCCAATTCCACGAATTCTGACCGAAGTTCCTCCTCCGGGTGAACCCGAAGTTGAGGTGACCAAAACGCCGGCAGCTCTGCCTTGCAGCGCCTGATCGAACCCTGTTACAGGCATCTTTCGCGTGCCGTCGACCTCGATAGTTGTGATCGCACCTGTGAGATCAGATTTTCGCTGATCGCCGTACCCAACCACGATTACTTCGTCAACTCCAATGATATCAGGTTCGAGTACAACGTCAATTTGTAGTTTTTTGCCAATTGAAACTTCCTGTTTCATCATTCCAACATAAGAAAAAACCAGAGAGTCATAATTTAGTGGAACTTCAATTTTGTATTGTCCTGATCGGTCGGTTATTGTACCAGTAAATGTATTTTTAATCATAACGGTAACTCCGGGTATAGTCTCCATGCTTTTATTGGTAACTATACCTTTAATTGTTCGGTATGTTTCTGTATTTAAATTTTTGGGCATAATGGGCTTTCCCTGAGACAAAATGATGTGATGGTCAATAATTTGAAAAGTATAGGATGTATTGTTGAAAAGCTTATCAAGCACCTCATTTATTGTGGCATTCCAAATTTGGATTGATGTTTTTGGTTGAAGATTTATGCTTGATTGTTCATAGAAGAACCGATATTCACTTTGCTTTTCAATTTCAAGAATAATTCGCTCAAGAGTCACATCCTTAAAATTAAGTGAAATATTTTCCTTCTGTGAAAATGCTTTCACAGAAAAAAGAATAATAAAAATGACTAACAGAAACTTTACTCTCATAAACACCGAGGTATTCAACTAAAATAGACCCTTGTAAAGATCAACTTTTTTTTAGAAAATTGATAGAAGTCTTAACGGAAATGGATACCTGAATGTTTAATTAATTAGATTATTTCAAGAAACAACTTGTAAATGGCACAAGAAGTCTATTTTTTGCGGATAGTAATCTTATTTCGGTCGGTAATATATTCAATAGGAACCGATGTTGACCTTTTGAAAATTTCGAGGATACTATAAATATTATCATCAACTTTAAAATCGCCGGTGTAGGTCTTTTCTTTTAAAGTTGCATCTTCAAAAATGATTTCAACGTTGTAAATTCGTTCTATCCGTTTTGCCAGAGTTTCAAATTTCTCATCTTTGAAAACAAATTCACCCTTCATCCAATAAGTATAAAATTTGGTGTCGACAGGAGTAATTGCCGTTTGATTGTTTAATTTATCAAAGGTCATGCTCTCCCCTGGATTAAGCGTACTCACAACTTCGGGGTTTTCGTTCGACTGAACGGTAACCTTTCCCGAAATCAGGGTTGTTTCAATGAATTTATCGTTTGGATAAGCGCTGATGTTAAATTTTGTGCCTAATACCTTGATACTTACATCGGACGTTTTTACTATAAATGGTATTTTCGTATTTCGCTGAACTTCAAAATAACCTTCTCCAATTAATTCAACTACACGTTCCGATTTATTGAATTTTTTAGGATAAACCAATCTGCTGTTGTTGTTCAGCCATATTTTACTTCCGTCGGGCAAAACTATTTCCGACTTATTTCCTTTCGGCACAGATATCGTACAAAATTCATTTTTTGAATTCTCTTCGGTGATATAATAGTATGAAAGAAAGCTAAAAGAAAGGAAGAAAAAGATAATTGCGGCGTACTTGACAAATTGATTAACCTGAAGGGAGATACGTTGAACTCTGGATTGTGACTGAATTACCTCCGCAAATTTTATCCGGTTAATTAATTTGTCGTACGCCGCAATTGCTTGCGAATTGTTTGTTTGATCTTGTTTGTGGTACCAGAGTTCTTTGATTTGAAAATATACTTGCTTGTTTGTGGTCGACGAATCAATCCATTCATTTAGAGCTTTTTCCTCATCCTGAGAAATGTTCCCATCTAAATTCTTCCCGATTATGCTCCAAATGCTATCCATGGTGTTCTGAAATTCACTGTTAAAGACAAGTGTTTTTGAAAAATCTACTAGTTAATTTTGGGTTATTCTTGAATTATTTATGTTGAATCTGGTAAATAGCTGAAAAAGAATAAGATTAGTTTCTTCCGGAGAAAGATCTTTCAGAACAATACTCAATTTCTTTATTGCAGTGGCAATATGGTTGTCGATGGTGTTGACTGATATTCCTAAAATCTCAGCAATTTCCTTGTATTTGAGCCCTTCAACTTTAGCCATTTGAAACACCAGTTTTGTTTTTGGTGGAAGCTGATTGATGGCTTGTTCTATTTCCATGCGGACTTCATTGGTGAATAGTGCTGTTTCCGGAGTTAATTCGTCAATCTCAAACCGAACCAGAACATCGTCAAGTGTGGTATTTCGTTCTTTCCGAAACTTACTCAGGTAATTAAATGAAGTGTTTTTTGTTGAAATAAAGAGGTAATTTTTTAGACTTTCAATGTTTTTCAGGCTCGATCTTTTTTGCCAGATATTCAGAAAAACATCGTTCACAGCTTCTTCAGCAAACTCAGACGAATGAAGTATCGAAAATGCAAACTTGTACAGCCGATCGAAATAGACTAAATATAATTCTTTGAATGCTTGCTGATCGGAGTTTTGACTGATCTTTTTCGAGAGTATTTCAATATGCTGGCTATTATCCAAACTGAAATCTAGTTAGTAAGTTAAAATCAATTTGACGAAGATACTAAAAAACGGTTATTGCAGGAAAGTATTCTAAGGTAATTTGCTTCCTTTAGCAGCCCACCAGTATATCGCATCCATTTCCAATCGTCCGGATAAAATAGCCGGATCGTTTGATTCCATACGGATAGCCTGTGAAATTGAATCGACATCAAAAATCAGAATTCCGCGGTGTTTGCCTCCTTTATCAAACGGGCCGGCAATGACCATTTTGCCTGTTTGCGCCATTTCGTTAAGATGTTTCATATGACCTTCCTGAATTTTGGATACCATGACCGAATCATGTGTTCGATTGGGTCCTTCATTTAAAAGCATAAAAACATAACGCTTCATGACATAGGTGGTATCACCGTCAGGCATTTTAAACTCACGCTGCGCCAATGATTGGAAACAGATTATGGCAAATAAAAAGATAAAAAAAGTGGCTTTAACATACATCGGAAACTTATTTTAATTTGTCTTTAAAGACCTTCCTGAATTTTTCAATTTTGGGGACAATTACAAACTGACAATAACCTTGCGATCGGTTGTTTGCAAAATAATTCTGATGATAGTTTTCTGCTTTATAGAATTGATCAAAAACAGTGATTTCAGTTACCACCGGTTTGTTAAAAACATTTTCTTTATTCAATTCAGCTTTATACTTTTCAGCTGTTTCTTTTTGTTCCTGGGAATGATAAAAAATGGCAGATCGGTATTGTGTTCCAGAATCGGCACCCTGACGGTTTAGAGTGGTCGGATCGTGTGTTTCCCAAAAAACTTCGAGTAGTTCATGGAAACTGATCACCTTCGGATTGAATGTAACTTGAATGACCTCGGCATGGCCGGTTTCGCCGGTGCAAACTTCTTTGTATGTCGGGTTCTTCAATTTTCCGCCCGAGTATCCTGACTCGACGGTTTCAACACCTTTCAGGCTTCTGAAAATGGCTTCGGTACACCAAAAACATCCGCCGCCAAAAGTGGCTGTCTCCGTTTGCCCGTAACTAATATGTTCTGACATACTAAATAGAATTAAGATGAAAAGAAATCGGCTCATTGTATTTGCTTTTTATTCAAAACAGACAGATTAATAAAAAGTTGAAAAGAAGATTTGAATGGATGGATTTTCAGCGTAATGGAAAATTGAATTGTAAGGATTATTTCATGAGACTGTAAGTTTTTCCGGATAAAAAACAACTAATGGTTTAAATGGTTAAATTTCAAAAAGGTTATTAAGATTCACGTTATGGAGATAGAATTTTTAAAAATCATTCACGATCATCAGAAAATCATCTTCAAGATATGTAGAATATATCGCGATAATAAAGAGGATCAGGAAGATTTGTTTCAGGAAGTTGTATATCAACTCTGGAAGTCTTTTCCATCGTTCAAAGGTGAATCCAAAATAAGTTCGTGGGTCTACAGAATAACCTTAAATACCGCGATCGCTATTTATAGAAAAACTAAAATTGAGATTAACTATATTGAAGAATTTCCGGAGAAAATTCATCCTTCAACAGAGAATAAGGCTACAGAAAATGCTGATCGGTTATTTGGAGCGTTGCGAAAATTAAACGATGGAGATAAAGCTTTGGTATCGCTTTATCTGGAAGACTTTAGTTATCAGGAAATGGCAGAAATAACCGGTATTAGCGAAAGTAATGTAGGCGTGAAATTGAACAGAATTAAGAACAAACTGAAAATCATTTTAAACTAAAAATCATGGAACTGGAAGATTTAAAATCAGATTGGCAAAATGCCACTATAGTTGAGAAAAGTGAAGATGACTTGCAGAAAATGACCAGAATAAAGAATCATCCAACGTTGAAACGGATCAGAACAAAGCTAATCATTGAAACCATTTGCTTTGTGTTGTTTTTGGTGGTTTATTACGATTGGTTTGATGGTGATAAAAAGCCATTTTATGCAAACGCTTTTCTGGTGATTGGCTTATTGTTTTTCATTGCAAACGACGTTGCTGGTTACATCTCAATCACATCACGAATCGAAGGTTCGAATTTGAAAACTTCGGTGGAAAGATATTTGGCGAAAATTAAGCGATTGTCCATTTTGTCGCTGATATGTACTTTTTTGTACAGCATTTCTATCGTTGTGTTCTTTACAGCGGTAATTCATTTTACCCGCGAAAAGAGTTTTATCCTCTTAGGAATTTCAATTATTTTAGTTCAAATGATGTTTTGGTCGCACCGGATTTGGACAAGATGGATAAAGAAATTAGAACAGCAAATAGTTGATTTTGATGAAATTAAATAAGATTTATTGATGTCTTTTTATATTTCCTGAAAGGCTGTTCGTTCAAACTCCAGAACTTCCATATCGCGGATGTTTTTACCGTCGATTACAAACCTGACTGCCGTACAAACCTGATGAAATCCTTTATTTCCGGCAGCTCCGGGGTTAATGTGCAGCAGATGATATTTCGGGTCGAAAATAACTTTCAGGATATGCGAATGCCCGCAAATAAATAACTGGGGAGCTTTTATCTTGAATTGATTGCGGACAAGGGTTTCGTATCTTCCGGGGTAACCGCCAATGTGAGTCATCAAAACATCAACTTCTTCGCAAAAAAAACGTTGATCAGCCGGAAACATTTTTCGCAAAACATGATCGTCGATGTTTCCGTAAACGGCCTTGAGCGGTTTGAATGCAGACAGTCGGTCGGCCGTTTCGGCATTTCCGATGTCGCCGGCATGCCAGATTTCGTCAACAGATTCGAAAAATTTAAAGATTCGTGAACTCAGTGTTCCGTGTGTATCTGATAATAAGCCAATTTGTTTCATGTAAAAGTGCATTTCGTAGGCATTAAAAATAGATTAATTTTGCAGAAACAGAAAAAGAGAAGACCATGAAAAGGGTAATAATTGTTCGCCATGCTAAATCGGTACCCTATGGTTACGACAATGATTTTTATCGTGATTTAACCGATCGGGGAGAGATTGATGCTGAGAAGATTAGTGAAAAACTTAAAGATTTGGGTGTAAATCCTGAATTGGTAATTGCCAGCCCTGCAACGCGTACAATGCATACAGCAACTATTTTTTGTCAGACCCTGGGTTACGATCGTTCAAAAATTCGTCAGGAAGAAGTCCTTTACGAAGGATTGACCACGCAAAGTTTTATTGATATGCTTCATGCTTTACCTGAACCAGTGCAAACGGTTTTCGTTTTTGGTCACAATCCAACGGTTTATTACCTGGCCTATAACCTGGTGAAGTACTTTAACTCCGATATGCCAACCTGTTCGACTGTTGCCATCGATTTCCAGGTTGAAAAATGGTCAGACGTTTCTGCCCGTGTGGGTCGGCTTGCTTTTCAGTTAACACCTAAATCAATATAGACCTCATATCTCAAGCAAGCAGACTTGGAACTTGGAATTTGAAACCTCAAACTTATTTGAATCATGCACATTTTCTATACTCCCGAACTTTCCGAAAAAACATATATTCTTGACGAAACCGAATCGAAGCATTGTGTTCGGGTTTTGAGGCTCGAAAAAGGCGATGAAATTACTTTGGTTGACGGTCGTGGCGGATTTTTTACTGCTGAGATTTCAGATCCGAATCCCAAACGGTGTGCTGTAAATGTAACTAAATCGGAATTGAATTTTGGGCTCCGGAATTTTCAGATCCATATCGCAATTGCGCCGACTAAAAACATTGAGCGCATCGAATGGTTTCTGGAAAAGGCTACCGAAATCGGCATCAATCAGGTTACCCCGCTGCTTTGCCGCCATTCCGAACGAAAGGAAATCAAGCACGATCGGCTCGAAAAAGTGATGATTTCAGCCATGAAACAATCGCTGAAAGCGTATTTACCTCAACTCGATGAACTGACTAAATTCAATGAATTCATACGCCAGCCTTTTGATGGGCAGAAGTTTATTGCCCATTGCGATGAACAGCATCGCGAGTTGCTAAAAAATGTAGTAATC
Organism: Bacteroidota bacterium; assembly: GCA_023251455.1. Lineage (GTDB taxonomy): Bacteria > Bacteroidota > Bacteroidia > Bacteroidales > Prolixibacteraceae > Aquipluma. The sequence goes on from JAHEYT010000037.1 coordinate 54,373, forward strand.
CCCGACAGGAAATACCTGATTTTGATTGGGCCTGAAGGTGATTTTTCTCCGGAAGAAATAGAAATGGCGATAAATGCCGGTTTCGTGCCAGTTAGTTTAGGCGACAGCCGCCTGCGCACCGAAACTGCCGGTGTTGTGGCTTGCCATACGTTTAACTTACTCAATGAATAGTAAGGTTGAGCGAAATCATTTCGAGAGCATTGGTTTGCCCGGAGTAACACCGTTTTCATTAAAGGCATCAATCTGAAACCAATATATCCTTTTTTTATCGGGGCAATGAATGGTTAACCGAGTCTTTTTATACACCTGAAGGCTGTGGTATAACTTATCTTTATCGGTACCATACCGGATATTGTAACCAGTGGTATTTGCCTGCTTTTTCCATGACATTTTAATTACCTGGGGGTCACGGTAATCTCTTATTGCCCGAAATTCATTCACCTTTTTTGGTTTACGATGTGATCCATTTCCGAAGATTCGTAATTCAGAAATGGCGAAAGGACCCTCGGGTGCCCTGTAATTGGTAATTTTAAAATATTGTGCTTGAACTGGATTCTTTATTTCTTCATAAGGATTTATCTGGAATTCGAGGTTCTTTGTTTTATCGCTCAACTTTTTCCAAGTCTTTTTGTCGATAGAATATTCAATAAGATAACGGCGGGTATGCGCGGTGTCGGCCTTGACGATCTGGGTTTTGTTTTCAGGAAAAAAAAGTTGAAATGCATTAATCGTGCAAACCGAACCTAAGTCGACACTCAACCATTCACCCTTTTTCCCGGTTTGGGCACTCCAGTAAGTTCCTAAATTTTCGTCAAAAGCAGAAGCTGTTGGGCTGGAAAATAAAGTTGAAGATGCCTGTGATGTCAGGTTATCCGAAAGTAGTGCCCATTCCGGATTAAGTTTATCTATGTTGATATTTTTGTGGTTCGGCATGATGATCGGGTAATCGCCAAAATCAGTTTTTGTGAATAAGTTACCATCCTTATCGAAACCAGCAGGGAAAAGTCCCAGTCTGGATTGATTTTCTCTATTCCCAGGTGTTGTGATGGTTGCAATGTGCCACCAGTTTCCGTATTTATCGGCAAAAGTTGACCCGTTGCTGGCTCCGCTGAGAAACCCATCAGGCCGATATGAAAAAGGATTATTGGCGGCATATACAAAAGGTCCTGTCGGAGTATCTGATACATACACAACATCGCAATAATTGTTAAATCCTTTGCTTATCTCGGCACACTGATAATAATATTTTCCATTGTATTTATTCATCCACGAACCTTGAGCATTGTAGCTGCCTGTTTTTTCAGAAACGTTTTTGGATTTTTTCAGACCGCTTTTCAAGGGATTTGTTTTTTTACAGACCATAGGGACTCCCAATGGTTCAAGCAAATTGTTTGGATCCAATTCGCGTGACATCACCCCATCATTATTCGTACATCCATAGTAACAGTAAACCCTTCCATCGGTATCAGCAAAAACAGCAAAATCGCTTATCATCGACAGCAGCATTGAATTGCCATACACTTCCCACTTTCCGCTGGCTGGATCTTTGGTGCGAAACATTGTGCCGTTGAGCGATGTGAAAAAATAGATCCAGTCGCCGATAACAACTGCTGTCGGCGCATCATTTTCTACCGGCAGGTTTGTGGCAGATACAAATTTCCATGAAATTAAGTCGCTGGAATACCAATATCCACCGGCATTTGAAGCAAATAAATAATAATTGTCCTTGTATAGCACAACGGTTGGGTCGGTAAGATCATGTTTTGATGACAGATCCAAACTAAATTTATTACTCAGGTTCAGTGGGTTGCAATACGTTTGACAGCTTGCTGGATTTACTTGTATTCCAAGTAAAACGATTAATGTAAGTAACGAAATCGCAAGCCTTATTTTCATATTGTAATTGTATTTTCCTGATTATGTACTTAGTGCCTGTTCAATATCTTCAATCAGATCGTCTGCTCCTTCAATACCAACCGAAAGTCGCATCATACCCGGGCGGATTCCCATTTTCAATCGTTCACTTTCCGGAAATTCAGCATAAATAGTTGAGTACGGATGGATAATCAGCGATTTATTGTCGTTCAGGTTGGTAGCACGGCGAATGACTTTCAGACGGTTCATAAAGCTGAAACATTCGTCCTGACTTGACAGATCAAACGTCATTACGGTTCCAGGGACACCTCCAAACTGACTAACTGCCAGATCGTAATAAGGTGAATCTTTTAATCCCGGATAATCAACACGTGTAACTTTTAAATTTTGCTGAAAGAATTCACCCAGTTTCAGACAATTCTGGTAACAACGCTCCACGCGCAATTCCAGAATATCCAGTCCGGCAATCATGTAATTGGCAGTATGGGCTGTCATTGGCATTCCCAGATTCCGGTAATAGTTTTTCCGGAGACGGGCAACAAACGCATCTTTACCGAATTTCTTTGAAAATTCCAAGCAGTTTGGGTTTTGGCTCCATTCATAAATACCATTCTCAATGATCATTCCGCCAACAGCAGTTGCACCACCCGAAATAAATTTGGTGGTCGACATCACTTCCACATGCACGCCTAACGATTTTGAGCTGAAAACAGAAGGTGGTGTAATGGTACTGTCAGAAATCAGTAAAATACCATGTTTATTGGCAATTTCAGCAAGTTTCCTGATGTCGGCAATTTCGAGCTGTGGATTAGTTACGGTCTCAAAATAGATAGCACGTGTATTTTGGTCGATCAGAGGCTCAATCAAATCAATTTTGGTAGTGTCCACAAAACGGGTTTCCACTCCATAGGCCGAAAGACTTTGCTCGAACAACGCCAACGTGTGTCCAAAAAGATGTTTTCCTGAAATGATGTTGTCGCCCTGTTTGCAAATGGCCAGCATTGTGGCTGAAATGGCTGACATTCCTGACGATACTGCAAGCACATGGTGAGCGCCGGTTAAAGTTCTGACTTTGGTTTCGAAGTATTCGACCGTTGGATTGCTCGTTCTGGAATAAGTATGTGCCGGAAATTCACCGCGAAAGTTGGCCGCAATATCTTCAGCAGAATCAAATTCAAATGCGACTGATTCATAGATTGGCATGGCCAGTGCATTGTGTGGATCTTTTTTCGGAAAAGGTATGTTGAGTGAACGAGTTGTAAAATTCTTCATTTCTGTATAATTTGGTTTTGACACCATTAAAACGATTGCCTCAGCTTTTAGTTTTGATGCTGAGTTGACAAATTTGGCAATTATTTCAGAAAAACCGGTCATTCTTTAAATTCAAATTCCACAGACTGCTGAAACCATGCAATATTTTTATCTTTGGGGCAAATCAAATGCATGTTTAAAATCGGATTTATACTGTTGGTTCTTTTGCCCGTATTGGTTTTCTCGCAGGCCAAATCGGTTAAGATTGCTGTACTGAAATACAATGGCGGCGGCGACTGGTATTCAAATCCAACTTCGGTGCCCAACCTGATTACTTTTTGCAACGACAACCTGAAAACCGATATCGATCCAGAACCGGGAACGGTTGAACCTGGAAGTCCTGATCTGTTTAATTATGCTTATGTGGATATGACTGGTCACGGAAATGTTTATTTCTCCCAGTCCGAAGCTGATAATTTGCGCACTTATCTCGAATCGGGTGGGTTCCTGCAAATTACCGATAATTTCGGAATCGATCAGTTTATCCGGCGCGAAATGAAAAAGGTTTTTCCTGAACTCGATTTTGTTGAACTTCCTTTCGATCACCCCATCTATCATCAGAAATATCAATTTCCCGAAGGACTGCCTAAGATACACGAGCATGATAACAAGCAGGCTCAGGGTTTTGGACTGATCTACAAAGGTCGTTTGGTGTGTTTTTACAACTACGAATGCGATTTGGGCGACGGCTGGGAAGATCGTTCCGTCCATAACGACCCGGAAGATGTTCGCCAAAAAGCCTTGCAAATGGGAGCGAACATCATCTCTTATGTGTTTAATCAATAAAAATCATCACAGCCATTAAGTCGCAAAGATCCAACAATATTTGTATTCATTTGTGTCTTCGTGCCTTTGTGGCAAAACAAACAGTTTATGAAAATTATCGGCATTAATGGAAGTCCACGCAGGCACGGAAACACTGAAATACTCATCAAAACGGTATTTGAGGAACTCGAAAAAGAAGGTATCGAAACCGAGTTTATCCAACTGGGCGGGAAGCTGGTTCATGGTTGCTCAGCTTGTGGAAAATGCCGCGAAATAAAGGATGGCCGCTGCCACATCAAGAACGATTTTCTGAATGAAGTGATTGCCAAAATGGTTGAAGCCGATGGAATTATTCTGGGTTCGCCGGTTTATTTTGCCGATATCACTACCGAAATGAAAGCCCTGATTGACGTTTCGGGCTATGTGACGCGCGGAAACGGCCATTTGCTGCGCCGGAAAGTTGGGGCTGCCGTAATCGTTGAACGCCGTGGTGGCGCTCTTCATGCGTTCGAAACCATCAATAACTTTTTCCTGATTAACCAGATGATTGTTCCCGGATCGAGTTATTGGAACTTTGCTTTTGGCGGCGCTCCCGGCGACGTGCTCAAAGACGTAGAAGGCATGCAGACCATGCGGACGTTGGGCGAAAATATGGCCTGGCTGATGAAAAAACTAAGTTAACCCCGTGACGATTAAATGTTTTTTTAGTTCGATGTTTTACACCTGTACAGATTTTTGACATTGGAAACTTTACCCAAAAATGTCTGAAACTTATCCTGCTTGATATTCTCAACGACTTTTCCTTCACAATCAAGGAGTGTAATTGTTTGGACTCCAACACATAAAGGATCAGTCATCATGGTATAAAATACGGTTTGGTTGTCGTAAGTTGCCTGTAAAATAGATATTTCACAGGAACAGTTGGTCATTGTGGTTTTTATCTCTTTTAACCACATAAGTTCTTCAATTGGATTTGCTAAATCGCAGGTCGATTTGCCTGTATTTTCGTCTTTTCCGCAACCTGAGATAACGAATATGACTAGTAGAACTATACTGAATACTTTTACGACCTTCATTTGTTGTAATTAAGTTTAGTTGAAGATGTAGAACAATAACTGAAGGTTGCGTTTGATTTAATTAAAATTATAGCCTTGCTAATTTTCTGCCCTTTCTGTGTCCTGATTTCTGGAATTCTGTAGCTAATATTGTTACTTTGTAGTGCTTGAACTAAAACTAAACTGTTTTTCAAATTCGTTTATCATGAATATTCCAAAACTGCTTTTATCGGTTTGTCTTTTTATAGCTGCGTCTTCAATATTTGCGCAGCCAGCAAAAAAGAGCAAAGAACAGGCTAAATACCAGTCAGCATACGATAGTAAAACATTATCGCCGAAAGACAATCCAAATTTGCTGCCCAATAACCGCTGGATTACCCCGGCCGGGAAGCAGGTTTATTTTGGCAATCCTACACTGGAAAATCATGCACTCGATGTCGTACTTTCGCCCGACGAAAAGTGGGTGGCTGTTGAAGGCCGGTATGAAGTAGTTATTCTTTCAGCCGAAACCGGAAAGCTGGTTGCCAACCTGCCATTAACTGGGTTAATTCAGGGACAAAACTTAATGAATACATTCTCCGGTATTTGCTGGCTTCAGGAAACGAATCAGTATAAACTCTATTGGGGATCAGTAGGTGGCAAAGGCATTTCTTTTGTTATGGAAGCAGCGTGGGATGGTAAAAAATTAACCGGAAGCGATTCGTTTACTTTTCAGACTGAAGCTCCTGCCGGAAATGCCTTGGTTAATGAAGTTTTGGTTCAAAACGAATCAGGAAAAAATTATTTGTACGTTGTTTTGAATGGCACCAACAAGGTGGTGAAACTGGATTTGGCAACTAAAACCAATGTATGGACAACCAATGTGGGCGTCGCTCCGTTCGGAATTGCCAAGGCCAACGGGAAAATTTACGTAACCAATTGGGCGGGAGCTGTTCCCGATAAAAATGATACGAATGTGGCCGGAGTTCCATGGGGAAGCGCCAAAGTTGACCAGCGAACAGGAGCAACGCGCGAAGGAACGGTATCGATTTTAAATCCTGAAACAGGGAAAGTGCTGAAAGAAATTACGGTTGGCTTGCATCCGAATGACATTATCGCCAGTGCAGACGGGAAATTTGTTTTTGTTGCCAATGCCAACAGCGATTGTGTCAGCACCATTTCTACGTTCACCGACGAAGTTTCTGAGACCATTTCTGTTCGGTTAAGTGCCGAAAATAATACGTTTTGGGGCGATTCGCCTAATGGCTTGGGGCTTTCGAAAGACGGAAAAACGCTTTATGTAGCTAACGGAATGGACAATGCGGTTGCGGTTGTTGAACTCGGAAGTAAATCAGGCGGAAATTCAGCAGAAAAGAACAGCGAAGTAGAAGGTTTCATCCCAACCGGAGCTTACCCCGGAGCTATTGTTGCAACGAGTAAAAACCAACTTTTTGTGGCTAATATCGAAGGCGAAAGCGCAAATATTCCATCACAGGCTGCGGGCTCATTCAATGTTTCGTACAACTCGCACAAACAGACCGCCTCGGTTTCGGTTATTCAGGTTCCGGATGAAAAACAGCTCAAAGCATTTACCAAAACCGTTGAGCAGTCGAACCAATTGTTCCGCTTGGCTTTGCTCGAAAAATTGCCACGTAAGACTGCAAAACCAGTCTGCGTTCCTGAACGGATTGGTGAACCTTCCATTTTTAAACATGTGCTATACATCATCAAGGAAAATCGCACATACGACCAGATCCTGGGTGATCATAAAAAAGGCGACGGTGATTCAACCCTCACTATTTTTGGCCGAAAAATTACGCCCAATACGCATGATTTAGTTGATAAATATATGCTGCTCGATAATTTTTACGTCTCCGGAAAATGTTCTGCTGAAGGACATCAATGGACCGATGCTTCGATTGTGACCGATTACATCGAAAAAGATGTGCGTGCCTGGATTCGCAGCTATCCGCACGTTCAGGAAGATGCTTTGGTTTATGCGCCAACCGGTTTCCTTTGGGATAATGCCCTGAAACATGGTAAAAATGTGCGTATTTATGGCGAAGCTTCAACTCCGGAATACGATGATAAGCATACCTGGACTTCCATTTACCAGGGGTTTTTGAAAAACGAAAAATTCGAGTTCACTAACCACACCACCATTAAGCCAGTTGAAGCCATTTTGAGTCCGACCTATCCTTCGTACGACGATCACCGCATTCCGGATGTTTTGCGTGCACAGGCTTTTATCGATGAACTGAAAAAGTACGAAGCAATGGATGGGGACCAATTGCCCGAATTGATGGTGATGGCGCTTCCAAACGATCACACCGGAGGAACACGTCCGGGCTTGCCTACGCCGCGAGCCATGGTTGCCGACAATGATCTGGCTCTTGGTCAGATTATGGAAGCGCTTACCAAAAGCCGGTTCTGGGCGAATACAGTTGTTTTCATCACTGAAGACGATTCGCAATCGGGCTGGGACCATGTGTCGGCCTATCGCACGGTGGGGATGGTGATCAGCCCATACTCCAGAACAGGCGAGGTAATGCGCACCAATTATAATCAACCGTCGATGGTGCGCACCATTGAGCAGATTTTGGGTATTCCTCCAATGAACATCATGGATGCCACTGCTAAACCGATGTTCGATTGTTTTTGGGGAAAAGTCGATTTGACACCATACCAGACTATTAAAAATCTGATTCCGCTGGATGAAATGAACCCGCCACTCACAGCGTTGAAAGGTGCCGCTCTTCGTTTTGCCGAGAAAAGTATGGAGCCGCAATTCGATGGCATCGACTCGGGAAATGATGATCTTTTCAACCGGATTTTGTGGTATGCGATGAAAGAGAAAGCGAAGTATCCGAAACGGTTTAGTGGAAAAGATGATGAGGAAGAGGAGGAAGCAGAAGGGCAATAAACTGGTTTCCTGATAAATCAAGGTTTTTCGTTTGTGCATATTAAATGATGGGGCAAATCCATCAGAACAAAAATTCTTTGTACTTTTGACCCAATTTTAGAACGATTTTCATGAGTGAAGAAGGATTGAACAGTTTGGTGTATTCGAAAAATGTAATCGAATTAATTACCGTTGCCAACGAATTTTGCAGTTTCCTGGAACGGGCGGACGATTTGGAATCTACCGATTTCCTGAGCCGGCTGCAAAAAATGCTTCCTCTTCTCTACCTCAAAGCCAGTTTGTTGCCCAAGTTTGAGTTTGAAGCCGATGATGAACTTGAGAAATATGTAACTGAGGTGGATTACAACCTGATTCAGCAGAAAATACTTGCCCATACCGGCGCCGGTGACGACTATCAGGAAGTATTTATTCAGGGAATGCAATTTAGCGAGTCGGCACTTACATCAAGTATAGCCGAAAATGTGGCGGATATTTATCAGGACATAAAAGATTTGGTTATGTCGTTCCGCACCATGAATGATGAGGTTATGGAACAGGCACTTTGGGAAAGTCAGAATAATTTTGCGCAAATCTGGGGTCAGAAATTGGTGAACTGCTTGCGCGCCGTTCACAATCTGATTTATGCCGAAAGTAATGCAGATGATGATTCCCTTCAGGAGGGAAAACGAAATAAGGAATCAAAGAATAAGAATCGGAATCCGGATTGGTTGAACGACCGGTTTTCGTTTCAGGGAGAGTAAAAGATGTACAGGGAGAGCATTGATAAGGATGAATTAGCCGAGTTGCCACTCATTCAGTTTGAGGGCGATATTACATTGGTGGAGTCGAAGGAGGATTACCTGGATTCGATTGAATACCTGTCTCAGCAGACTTTGCTGGGGTTTGATACCGAAACCAAGCCCGCATTTAAAAAGGGGGTTGTTTACGAAGTGGCATTGCTGCAACTGGCAACCGTCGATCGTGCTTTCTTGTTCAGACTTAATAAAATAGGATTACCCAATGGGTTGAAAAATATCCTTGAAAATCCGGACATTCAAAAAATTGGCGTGGCCATTCGCGACGACATCAAAGGCCTTCAAAAGCTGAATCATTTTAAACCCGCCGGATTCATTGAACTTCAGGACCATGTGAAAGATTTCGGTATTCAGGATTTTAGCCTGAAAAAATTATCGGCTATCGTTTTGGGTTACCGCATTTCGAAAGCACAGCGCGTTACTAATTGGGAAGCGCCCGATTTGACAGAAGCTCAGCAGATTTATGCCGCCACCGATGCCTGGATTTCTCACCGTATTTTTGAATCACTCAATCAGCAATAAACATGACAGATAAATATAGCCGGGTTATTTTGAAATCCGGAAAGGAGCAATCGTTGCAGCGTTTCCATCCCTGGATTTTTTCAGGAGCAATTCATGAAATCGTCGGTAGGGTAGAAGAAGGAGATGTGGTTGAGGTCGTTTCCAATAAAAACGAATTTTTGGCCATGGGCCATGTTCAGATTGGATCGATTGCTGTCCGCATTTTTTCGTTTGAAAAGGTTGAACCCGATTTTGAATTCTGGAAAGGTAAGTTGGATCGTGCTTTAGATGTGCGTAAAAAACTTGGGTTGGTCGACAATGATCAGACTAATGTTTACCGTTTGGTTCATGGCGAAGGCGATGGTTTGCCGGGCCTGATTGTCGATTTTTACAACGGAACCGCTGTGATGCAGGCCCATTCGGCCGGAATGTATGTGATTCGCGACACCATTGCCAAAGCCTTGAAAGAAGTGATGGGCGACCGCCTGGTTGCCGTTTACGATAAAAGTGAAAAAACAGTGCCTTTCAAAGCCGGACTCGAAGCGAAAGATGAATACCTGTTAGGTAAATCGGAAGTTTTTGAAGTTCAGGAACACGGAAACCGCTTTAAAGTGGATTGGGTGGAAGGTCAGAAAACCGGCTTTTTTGTCGATCAGCGCGAAAACCGCCGGTTGGTACAGGAATATTCGAATAACCGTAGCGTGCTGAACATGTTTTGCTATTCGGGCGGATTTTCGTTTTATGCCATGCGTGGAGGCGCCAACCTGGTTCATTCGGTCGACTCGTCGGCTAAAGCCATCGATTTGACCAACGAAAATGTCAAACTGAATTTTGCGGAAGATACACGCCACGAAGCTTTTGTAGCCGATTGTTTCGATTATATGGATCAGAACAAAGGAAAATACGACCTGATAATTCTCGATCCCCCGGCATTTGCCAAACACCGAGGTGCTTTGCCCCAGGCGCTAAAAGGCTACAAACGCCTTAACCTGAAAGCTTTTCAGCAGATTGCCCCAGGCGGAATCCTGTTTACATTTAGCTGTTCGCAGGTAGTTACCAAAGATAAATTTCGGGAAGCTGTATTTTCGGCGGCAGCCATTTCAGGCCGCAAAGTCCGCATCCTGAATCAACTCGTTCAGCCAGCCGATCATCCGGTTGACATGTACCATCCCGAAGGCGAATATCTGAAGGGATTGGTGCTGTATGTGGAATAGTTTTTGGTTTTGATGTAGAGAATCACTGAGAGCTGTTCTATTCTCAAATCAACCTTAATGACATAAAAAAGAAAGGAGAAGATATCTCCTTTCCTGACTTTAGAACTAAAATTTTTGAAAGCGCAGTTTTATCAATCTAGAATAAATTCTCGGTTTAGCTTTCCGGCTTTATAACATAGTAAGCATATTTGCCATCCGGATATACACCTTCAATGAGCAAAGGCTGTTTACTTTTTGTATGCATAATTACGCTTTCAATATCACTTTGGCTGTCAATTGCTTCTTTATTGATATCCGTAATAATAAACCCGGTTTTCACTCCGGTATCTTTCAGTTTTCCATCTTTCAGTTTGGCAATTTTCACACCATCATTAATTTGCAATTTCTCTTTCTCTTGATCGGATAATGGTTCAAATTCAGCACCCAGAACGGAAAGTAGTTCTTTTACGATAGACGTATCGCCTTTCATGTTTTGCAAAACAACTTTGACATTCTTTAGTTCGCCATTTCGAATATAACCAACTGTTATTTCATTTCCAGGACTAAATTCCCCGATTTGCTCCTGCAATTGAGAACCTGTTTTTACACTATTCCCATTAATTGAAACAATAATATCGCCTTCTTTTATACCTGCCTTTCGTGCTGCGCCATCTTCGGTAGTGCTTCTTACGTATGCCCCTTCAACATTATCAAGTTTTTTAGCTTTGGCAATACTGTCGTTAACGGATTGCATTACTACTCCTAATATTGCACGTTGTACTTCACCAAATTTCTTTAAGTCGATAACTACCTTTTGAGCAAGCGTGGCAGGGATTGCAAAAGAATAACCGGTATAAGAACCTGTTTGAGATGCAATCGCGGTATTAATTCCAACCAAATCGCCTTTGACATTAACCAATGCGCCACCGCTGTTTCCCGGATTCACGGCAGCATCTGTCTGGATAAATGATTCCAAAGGCATTTGACCACTCACAATTCCAATACTTCTTGATTTTGCACTGACAATTCCTGCCGTAACGGTTGAGTTTAGGTTAAACGGATTGCCAACAGCAAGCACCCATTCGCCAAGTTTAAGTTCATCAGAGTTACCCCAGGGAAGATAAGGCAAATTAGTTTCTTCGATCTTTACAAGTGCGATGTCGGTGTTCGGGTCGCGGCCAATAACTTTAGCCGTGAATTTTCGGTTGTCATTCAATATCACCTCAACATTTACAGCATCATCAACTACGTGGTTGTTGGTGACAATATAACCATCCGAATTGATTATCACTCCTGAACCTGATGCTATTGCGAATTGCGGGATCTGTTTGTATTTAAATGGAGTATTGCCCTCCGGACCATTTGGCCCGAAAAAGAATTTAAAAAACGGGTTGTCAGCGAAGTTATCCATTTCCTGATGCATTTTAACCTGGATATGAACAACTGCCGGAACACTTTTCTCTGCAGCTTCGGTCAAATCAGGTAATTGCGCCTGTACTCCTTGGTTTGGAATGTTCGTTGCAAGATGTACCGGTGTCTTTTCACTTACCATCATTTGACTATTAGGAACATTTCCAAATTTATTGTTCAAAAATATGGCTAATGCTGCTGAAAAAAAAGCTATAATGAACAATGCTGAAATTTTTTTAATCGTTCTCATAATGATAAATTTTAGATTTGTATCACTTTTTTTTTCATATTACGTGCCACAAAAAATAAATTAAAATAATTTTTAAACTATTTTAAGAATATTAAAATTTATTAACACAACTATCTGAATGTTAGGTGTGTGTAAGTAAAATGTTGAATGTAGTCTGTGATTAAAAAAGGAAGGAAGATTGGATATTCCGATGATGGTGATCGACCGAAACCAATGATATTCATCTGCATTTTTGATTGCTGCAGTGAATATGAAAAGCTGACAATTTTTCCATTTTCATGCAAAAATTTCACATGGTAACCCAATCCAGGAGATACATGTACATGTATTATTCGATACAGAATTGCACTTGCAGTGATTTTTTTTGTTTGCAAGTAACTGTTGCTCTTTAAGCAATGACCATTAAATTGTATTTGAGGTGTAATTGTGTAAAACCGTGCAATCCGCAGGGTTTTTTAAATCTACGGACAGGCGGGAACTGTTTTGATCACTTTTTGTTTAGCATGAAAATCATTCCAGACATTGGTTTCCCAGTTTGGGCGGTTGCCCTTTTCGTCAAAAAGTTGACAATACATGCACGACCAGAGACCGCAATAAACATGGTAATATGTTTCCCCATTGTATTCAATGATTGTGATATCGGTAATTTCGCAAAGATTTTGTGGGGAAGTCAGTTCAGTGATTTTCGACTGTAGCCAGCCGGGAAATTGATCGGGATTAGTTTCTTCATCTTTTTTATCGCACGACAAATTTCCGAGAATTAAAAAAACACCAACAAAAAGTAAAAGTCGCTTCATGGTTTTTGTTTTGGCTAATTTAATCAATTGAAGGTACACGGTCAGATTTTTTCAATAAAGATTGAAATTTATAGGAATTCGTTGCGTCCGTTTGTTCAACTTTGCGTCTTCTTACAGTATTCAAGTTTTAGGAATGATTTTATTTAAAAAAGGCAGTTTTAATATCCATTCAAGTGTTGGAAAGCATCCAATGATGAAACAGCTGATATGGCTGGCATTGCCGGTAATCGGTTCGTCGTTTATGACCATGGCCTACAATTTTATCAACATGATTTTTGTGGGCCGGCTGGGGAGCGATGCGGTGGCAGCAGTCGGTTCGGCCAGTTTTTTTATGCACTTTGGATGGGGATTATCGTCATTACTTACAGTTGGTGCAGGTATTCGGGTTTCGCATGCCATTGGAAGCGGAGATTCCGACTTGGCAAAAAGTTATGTGCGGAGTGGCATTTTGGCGGTTATCGGCTTAGCTTTGATTTATTACGTCATCTTATTTTTTGCCCGGAATGAGCTGATCGGTCTGATTCAGCTCAACAATTCTGAAATTGAACATGCGGCATCAGGATACTTGCTTTTGATTGGATTGTGTATTCCATTTTCCTTTCAGAATTTGTTTTTTACCAGTGTTTTCATAGGTTCAGGCGACAGTAAATCACCATTCCGGATTAATGCAACGGCTTTGGCCATTAATATTCTGCTCGATTATCTTTTGATTTTTCAAGCCAAAATGGGAATTAGTGGCGCTGCTTTAGGCACCATCATTTCGCAGGCCATCGGAACATTCATGTTTTACATCAAACTGAACGGTTCAGCAAGCCTGAAACCTATCGGAACCGCTTTTCAAAGTTCCCTTCTGAAGAACATTCTGCGAATGGGAGTGAGTACAACATTTCAGCGGGTTTCGTTCACCATTGTAGCCATTTTCATGGCGCGGATCATAAGTAACTGGGGAGCGACTGCCATTGCTGTTCAGAAAGTTGGAATTCAAATCGAGGCTATTTCGTACATGACAGCTGGTGGGTTCCTGTCCGCTTTGTCAACCATTTCAGGAATAGCCTATGGTGCGGGTGATTACCGGAAACAATGGCAGGCTTTTCGGTCAGGTATGCTTCTTGCGTTTGTCCTTGGAACTGTCACATCGGTCATTATCATCATTTTTGCAGAGCCTCTTTTCTCCATTTTCCTGAGCGATCCGGAAAGTGTGGCCATGGGGCGCGAATACCTGGTTATCCTTGGTTTTTCGCAACTGTTCATGGTGATGGAGCTGATGGCAACCGGGGCATTTTTTGGCTGGGGAAAACCCAATATTCCGGCAATTACCGGAATTGCGCTTACAGCGCTGCGGATTCCGATGGCGCTGGTATTTATCGAACTCTGGCAAAACGAACTTTCGTCAGTATGGTGGAGCATCAGCATCAGCAGCATGGTAAAAGGAACGTTGCTGGTAGTGCTTTATGTCATTTTATTTAGGTCGTTTCTCAGAAAACAAAATGCTTTTTATCCGTCAGCTAAAGGGGACTTTAGTCCATAACAAGTGTCTCCGATGCTTGTAGAATAAGCCCCTTCATGGGTTTGGGGTGAAACGTAGGACAATATTTTTTCAAAAATAATAGTTATGGAACTTGATTTTTTTCAAACTGTATTCAATTCATTAAAAGGAAATATCTGGCTCGAAGGTTTGTTTGGCCTCGAGAAGGAAAATATAAGGGTAGATCGGTCTGGTAATCTGGCCCAGACTTCACACCCTGAAGTATTTGGAAATAAGCTGAAGCACCCATACATCACAACTGATTTTTCTGAAAGTCAGGTAGAAATGATTACCCCGCCGCTTCCTGAAATAAGTCAGGCTATTGGGTTCCTGGAAACCATTCACGATATCGTCAGTCTCGAACTGAAAGACGAATACCTGTGGCCGCAAAGTATTCCGCCAATTTTGCCATCCGATCAGCAGATTCCGATTGCTGAGTATGGTGAAGATGGAAAGGAAGCCCGCGAATACCGCGAATTTTTGGCAGAAAAATATGGACCGAAAAATCAGTTGTTTTCAGGCATACATTTTAATTTTTCGTATAGCGAAAAGTTGCTCGAATTGCTTTACAGGAAAGCAAATTCGCAGCTTTCGTTCGATGATTTTAAAGATGAAGTTTACCTGAAAACTGCCCGACAAATGCTGCGGTTTCGGTGGTTGTATATTTTGCTTTATGGCGATAGCCCCGTAGTCGATCCATCGTTCGAACTTCAGTGCAAAATGGCGCCATATCCTGTTGAAAGCGATGTCGTTGCTTTATCGATCAGGAACAGTTGTTTCGGATATCAGAATTTCGATGACCTGTTCCCCGATTACAGTTCCGTTTCGAATTTCAAAAACAGCATCGCCCAAATGATTAAAGAGGAGAAAATTGCGGCCGCCAAGGAATTGTATTCCCCTGTTCGGCCCAAGTTCCTTCGCGATCCTGATCATATTTCATACCTTGAATTCAGGTTTATTGATATTGATCCGCTTTCTAAGGCCGGTATTTCTCCGGAAGCGCTTCAGTTTTTGCATGCCCTTGCCTTGTATGGTCTTCTCAGTGATGAATTGGATGATTTTGGTGCCATTGAGCAAGCTGAAGCGAATCGGTATCATACCGGAGTAGCTATGTATGGTTTGGATACTGAAAGCAAAAGCGGGAAGCGATATATGGTTTGGCTGAAAGGGAAAGCAATCGTCTCGAAAATGAAAGATTTGTTTGGAATGCTTGAAATCAATAACACGGAATATCTTGATTCTCTGGATCAAACCAGCAAACTGGTTGAAAATCATAAAGACCGCAAGGTTCACGAAGTGCTGAAGGGCATTGTTGAAAAGGGATACATTCCTTTTCATGTTGAAAAAGCCAAACAATATTTGATAGAAAGCAGAGATAAAAGCTACAATTTTTGGGGATTGGAAGACATGGAACTTTCGACCCAGTTATTGTTGCGCGAAGCTGTAAAACGGGGCGTTTCGTTCGAAATACTCGATCGGAAAGAGAATTTCGTGAGGTTCAAAAAGGATGGAAACATTCAGTATGTGAAGCAAGCCACCAAAACTTCGCTCGACAACTATGCCAGTATTCTGGCGATGGAAAATAAGCTGGTGACCAAAAAAATACTGGAAGAGCACTCAATTCGGGTACCGAAAGGGTTGGAATATACCAATAGCGAGGTAGCAAAAGCTGACTTTTTGTTTCATCGTGGAAAGCCGGTGGTGATCAAACCCAACCAGACTAATTTTGGCTTAGGCATTACGATCCTGAAAGAAAATTCGGATGAGGAAACTTTTGGCCGGGCCGTGGATATTGCTTTTGAATACGATACGACCATCCTGATTGAAGAATTTATTGCCGGAAGGGAATTCCGGATTTTCGTGATTGGCGACGAGGTGGTGGGTATTTTGCACCGCGTTCCGGCTAATGTAACCGGCGATGGTACGAAGACAATTCGTGAGCTTGTCGAACTCAAAAATCTGGATCCGTTGCGTGGCAAAGGCTACCGCACGCCGCTCGAAAAGATAAGGCTGGAAGAAGCGGAAGCCATCTTTCTGAAACAACAAGGCAAAGATTTTGAGACCATTCCGGCAGCAGGTGAAGTGGTTTACCTGCGCGAAAATTCGAACATCAGCACCGGTGGCGACAGCATCGATTATACCGACGATATTCCCGATTCGTACAAGCAAATTGCCGTTCGCGCAGCTAAAGCGCTGAACGTAAAAATTACCGGTCTGGATATGATCATTCCGGATGTTTCAGCCGAAGCCACCAACGACAATTATGCCATCATCGAACTCAATTTTAATCCGGCCATTCACATTCATTGCCATCCGTTTCAAGGTAAAAACCGAAAACTGAATGAGAAACTGATGGATGTGTTGGGGTATTGATTGCGTAACGGAGGTCTAATTTGTAATTTTCAAGTCAGCGAAATAGCCTTCGGTACCCACATCAACCCACAAACCAATCGCGCCGGAAGAATCGGCTCCATGCTTTAAATCGTTGACAATTAAGCTGGGTTGTGCAGCATCATTGATATACAACTGTGCCTTGGCATCTTTAACCGTGATTTTGATTTTAATCCACTCGTTAAGAACCATATCCGTGTATGATTCGTATTTTTCAGGCGAATCTTTTCTTAATCGGGAGAAGGGAAAATCAGGAAATGAAAAATACTGAATGGAGTGGTTTCTCCTGATTTGGTCGTCGGCCCGTGCATTGGTGGGACGGATGTAAATGCTTTCGAATTTAGAATTATCGTCATTTATCCGGAAAGCAACTCCAATAAAACCTCTTGAAAATTCCGGCGCATCGGGCAAAAGCCTGCTCAATACTAATACCTCGATCGTTCCGTTTTGAAAATTTATTCCTTTGATTTTCACAAATGTAGGCTGGTCAACTTCTTTTATTTCCTTGTTTTTCGTGACCTTAATTACCTCTTTGCCTTGCAGTTTCTCAACTGACATGGAAACCTGATTTGGTTCCAGCTTATCTTTTTCAAACCTGATAACCTGAGCGTTTAGCTTTAGTGTGCTAAAAACTAAAGCGCCAATGAATAAAAATCGGTATAGTTTCATAATCTGCTTATTTGTATTCAATTTTAATGGATTTAAAATCAGCATTTAATCCAAATATACCAACTTTTCCATTTGAAATTTGATTGAGTTTTTCAACCACCAATGTAGGTGTATTTGAATCGTTAATATATGCTTTTACCTGTTTTTCGTCCACAACAAGCGTTAGTTTAAACCACTCATCGGCTTTTGGCGGACTAGCAATGCCTTTTTCGTAAATGCCGTTGTACTTTACCCGTAGTACCTGCCAGTCTAATTTTGGAAAATAAGCATATTGAATCATGTGGATCCGACGCAGTGAATCCGGGGTCTGGAAGTTAAACGGACGGCAATAAACCAAATCAAAAATACTGTCACTCTGGGCATGAAAAGCCAGACCTGCAAAACTTCCCTGAAAAATGTCTTTCCCCCGGACCAATGCTTCAATTTTTCCTTGTTTGAAATCATCGGCGGGCAGAAGAATCGCAGATCCAACCATTGCCTTACCTAACCGGATAAATTCAACATTGTCATCTTTTTCTGCAGTTATCACTCTGTTCTTTGCAATTAGTTGACCACATCTGTGCAAATCAGCCAAATTGTATTCAATTACTTTTTGGCCAACCAATAGGTTTGAAAAGATGAACAGGAACAATAACCACAGCAACGCAATTTTTTTCATTGAATATCTCGTTGTAAGTTGTTTGTTTTATTTTGTAAACAGACCTGCTCCTAATTCAGAACCCAATGTGCCCGGCACCAAATGCAGATATTTGCGGTCGGTGGGATCTTCCACGATTTGCAAATTACCTTCTTTCTTCAGGACAACATTATTGCTAAGTTTCAAAAATGCGGGATCTGCCTTTTCGCCAAAACCAGCTGCTCCACCTCCCTTGTTGACTAATTCATTGTATCCAACAAACATAGAGTTCTCGATGGCAAACGTATTTTTTGCATCCTTATTCAATACCCAAATTACGTTTACATTACTCATTACGTTGTTGTAGAATTTAAAATCTTCAGTGGTTGACCAAGTCCAAACCAATGCCCCATAGGTATTAACACAAAGATTGTGGTGCATTTTGGATTTGTCGGCAGGTGTATTCCACATGACTACAGCATCTTTGACACCATAAAACACACAATGATCGACTTCCAAAGCCCTTCCGGCAGATAGAATTCCCAAATGATTGGGCAGTGCAATTTTGTTTCCTAAAAACAAACATTGGGTCACTCTGAAATCTTCCAGATTTTTGCCGTCCCAAACAATCGGGTAATTTCTGATTAAAATATTTTTAAACGGACTTTCGTGTACCGGTTCGCCCATAATGCGCAATCCTTGAATGGTAACATGGCTTGTTTCAACCAGGATGCCATAGTTAAAAGCACCAGTCAGCTCTTTTTTGTCATTCTTTTCTTCAATATCGAATGGCATTGTTGAAACCATAACAGGCATATCTCCCGGATTCCAGCTTGCATCGTCTGGTAATTTTCCAGCACGGATAGTTAAACGGTCGGATTCGGAAAATTGCCATTTAGCAGAAGTAAACTTGGCTGTTTCGGCCATGCCATACACCCCTTTTGAAAGGTAAATCGTTATAGCTCCTTTTCCTTCCAGGTTATTTACTTTTTTGGCTGCTTCGCTCAACGACTTCAGAGGACTTTCTTTCGTTCCGGTATTTTGGTCATTGCCTGAATTGGCGTTAATGAAAATCTCTTTCGCGCCTTGAGCTTTAGCAGTTGTTCCTATTGTAAATAGGAATGCAGTTAATGTGATTACGAGTAAAAATTTTGTCTTCATGTTGTTTTTATTAGAGTTTTTATTCAATTAAAATAACCACCTTACCGTTGGCTTCGTTGTTTTCCATCAGCCGGTGTGCCTGGCCGATTTCAGATAAGGCAAATACTTTGGCGATGGCTGGCTGTAGTTTATGTTTTTTAATACGACTGAATATGTTGTCGATAATTTTTTGAGTGGGGTAGTTGCTCGAAAAGCCGGTGAGGTAAACTCCTGAAGGAATATCTTTGATGGGGTAGAAATTTTCGATTGTTCCCTTTTTTCCCAGAATACCGGTAACACATACAATTCCATGAAGACTAACCATGCTCAGCGATTCGAACAGCGTGGCCGGACCAATAAGTTCCAACACTTTGGTTATCCCACCGGGATAAAGATTGAGCAACTGGCTTTTTAAGGTGCCATCATCAATTAAAACGTGATCGGTTCCTTGCAACATCAAAAAATCACGTTTCCCTTCTTTACGTGTTGAAGCCAGCACGGTTGCCCCAACACTTTTTGCAAGCTGAATGGATGCGAGTCCGGCAGCACTTGTTCCACCGCGAACGAGTAAAATATCTTCAGGAACCAGTTGCAGGCTGATAAAAAGTGAGCCGTAGGCCGTAAAATAGGTTTCAGGAATGGCAGCCAGTTCTTCCCAGGACAGGTTCGTTTCAACCGAAAAAACATTCTTTGCCGGAATCAAGGCATATTCGGCATAACTGCCATCGAACGAGCGCCCCATGCCGCCCATTAGTGCCACTACTTTTTGTCCTTTGCTAAATGTACTATCAGGAGCATCAGCAATTTCGCCCACACATTCAATTCCAAGTACCCGAGGCAGTTTGATGTAAGGCGCATTCCCTTCATATTCACGCATCATCAGTTCCGATCGGTTAAGTCCAAACGCCTTTACTTTTATCAGTACCCAACCGGGTTTTACCTCCGGAACAGGTATTTCGCTGATGGTAAGTTCTTCAGGAGAACATGTTTTGTATAGTACAACTGCTTTCATTTTTTAATCTTCAAATTTTCAAATCAACTCACCTGTTTCCAGCATTGCGGATCGGTTCCGTAGAAATTACCGCTATATCCGTATGTTACAGCGGGGCACCCGCGGCAAAACCGCTTCAATTCGCATTTGCTGCATTTCTCGAATTTTTCGTAGTTGCGGAATTGATTCATCGGCTCCCCAGTGAAAATATCGAACAACTTTTCATTGAAAACATTCCCGATATTACTCTCGAACCGGCGGCAGGCATACACTTCGCCTTTGGGTAAAATGGTGAGGTGACAATTGGCGCAGTTGCACCCGTCGTATATTATTTCTTCATTCAGGTTTTCAGGAATGGTAAACAAGCCTTTTTCGTGTAGGTACAGTGTCCAGAGGTGATCTTTCAGGTTGAAACTGGTGCCACTGTCTTTGTAAAGCTCAAATTTTTGCCACAGAACATCCAGTAAGTCGCGGTATTGTTCAGGCGAAATGTGCGTGCTTTTTTCGGCACTGGTCGGACAGTATCGGGCAAAAGCAAAAATATCGGCTTTATGCTCCACCACCAGATCAACAATTTCGGGCATTTCAGCCAAGTTTGTTCCTGAAACGGTAGTCATAATGGCGCAGCGAATTCCTGAATTCCGGAGGCATTTAATTTTTTCGAGCGTGGTGTCAAACGATCCGGGCATGCGAATGGCGTCGTGCGTTTCGCGCAGTCCGTCGATCGAAAGCTGATAGCGCTCGCAACCACAATCCTTTAACCGCCGGCACACTTCGTCGTTCAGGTGAAACGGATTTCCAAGTATTGAGAATGCAATCTTTTTCGACTTAAAAAGTTCCATTAAATCCCAGAAATGGCTGTGCAAAATTGGGTCGCCACCGGTGATATAGAAATAAGGAACACGGTTTGCTTTGCTGCACATATCCTGACAGTTTTGTAAAACCGATTCAATTTCGTTCCACGACATTTCCTTGATATTGAAGTGGTTATTCTCTGAAAAGATGTAACAGTGCAGGCAGCGCTGGTCGCAGCTATCGGTGATGTGCCATTGAAATGCAAAATATTCCATGAATTTTTCTTTTGTTGATTGAACAGAAGGGGATGTATCAAAAGTTAATACTCCTGCAGATAATGTCATCCCGAATTTATTTCGGGGTCTGATAATTAAAGCTTGGAGATTCTGAAACAAGTTCAGGATGACTATTAAAATAACTTTTGATACAACCCCTCAGAATAATTACTTACCGTCGCTACCGCATGACGATCCGCAAGCCGATGGTTTTGGCTGATCATCGCCCGCACCGCAAGCCGATGGTTTTGCATCGCCATCAGTTGAACCGCAAGCAGAACCAACACCCGATGTAGCAAGGATCACCTGGTTGGCGTTTAGATAACCTTGTGCACTTCGTGGGGCAAAATATTCTTTAATACCTGCCCAACTGCTTAGTAAATTTAATTTGTCCATTTTTCGTTGATTAATAAGATTACATATCAAAGCTAGATAGCTTTTAAACAGTGTGCAATCAGGTTTGTAACGCACCTAGTAGGTTAGAATTATTGAATATCAATTAATTGGCGAAGTGATTATTTTTGATTTTTATGCAAGTTTTTTCCGGATGTAATGTTTTGTGTCGATTGTAACTCTCTTTTAGTGATTAATTATATTTTTGAAGAAATTTTAAAGCGAAAATCATGAGAGAACTTGATTTACATTACCCAACTTGTCCGATCAGAAATGTGTTGAGTCGTTTTAGCGACAAATGGTCGCTTTTAATATTGGTAAACCTTCAGGGAAAAGAAAAGATGCGGTATAAGGAACTGATGGCTGCTATTCCCGACATTTCGCAGAAAATGCTGTCGAGTACATTAAAGCAACTAGAAGCAGATCATTTTATCATTCGGGAAGCTTATGCCGAAATCCCTCCACGAGTAGAATATTCGCTGACAGAAATGGCTAAAAGCTTAATACCGGTATTAAATACGATGATCGATTGGTCGTTAGTGCATTTTGAAGAGGTGACCAAATAGCGGAATCCTTTTTCTACTTTAATTAGAAAGCTACATCGACCAAACCGATCATCTGACTAATATTGGGATTGGGAATAAAAGCAATAAGTAACCCGGAATAAGCTTTTAATTGAGTGAAAGTTACCCTACCATTTCTTCAAACAGGGTATTGAATGTTTTTTCCAGGTCATTACTAAGTCCGGTGTGGGGCCTTGAGGTTTGTATCGATGCACTTCGCACTGCGGTGAGCCACCGAAAGCGTTCAGCCTGATCCAGCGATGCAATCGGTCCGCCCCCTTTTTCTCCGTCAGCGATGATGCGGAAGGCTTCCAGATTTTTGCGGATCTCATCCATATCAGCGTCAGGCTTCAGCATAAGTATCTTTTCCTGAGAAAGGTGGTACTTCATTCGAATGAATTTTTCCTTTTTACAGAATAAGATCACCCCGACATTGACGAACTCTTCACGTTCGACTACCGGAACAACCCGTACAATGGCATATTCATATTGATGTTTCGGCTGCATCCTGAACGGTTTGAATAAACTGGTTTGAATAATTCAGGCGGTTACTTAAAAAAGTGAAATATACGTTCCTTAATTGCTCCGGCGTTTCGTCCTGTAATTCCCATTGAAGCCAATCGTCGGGAATCAATTGAACGATTTCCCGGATTTTGTTTTCAGTAATCAGTTCCCTGCAGATCCGGTCTGCCTCTTCCATTTGGGTCGCCTGTGGAAGCAAAACATGATCTTTTATATACAGAAACGGACTTGTCGATTTCTTCTCCCAACCCTCCCAGGAATATTGAAAATACAGGCAGGACCCATGATCAATCAGCCATAATTCCTTGTGCCAGATGAGCATATTGGTATTACGGAACGATCGGTCCACATTGGTAATAAAACTATCAAACCATACGATTTTGGAGGCCAGAAGCGGATCTATTTTAGTCACTACCGGATCGTATGTGAAAGCGCCTGATAAAAAATGTAAGCCCAGGTTTAAGCCTTGACTTGCTTTTAAAAGATCCTGAATTTCCTCATCTCCCTCCGAACGGCCAAAGCATTCATCCAACTCCGCAAAAACAAGCTCAGGCACTTTTAAACCCAGCGCCCTGGCAATCTCGCCACCGATTAATTCAGCAATAAGCGTTTTTACCCCGTGTCCTCCGCCTTTGAACTTAATCACATATTTGAAGTCATCATCGGCTTCGGCCAATGCAGGCAATGAACCACCTTCCCTAAGTGGTTGCATATATCGCGTGACTGTAACTGTTCGAATAGTATCCATTATGAGGGTAAAAGTAATCAATAATTAAACGGTCGCCCAATGCACATGCAAAAACACCCGCTGAAAAATTTGCTCCTGATGATATTAATATAAAATGCACGATCCCTTTAGCTTGTGCTGAAATAACTCTATGCTGAAATAATCGCAGATTGAAAGTGTAAGAGTTTAATGCCAGATTTAAACACGATGATCTACTGGTCGCTGGTGCATTTTGAAGTGCTTACCAAATAAAGACCTTGAACTTTAATCAGTTTTATCTCCGTTTGTGCGTTTAAAAATGTAATATGCAGGAATACCTGCAATAACTGTAAGTGAAGCTATTGACGACTCAATGGGTCTTTCAAGAAATGCCAGAAAAAGGATGAGGATTCCTGGCGTTATATAAATTACCTGTGCAAATGGGAATCCTGCAATTCTTAGCGCGTTTGGATTGTTCTTCCTTAATTTGAAAACACCGATCACAGTCAGTATGGGGAAAATTCCCAATGCAAATCCCATATAGGTCAGCACCTGTACAAAAGTTCCTGAAAGGGCAAGGATAGTGGCAATTATACCCTGCAAAACAATGGAATTGGAAGGTGCCTGAAATTTGGGATGAATCCGTGCAACCGATTTAAAGAATAGTCCGTCTTTTGCCATCGAATAATACACTCTGGGACCAATAATAATAAATGCGCTGAGCGATGAAAAAAGTGCAAACGCTATCAGCAAAGAGAAGAGTGTGTCGGCTGATTTTCCGAACAAATTTCCCATTACAAGTCCGCCGACAGAAATCACGCCTTTCATTTCTTCCGGATGAATTCCATAAATGTATAATACATTCAGGCCAAGATAGATCAGCATTACGATGCCTGTTCCAACGATGAGCGACCGGGGCAATATTTTAGACGGGTTCTTTATTTCGGCGCCCAAATAAGTCGATGCATTCCAGCCACTATAAGCAAACATGATCCACATCAACGAAAGTCCAATGGTTTTCCATCCGGCAAAATCGGACGAAATGCCACTTCCCTCATTAAAATTATTGAGGTCGCCTTTTCCTGAAAGAAATCCTGCCAGCAGAAGGAACACAATAAGCGCGACCTTTAAAAGCGTGAGTATGTTTTGAATGACGGTTCCGGTTTTTATTCCGCGGTAATGAATCAGTGTAAAGATCAGGATAACACTTACTGAAAGAAATGTGCGGGTGGCAGCCTGATCCATTATTCCTGCACTTTCAAATCCGTTGGGAATGGCAGGGATTGCCCGGCAGAAATATTCGCTAAAACCCATAGCCGAAGCTGCAATCGGAGCCGAAAATCCAACGACAAACGAGACCCATCCGCTCAGAAAACCAAACAATGGATGATAGAGCCTGGACAGAAAATGATACTCGCCTCCGGCTCCCGGCATGGCGGCTCCAAGTTCTCCGTAAGAAAGCGCACCGCATAGTGCAATAACTCCTCCAACGACCCACAGTCCCAGCATTAACAGCGGATTATTCAGTCCTGCCATTAAAAGGCCCGAGGTGGTGAATATTCCGGCGCCAATCATATTGGCTACCACAATGTTTGTCGCGGGGAAAAGTCCCAGTTTCCGTTGCAGATGATCTTCTGTCATGGTGCGACCTGCTATTTTTCTGCTCTTTTGTAGCTTATTAATAAACCCGCTCCGTCAGTGTTCAAGGTGGTTTCATAATTTTTAAGGCTTCTTACGTATTGCAGGTAATCGCCCTCACCCATTCGTCTTCTTTCCGAAATATTATGCGTGGCATAGCAACCTCCGACTTTTAGTTTGGGATCAACATCAATAAAATAGTTTTTATACCAGTCTTTGTCGGCATCGCTGAAAACAAAGTCAAAAGGCCCTTTCAGCTCTTTTACCAGCTGGTGTGCATTAGCCAGACGGGCATCGATGTACTCAGATAATCCGGCCTTTTTGAAATTTTCGAGTGCCGTTTTATGCCTTTCTTCATCAATGTCGATAGTAATCAATTTACCTCCGGTCTTGCTGAGCGCCCACGCGATGTAAATTCCTGAATGACCAGTTGAGGTGCCAATCTCCAGCGCGTTTTTGTAATTTCCTTTGATAATCAGGTCGTAAAGAGATTGTGCGTCAGCATTGGGAACATTCATATCATGCCATTGCCCGGAATGATCGGAAAGAAATTTTCTCACTTTTTCATCGAGTGCCGGGTTTTCTTTTAAAGTCTGAGCTTTTACTTGTCCCGGAATAATTGCCGCTGTTATAAGCAGACAAAAAATAAGGTCAATAATTTTCCTTGTTTTCATGTTCTTTGGGTTTTAATAAATATTCAGAATTTAAATGATATGACTAATTTTCAGTCATTTAGTTTAATCGTCAATATTTAGTTCCAAGAAACGAAAGGAGGTAATTTTTATGCCAGCAGAATTTAATTCGGATTGACTGCGGTGAAATATTTTCGTTTAAACCAGAAAGCCACATTCACCAACCCGATCATTACCGGAACTTCAACCAATGGCCCAATTACGGTTGCAAAGGCTGCCTGTGAGTTGATTCCGAATACGGCGATAGCCACTGCAATAGCTAATTCGAAATCGTTGCTTCCTGCCGTAAAAGCCATTGTTGTCGATTTTTCGTACCCTTCGCCCATCCATTTGGCAGCAAAAAAGGTACTGAAAAACATGAATGCGAAGTAGATGGTATAAGGTATTGCAACGCGAATGACATCCATAGGCAATTCGATGATTTTTTCGCCTTTCAGCGAGAACATCACAAAAATGGTAAACAGCAATGCAGCTGGTGTTAACACGGAAATTTTAGGAATAAACCTGGAAAAGTACCAATCGCTCCCCATCCAGTTGCGGAGAGCCAGGTTCGAAATCAGTCCGGCGGCAAAAGGTATTCCCAAATAAATCAGCACAGTAATTGCAATTTCTGAAATGGAGACTTCAACAATAGCACCTTTTAAACCAAACAGCGGCGGCAAAAGTGTGATAAAAACATAGGCATAAACTGAGTACAGAAATACCTGAAAGATCGCATTGAAAGCCACCAGTCCGGCAGCCAATTCGGTGTCGCCTTTAGCCAGATCGTTCCAAACCAGCACCATGGCAATACATCGGGCCAATCCTACCAATATGACACCGACCATTAACCCCGGCTGATTGTGCAGGAATAGAATAGCCAGAAAGAACATGACCAGTGGGCCAATAATCCAGTTTTGTGTAAGTGATAAGCTAAGTAACTTCAGGTTTTTAAAAACCAGCGGTAATTTCTCATATTTCACTTTGGCTAGTGGCGGGTACATCATCAGCACCAAGCCAATAGCAATGGGAATATTGGTCGTGCCTGAGCTTAATGAATTCCAGAAACCTGAAATTTCAGGTATTCCAAAACCCACTACCACTCCTGTAAACATTACGAGGAAAATCCAAAGTGTAAGGTATCGGTCGAAAAATGAAAGTTGTTTTGCTGTGCTCATAGGTATTTTTGAAATTGTTGTAATTATTGTTTATGCCCCGAAACTGTAATGCTGAATATTCCCGTATCTCCGTTTTTGAAATCTTCCATTTCGGATTTCGATAGATACTTATCCAGGACTTCGTCTGGAATAGATATTACCTTTAGTTTGTGGATAGTGATATTTTTAAAACCTGCACTGTTAATGATGTCGAGATAGTGATCCATTGATACAGCTCCGGCAACACACCCAACATACATTTCAGCATCTTTGCGCAGCGCTTGGGGTAATTCACCTTTAACGACTACATCCGAAACACAGAAATGACCTCCTGTCTTCAATACCCGCCACATTTGGGCAAAAGCTTTGTTTTTATCAGGAACTAAGTTTAAGACACAGTTCGATACAATCACATCAAAATTATTATCTGGCAATGGCATTTCCTCAATGTCACCCTGCACAAATTCAATATTGGTGAACCCAAGTTTCTGATTGTTTTCAATTGCTTTGTCAACCATCGCATCGGTAAAATCGAGACCAGTAACTTTTCCTGATTCTCCAACCAGGACGCTGGCAACAAAACAATCATTTCCGGCGCCACTTCCCAAATCAAGCACATGATCACCAATTTTCAGCTCTGCAAATTGTGTGGGAAGTCCACAACCTAATCCCAAATCAGCTTCAGGATTGTAGCCTGGAATATTCTTGTATTCGTCGCCAATCATGCTAAATTCCAAGTCCCCGCAACAACCTGTTGTTCCGCAACACGACGATTGGTTCATCAATATGCTTTGATTGGCAATGGCTCCGTATTTTTCTTTTACTACCAGTTTTAAATCTTCGGCTTTCATAATTGAGGTTTGATTTGTTCGATGTAAAACTTCCAAAAACCATCTTTAATCTCGTCGCGAACTCGGATATATTCGTTCCAGATAAATTCATCAGTTCCAACTGCGTGCGATGGATCGTCGAAGCCAATGTGCAAGCGGTGTTTTACTTTTCCGATGAATGCCGGACAACTTTCGTTGGCACCACCGCAAACGGTAATTACATAATCCCATTCGTCATTCAGGTATTTTTCAACCGAATCGGAGGTGTGGTGATTGATGTCTATGCCAATTTCTTTCATGGCGGCAACCGCCTTGTGGTTCAATTTTCCGGAGGCTTCAGTACCGGCAGAACAAACGGTAATGTTCGGATCGAACGACTGTAAAAAGCCATGAGCCATTTGGCTGCGGCAACTGTTGCCAGTGCAAAGAATAAGGACTTTCATATATTTAAGACTTTAGATTATTAGACAATAGATTTTAGACTTATTTATTCACAAGAGAAGTTTTCCGGAAGTTGAATTTCCTCCATAAACGAGATTAAAAGGTTTTTCATTTCTTTTACCTTTTCGCCATCCAAACAATACTTCATTTTTACTCCTTCCACATGCCCTTTAATCAAACCAACTTCTTTTAATTCTTTCAGATGCTGATTAACGGTTGTGCGGCTTAGCGGCAACTCGTCCGAAATATCGCCTGAAATACAGTTTTTTGACTTTGCCAGAAAATTCAGGATTTGTAGTCGGGCCGGGTGGGAGAGGGCCTTAAATAAATTCGCTTTTTCCTGAAGCGCTTCGTCGAAGAGTTCCGTTTTTGAAACTACCATGATTCATTGTTTTAAATGCGACGTAAATATACGCCATAATTAAATAAGACGTATATTTACGTCATTAAACTTTGATTAAAATTTTCAGGAGATTATTGGGGAATTTGAAGGATGTTATGTACGAAGCAGATTTTGACCTGCATTAATTTCACTTATCATAAAAGACAATCTGACACTTTATGTTTTTTGTGAAATGTCGGTCGGCTTTTGTTGGCCTTGAAGGAAACGGGAAAACGTAATCCGATTCTTTGCTCGAACAAGAATTGTTCGAGCAAAGAATCAAGATTTTAGAGTTTATTGTTTGGCAGTAACGGTGCCTTTAATAATTAAAACTAAAGGGGAATTTACAGCATTCGAATTCACCGTAATTGACTTGGTAAATGCACCAACATTATTGGTGTTGTAGGTTACTTTTATAGAGCCTTTTTCGCCCGGGGCAACAGGAGTTCTGGTCCATTCAGGAACAGTACAGCCGCATGAAGCTTTTACATCGTTCAGCACAATAGGCGCTTTCCCTTTATTTGTAAAAGCAAAAATACAGCTACCATCGCTACTCTGAACAATTGTTCCGTAATCGTGCGTAGTGGTTGCAAAAACGATTGAATCCTGCGGAGTTGCCGGTTTGTCCTGTGCTTGAATGGTAAAAGCAGCAATGAACATCATGGCAATAATTGTGAATAATTTTTTCATGTTTTGAATTTTATTTATTAAAGTATTTATAGCTAACTATTTCAAAGGCAGTGTGGTTGAAATGTTTTGTGTATTAAGTTCATTTATGCTTATAATGAATCATCACTAATTAGTGATATGTGACAAAAATAAATGACATATTTAGCAGATGCAAATATAGATCAATAAATTTTATATAAGTATTTTTTTTCTTAATGATAGTTAATAAGGCTCTTAAAATCAACTTGAATACTTAGTTTTGAATACAATAGATAATTTACTAAAACCAAATATTCATAATCACCCTAATTTTCATAACCATGAAATCAAACCTCCTCCTTTTAATTTTTGCATGCTTTTTCAATTTTGTGACTAATAGTTATGGACAATCCATTTCACAATGGCGCGGAGCCAATCGCGATGGAATTTATCCAGACCAGAATCTTCTGAAAATCTGGCCCGAAACTGGCCCAAAACTGCTTTGGTTGACCGAAGAAATTGGCAATGGGTATAGTTCTCCTGTTATTTCTGACGGAAAGCTATTTATCAACGGAGAAATTGACAGTATCAGTCATGTTTTTGCATTCGATCAGAATGGAAAGCTTATCTGGAAAACGCCAAATGGCCGTGAATTCTTTGGTGAAGGTTATTCCGGTCACTTCCCTGGTGCACGGTCAGCACCTACCGTGTATGACAATTTGATCTACGTTTGCTCCGGTCTGGGGCGTATTGCCTGTATGGAAGTAGCTTCAGGAAAATTGAAATGGACGGTGGACATGAATAAGGATCTGGGTGGAAAGCTAAATATGTTTGGAAATTCGGAGTCGCTGTTGGTTGATGCGAAAAATGTGTATTGTATGCCGGGCGGATCGGAGAACAATGTTGTGGCGCTCAACCGGCTTACCGGCAAGGTGGTTTGGACATCGAAAGCATTAGGCGATGTGGTTTCGTTTTGTTCGCCGATGATAATCAAACTTCCGGAGTTAAATATACTTGTTACCCTATCGCGTGAATATCTGATGGGTTTAGATGCCAAAAACGGTGAACTGCTTTGGTCGCAAAAAGAAGATTCGGTGAAACTAGAGGGTGAATATTGCAACACACCAATTTATGCCGATGGTTTTATATATGAAATCTCGGGTGTGGAGAAAGGTACCGGAGCTTTTAAACTTGAGTTATCGCCTGATGGAAAATCAATAAAACCAATCTGGAAAAATGACAAAGTGAAAAATCCAATGGGCGGTTTTGTGAAAATTGGTGACAGGATTTATACTACTTCAGAGGATAAGAAACTGAAAGTTCTGGATACACAAACTGGTCAGTTAGTCGAAACACTTAGTGGGATGAAAGGGAGCCTGATTGCAGCCGATAGTCTGTTGTTTTGTTATACCGATAATGGCTATGTGAATCTGATTAAAGGAATAGGATCAAAACTGGAAGTAGTCAGCAAATTTAAAATTACCAAAGGTGAAAAAGAACATTTTACCCATCCGGTAATTGACAGCGGCGTATTGTATGTCAGGCACGGAAATGCACTGATGGCATACCAGATAAAGTAGATTGTAAAGGGATTCCATCTTTTTAATTGAGATGGAATCCTTGAAAAATATTGTTTTACGCCTTAATCTTCTCAAACAAAGTCTTCAGTTTTTCCTGATAAATACCTTTGATCTGATCTTCATTTTCTCCTATTGGTTTGACAGGAATCAAGTTCATCACAGCATCAGAGCTCATGCCGGAGCGATACATGGTATTCAGTGCAGCATTCAGGGTTTCGTATATGCTTTCCCGGCATTCGGCCTGGCTTAGGCCAAACTCTGTGCCAATAGTTTCCAGTTCGTTCCATTGAAACCAGAAATAGGTGGGCAGCATGGCCGAAATCAGGGCGTAGC
The DNA here is from genome assembly GCA_023251455.1 of Bacteroidota bacterium. Classification (GTDB taxonomy): domain Bacteria; phylum Bacteroidota; class Bacteroidia; order Bacteroidales; family Prolixibacteraceae; genus Aquipluma. Next base: position 85,492 of record JAHEYT010000037.1, read on the forward strand.
CTTCCAGTTTTTCTTCGGCAGTTTCGAAAGTGTGACCCAATAAGTTCAGCATTTCCAGGATATACCATTTCTGAATTTCAGACATTCCGGAAGCAAAACTTACCGGATTGTACCCGTGATTGATGACTGATGTTGCATTGGGAATCAACCTTACAATCTGATTGATTGGTAATACCGCAGACATTTTCGCAATGGTGATTTTGGGTGCCAGCGAAATAAATATTGTTTGCTCGGATACTTCGGATTTTATTTTTTCCAGCGTTTCCATGATTACCGGAGGGTGCAAGGCTAGAAAGACAACATCTTTTTTTGCTGTTTCCGATGCTGAAGTGAGGATTTGGATGAATGGGAATTGTAGCTTCAGGGCTTGAAGAGTTTCCGGATTAGTGTCGAAAACAGAGATCGATTCGAAAATGGCTTTTTTATTTACAAAGGCCTGCAGAAAAATGCGGGTAACCCGCCCCCCGCCAATAAAACCAAGTGATTTAGTTTTCATGATTATTAATTTTTATTGGTTAATGGATGATTTCATCTTTTTGCCTATATCAAATTTACAATTTAAAAGATATAATTAAACAAATATCCAACGATCATTATCCCAACGCCTACAACTCCAATGAAAGTGAATATTAACGGGAGTTTCAGCACTTTCCGGAGAATTACCATTTCGGGTAACGAAAGACCAATTACCGACATCATAAAAGCCAGCGCAGTTCCAAGCGATGCTCCTTTTTCAATCAGCACCGAAACAATAGGAACGATTCCGGCTGCATTGGAATACAACGGAATACCGATTAAAATAGATAAAGGAATTGAATACCAGGCCGATTTGCCCATTAAGGCAGCCATAAAATCTTCAGGAACATAACCATGAGCACCGGCACCAACAAGGATTCCAAGTGCCACATAAATCCAAACCTTACCGACGATTTCTTTTATGGCGTCATATCCTAGATGTATTCGTTTTATTAAAGTTAGTTTCACTTCTTCAGAATCACTGTCGCCCATGTGGGTTTGATACACCCAGGGTTCTACCCATTTTTCAAGCTTCAGCAAACCAATGATCCAACCAGCCAGTATGGCAATGGCCAAACCCGTTCCAACATAAATGGCGGCAACTTGCCAGCCAAACATGCCATATAAAAGGATGATGGCTACTTCGTTGATCATGGGAGCTGCAATCAGGAACGAAAACGTGACGCCAAGCGGAACGCCCGATTCAATAAAACCTAAAAACAGCGGAATAGCTGAACAGGAGCAAAACGGGGTAACAATTCCAAGAGTTGCTGCCATCACGTTGCCGGTAAATGTTTTTTTGCCTTCAAGTGCCTTGCGGGTACGTTCAGGAGTGAAGTAAGTGCGTATAATTCCGACGAAGAAAATAATAAGTGTAAGCAGTAGCATCACTTTTGGGAACTCGAAAACGAAAAACCGTATAGCTTCTGTCAAGTGTGTCCCTTTGGTCATTCCTAACGCGGTGTCAATCAACCAGTCGGTCGTTGGCTTGAGATTGCGATAAATCAGGAACCAGATTGGTAACAGAATAATTGGTATCCAGATTATATTTTTTTTGTTTCTCATATTTGACGCGAAAAATTAGTTCGTAAAACGACGAACATTAAAATCAAATTTTTTAAAAGAATACCCTGACAATATAATAGATCCCAACTGCGATAAAGAGTACGGCAATCACCCGACGGAACCATATTTCGAAGTTTTTCATTTTGTTGTAAACTCCACCGATTGAACCTACCGAAAAGGCCAGTATCCAGGCAGAAATGATAACCGGAATACCGGTAGCTAGTGCAAAAACGATGGGGAGATATAAGCCCGATGCGCTTGCAACTGTCATTGGGACAAGCATGCCGAAATAAAGTACCCCGCTGTATGGGCAGAAAGCCAATGCGAAAATCATTCCCAGCAAAATGGCATCGAAATACCCCCATTGGGTTTTGGTTTCCATTCTGGAAGTCAATCCACTCATTCCGGGAAACTTAATTTTAATCACATCGAGCATAAACAAACCGATGATAACCAGTAAAGGACCTATAATTTTTTCGCCATAAAGCTGAAAGAAGCCCGAAAACTTAAACTGATCGGCTCCCAAATAAATGACCAGGGCAAGTGCAGTATAAGAAATTGCACGCCCAAGCGTATAAAGCAACCCGTTTAGGAAAACACGATTGCGGTTTTCGATGTCCTTGCTGATAAAACCCACCGCAGTAATGTTGGTAGCTAGCGGGCAAGGACTGATTGCAGTCATTAATCCCAGGACCAATGCAGAAAGCCAGGGCATTGTACTGTTTTCCAGAAGATTGGTCAGAAACTCCATGGGTTATAAATCTAACAGGGGATCAACCTTTGCTTTTATAATTGATTTAAATTTCGCAGGATTGGTTACCGCATACAAAAATCCTTCGTTGGTAAGGTTTATTTTCTGGTCGCCTTTTACGATTAACAGTGTTTGGCCTGAAACCTTTAACTTTTCAGCAATAGGTTTAGTGGCATCATCTTCGAGATTTAAAGCCTTAAACGTCACCTGATCTCCATAAAGATTTATCAAATCAGCCTTTGCTTCAGCTTCCACCGTTTTGCAGGTCACACATCGGGTTGCATTGTGAAAATAATAGGCTTCAATCTGGTTAGCTGCCGTTGCTTCTTTTTTTTGTGTTTGAGCATTGCAGATAAAGCTGCTCATTATTATCAGGGCAAAACTTAAAAAAATAGCTTGTTTCATACTGAATATTTTATCGTGTTAATACTTGTTTGATTTCGTCAGAAGAAGGAACACGTCCTTTAATTTCTACTTTCCCGTTTACAACCAGAGCAGGAGTTGTCATTACGCCAAATTTCATGATTTCCATGATGTCTTCAACTTTGGTTACCGTGGCTTCAATATTATTTTGTTCTACTACTTCACGGGTTAATTTCTCGAGTGTTTTACATTTGGGGCAACCTGTACCCAGAATTTTGATTTCCATATTAAAGTGTATTACATTTTTGTACTGGTTCTTCAATGTCTGTTTTTAGAAATTTCCTGAATAAATCCTGTGCTTCCTTCCAGTTTTCCTTATTCAGGCAATATTTAACACGTGGGGCTTCAATTTCTCCCTGAATCAATCCGGCATCTTTCAGCTCTTTAAGATGTTGAGAAAGGGTTGATTTGACAATCGGAAGATATTCGGTTAAATCACCGCTGTAGCAACACGATTGTTTCGACAGCAGTTCAAGCACGTACATTCTTATTGGGTGACCCATCGCTTTAGCATAGCGGGCAGCCTTTTGGTGTTCTTCTGTAATTATTTTTTTTTGCATTGTTCTTTGTTCGTAAAATAACGAACAAAGAAAAGCTATTTTTTTGAATCCTGCAATGTATTATCAACTGTTTCTGACTATTTTTGAATTCATAACTTAACTAAAACCTATTTTATCCATGAATCAACAAAATGCCAATTCACGTCGTAATTTTCTGAAAAAAGCTGGTGGAGCAACAATCGGAATGGCTGGAATAACTGCTATTTCAGCTTCAGTTTCTATTGAAAATAAAGACTCCGGAAAATTATTTACCAACGAAATTTCAGGAGTGAAAGACCGCGTAGAACGGGTGAAAATTGCAACTCTTGGTATGCAGCGGTACGATTGGGAGCAAGGTACCGTGGCGCAGGCTTTTCTTGAAATGGGCGAGTTGGATTTGGCTATTTCATTTGCACGGGGAGCAATTCTTCGTCAGGAAAAAGGCCGTTTTTCGGTGCTGAAAGGCAATGGACCGATTAACGATTGTTCGAGCGTTGGCGAAGTTGTTCTTTTTGCTGGTCGACACACGGGTGACCCGATTTTTCAGAAAGGTGCCGACGAAATGCTGAATGTGATTAAAACCACCACTCATAAATCGTCTGACGGAATTATTTACCATACACAGGAACCACAAAAAGGAATTTGGTCGGATGCTACATACATGCTGCCACCTTTCCTGGCTGCCGCAGGCGAATTTCAGGAGGCCATGAAACAAATTGAAGGTTACCGGAAATACCTGTATAATAATCAGGATAAATTGTATTCGCACATGTGGGACGATGAGAGAAAACGTCTGAACAGAGCTGATTACTGGGGTGTTGGTAATGGCTGGTCGGCTGCCGGAATGACCCGGATCATCAAAATGTTGCCCGAATCGATGATGGCTGAAAAGATAAAATTGATTGAATACACCCGCGATGTGATTGACGGTTGCTTAAAATACCTCAGGCCAGACGGATTGTTTCATGATGTTGTAAATCGTCCGGATACTTTCGTCGAAGTTAATTTAAGCCAAATGCTTTGCTACTCTATTTTCAGAGGTGTTGCCGCCGGATATTTGGATCCCTCGTATCTCAAACCGACCGAAATCATGCGGAAAAGCGCCAACGATAAAGTTGATAAGTTGGGCTATGTGCATGATGTTTGCGGAGTTCCGAGTTTCGATCGTCCGTATTTTGCACCTGAAGGTCAGGCGTTTTACCTCCTAATGGAAACTGCTGCCACCGATTTGGCGAAAGTCAGGAAATAGGAAAAATAAATAGTTATTAGTCATTTGGAAATGTACAACTCATTAATTTTCTATAGATCAATGACTTTTTCTGTTAGTTAAGAGTAAGCATTAAAGGAAAGAGTCAATCAGAATTTAATCTTCTTTGGCCTTAAATAACAAAAAAAGCTTGCAGAGTGAATCTGCAAGCTTTCCTTTTTCCTATTGACTAATGACTTTTTCCTGCTTTTTATACAATCCCTCTCTGTTTCTTGATTGTTTCCCAGGCTTCGTTCACTTTCTGGAACTTTTCGTGAGCCGCTTTCTGAACATCTTCGCCCAGGTAATGCACTTTGTCCGGATGGTATTTCAATGCCATTTTACGGTAGGCTTTTTTCAATTCCTCGTCGGTAGCTGTTGTTTCAACTTCCAGAATTTTGTAGGCTGCATCGGTATTGGCAACAAACATTGCTTCAATCGATTGGTAATCTTTTTCGCTGATACCCATTTGCTGGGCGATGTGCCTGATCAGCTGATGTTCGGTTTCGTGTACATGTCCATCAGCATCGGCAATTCCGAATAAAAAATGCACCAACTGCAAGCGTGACGGGTGATCCATGTTTTTACGGATTTGCTGACACACTTCGGTAACCGGAATGCTCTGATTCAGCAGGTCGCGCAGTATTTTGATTGCTTCACCTGCGGCAGCTGGCCCGAAGGAGCGAACAAAGAACTGTTTGGTGTAATCGAGTTCCGATTTCAGAATTTTCCCGTCGGCCTTCATAACAGCTGCTACCAAAACCAGCAGACTCATGATATAACCGCCTTGCGTGGTGGGCTGTCCGGGTTGATATTCCTGACGTCCGGTTATTACCGTCGTATTGTCAAACAACGATCCGACAACAAAACCTAAAATTCCTCCAATTGGACCGCCAATAGCCCATCCAAGTCCTCCTGTGATCCATTTACCATACTTTGCCATATGCTCTTATCTTTTTGTCTATTTCTATTATTTGCGGAATGATTAGTTCGTTGTCGTTGTTGTTGATTATAAAATCAGCTAATTTAATACGCTCTTCATCGCTCCACTGATTGTTAATTCTCTCTTTTACCAATTCTAAAGTTAATTTGTCACGTTTCATTACGCGTTGAATCCGCTCATTTTCGCTGGTTACCACAGCAATGGTTTTATCCATCATTTTGTAAAAACCACTCTCGAATAAAATGGCAGCTTCATGAATGATATAGGGCGATTTTTGTTTATCGCACCAATCAAAAAATGTTTTTCGCACCACCGGATGAACAATTGCATTCAATTGAGCCAGCAAAGATGGGTCGTTAAAAACAATTCCAGCCAGATATTTTCGGTCGACAGTCTGATCGGGCAGGTAAACTTCTGCCCCGAACAAGCTAACGAGCTTTTTGTGTATTTCATCATCGGTATTCATTAGTTTTTTTGCAATCAGGTCGGCTTCAAAAACCGGAATGCCAAGAACCGAGAAAACCCTGCAAACGGTGCTCTTGCCACTTCCTATTCCTCCGGTGATTCCAATTTTTAACATGCTATTCGTTTTCGATGAGGTATTCAATTTCTTCCGGCGAAATTTTTACGTCGTAAAGGTAAGCTGGCGCTGACGTCGTTTTAATCTGGAGGCGTTGTATTCCTTGTGAAATGTCGGAATAAGACACTGCCAGTTTGAAATCTTCAGGATGGATTTCAGAAAAGCGGCTTAATCCAACCAGAAACGAGACTTTTACACGGGCTGGAAATAGTTTAACCTTGATGTTAGCTGGTGCATCGGTCAGCATAATCGGAACTGATTGTTGTGCTTCCGTGTATTCTTCAACCGGGATTACTAACTGAACTGATTGAGGATCATAAAAAAGTTCTTTTACTGGACTAATCTCAGCTTTTACGCGAATCGCTTCATCTACAGCATTAAATTCTTTTACAACGGTATATACAAACCGGAGAGTATCCAGGGTCGATTGCGGACCATTCACTACGATTGAACCGGGCTCGGTACTTATTTCTCCTGAAATCTGGAATTGTTTCTTCAGATCTACTTTCACCAATGGTTTTACTTTGATCAGTTTCTGCCCCATTTCATCGAACCTAAAAAACAAAGTATCCGGATTCATGCTCACAATTTCAATGTCGTTTGATAATTGATACGACATCTCCGTCAGAAATTGCCGGGTTGGAAAGGTAAAACTGGTTTTCTTCGTATCAAGCATCCGGCCATTTGTCATTTCATTTACATTGAATGAAAAAGGCATGAATAAAAATATAAGTCTTCGCCTCAGAATGGTGAATCCATGCGCCCTGACAGTCATTTCAAATTTTTCGGGCAAGTTGCTGGCAAGTGTTTTGTTATTCGGAAGATTGACATATTCGACCGGGGCAACAATCTCGACCGTATAGATTTTACTCAGCGCATTCAGGAACCAAAAAACGGAGGCAATAGCAACGCAAATCAGATAGGCAGCTACACGTTTATCGTTTCTGAAATATACCTTTTTCAGGTATTTTACAAATTTATATACCCAGTTTGTCTTCACGGCATCAAATATAAAAAAATGGGTCGACAAATTGCCGACCCATTTCTATTTCAGGAGTTGTTTGAACTTTTATTTAGCCTGAACGTCAGACATGTCTCTGACAAGAGCAGATTTATCGACCCTGATTTTAACATTGTCGTCAATCTGAAGAAGCACGTAATTGTCTTTCAGTTCGAGGATTTTTCCATAGATACCACCAGTTGTTACCACTTTGTCGCCTTTCGCAAGGCTGTTGCGGAATGCAGTAACTTCTTTTTGTTTTTTCATCTGAGGTCTGATCATAAAGAAGTAAAATACTACAATGATTAGAATCATTGGAAGAAACGTCATAATTGGATTGGGCTGAGCTCCATCAGCTGCCGGTTGAGCCATTAATAAATAATTCATCATTTTGTATGTTTTTAATTTAACTGTTTAATTCAATTATTTCGTTGGTAACATTTGCTTTCAGGTAAAGTTGCTTTTGAGCAGGTTCGGCATTCGAGAACAATGTAATTGTTTTTAGCTGTCTTCCAACTTCGCCAGCCGAGTTGTAAATCACTTCTATTCTGCCTTCCTGTCCTGGTTCTACTGTTTTATTTTCAATTTTTACTTCGGTACATCCGCAGCCTGAATCAACTCCGGTAATGTTTAATGTTTTTGTTCCTTCGTTCCTGAAAATAAAGGTGAAAGATACAACCTCACCGGCATTAAGCGAACCAAAATTATGGATTTCTTCGGAAAAGACAAATTTCGCAATACCTGATTCATCCGATTTTATGGTTGGAGTTGCTTTTTGTGATCCTGATTGACATGAACCAAGCAATAATCCGGATAAACCGAATATCAACGCAGCAAGTTTCAGCTTGAAACTTGGAACTTGAAACTTGGAATTTTTTCTCATTCCTCTCCTTCGCCAATTAAACCTCGGCCCGCTTTTAGGATTTTATCCGCTTTCTTCAGGTCTTTCAAGGCTTTATCGAGTATCCCGTTAATGAAGTTTCTGCTTTTCTCAGTGCTATAATACTTCGAAAGTTCGATGTATTCGTTCATGGTTACTTTGGTTGGTATCGATGGGAAATACAGGAATTCGCTTAATGCCAATTCGAGAATCAGGTTGTCGATAAAGGCAATTCGTTCGATGTCCCAGTTTACCGTGTGCTGCTTGATCAATATCATATTGTCGGTGTGGTTTAGCACCACTTTCCGGTAAAGGTCTTTGGCAAACTGACGGTCTTCCTCGTCTTTGTACATGGGTAGCAATGCCTGGTTGTCGTCGCTGAATTCTTTGAATTTCTTGAACGTTTTCAGGATCATGCTCACCACGAAATCGAGGTCATCATTCCAGTAAATACTTTGTTCTTCAAGCAACGACTCAATATCTTCATTGCCGAGAATCAGGTATTTAAAAATATCTTCAACCAATTTACGGTCGTCGGCATAGCTGTTTTGCTCGGCAGCCATGTATTCCTTGTAAAAATCCTGTTCAACCAACGCGAGGTATAACTTACGAATAAGTTCGTCTTCGTTGACCCAGCTCAATTTGGCCGATTCGAGGTATTTAGCAAGTGAAGTATTGGTTTTTAACTGATGGATGAGCAGATTGTTTACAAAACGGGTATTGGGTGTAAGATCTGCGGTTGTTGGGCGGTGTTTCTTTAGTCCCAGATCGATACGGTCTTCTGCAAACTTTTCTATCTCAAGAACCAGAGACATTAAATAGTGATACAGATCGTATGTTTTTTGCAAACTGAAAAAGAGTTCCTTTTCAGTGTTGTTGATCGATGTTTCAGGTGAAGTAAAGAACGCGTACAATATTTGTAATACCTTGATTCGAATTATTCTTCTGCTAATCATTGTCTTAGAACCTGGTTAAATATGGGGAGGCAAAGTTAGAATTTTTTCTGGAATCAGTTGATCAGGAGAATGAATAATTGTTTTCGGAAGGTTTTGCTTAACCACATAGGCACATAGAACACAATAGAAAAAGAAAATAATACTTGAAAATATCGGGAATCAGGAATCTACAACTTATTAAATCTATGTGACCTATGTGTCTATGTGGTTTGGGTCCTTCTGTTCTTCTTCCGGAGTTATTTCTTCGTTAAATTCTTCAACGTCCGAATCATCATCTTCCTCCTCCGGCTCATTTTCCCAGCTCGAAACAGGACGAACGGGTCCCTGAAAGCGGTAATAAAATGCCAGCATCAAACCGCTCGCCGTTCCCCACAAATGACTTTCCCACGAAATTCCGGGCTTGATGGGGAAAATTCCCCAAAACATACTTCCGTAGAGAAAAACTACGATAATGCCGATAGTCAGTAAGTTGGCATCTTTCCTGAACACTCCACTGAAAAACAGGAAGGAAGCCAGTCCGTATACAATGCCGCTGGCTCCAATATGGTACGAATCGCGACCTCCAAGCCAAACGCAGATTCCTGAAAGAATGTAAATCAGGAAAAGAATGCGGTAGGCCAGGTTTCGATAAAAGTAGAATAAAGCAAACGACAGGATCAGGAATGGAATAGAGTTCGACAATAAATGGTCGTAACTGCTATGAATAAAAGGTGAAAAGATAATACCCCGAAGTCCTTCGATTTGCAATGGCAAAATTCCGTATTCAGCTAAATCAAGATTGTATAGATTTTCAATCAATTTTACCAACCAGAAAATGCCAACAATGATAACCGAAAACAAAAGACTATATCTAAAAATCTTCTTTTCCGTTTCCTTATCGGTTGGTTCCTGATTTCTGGGGTAATAATCGAAGATTGGCATCTAAACCAGTGATTTAATTAATGATGAAAATTGGGTAATATCTTCTTCTTCTGTGTCAAACGAAGTCATCCAGCGAACTTCTGAACGGTGCTCGTCCCACATGTAAAAGAAATATTTTTCCTGAAGCTGAGGGATAATTTCCGCAGGAACGATGGCAAAAACGCCATTGGCTTCAACTTCCTGAGTGAGCTGAATGGCCGGTATTTTCTTCACTTCCTGTTCCAGAAGTTGAGCCATCCGGTTCGAATGGGTAGCGTTTCGTTTCCAGAGATCGTTTTCGAAATACGCCAGAAATTGCGCACTCACGAAACGCATTTTCGAATACAATTGCATGCTTTGTTTGCGAATGTATTTGGTGAGTTTGGTCAATTCAGGATTGAAAAACAGAACAGCTTCACCCAGCATCATACCGTTCTTTGTACCACCAAACGAAAGCACATCAACTCCTGCATCAACTGTAAATGCTCTGAATGGCATGTCGAGCGCCACCGCAGCATTGGCCAAACGGGCGCCATCCATGTGTACAAAAAGTCCGTATTCGTGCGCCAGACTTGTAATTGCTTTTATTTCTTCGAGCGAATAAACAGTTCCTAATTCAGTAACCTGTGAAATGGAAATTACTTTGGGTTGAGAATGATGCTCAAAATCAAAGCCGTGTAAATATTTGGTAATTCCGGCTGGCGTAATTTTTCCTTTGAAGGTTTCTACCGGAAGTAGTTTGCAGCCGGTCAGTTTTTCGGGTGCGCCACACTCGTCGGTTTGGATGTGGGCTGTATCGGCGCAGATCACCGCGTTAAATGAGTGTGTTAGCGTTGAAAGTCCGAGCACATTGGCGCCAGTTCCGTTAAACACAAAAAAAACCTCTGTCTGCTCTCCAAATTCCTGTTTGAACCGGTTGATGGCCATTTCGGTAATCTCGTCGCCACCATAGCCTACTGCATGTCCTGTGTTAGCCGCTGAAATGGCATTTAAAATTTCAGGATGAATACCTGAATTATTGTCGCTTGCAAAACCTCGTTTCATGGTTTAAAGTTGTAATTTAGCATAGATTGTTAATGGGTATAAATGAACTCAAAAAATCAAATCAAACAAAATGGATAGGTCATTAAAACTAAGCGAAAAATTGTTTTGCCTGGCTGTAAATCCTAAAAATGGCGGTATTTTGCTGAATGCCTCGGCCGCATTGGCCATGACATTGACCGGTTCGGTATTTGTTGAGTTGATGAATAAAGGACTGGTTTCGATTGAAAATGGTGTTGTTCATTTGGTGAATCCGACTCCGCAGAACGATGAGGTTCATGATTTTTTCCTGAACAGAATAAAACTTCATGGAAAGGACCGGAAGTTGCGACGATGGATTTCATATTTTAATGTCAGAGGACGAAAAATTCAGAAGCATTTTATTCGCAGTCTGGTGCGTAAAAATGTGCTTCGTACCGAGGAAAAACGGATTCTGTTTATTCCTTATGAAAAGGTTTTTCTGATGGATCGTGACTTGGTTGAAAATATAAGAATAGGAGTGGTTACCACTTTACTGGGCAAGATAGAGCAGACCGATGAATCTATTATTTTAGCAATAATGGTTGGTAAAACTAATTTGCTGGCTCGAATTTTTCCTGAACGGGCTCAGCGAAAGGAGGCGTCACGATTCCTGAAGAATTTGCCTGAGACTCCGGTTTCAAAAGCAGTTCAGGAAGCCATACAAATGATGCATGTGACCGTTTTTGTGGCGACCACTTAATTAATCAATCCTTCAATCCTTCAGTAATTCAGATTCTTTATGGAAAATGTAAACATATTTTGGTTCCGGCGCGATTTGCGGGTTGATGACAATCATGGTTTTTTCGAGGCATTGAATGCCGGCTTGCCCATCGTTCCCGTGTTTATTTTCGATCCGGCTATTTTGGCTCAATTTCCCAATCCAAATGATGCCAGGCTGACTTTTATTCACCGTTGCCTGACTGATCTTGACCGCGAATTCCGGAAATTCAATAGCAGTTTGCAGGTTTATGTTTCTTCTCCGGAAGTTGTTTTCGGGCAGCTGGCCTCCAAGTATACTATTCATAGTGTTTTTACGAATACCGATTACGAACCGGCAGCAATTGTTCGCGATCAGAAAGTTGCCCAAATTCTTCAGAATAAGGGGATTGAATTTCATATTTTTAAAGATCAAATCGTTTTTCATCAGAATGAAATCGTAAAAGCCGATGGTTCGCCATACACCGTTTTTACACCATACTGCAAAAAATGGAAGGAAAAACTGGCATCACATCCAATTCCGGTTTACGAAAGCGAAAAGCATCTGTATTCTCTGAAACACTTGTCTTCAGACTATTTTCCCGAATTGGCTGAAATTGGTTATCAGGTTCAGGATAGATCGTTTCCTGAGAAAAAATTTGATCAGCTTTTGGTTGAAAATTATGCGAAAACTCGCGACTTTCCGGCAGAAGACGGAACCAGCAAACTTGGAATTCATCTTCGTTTCGGTACTATCTCAATCCGCAAACTGACACAATTTGCGCAAATACATTCCGAAGTTTTCCTGAATGAATTGATCTGGAGGAACTTTTACATGGATATTTTGTGGCACTTTCCGCACGCTGCCGAAAAGTCGTTTAAACCTGCTTACGACTTTATTCCATGGCTCAACAATGAAGCCGATTTCGAGCTGTGGTGTACCGGACAAACCGGTTATCCGCTGGTTGATGCCGGGATGCGCGAACTGAATGAGACAGGCTACATGCACAACCGCGTCCGAATGGTAGTTGCCAGTTTCCTGACCAAACATCTGCTCATTGACTGGCGATGGGGTGAGATGTATTTTGCCTCGAAATTACTCGATTACGAATTGGCGTCGAACAATGGCGGCTGGCAGTGGGCGAGTGGTTCTGGTTGCGATGCGGCCCCATATTTCAGGGTTTTTAGTCCTGAATTACAAACCAAAAAGTTTGATCACGATTTCAAATACATCAAAAAATGGGTTCCCGAATACGGAACTTCGGCTTATCCAAAACCCATGGTTGATCATGCTTTTGCCCGTAATCGTGCCATTGAAACATACCGCAAGACTCTGAAATAATATCGGGTTACAGAAACAAATCATACCGTGTGATGTTAGATTCAAATCAGGAAAAATGCTAATTTGCGCGCCTTGTTTTTGATTAGGAGCTAATTATTGATTTTTATTTCAAAGAAATTAGCCAACCCGAATTTTGAATTTTTTACGATGAACTTTAAAATTGTTTCTGAATATCAACCCACTGGAGATCAGCCTGAAGCGATTCGCCAACTGAGTGAAGGATTGCGCAATGGAACAACGTTTCAAACGCTACTCGGTGTAACCGGGTCGGGAAAAACGTTTACCATGGCCAATGTAATTGAGCAGGTGCAACGTCCGGCGCTGGTTTTAAGCCACAACAAAACGCTGGCGGCCCAGTTATACAGCGAGATGAAGCAATTTTTTCCTGAAAATGCAGTCGAATATTTCGTTTCCTATTACGATTACTACCAACCTGAAGCCTACCTTCCGGTAAGCAATACTTACATCGAAAAAGACCTTTCCATTAACAAAGACATCGAAAAACTTCGGTTAAGCACCACTTCCTCTTTACTCTCCGGAAGGCGCGATGTGATTGTCGTTTCATCGGTTTCTTGTTTGTATGGAATCGGAAATCCTGCCGATTTTCATGCCAATGTAACCAATGTGCACAAAGGCGAGACCGTTAGCCGAAATGTATTTCTCCGGAAGTTGGTTGACGCACTTTATTCGCGAAACGAAGTGGAATTTAACCGTGGAAATTTCAGGGTAAAAGGCGATAGTGTCGATATTTTTCCTGCTTATGCTGACATCGCTTACCGCGTAGTTTTCTGGGGCGACGACATTGAAGAGATTTATTCATTCGATCCTGTGGGTGGAGGAACCATCGAAGAATTGGATATGGCTGTGATTTATCCGGCCAACATGTTCGTTACCACCAAAGAACGAATGCAGTTGGCTATCCGTCAGATTCAGGACGATTTGGTAAAACAGGTCGATTTTTTCAAGGAAATTGGCAAACCGCTGGAAGCCAAACGTATTTTGGAACGAGTTGAATACGACCTCGAAATGATGCGTGAACTGGGCTATTGCCCGGGCGTTGAAAATTATTCGCGGTATTTCGACGGTAGGGTAGCTGGCTCACGGCCTTTCTGCCTGCTCGATTATTTCCCCAACGATTTTGTGACTATTATAGATGAAAGCCATGTGACATTGCCTCAAATCAAGGCTATGTTTGGCGGCGACCGTTCAAGAAAAATTAATCTGGTTGAATATGGATGGCGGCTTCCGGCGGCTATTGATAACCGTCCGTTGACGTTCGATGAATTCGAATCGGTTGTCGATCAGACTGTTTTTGTGAGTGCCACGCCTGCCGATTACGAACTGGCGAAATCGGAGGGAGTAGTGGTGGAGCAGGTTATTCGTCCGACCGGGTTACTTGATCCAATTATTGATGTTCGGCCAAGTATCAACCAGATTGATAACCTGATGCACGAAATCCACTTACGGATCGAACGCAACGAGCGGGTATTGGTAACCACGCTGACCAAGCGAATGGCTGAAGAACTGAGCAGCTATCTGGCCAATATGGGTGTAAAAACGCGGTATATACACTCGGATGTTGATACACTCGAACGCATAGAAATTCTGGAGCAACTGCGCAAAGGTGAATTTGATGTGCTCGTCGGAATTAACCTTTTACGCGAAGGATTGGATTTGCCTGAAGTTTCGCTGGTTGCTATCCTGGATGCTGATAAGGAAGGTTTTCTGCGCTCTGAACGTTCACTAACCCAAACAGCAGGCCGCGCTGCCCGAAATCTGAATGGAATGGTGATTATGTATGCCGATAAAATAACCAACTCTATGCAACGCACCATTGATTCGACCAATTACCGGCGCGAAAAACAGATGAAGTACAACATCGAAAACGAAATTACACCAACACAAATTATTAAGGCAAGTCGCGAAATTGTAGGATATGCAAGTGCAGGAATGAAAGTAAAAGGGTACAGTGGCGACGAACCAACCAATTTGGCCGCCGATCCTGTGGTTCAGTATATGAGTGTTCCTGCGCTGGAAAAGGCAATTACCAAAATCAAAAAAGAAATGGAAGCTGCAGCCAAAGAGCTAGATTTCTACGAAGCAGCCCGTCTTCGCGACGAAATGTTCCGCTATCAGGAAATATTAAAAGGCAAATCGAAATAAAACAAAACCCCGAAAACCATCTCTGATTTTCGGGGTTCAACTTATAACCTATAATTCCTAACTTATAACTTTTTTACATTCTTTCCGGAACATCAATTCCCAACAGTTTCATGCCGGTTTTAATGGTTTTTCCAACATTTTCGGCGATGACCAACCGAAGATTACGGACATCGGCGTTTTCTTCAATGATGATCGGGAATTCGTGGTAGAATTGGTTGAATTCTTTCACCAGTTCATAAATGTAGTTTGCAATCAAAGCCGGACTATAATTGTCGCCGGCTTCTTTTACTGCTACCGGAAATTGAGCAATTGCTTTGATTAATTCAAGCTCTTTTGCGCCAATCGGCAATGCGCCATCGATGGTTTGATTAATTGCAATGCCCCTGTCGGCTGCTTTGCGCAATACCGATCGTATCCGGGCATAAGTGTATTGAATAAATGGGCCGGTATTGCCGTTAAAATCGATGGATTCTTCCGGATTGAAAAGCATATTTTTCTTTGGGTCAACTTTCAGGATGAAATATTTGAGTGCACCCAAAGCAATCATTTTATAGGTTTCTGCAGCCTGTTCCGGAGTGTAGCCTTCCAGTTTGCCCAATTCTTCTGATGTTTTTCTCGAAACTTCAACCATTCCGGCCACCAGATCGTCAGCATCGACAACGGTTCCTTCGCGCGATTTCATTTTTCCCTGCGGAAGTTCAACCATTCCATAAGAGAAATGATGCAGCCCTTTCCCGAATTCGAAGCCTAATTTGTCGAGCAAAATCGACAAAACCTGAAAGTGGTAATTCTGTTCGTTTCCAACTACATACACCATTTTGTCGATTGGGTAATCCTGAAAACGTTCTTTGGCAGTTCCGATATCTTGTGTCATGTAAACAGAGGTACCGTCGCTGCGGAGCAGAATCTTCTGATCCAATCCTTCAGCAGTCAGGTCGGCCCAAACCGACGAATCTTCTTTCTGGTAGAAAACACCTTCAGCTAAACCCCTCAAAACTTCATCTTTGCCGTAAAGATAGGTTTCCGATTCGTAATATATTTTGTCGAAATCAACCCCAAGTTCTTTGTAGGTTACATCGAATCCGGCGTAAACCCATTTGTTCATGGTTTCCCAAAGCTGAATAGTTTCCGGGTCTTTGGCTTCCCATTTCAGTAGCATTTCGCGTGCTCCCTGCATGGCCGGGGCGTTTTGCTCGGCGTTTTCCTTGGTCTCGCCCTGTTCAATCAAAGCAGCAATTTCTTTTTTGTATTCCTGATCGAATTTCACATAGTAGTTGCCCACCAGATGATCGCCTTTGATACCTGTATTTTCAGGAGTTTCGCCATTGCCCCACATTTTCCATGCATACATCGATTTGCAAATGTGGATTCCGCGGTCGTTTACGATGTTGGTTTTCACCACTTTGTTTCCGTTGGCTTTCAGGATTTCTCCCAATGAAAAGCCGAGCAAATTGTTACGGATATGTCCTAAATGCAATGGTTTATTGGTATTTGGCGATGAATATTCGACCATTACCAGTTTTGACGTATCGGTTGGTTCTGTGATTCCGTAGTTAGTCGTCGAGCTAACAGAATTCAGTACCGAAACCCAGTATTCCGATGAAATTACCAGGTTCAGGAACCCTTTAACTACATTGTATTTTTCAACCTCGGTAACGTTTTGCTGAAGGTAATCGCCGATTTCGGCAGCGGTTTGTTCCGGCGATTTTTTCGACATCCGAACAAACGGAAACACCACCAAAGTGATGTCGCCTTCAAATTCTTTCCGGGTATTTTGTAATTGGACGAGGCTTGAATCTATTTGTTGCTGGTAACATTTTTCAATGGCTTCAACAATCTGGTCACGTATAATCAGTTCGATCGACATTTTTAGTGCTTTGAAATTTGAGCGACAAAGATATTCGATTTTTTTTAAAAGTAGTGAGCGGGTGACTTCAAGTCACCCGCTCACTACAATATACCCAACACCAAATGTGTCGGCCTTATTTCATTATGAAAATTTCGAATTCAACGCGGCGGTTTTGCAAACGACCTTCCGGAGTTTTGTTGGAAGCAACAGGTTTTGTTTCACCAAAAGCTTTTTGATGGATAATCCTGTCTGCCGAAATTCCTTTCGAAATCAGGTATTTCACTACCGATTCGATGCGAGCCTGAGATAATTTGTAGTTATGGCTGTCAGTGCCCTGGCTGTCAGCATATCCAAATATATTTGTATGATAACTCTTGTTCGAATTCAGGGTTTGAATCAGTTTGTCAAGTATTCCTTTTGAATAGTCAGTTAAATAACTTTTGTCTGACAAAAAGTGCACTGGCGTAACCTTAATATTTTGGATTTCTACCTGATCGGCAGTAATTTCCTTTTTCTTTTCGGGTTCTTTTACCGGGCAACCTTTATTCTCTTTCGGCCCGGCAACGGTTGGGCATACGTCTTCTTCGTCAATTACGCCGTCTTTGTCCTGATCCAACGGACAGCCACTTGAATCCACTTTGTATCCTTTTTTAGTATTCGGACACTTGTCGTCTTTATCAGTAACTCCATCGCCATCCGAATCGGGACAGCCCTTTAAACTGACAATTCCGGCAATATCCGGACAGGCATCGTCTTTGTCGGCAATGCCGTCTTTATCAGTATCTGGGCAGCCTTTCAGCGATGTTAATCCGGCTACGGTTGGGCAATCGTCGATGTAATCGGCTACTCCATCCCCATCTGTATCAACCGGACAACCATTGGCGTCAACAGCAACTGCTGGAGGAGTATCCGGACATTTGTCTTTTTTATCTGAAACACCGTCCATGTCAGAATCCAACGTTTTTCCGAAGTCAAATTCGACTCCAATGGTGGCTTTCCAGAAGTTTTCTGTTACCGATTTCCCCGCCCTTATTGTTTCAATACCTTTGATGTACCCGGCATCGAGATACAATGCTGCGGCTGGGCTTAAATAGTATTTGCTGCCTAAGCCAAAATTGAAATTTAATCCCGATTCAGAATTGTCGGCCAGAAAGCCTGGTCCGGCATAGAGATAAGGCCTTATTTTTTTTGTTTCGTTGGCCAGTTTATAGCGCAAATCAAAGGAAATATTACCCAAATCATTCTTGCTTATGAGATCAGAATTGAATCCTCCCCAGACTCCTTTTAGCATGAAATCTAGTTTTGGACTAATAAATCTGCTCAAATATAGTTCAGGCATCAAGCCAAGGCTGGAATTATCTAATATTCCATATGCACCTAATCCAGCTCCGATACCCCATTTTTTGTCAGATGTCTGAGCATTTGTAGCAGCAGCAATAGTCAGAATTAGTGAAAGTAGAATTACTTTTTTCATGATGGGTTGTTTTTAGTGAAGCAATTTTAACGTTGTAATTATGGTTTTTTAATATAATAAAGCTAAGCAATGTTTTTATCTTTTTTACTATTAGGCATAAAAAAAACCATGTCTTTTTAAGACATGGTTTTTTTAGTGAAGAAAGAATTTCTTATTTTTTTGTCACTTCAAATTCAACTCTACGATTCAATGCGCGTCCTTCTTCTGTAGCATTTGTTGCAGCTGGGTTAGCCTCTCCAAATCCTTTCTGTAATTCAATGCGGTTCTTCTTAATCTTACTTGCAGTAATTGATCTGACAACAGAACTTACACGGCTTTTAGAAAGATTTAAGTTATAGGCATCACTGCCAAGCTCATCGGTGTATCCTGTAACTTTTACATTGTAATTGCTGTTTTCTTTTAACAAATTGACAAGTTTATCAATTTTCATTTTTTCCTGGGCAGAGAAGGTTGATTTATTTGTATCAAAATAAACTGGTTCAACTTTCATTTTTTCAGCTTCAATTTCTTCAGCAGTTTTTTCTATTGGGCAACCGTTATTTTCTTTTGGTCCTGCAACCGTTGGGCATTTGTCCGCGTCATCAGCAACACCATCGCCATCGGTATCAATTGGACATCCTTTTTCATCAACTTTTATACCTTTGGGTGTGTCCGGACATTTGTCCAGATAATCAGCAACACCGTCGCCATCTGTATCAACCGGACAACCTTTTGCATCAACTTTCACTCCTTTGGGTGTGTCAGGGCATTTGTCGTCTTTATCAGCTACTCCATCACCATCAGCATCAGGACAACCTTTCAATGAAGTTAATCCGGCAACGGTTGGGCAATCGTCAATATAATCGGCAACACCATCGCCGTCAGTATCAATTGGACAACCATTGGCATCAACAGCAACGCCGGCAGGAGTATTAGGGCATTTATCTTTGTTGTCTGAAACACCATCCATATCAGAGTCCGGAGTTTTTCCAAAATCAAACTCCACGCCCACAGTAGCTTTCCAGAAATTATCTCTAATTTTTTTGCCAACATTTGTTGTTTCTATTCCGTTTATGTAGCCAACTTCCATATATAATGCTGTGGCTGGGCTAACGTAATATTTGTCACCGGCACCTATGTTAAAGTTTAGTCCCGATTCAGAATTATCAGCCAATAATCCTGGTCCGGCAAATAAATAGGGACGAAATTTTTTACTTTCGTTGTTTAATTTTAATCTCAGATTAAGAAAGGCATTTGCAATATCCAGATCGCTTGTCAATTTGGAATTAAAGAGACCCAAGTCTCCTTTAAGCATCAAATCGAGCCGTGGACTTAGATATCTGCTTAAATACAATTCTGGCATAAAACCAACACCCGATTTATTGAGTGTCCCATAAGCGCCAACTCCGGCACCAATTCCCCATTTTTTATCAACAGTCTGAGCATTTGTAATAGCTGTAAACGCTATTAATAATGATAGAAGTAGAAATTTTTTCATGATTGTGTTTTTTTTGTTTCTTAAATATAAAAAAATCTATTTAATTATTGGATGTTATAGTAAAACAACAGCTAAATAATATTGTTTTGTTATGATGATGAATATATTTCTTATTCCATTTGTGAGGATTTTCTTATTTCTTATTGCCTTTCCTTGGCTTATTATCTATATAATCTATAGTCATAAGATGAAAAATACCCTACCTTAAAAGTAACAATAATTTCAAAGAAATGGAATGTATTATTTGTTTCTAGAATTTCTTGTAAGAATTAGACGATTCAATTTTTTGTCAAAAGTATATTTAGGGTGTTCAATAATTGTATTTTTACCAAAAATAATAACAGATTGTACGCCATAATTGACATAGAAACAACAGGACAGTCGGCTGCTAAAGGGAAAATCACGGAGATTGCCATTTTTATACATGACGGGTTTCAAATAACCGATTCGTTTTCGAGCCTGATTAATCCGGAATGTTATATTCCAGGCTTTATTACAAGCCTCACAGGTATTGATAATGAAATGGTCAGCAATGCACCTAAGTTTTATGAAGTCGCCCGTCGAATTGTTGAAATCACTCAGGATAAAATATTTGTCGCGCACAATGTAAGTTTCGACTATCGGTTTATTCAGGAAGAATTTAAACGTTTGGGGTATGATTATCAACGAAAAACGATGTGTACTGTTCGTATGGGACGTAAATTTTTACCCGGACATAAATCTTATTCGTTAGGAAAAATTTGTGACGAACTGGGTATTTCTATTAATGGACGACATCGGGCAGCTGGTGATGCATTAGCTACGACAAAACTCTTTGAAATTATACTCGAAAGGAAGTCTCAAAAGGAAACGAAACAACCTCCCGGTCAATTGAGGTTATTCTAAAAACAAAGAACCGCAGTTTTGATGCGGTTCTTTGTTTTATTCTTCTGATTTTATTTCTTCTTCGGGTTCTATCAGCAGGTTCTTGTCGCTGAGTAACTGATACCATTGCAGAATCTTTCTCATGTCAGAAACATAAACCCGATCCTTGTCATATTCTGGTAAAACTTCTCCAAAAAAAGCTTTTATCTCATCGGTTGATACTTTTGGTGAAATCAGTTTTCCGCTCTTCTTAACCCGAACGAATAATTCGGTAAGTAAGATTTCTCCCGTTTCGGTAAAGATAGAGATGTCAGACAGTGTGCTGATTTTGGACGTTGAATAGGCAGGAATGCGTTTGCCGGTTAACAAAGATTCAACAATAATGCTGTTTTTTGTTTCGGTCACCAACTTAAATAATCCGGGTTGACCACTGATCGATAATATTCCTTTTAACATACGTTTTTAAATTTTTTCAGTTTGCGAAGTTAATATTTTCCCCGAAGTAAAAAACAACTCCCGGATTTACCAGGAGTCAGTTTTATTTAAAGTCGATTTGATGACTGATTCCGAAACTGATCCATCGACCAGGTTGCTCAACAGTTCCTAAATCGAAATATTTGGTATCGAATAGGTTTGATGCCATAGCATATATTTCGGTCGATGGAGTCTTCCACATAATACGGGCATTGACTAGCCAGAAAGGCTGGTACGACTCGGTTTGGGTTCGCATTCCGTTTCTGTCCTGATAACTTAAACGCCATGAGCCTTTTAGTTTGCCCCATATTTTGTGGTTTATTTCGACGTCCAGCTTATGTTTCAGGTTGTCGAGTACATAATTCGAGAAAAAGTCGTTTCCTCCTTTATCTAATTTGCTGTACGAATAATTAAGACCCAGCTTGGTGATGAAAATATCTTTTCTCCAAATCTTTTCAGGAATGAAATTTCCGCTGAGTTCAAATCCGATTGAATTTATCCGGGTTAGATTTTTTGTTTGCCATTTGTCTGTTTCATTTTCACGAACCCAATCAATTAAGTCTTTACCTCTTCTGTGATATAAATTG
Organism: Bacteroidota bacterium; assembly: GCA_023251455.1. GTDB lineage: Bacteria > Bacteroidota > Bacteroidia > Bacteroidales > Prolixibacteraceae > Aquipluma. The sequence continues at coordinate 107,279 of JAHEYT010000037.1, forward strand.
ACATGTCCTGAAAAACCGATAGATGAGAGCTTGATTCCACCCTCATAAGTCACTGATTTTTCCGGTTTAAGATCGGGATTCCCAATGTTGGTTGGGCCGTTGTAAAATAAATCGGTAAAAGTTGGCATTCGAAGTGTTGAATTGGCCGACCCGTATACTTTGAAATGATCGGTCAACGAATATGAAGCATCGATTCCGGGATAAATGTTCCAGCCAAAACCGAGATCCGAAATCCAGTTGGTCATTGCACCTGCCGAAACGGAAAAATTTTCC
>JAHEYT010000084.1 GCA_023251455.1 Bacteroidota bacterium
AACAGGTGTCGTTGGCAAGTGCAGTGTATCTTCCAGTTATTTCACTTGTATTCATTGTACTCAAATTTGTGCGGCAAATATAAAACAATAATCAGGTCAAAACAACATATATAGATTATTTGATATGTTTCCAAATAACCCCACTTTTTTCTTGTCTGCGGAGATATTTTGCTCTATAATATACAAAAAACAAATTTAAAAAACACTATAAAAATTTAAAAAAAGAAGGGTTACCAATTCGTTAATTTCAGAATAGATACATTGAAAACTAGTACTTTACGTGCTTATTTAGGCGATTTTGATGCTTAAATCGTTGAAATAGAAGAGTTTAAAGTCTTTTATTTTTCCGAACTTTTTGAAAATATCCTGGAACACTGTTTCAACGGTACCCAAAACCGCAAACAGTGCATGACGCTCTCAAAAAACCACATTTCAGGTAAGTCTTTGTTGAACGATTTCACTCAAGTGCAACAAACAATTTATTACCATGATTTACGAAGCGTTACAAATTATCAGTGAACAACTGGACAAATATTTGTCGGATGCCGGACTAAACAATCTTGTGGTCCTGGAAAATATCGGTCTGCTTGAATCGGCCGATGAAAATGCTGAAAATCTTAAAGGAAAAGTTGTGCTTACCCTTTTAAATCTTGAAGAGGAACCGGCACTGAAAAACCTACCCAATTTCAAGGTAAAGAATGGAACGACCGAATATAAAAACCCTCCGGTGCACCTCAATCTTTATCTTTTAATCAGCGCGAATTGCGACAAATATGACAAATCGCTGCGGTGCATTTCGAAAACCATTCAGTTTTTTCAGGGGAAAAAGGTATTTACCTCAACCAATACGGTTTACAACAGAACGAATGTTGCTTTCGACGTGCTCGATTATTTCAAATTCAACCTGGAATTGTATACCCTGAGTTTAGAAGAACTGAATTACGTGTGGGGAACTTTGGGTGGCCGCCAGCTCCCTTCAGTCATTTATAAAATACAACTTATTGAAATTGAACAAGACATCAAACTTGCTGCTTCCGGAGTGATTACCCACATCGGCGGCGACTTAAACGACATCAACCAATGAGCTTCAGCATTCAATATAAACCGCTTTTTAAAGTCGATGTCCTCCACCTGTTTTTCCTGAATAACGGGTTGAAAACGTTCTTTTCGATGAATGCCGCCGATACGGAGAAGCACCTGGACGGATACGACCTGAATGCATTTTTAAGCATCGCCCCCACTCGCGAAACCCAGGAACAGTTGAAAGGGTACAACCTTGTTTTTAAAAATACAAATTCAGGATTTGCAGTCTGGACAAAAGTCCACAGCGACGACAACACTTTCCCGTTTATTCCGCTGCCTGATGATTTGAGTCTTTCTTTTTTGATACAAATTAAAGATCCGACATTTTACAACTATACCGATCTGAAACCAGCCAACCTGGGTAAAACCAGTTATTTTTCGAACAGGCGGCTGTCAACCGAAGCGCCGACATTTCCGCTGATCAACAAGTCTGGCGATCATTTCAGCATTAATGAAACCTTTGCACTGACTCAGGAAAGTGCCGCTGCTGTAAAAAAGAGCCTAAGTTCCGCCGAAAAAATGAATCTGTTCGGACTGATCAGGTTGCACATGAAAGCGAATATTCCGGCACTGAATATCATTGCTCCGGATGGAAAAATTGCTGATCCGCCAAAAACATTTGAATTGGTTTTCAACAACCGGAAAACGATTTGGCGTTACATTTTCAGGAAAGATCCCAAAGTAAAAAACAATGACGCTGTAAAAAAGGAAGGCGCCGACCCCAATGTTTTGATTTCAAAATCGGAACTGCCACTCACTCAAAAAGGATTTATTTCGTTGGGCCTGGGAGGAAAAGACTTGCCCAATCCTGACACAAAGCTCATAAAACCTAATACGCTAAATACAAAATACTATTCTGAAATATACATGTAAAACTAAAACACAAGATTATGGCAACAGCTTACAAAACACCAGGTGTTTACGTCGAGGAAATAGCAAAATTCCCTCCTTCGGTAGCACAAGTTGAAACTGCTATACCTGCTTTTATTGGCTACACCGAAAAGGCGACCAATAAAATAAAAGGTGACCTGAAAGGAGTTCCTACCCGGATTACTTCCATGCTTGAATATGAAACCTGGTTTGGATTTGCCAAGCCCGAAAAGACCATCAGCGTAACCATCAACGATACGCTTGTAAACGGCACCAGCAGCCGCGCCATCGTGGTCGATCAGCCTTCGGCACGCGAGCCTTTCCTGATGTATTATTCCATGCAAATGTATTTTGCCAATGGCGGCGGGCCATGCTACATTGTTTCGGTGGGCCGTTACGGTGCCGACCTCGATGCAGCTGATACACAGGTTACATCAATCAATAATTACAACGATTTCAAGACCGGGCTAAATGCAGTTGAAAAAGTGGACGAAGTGACCTTAATTGTCTTCCCGGACGCCACAGCCTTGTCAACGGCTTCTGAATTCTACGGATTATACAACGACGCGCTCGCCCAGTGCAACAAATTGCAGGACCGCTTTACCATCATCGACACTCTGAGTTACGATTCAAGTAGTCCGACCGATTCGAATATTGATGATCTGAGAAACTTCATTTTATCCGACAAAGACACAATTAAATATGGTGCGGCTTATTATCCGTTCCTGAAAACCATTCTCGATTACCAGTATAACCCGAAAGATATCACCATAGCGCATTATTCATATAGCGCCGAAGCCTACGAAACCATCAAGAAAAACCTGGAGGCCATTGAAAATCTGGGTACCGGGATGCCTGCCACCGTTAAAAAGCTGGTCGATTTGACAACCACTCCGGGAAACATTGCCGGTGATGTCAGTAATGTGCTGTTTAAAATGTACGACAGCGTGGCCGGATTCGATTTGGGAGGGGCTTTTGCGACCGACGACACAAAGAAAACTGCATTCCTCACACTGGTTGAGACTTTGCTGGCTTCACTGGATAAACTGGCAGACTTCAAGGCTAAACTGAATGCCGAAGCAACTGCGGCAGCAACAACCATTCAGGATGAAAATCCGGTGATCGCCACCAGCATCAAAGCGGCACTGGTCACTTTCAACGCCGATTTTACGGGCGCCGGAAAAATTGACGAAGTAACCGCCAATCTTCACGATTTGTATTCCAAAATGCAGGCAGCCAATACCGATGTCAAGGTGAAAAATATCCTGAACGTGAATGCGGTGAACTTCGACGGCGAACTGAAGAAACTTGAAACGTACACTCCGCTAAACACACAGACAGCCATTGTATCAACTGTGAATGCATTTGCCAATGTGGGCGCCAATCTAACCGCCGTTGGTACCGAAATTAAAAAAGTGGAAGGCAAAGACAAAAACAACGGCGCCCTCAACGGACGAAAATTAAGCGATGTGGCGGCTGTGGATAATTCGACCTACAATAAAATACTGACTGCAATCGGAAATCTTCCGCTCGAATTACCACCAAGTTCGGCCATCGCAGGCGTTTATGCCCGGGTTGACAAAGACCGCGGAGTCTGGAAAGCTCCGGCCAATGTGAGCCTGAATTATGTGACCAACCTTTCCGTAAAAATTACCAATGAAGGCCAGGAAAGCCTGAATGTGGACACCACCGCCGGAAAGTCAATCAACGCGATCCGCGCATTTACCGGCAAGGGAATCCTGGTTTGGGGTGCTCGTACGCTGGCCGGAAACGACAACGAATGGCGCTATGTTCCTGTCCGCCGCTTCTTTAACATGGTTGAAGAATCGGTCAAAAAAGCAACTTCGCAATTTGTGTTCGAGCCCAATGATGCCAATACCTGGGTGAAAGTACGCGCCATGATCGAAAACTTCCTGATTCTTCAATGGAGAGCTGGTGCACTGGCCGGAGCAAAACCCGAACAGGCCTTTTATGTGCGGGTTGGACTGGGTCAAACCATGACAGCCGAAGATATCCTGAACGGATACATGCACATCGAAATCGGCATGGCAGTCGTTCGCCCGGCTGAATTCATCGTGCTGAAGTTCTCACACAAATTACAGGAAGCTTAATCAGTAATCAATCTTAAAAAATATAATCATGGCAGCAAATTACCCATTGGTCAAGTTCCATTTTCAGGTTGAATGGGGTGGAACAAAAATAGGATTTACCGAAGTTTCCGGATTGGATGTGGAAACTGAAATCGTTGAATACCGCGAAGGTAATAGTCCGGAGTATTCAAAAATAAAAATGCCGGGCATGCAGAAATTTAGCAACATCACCTTAAAAAGAGGAACATTTAAGTCTGATAATGAATATTTTGCCTGGTGGAATACAGTAAAATTAAATACCATCGAACGCCGCGACATTACCATTAGTCTGCTCAATGAAGATCACGAACCGGTGGTTACCTGGAAAGTGAAGAGCGCTTGGCCAACCAAAATCCAGTCAACCGACCTGAAAGCCGACGGCAACGAGGTGGCTATCGAATCGATGGAAATCGTGCACGAAGGGTTAACCATTCAAAATGAATAACGATGAGCAATTACTATCCTCCTTTGGGATTTCATTTTAAAGTTGAATTTGCCAACATGAGTGGCGAATATCAGTTTCAGTCGGTTTCGGGCTTAAATGTTGAGCTAGAAACAGAGCAAATTGCCGAAGGAGGAGAAAATCGGTTCAAACATAAATTGCCTGTTTCAACGCGATATCCAAACCTGGTTTTAAAGCGTGGAATCCGCGTTGATTCGGCACTGACCAAATGGTGCAGGGAGGCGCTCGAAGATTTCGACATCAAGCCGACCAACATCACCATCAGTCTGCTGAATGAAAACCATGAACCTTTGATGACCTGGAATGTGGTGCATGCCTACCCGCTCAAATGGTCGGTTTCGGAGTTTAATGCTGAGAAAAGTCAACTGGCAATTGAATCGATTGAACTGGCTTACAACTACTTTAATATTCAGTAAAATGCCTATTGAGATCAAAGAATTGATTGTCAAAATCACGGTGGCCGACCAGGCTCAATCTTCCAGTCCTGAAACAAATCGTCAGGAAGAAAAAGATGTGATCATTGCAGCTTGTGTTGAACAGGTTTTGGAAATTTTATCGAAAAAACAGGAAAGGTAAAATGAGCGGCGAACTGATTAAACTAAAAATAAAAGCTTACAAGGACGCGAAATTTTCGAATGAGGTTGGCGATGGTGAATTCAAATCGCTGCTGAACCCTGATAAATATTCGTTCAAGTATAAAATTGAATCGAAAAATGATCAGGCTTCAGGCACAAGCAAATCATCGCCAAAATTCAACAAAATTTTGCCTGAAGACCTGAGCCTTGAATTTGTGTTCGACCGGACCGGAGTAATCACTGATTACGGTGCTCCGGGAACTTCTGATGATAAAACATTCAAGGACGAAGGTGGCGGCATTATCGACGACATCGAAAAGTTCAAGAAAGTAGTTTTCGACTACAATGGCGACGAACACAAGCCAAACTACCTGATTATTTCGTGGGGAACGCTCCTCTTCAAGGGAACGCTCACCGAAATGGACATCACGTACAAGCTGTTCAAATCAGACGGAACACCGCTCCGGGCCACTGCAAGCGCCAAATTCAAGGGATTTGTTGAAGACAACCTCCGGGTTGCCATGGAAAACAACAGTTCTCCGGATTTAACCCACATCCGGACGGTAAAAGAAGGCGACAAGCTGCCTTTGATGACCTTCCGCATTTACGGCGATTCCAAATATTACCTTGAAGTGGCCAAAGCCAACAACATCACGAATTTCAGAAAACTGACGGTGGGAAGCAAAATTTTCTTTCCGCCCATCCAAAAAACATCGTAACCCATGCCTCAACGAGTCATACAAACTTCGCAGCCGTCCGATCTGGTCACCGTCAAAATCTTGATTGATGGGGCCGAACTTTCCCATGCCTATTCGGTCATGAATATTGTGGTGGAAAAGGAGATCAACCGCATTCCGATGGCGCAGATCACTTTGCTCGATGGCAATCCTTCATCACAGAAATTTGAGCTGAGTAACCAGGATTTGTTTTTACCCGGAAAGGAAATCGAAATCAAAGCCGGTTACCATTCCGATGAGGAAACGATTTTCAAAGGCATTGTGATCAAACACAGCCTGAAAATCAGGGCCAGTCAATCGTTCCTGATTGTGGAGTGCAAGGACAAAGCCGTTAAAATGACCATTGGCAGAAAGAGCAAATATTTCTACGACAGCAAAGACAGCGACATTCTGGAAGAAATCATTGGGACTTATGGCATGGATAAAGATGTTGAAACGACCAGCGTTCAGCACAAGGAACTGGTTCAATACAATGTTTCCGACTGGGATTTTTGCGTAATCCGCGCACAGGCCAACGGAAAAGTACTGCTGGTTGACGATGGAAAAATCTCGGTAAAAAAACCAGATGCAGGTCACAGCGAAGTAGAGACTGTTTCATACGGCGCCACCATGCTCGATTTTGATGCTGAGATGGATGCCCGCAACCAGTTCCAGAAAGTGACTTCGTATGGCTGGAATGCCGCTGATCAGACCGTTCTGGAAATGGAAGCCAGCAACCCGGCGGTGAGTTCAAACGGAAATGTTTCGTACGATGATCTGGCTGCCGTGATTGGACTTTCGAACCTGGAACTGAAAAACGGCGCTGCCACCCCTGACGTTGCTTTGCAGGCCTGGGCTGATGCCAAAACGCTGTTCAACCAATTTTCGAAAATCCGCGGAAGGGTTAAATTTCAGGGAATTCCGGCAGTAAAACCAAATACTACGCTGAAACTCGAAGGTGTTGGCGACCGGTTTAACGGCAACGTTTACGTTTCAGCCATTCGCCACCAAATCGCCGAAGGCAACTGGACGGTAGATGCCCAATTCGGAATCGATCCCAACTGGTTTTCCGAAACCGTTGAAATCAACGATCAGCCCGCGGCCGGTTTGCTGGCAGCTGTGCAAGGTTTGCAAATCGGAATTGTGACCCAGCTCGAAAACGATCCGGATGGCGAAAACCGAATCCTGGTTCGAATGCCTATCATTTCAGGCAGCGAGCAGGGAATCTGGGCACGGGTATCAACACTCGATGCCGGAAAAGAGCGCGGTTCATTTTTTCTTCCTGAAATCGGCGATGAAGTGATTGTCGGCTTTATCAACGGCGATCCAGATCATCCGGTGGTTCTGGGAATGATGAACAGTAGCGCGAAACCCGCACCGCTCACCGCTGCCGACGTTAACCACGAAAAGGGTTTTACCACACGCAGCAAAATGAAATTCATTTTCAACGACGATAAAAAGTCGGTGATATTGGAAACTCCCAAAGGCAAAAAAATTACGGTCGATGAAGATGCCGGTATCATTATGATTGAAGACGATTTCTCGAACAAAATCACGATGGATTCTGCCGGAATTGCACTTGAAAGCCCGAAGGACATCACCATCAAAGCCACCGGCGATGTAAAAATTGATGGCATGAATGTTACGATAACCGCCAACGCGCAATTTAAAGCCTCTGGCAGCGCAGGTGCCGAACTATCAACCGGCGCCATCGCCAAAATACAAGGCTCGCTGGTGCAGATAAATTAAAAGGAGACGGAAGTCCGGAGAAAGGAGAAAGGAAAAGTCGCAGTGTTCAGTCGCAGTTGACAGAAAAAGCCGGAAGTATGAAGACCGAAGTCCGAAGGAAGTCCAAATGGGGGGAAAGCTAGAACAGCAATATGCGATTGTCCTTGCCCTGAAAGGGCAAAATATCAATAACCCGGGGTGAAACCCCGGGGAAAAGAAAAGAGAAAAAACCCGTCCGCGGGAAAGCGCGGAACAAAGCGAAAACATTCTTTCGGAAGGAATGGAGAAACAAAGAATAGCAGAAATAAGAAACATCGAATAAGAAATAACCAACTGAGACGCACAGCGAAATCGTAAATAGTCAATAATCAAATAGTAAATCAAAACCATGCCACCAGCCGCACGAATAACCGATTTTCACACTTGTCCGATGGTTAATCCCGGACCGGTTCCACATGTTGGAGGACCGATTTTACCGCCGGGAGCGCCCACTGTTCTGATCGGTGGAATGCCGGCTGCCCGTGTTGGCGACATGGCAGTTTGCGTCGGACCGCCCGACACCATCGCGATGGGTTCGGCATCTGTTCTGATTGGCGGAATGCCGGCAGCCCGGATGGGCGATTCAATGGCGCATGGCGGAGTAATTGTGGCGGGATGCCCTACAGTAATGATTGGAGGTTAAAATTATGGATACAAGCAAATCATTTTTAGGCCGTGGCTGGGGATTTCCTCCCGAATTTAACCGGGCCACCAAAGCTGTAAACATGCTGGAAGACGAGGCCGACATCAAAAGCAGTCTCGAAATACTGCTGTCAACGCGTTTGGGCGAACGGGTGATGGTTCCGGATTACGGCTGCAACCTTGATGAGCTGCTTTTTAAGCCGCTCACTTTAACCCTGAAAACATTTGTGATCGACCTGATTAAAACGGCCATTCTGTATTACGAACCGCGGATCGATCTCAACAAAATAGCCATTGACCCGACGGACGAACTGGAAGGTGTATTGCTCATTAATCTCGATTACACTGTCCGTGCAACCAATTCGAGAAAAAACATGGTTTACCCGTTTTATAAAGCAGAAGGAAACGAATTGTAACCTACGAAACTATGGCTAACTGTGGCAAAGACATATTAATCAAAAGAGAAGGAACCGAACAGCAGCAGCGGCTGATCGATGCGCTGAGTCCTGACTACTTTAAGCTGAACGAATTCAGTTTAAACGACTGGATGCAGTTTGCACACCGGTTCGCGGAGCATGTCAATTACTTCGACACCGACGATTATCAGAACCGCTCCGGAAACTGGCAGGATTTTTTCACTCCTGATAAAGGACTCGAAGATTTTCTGAAAGCTTTCGATCTCGATGATAATGTAAATTCTCCGGAAAGTCAGAACATTACCCCGCACCTGGCGCTGTTCATCAGTTTCATCAAACTGCTGGAAACAAGCCAAAACCGGTTTAACCGGCTGACCAAAAAGCACCTCGATTTTTATTACAGCCAGATTCTCGACATCCAGAAACTACCTGCAACGCCCGATCAGGTTCACCTTATTTTCGAGTTGGCCAAGAACGTTTTGGATGCCAGAATTGCAGAAGGCACCGAACTCGACGGCGGCAAAGATGCGATTGGCAAAAAACGGATCTACCAGACTTCGGAAGAGCTGATTGCAAACCAGATCAAGGTCAGTCAGCTTAAAAGCGTGTACAACGACCACGGGCACAGCAAGATAAAAGCTGCTGGCGTGGCCAATTCGTACGATGGCGCCGGAACGGCATTCCCTGGCGGTGAAATCAAGTGGTGGCCGTTTGGTTATTACGAAGATAAAGCGGAACTGAAAGCTTCAGGAAAGGAACCCACCTACCCTGAACTGGCTGACGCCCGTCTCGGTTTTGCCATTTCAGCCGAAATTCTGGAACTTCAGGAAGGCGAGCGCAACATTCAGCTCACCGTCGAATTTTCGGCGGCGCTGGATGCGATTGCATTCAATCAGCTTCGCGACAACATCGAAATATCGTGCAGCGGCGAGAAGAAGTGGCTGGGTCCATTCCAGTTGCAGCAACAAATCAGCGATCCCGATGGAAAGGTCATTTTCACGACCGGCCTCGACTCCACCCATAAAATACTGAAACTGGCTTTTCAGGTTCCGAAAGATGAGAAGGCGGTTGTTGGATACAATCCCGCTGTTTTGGGTGAGCATTTTTCGACCGCACTGCCAGTTTGCCGGATGCTGATCAAAACCGGAAACACCGAAGGGCATTCGTTGTACCGGAATATCGTTGAAAAACCAGTTAAAAATATTACCGTAAACATCGACGTCAGAGGCGTAAAAAGCCTGTTGCTCGAAAGCGATATTGGCACGCTGAATGCCGCCAAGCCATTTTACCCGTTTGGGACGCAACCTGTTAAGAAATCGAATTTCTACATCAACTATCCGGAGCTTTTCAAAAAAGACTGGAAAAATATGGCCGTGTCCATCGACTGGAAAAACACGCCCGATAGTTTCAAAGAACTCTATTATGCTTATCGCGAAAGTTACCGCTACAAAGTGACACCAACGGTTTTCCTGAATGAAATGGGTGACTTTTCTGCGATTCAGGCAGAAGTGGCGCAAACCAAAGTTTCCAGCCAGATTCAGGAAAAAGTGGCGGCCACCGATTTGATTTCCGAAGCGGTATCAAAAATTTTCATTTTCAACGAACTGGGACTGATTGTGCCCGACGACAGCTATTTCACCGCCGACGTTGAAGTGCGGAACAAGGAAGAATGGGAACTGGCCATCAATAACCTGACTTTGTTTACCAAAGATGGCGATTTGTATCAGACCAATTTTTCGGTAACCAATTCGGGCTACGAAGCTGACAAAAACGGGCCGATCCGCTTGTCGCTGAGCCAGTCGTTTTTGCACGAACTTTTTCCACGGATTTACGCACTGGCTTTCAGCAGTCAGGAAAAAGGGGCGCTGATTCCGAACGAGCCGTACACGCCAATGGCTGAAAACCTCAGTCTGGATTATACCGCGCAAACCAGCGCCATCATTGGAAATACCACTCAAAATTACAGCGACAACCCGATCCGTGTTTTCCACGAACAACCGTTTGGCCAGTCGGAAGAGCATCCGTATTTAAAGGCTAGCGTTGGGTTTTTAGCTACCGAAAACCAGAACCTGAATCTGGTTCCAACCTACTGCAAAGGCGGTGAATTGTATATCGGGCTCGAAAATGCCAAAAACCTGCAACAGGTTTCTGTGTTGGTACAGGTTCTCGAAGGAAGTGAAAATCCGCTGGCCGATTCGTTTACCGGAAAGCAGAAAGTGGAATGGTCGGTGCTTTGCCAGAACGAATGGAAAAGCCTCGAATCGAACGACCTGATTTCGAACGAAACCGACAATTTCCTGAAATCGGGGATCGTGAAATTTTCGGTACCGAAAGAAGCCACAACCAACAACACCAGGCTGCCCGAAAATTTGGTCTGGGTAAAAGCCAAAATCCATAAAACTTACGATGCCGTTTGCAAAACCATTGACATTCTGGCACAGGCCGTTGAGGCTGAATTTACGAACAATGGCAACGATCTGTCGCACCTCGAAAAAGGACTTCAGGCCAAAACCATTTCGAAAATGATCGAACGGCTGGCGACGGTCAAAAGCGTTTCGCAGCCCTTCAACTCGTTTGGAGGCCAGCCCGTCGAGTCGGACGAAGCCTATTACCGGAGGGTGAGCGAGCGGTTGCGGCATAAAAACCGCGCCATCGCGCTGTGGGATTACGAACACATCATCCTTCAGGAATTCCCGGCCATTCACAAGGTAAAATGCCTGAACCACAGTTCCGAAACTTCGTTTTTGGCGCCCGGGAATGTGCTGCTGGTGGTCATTCCGGACATTGTCAACAAAAATGTGTTCGACATTTACCAGCCACGTGTCAGCAAGGCCACGCTGAACGCCGTTCAGGATCATGTCAGCCGCTTGAACTCGCTGCATGTCAAAGCCCAGGTGATCAATCCCGATTACGAGGAAGTGACCGTCGACCTGAAAGTCAAATTCAAGTTCGGCTTCGACGAAAGTTATTACCTGCGGGTTTTAAACGATGACATCACGCGTTTCCTTTCGCCGTGGGCTTTTGAAAATACCGCCGACATTCAGTTTGGCGTCACTTTGCACCGAAGCCTGGTGATCACTTACATCGAAAAGCTGAACTATGTCGATTATGTGGAAAATGTGAAACTGGTCAAAGGCGGCGAAGTCAGCCTCACCAGCGTCACGCCGTCGAGCCCCAAAGCCATCTTGGTTTCGGCCAAACAGCACAATTTGAGTATCACAACCAAAAGTTGTAAAGTAATCACTGAAACTGTAGAAAAATGTCAGACTTAGGCACAAATACCAGCATTCCGAAGCAAGTAGAGACGAAAGACGATCTGGACTTTTCGTACCTGCGGAAGAAAGGACTGGAATATATCGAAAAGCTTTCGGGTAATCTGTGGACCGATTACAACACGCACGATCCGGGTGTGACCATACTCGAGGTGTTGTGTTATGCCCTCACCGATCTGGGCATGCGGATGGAAATGCCGCTCGAAAACATCCTGGCTCCGGAAGACAAAACCGCGCAGAAAATCTCGGATCAGTTCTTCAGGGCAACCCAGATTTTGCCTTCGATGCCGGTCACTGAAAACGATTACCGGAAGCTTTTCATCGATATTGAAGGCGTGAAAAACTGCTGGCTCAAGCCTTATGAGCAAACCGTTTACCTCGATTGCAAAAACGACAAGCTGGCTTACAATCCGAAGTTACTGGCCAAACTCACCGGCGATTTCAATCTTCAGGGTTTATTTTCCATTACGGTTGATTTTGATGAACTGGATGAAGATCTTTTCCCGACCGACGAGCTGAAAGCCAAAGAATACGACCGCATAAAAGCGCTCATTACCGAACGTTTCCACGCCAACCGCAATCTTTGTGAAGATCTGGCTGAAATTACCAAAGTAGAAGTCCACCCGATTTCGGTTTGCGCCAGCATCGATGTGCTTCCCGAAGCCGACGAAGAACTGGTCCATGCCAAAGTTCTGCGTGCAATTGACAACTATTTTTCGCCCTCGCTCCGATTTTATTCCCTGAAGCAAATGTTCGACAAAGGATATACTTCGGACCAGATTTTTGAAGGGCCGCTGCTGGCCAGTGGGTTTATCGACCCGAAAGAACTGGAAGCTGCAGGTTTGCGCACCGAAGTCCGCCTGTCCGACATCATGCAACTGATTATGAACGTCGAAGGCGTCAACTTCATCAAAGATATTTCAATTAACAATTGTAAAAATCCAACCGACGAAACCGATAGCTGGCTGATTTGCGTTGAACCGGGCAAAAAACCGGTTCGATGCACAGACAGCGCCTACAGCTATTACAAGGGCGTTTTGCCGGTGAATATCAATCAAAAGAAAGTCGAAAAATACCTCGACGATCTGGAACAGGCTGAAAAAGCAGGGCAGGCTTTGGTGAGCCTCGACATGGAAATTGCCATTCCTTCAGGAACTTATATGAATACGCGGGAAACCACCACCATCCAGAACGATTTTCCGGATACCTACGGAATTGGCCTGAACGGACTGTCGTCGCAGGTTGGGACTGCCCGAAAATCGCAGGCGCGCCAACTGAAAGGTTATCTGTTGTTCTTCGACCAGATTCTGGCCAGCTATTTCGCGCACCTCGAAAAAGTGAAAGATTTGCTTTCGGTCGACAACCGCCTGAAAAAAACCTATTTTACGCAGGCTGTCAGCGACCTGACCGATTTCAGCGAACTGGTTTCGGATTATCCGACCGACCAGCCGGGCGATTTGAGCGACCTGCTTTTTGCTGAGCTCGACCACAACATTGAACGCAAGAACCGGCTGCTCGACCATTTGATTGCCCGTTTTGCCGAAAAATTCAGCGACTATACTTTCCTGATGAAGCAGCTCTACGGCGATTATGCCAGCGAAGCTATCCTCCATTCGAAGGAGAATTTCCTGAAAGATTACGACATTACCAGCCGCCAGCGTGGAAGCGCATTCAACTATTACAAGCAACCGGCAAGCGAAATCTGGGATACCGGAAATGTGTCCGGAGTCGAAAAACGGATTGCCCGGCTTTCAGGAATGAAGAATTTTTTCCGGCGAAACTTATCCGCTTCGTTCGTCGAAATTTACGATTTGATTGATTCGGACGGCAACAAAGTTTACCGCTGGAGAATCCGGAATGAAGCCAACGAAATCATTTTGTCGGCTACCGAAAATTATGTGCATCCGTTACTGGCCGAAGACGAAATGTATCTGGCAGTCGTCAAAATCATCGAAACGTCTCCGGAAACAATTAAAAAGGCATTCAAAAAGTTCATTCCTGATGAATCTGAAACCGGCAATTTCGAGATTCAACTGGCCGATTCAGGAAAATATTCATTCGACATTATCAATCTGGAAGCCCCGGCCAACAGCACAAAGCGGATTATCGCCCGGCAGTTTACCTATTACGACACGCAGGAAGAACTGAAAAAAGCCATCCTGGAAATCATCGAATTTATGACCATGATTTTCTCGGAAGAAGGCATGTTCCTGGTCGAGCACATTTTACTTCGGCCCGAAATTTCAGAAACAGACACTCCGCTGGACGAGTTTATGCCCATTTGCACCGACAACTGCACCAGTTGCCAGCCGGTCGACCCGTATTCGTACCGCATTTCGGTGGTACTTCCGGGCTGGACCTACCGGTTTGCCAATCCTGACTTCCGGAATTTTATGGAAGAACTGATCCGGAAAGAAATTCCGGCGCATATCCTGGCGCGTATTTGCTGGGTGGGCTACCGCAAAAACGAAGTTCCCGATCCTGAAAACGAAATGCTTCAGTTCGAAAAAGCGTGGAAGGAATTTTTGCTGGCCAAAACCAGTTCCGCTCCTGATTTAAGCCAGAAGCTCAAAACGCTGAACCAGATTTTAAGTGAATTAAATACCATATATCCGACCGGTAGATTAATCGATTGCGACGATGAAACCGATTCGTTAAAAGGCAGAATTATTCTTGGCAGAACCTACATTGGAAACCTTTAATTGACAACGTTATGGCAACAAAATTATCAGAGATTACAACCCAATATCATACTTTTGAGGACAACCAGGTTTTAACCAAAGACCAGCTCAACGAATTCATCAACTATTTCGAGGATCAGGACCGCATGTCGCGCATTTTCCTGAGCGGAGTGGGCATTGTCTGCGGGTTCGAACTGAGTCTCGATTCGGGAAAACCTTCGGTTACGATCAGTCAGGGTGCAGGCGTAACCACCGACGGCGACCTGATCAAACTCCGGAAAAACATTGCCGGTTCGGGCCTGAAATCCATTGATCTTTCGTCGGTCGAATACACGCATTACAAACCGTTCGAAGACAGTTTTGCCAACTACAAATTCTTCAAAAAGCTGGTTAATGTCGACGGGAAAATCAAGGAGATGCCCATCGATATGATGGAACTTCTGACAGCCGACGCCGAAGGAGCGATTCCGCTTGCTTCGCTTTCAGGATTGAATATCGGCGCGGTTTCAAGATTTAAAAATACTGCGCTTGCTGACTTAAAAGATACCACACTTTCAGAATTTAAAGACCCGACGTTCTCCCGATTTACGGATCGTCTGCTTTCAGGATTGACCGATAAAGTGGTTTTGCTTTACCTCGAAGCCTACGAGAAAAAGGCCGATTTGTGTACCTCGATTGATTGCGACAATCAGGGCATTGAGCAGGTTGCCCGGCTCCGGGTTTTGCTGGTTTCGAAGGCCGATGCCGACTACATTGCCGGTCTTGATTCCATCTACTCGAAACACAATGTGACTGATTCGTATTTTAATTTGCCTGAAGTGGCCGTCCGCCGCGTGGTCCTGAACAAGAGCAATACCGCCAATTACAATGAACTGAAACGCGCTTACTTCACCGCATTGACCGCCGATCCGCTGATTACCAATCTGTCGAACGGCATTTCGCAGATTGCCGGTGATTTCAATTCGCTTTTGAAACTGAATACCACCGACGATGATTTGAAAAACGCGCTGATCCGGCTGAAAAGCCTTGTCTCGTTCAGCGCCTACAATATTCCGTTCAACGTGCAGTACCGCTACGACTGTGTGAAAGACATCGCGGACACCTACAACGAACTGAAATGCCATCTGACTGAACTTTGGGAAGAATGCTGCCCCGATATCAATGCTTTCCCGAAACATTTGATGCTAGGCGATCTGGACGAAATCGGGAACGCGGTGAAACACCACCGGCACAGTTTTTACAAATCGCCGATCCTGAATGGCGGAACCGGTAAAATCAAGCAATGCAGAAGCCTTTTCCTCCGGATTCTGAAGTTGATCAATCAGTTTCAGATCTCGGTTGGCGACATCAAAATCACCCCGTCAAACAAACTGCCCGAATTGAGTTTCCGGAGTATTCCGTTTTATTATACGGTCGATGACGCCTTGCTTAGGTCATGGAATTTTTTCAAAACCGAAAAGAACCGGCAAAATACCAATCTAAGCTACCACACCGAAAACTTATCGCCGGCGCCACAAATTCAGAATCCGCTGGTTTACAATACCGACCGGTTCGATTTCTACCGGATTGAAGGGCATCAGGGCAAAGTATTTCAGGAGGCGCTGGAAGATATTGATGCGCTGAAAACCCAAAACGGGTTGGCTTTCGATGTCAAAGCACTATCGGTCAATATCAATACCGAAAACCTGAACATCGACGATTACCAGTGCGAATTTGAAGACCTGAACGTGTTGCTTCGGGCCTGGACTGCCGAGCAGGATTGCGTTCTGGGCGAAGTAGCCAGTTTTTTCTCCGGATTCAGCACCAAAGTACCCGGAACAAATGTCAAAGACATTGGTCTCAGACGAAGTGCGCTCAGCAATCTTGATGTGGCTACCAATCTGAACCGTTTCGCGATCAATACCAATCTGAACATTAAAACAGCGGAAGCCGTACAAGCTGCGGCAGCTTCAACAGCAACCACTTATACCAAAAGCAATGTAATTTCCGACAACCTGACCATTCAGGCCGATACGCTGGGCAATGTGATGAAAGTGGCTCTCGACCAAACGGTTGGTGGTTCGGTAAACGACGTCATTGCCAAAGCCAATTACCTGGTTGCCGATTTGGTGAATACCGACGCCTGGAAAGCCGAACCCGAAATCAAAGCGTTTGCTATCGACCAATCAATTGAACTGATGGCGCTTACGCATGTTCTCGCGCAGAAAATGCCAACCCGCCTGATAGACGTGGATGTCATCCGGATTTCGGCCTACAAACTGACCATGGATGATTTGTGTGCTCGGGTCAAGCGAATGAAAGCCACCTACCAAACAACCAAGTTATCCACTGAACTGAAAGCGTTTATGGGATTGCTGATCAACCAGCTTTCGAATGTATGCTGTTCAGGAAAAAAACTCCAGATTTTACTGGAAGAAGTTGACAAGCGCAAAAAAGACATTCTGGTCAGGCTGCAACTTTCGAGTTTCATTGAAACCAATCCGGGACTGGAACATCTCGCAGGCGTTCAGCCGGGCGGAACTTTTGTTTTGGTTTACCTGAACAAGTCGGTAACCACACTGCCACCCGTAATTGGAATTCGCGATGTGGCCGCTGCCAAAGATGTATTGACAGCTTCAACGGCATTCAACCGCGATGTGGCGGTAAATAAACTATCGGTGACAGACCGGGCGACCAGTTTACTGGACATCAACACTAAACTGACTGATATAAACGTGGCTGACTTTATCCGCAGGCAGCCTGAATTGCCCAATTATACCGTGGTGGCCGATTTCTCGCTGCCGTACATGTGCTGTTCCGACTGTTCTCCGGTTAATTTCATCGTGCAGAAACCGCCGGTTTCGCTGCGTCTCGAGAAGGATGAATTCTGTCTGGGAAACGACTCCAGTCCGCTACTCTTCGAAGTTTCGCCTGCTGATGGTATCATCAAATCAGATCCGGTTGTGGCCGGAGTGACGATCGATGGAGTCAAACTATTGATCGATCCGGAATTGTTCCCAAATGAAATGATTGGCAACCCGATCCATTTTACCGTGAACGATCAGGTTACCTTAACACAACTGACCGTTTATCGAGGGATTCAATTCGATTTCGCAGTTCCTGAATCGCCAACCACCCAAACAAACATCACTTTTATACCCAACGGGATACTGGAGAGCGGATGTACTTTCCTATGGAGTTTTGGCGACGACAATTCATCGACCGTTCAAAATCCGACACATACCTATAAACTACCCGTAAACAAGGAGAATAAAGTTACCGTTTCGCTCACCGTAACTGCACCTAACGGAGTTTGCCACAGCACAGTTGAACACGAAATCGCATTCAAAATTGAAGACACCAAAATCAATCTCGATAAGCTGACCTATTGCTCCAACGACCGGAACAGCTATCCGTTTATTGTAACACCAACTAGTGCCGAATCAAAAATTGAAGGCGCTGGTGTTGATCGGGATGCTTCCGGCGCATTTGTATTCGTTCCGGCAAAGGCTGGCGTTGGAGAGATCAGTTTCAATCTGAACGGTGCTGCATCTGGACTGAAAGTCACTGTCAATCAGGCACCGACAGCCAGTTTCACTCCAAAACAGGTGGGCAACCAACTGATTTTGACCAACACTTCGACCAACGCTGTTTCGTACATCTGGTCGGTGAACGGTGCAAAATTCGAATCTGCCGACAATTCGCCGCTGGTTATCGACCTGACGCCATACAGCCCGACCACCTGGAACCTGATTCTTCAGGCAATTAGTAAGGACTGCGGAAGCAATACGACCAAAGAAACACAGTTTGAAACCAAGGTCGATGTTCCGGTGAATACCTGCACCGACGATGCCAAAGCAGCGATGGTTCAGGACCGGAACCTGTTGATCAAGCTGCAGATGCCGAATTCTGATATTGTCAATCGCATTTGGACGCAGACAAGCGCCATCTATGGCGGAACCACTGAGTTTAAGGAAGGTGTTTTGAATGATGTTGACAATTACCTCAGCGGCAAAAACAACGGAAATCTGGAATCGCTGTTTATCAACCTGCTCAAAACAACCGCCAAGCTGATTACCGGAACCGACCGCGTTAAATTACCGAACGAATTCAATACGCTGGTTCAGTTGTTCGCCTTGCAACTGCGGCTGTTCTACAATATTCTGGGTTGCCAGAATCCAAAAATGATTGAAGAATTTAACAGCATTATCCAGGCGATCTTGAATTTAATTCTGGAACTGTTGCAGATGTTAAAGCAAATTGATGTGACAATGCCCGATTCGCTAAAATCGTTCATGAAAACATACGCCGTGCGGGTGGAAAAGATCGCTTTGCTGATGGAGCATTTGGCCAAAATAAAAGATGGAAATCTGATTTAAGTAAGTGAAACAATTTATTGTCGTATTATACCCTTGACTCATCCCACCCCGAGTACTCGGGGTGGGATGAGTCAATAAAACAATGAATTTAAATACGACATCTTATATTGTTGGAGCCAATTTAATTAAACAAAAGCCAAATGATAGACAAAGTAAAAATATTAAATACAGAAGTCCTTTCAGACAATTGGTATGTTCTACGAAAAATTACATACGAGTATTTAAAAAG
The DNA here is from genome assembly GCA_023251455.1 of Bacteroidota bacterium. GTDB lineage: Bacteria > Bacteroidota > Bacteroidia > Bacteroidales > Prolixibacteraceae > Aquipluma. The sequence goes on from JAHEYT010000084.1 coordinate 19,202, forward strand.
GGACGGGACAAAACAAACCCAAAGTAGAGAAGCATACGACAGGGGAAATGGGGCAACAATTTTGCTCTACAACAAGGTACAAAAAACGGTAATCTTAACAAGGCAGTTTCGACTTCCAACTTTCGTAAACGGAAACGAAAATGGAATGTTGATTGAAGCATGTGCAGGATTATTAGACAAAGACAATGCAGAAGATTGCATCAGACGTGAAACTGAAGAAGAAACGGGTTATAAAGTTTCCTCAGTTCAAAAAATCTTTGAAGCCTATATGTCGCCAGGGTCAGTAACAGAAATTTTGTATTTTTTCATTGCTGCGTATTCAAACGAAATGAAGATTGGCGAAGGCGGTGGGGTTGAACACGAAGAAGAAAACATCGAAGTTTTAGAAATGGGGATCGATAAAGCAATGCAAATGATAGAAACTGGTGAAATCAAAGATGGCAAAACAATAATGTTACTTCAATATATTAAACTTCACAACATATTATAATGCATCGAGACAAACCTTTATTAATCCTTGTCGCCGGACCTTATCGCTCAGGCACAAACGACAATCAACTCTTAATTAGGGCGAATGTAAAAGCAATGACAGACATGGCTTTGGAACTATATAAAATGGGACACATGCCAGTCTTGGGAGAATGGTTCGCTTTGCCAATTATTGAAGCAGCCGGCTCAAAAAATGTTGGAGACGAAATCTTTAATGAAATTTTTCACCCAATAGCTATCAGACTGATTAATCATTGTGACGCAATTCTACGAATTGGCGGAGCTTCCTCTGGCGCCGATGAAATGGTTACTATTGGACAAGCAAGAGGAAAAATAATTTTCCATAACAAATCTGAAATACATGCAATAAATTAGTTGAAACTTGAAAAACTCAAACCATATCATCGAAAAAGTTCTTTTGGAGGTGAATACTTCCAACCTTGAAACGGCTCATTCGATTCGGAATAACATCGATGTGTTTATGAAAGATGTGCTGTTTCCAAGGCTTGAACTGTTGTTTGATGAATATGATTTTGAGGATGAAATAATCCGGTTAGATGAATTGGCTCTGGATCTTTCGGTTCTAGAAACGAATGATTTCAGCCAGCTTCCGGATGAAATTTGCAGGCAGATAAAAGAAAAAATCGACCGACAGATGCCTTTCAAAAAGGAACTAAAAAACAATTATACTGAAAGTTACGAAACAGAAAAGCAAAACATCAGGCGCATTTCGGGTGCACAAAATTCAGGAGATGTTTTTCTATTTTTTCTGGAGAACGGCTATCTCCCTTGGTACGGAAAAGAAGAACAAATCAGCAGTTTTGTTGATCCTGAAACCTGGGAGAAAAACATGGAAGATCGGACCTTTTTTAGGGCACTGGACCGAATTCTGGGAACCAGCGAAACCGCTGCCGATCGTTTCATACTCCAATTTCAGGATGAAACGATAACAGCTTATCTGCGCCGAAAAAATCTCCGGATTCATGCCGAAACTTCCGCCATATTGAAAGTCGGTCAAAATCTGGATAAGGAGGGAAGACGTATTTTCCTGAAACTGCTGATCAGGTTGGCACATGACGATTTTCCAAGAGTTTCAGAAATATTCGACCGGTTGATTTTCGGGGTGATGATGGAAGAAAAGCGATTGCTAAAAAAACCTGGAGTTCCTGGAATAGAAGAGCTCAAAAGATTATTTGAGTGCATTTTGCCAGGAAACGCACTTCAGGATTCGGTGCTGGAAAAAATTGACAGGCTGATCGAAGGCAAACACTCAATTTCCAGCGAAATTCAACCACCTCAGGAGACTAAACCGGAACCTTTTTTTAAAGAAGAAAACAACCATATATGGGTTCAAAATGCCGGTTTAATTCTGCTTCACCCATTTTTGAAACAGTTTTTTACTGCAACCGGAATCACCGGAAAGCAGGGAAACCTGTCGCCTGAAAACTTCGATCTGGCCGTTATGTCGATGCACTTTCTGGCCACCGGTAACGAAAACGCCTTTGAAGGAAACCTGGTATTCGAGAAGTTCTTGTGTGGAGTGCCTCTGAAAATGCCAATTCAGAAACAGAGTTTACTCACTGATCTGATTAAAAATGAAGCAAACGAATTACTGATCGAAGTGGTCAGGCATTGGCATGCCCTGAAAAATACCTCAGCCGATGGATTGCGGCAAATGTTTATTCAGCGTGATGGGAAACTCTTTCAGGAAGACGACAAATACAAGCTAATTGTGGAACGCAAAGCGCAGGATGTTCTTTTGGAAAGCTTATCGTGGAATATCGCTGTGATTAAATTACCGTGGATTTCAAACATTTTATTCACCGAATGGTAATGCTATGAAGACAAAAATAAATCAACCGGAAGCAAAAAAACAAAATACCACTCCGTTCTTTCCGACCAAAAGCAATGGCGGATTTATCCCCGTTCAGGCCAAATATGCGGTAAGTGAACCGGGAGATGCGTTCGAAGCAGAAGCCGACCAAATGGCGAATCGGGTGATGAGTCAGGCGCCAGCCGAAAGTCAGCACTTTTTCGATTCATCCAACGCTTCGCTGGTTCAACGCCGTTCAGAAGAGAATATCCAGCAAAAACCACTCGCTGAAAGTATTACTCCTGTCATGCTGAAAGAAAAGGAAAAGGACGAAGACCTCATGCCCAAATCTGACACAAATACGGTTTCTCCTGACCCTGAAACAGAAAATCAGATTGCGGGACTTACCGGGAGTGGACATCAACTGGATCCCAAAATCAGGTCGGGTATGGAACAACGGTTTGGCGCTGATTTTGGTGGCGTCAAAGTACATTCGGACAGCATGGCCGCGGCGCTTAGCAATCGGTTGGGGGCACATGCATTTACCACCGGAAACGATATTTTCTTTAACTCCGGCAAATACAGTCCGGAGACTTTATCGGGCAAACACTTATTGGCTCATGAACTAACACATACGATTCAGCAGGGTGCAAATTCAAAACTTCTAAATAAATCCACCATTCAGCGCTGGCCGTGGGACACTTTAACTCCGGAAGAAACAATGGCGAATGAAAAAAGAGAGTTCCGAAGCCGTAATTATGGCCCGATAACATATACACAGGCTGCAGTTTCAGGCTCAGGATTTGAAGCCAGTTACTCACCAGCAACAAGCATTTTGAATATAACTGTCCGTGGAAAAGTTCGTTTTGCCGACACGCTGAGTGTTGGTGCCGGCGGGTATTCCTCCTCGAACAGTTTTATGAACACCGCTGGTTTTATTCCAATCATGAATGCATTGCCTCCTGAAGTTCAGGCACGCATTCTGCCGTATTTTCAATGGACCGACGATCAGAAACAAATTCATTTAATTCGCTTCAGAGAAAATCTTGCCGCTGCTACTGCACTTTGGCAGGATACCGGCATGTCGCTACAGGTTTCGGAAACCGGCTGGGAAGATGTGACCGCAACCCCATCAATCCATCTGGATATTACCGAAGGAAGTGCAGTTCAGGGAACGAACGCAGCAGGAGCGACCGTTGAATCGGCTAGTGACCACCTTCAGGTTGAAATTGTAAAACAACCTTCGGCTGATGATGTGGCTAATATCCAGCGAATTATTACTGAATACAATGCTACAACAGGAGCTTCTGTAACTGGCGGAATGCTTCAGGGCGTGCGCTCATATCTGGGAAACGATCCGGGAAGCCGCGGTTCAGCGCCTCAGGGAGTCAATAATTTCATGTCGCTCGAAAGTGACCGTATCGATAATCCTGAAGGTAAATCATTCTTTACAAGTGTCAATTTTGGCAACAACGAAAGTCAGTTGTCTGAAGAAGCAAGAGCCCATCTGGATGCATTCTTCAGTGATCCGATGATTTTAATGGATAACGCCGACCGGGCTGTTAATATCAATTTACAGGGTTTTGCTTCGGCGCCCGGATCATCGGCTTACAACAGCACTTTGGTTGAAGCCCGCATGACAGCTGTTGAGAATTATATTGACTCGCGGGTAATAAATTCAACTATCAGCACAAATTATTACACTACATCCAGAGCCAACGATTCTGATACGAGCGCTGAAGCCGATTTGGCAGCTTTCCCTGCCAGACATGACCCGGCAGATTTTCGTAGGGTAAACATTAGTGTCAGACGAGAGGGACGTGGTGGCCAGAATGTATTTGCCCACGAGTTTGGCCATGTTTTTGGTCTTGGCGATGAATATGCGGAAACCGCAAACGGTTACAACCGTCCAGCAGGTGCATTAGCATCGCACGATCAACTGGCGAAAAATGCAGGCGTAACAGGCGGTGCCGTTGTTGGAAATGACAACCGCATGATGTCCACCGGAAATGTGGTTGGTGCCGCTCATTATTCAACCTTTGCCGATGCCCTAAACCGTTTGACCTCAAAAACATGGAGAGTCAATATTTAGTCGTAATTTTAGATACTTCACAACTAATTTATTATGCCACTACTTGTTAAAAATATTGAAGGATTAAAACCTCAACATCAGGAGGAACTTCCACTTTTTGAAAAGACCTATATTCCGCCAAGCTTTGGTAATCATTTGGTTTCGAGAGTATATGCCGACGGAAGTTTATACTATTTATCACACTCCGGAGAGAATACCTGTCTGAACGATCCGGATGAAAAATGGAATTACATTTCCTCGGTTTCAGAAAAAGGAGTTCTTGGTATCCGTGCCATTTTTGATAAATGTAGCAATCTTCCAATTGCAGCATCGGCATCGGCAAACGCATCGGGTACTGTTATTTGGAAGATTCCCTGCAAAGGTCAAATTCTGAAAATTATACTATACGGTATTCCTGAAGGAGATTTGAGAATTTTTAATGAAATTGATTTGCTGGTCAATACAAACATTCAACCTATTCCACACGGATAGAGATAAAAGCAGCCATGATCAAACAACGAGAATTTGAATTTCTGAAAAACGTGCTTAAATCGCGCCTTGAGATTGAACTGAAAGGTTTGGCAACTGAAATTCCGGTGTATGAATCTGAGGAAAACAACTCATCAGAACTTACCCGTTTTATCCGGAAAAATAAGCTTTCAAATCCTGAAGTTATTACCTTGCTTTTAGCATTGGCTCCACACATTTCGCCTGAGTTTTACAATTCCATTATCTTCAGTTTTTTGCCCAATGGCGGCGACTTTCCTGAATTTGGAGGTGCAAAAGGTAAAAATCACAGGGGCATTTTACCCACAGGCGAAACGGTGCTCTTTATTCTGGCCGGAAGTAACATCGAAAAACGCTCAGCTTTGATGGGACTATTTTCCGAAGACCATCTTTTCGCCCGAAAGGGAGTTTTGTATCTCGAAGAAGTGCCTGTAGGTGAACCAAAACTGAGTGGCCGGCTCATTCTGGAGCATGAATTTGTTGATATGTTTACCACCGGTTCGATCGCAAAACCCAGACTGAGCAGCAATTTTCCGGCACAACTAATAGAAACCGACATGGAATGGAGCGACCTGATCCTGAACGAGAAAACCACAGCCCAAATTGATGAAATTGAAACCTGGCTGAAACACAACGAAGTTCTGATGAACAAATGGGGCATGAAAAACCGCATCAAACCCGGATTCCGCATTCTGTTCGCAGGTCCACCAGGGACAGGAAAAACACTGACAGCAAGTCTCCTGGGAAAATACACCAACCGTGATGTTTACCGGATCGACCTTTCGCTGGTGATTTCGAAATACATTGGCGAAACCGAAAAAAACTTATCGAAATTATTCGACAGGGCCGAAAATAAAGACTGGATTTTGTTCTTCGATGAAGCCGACGCCCTGTTTGGAAAACGAACCGGAGTACGCGATGCCCACGACAAATATGCCAACCAGGAAGTTTCCTACCTGC
>JAHEYT010000038.1 GCA_023251455.1 Bacteroidota bacterium
CCACTTGCATGGTTCGACAAAGCCAGTTTTAAGGATAATTTTGCTACAGAACTATCTGGAAGATTTGGTAAATCGGTGATCAGTTGTGGCTGTTTAATGGTCACATCACCCGAAGTGCGCAGAATGACTGGCTGCCAGATACCAATGTTTCGGTCGCGTACTGGTGGAACCCAGTCCCAGCCTACCGAACAAAGCATGGTTACATTTTTGCCAATATCCCCGGTTGGACCGCCATTCAGGAAAAAATCGTCCATTGCTTTTAATTGTTCAGTATCAGGTAATCCCGGTACGTCGAGCGGATAAATTTTCACTGCCAGTCCGTTTTCTTTTCCGGACTGAACGAGTTTGCTGATATCGAAACTGTATTCAGCAAACATACCAGCCATTTGGGTAGAGTCGGCGATTTGTTTTCCGTTTACCCAAACGGCAGCACGGTAATTAATCCCTTTAAAGATCAATTGGAAATGACGTCCCTGATCGGTTGCCGGAACTTTAAATGTTGTGCGGTACCAGTATGGTTTTTTCCATGGATTGGCCACGTTTGGAATATGGCTGTACTGTTCGAGATTGTACCTTTTATTGAATTCATCCGAAGCATCGGGAATCAGCATGTTGTTCATTCCTGAATAAGGATCAGGATAAACCCGGTTGGCAACAAGCCCTGTCAAAACAGTTGAAGGAACGTTCACCGGAAACCAATAAACGTTGGAACGGTAATCAGCTGAAGATAGTTTTTCACCTGTTTCGCTTATTAATTCAGATGACTGCAACTCAAACTTAACCAATTTTTCCTGCTTGATGCTTTTGTTCTGGGCATTCGAAAATTGCACGACTGCTAAAAGCAGAAAGGATAAAGAGACAATGAATTTCACGTGAATATATTTTAGTTAATAAATTGAATATTTGTGCTTTCACGTGGAACTCTCATGCCTGGAGATTTCCACATGAACTAAATTTTATAGTCTACTTAAGCAGCCATGCAAAAAACATTTCACTGGCATGCTCGTTTCATTTAATAAGATTTTAATAACTACAATTATTTACTTCTTTCCTGAATTGCTGACAAAAGCAATGTGCTTGCTGTCGGGCGACCAGGAAGGTACATTGATGGTACCTTGTCCGCCGTAAAGGTAAGCAATTACTTTAGGCGCACCTCCCGAAACAGGCATCAATCGTAGCATTACTCTTTTGTATGAAGGATGCGAATTGAATTCTATATCCTCTTCAAACGTGATAAAGGCGATCCATTTGCCATCTGGAGAAATGTGCGGAAACCAGTTATTGTATTGGTCGAAAGTGAGTTGTTCTTTTTCAGTCCCATCGGGTTTCATTCGCCACAATTGCATAGAACCCGACTGGCTGCCATTGTAATAAATGTACTTGCCATCTGGCGAATATTCGCAACCATCAACGTGTTCTTTTTCCTTGTTGTTGGTCAAAGCCACTTCGTTTCCGCCTTTAATCGAATTTTTATAAATGTTATAAATTTTACTTCCATTGCGTAGAGCCACATAAACTACTTCTTTGTTGTTGGGTGCCCAGCCATGCAGGTAGGAGGGAGTCTCTTCTGTTACCAATTGCGGAGTTCCTCCTTCAAGCGGTAAAACATAAACGGTTGAGCCACCGCCATTCAAACCATCGCGGTGACTGCTGATCCCAAGCATTTTTCCATCGAACGAAATAACATGATCGTTGTTGCTGCGGTTGATATTTCCAGTATTTAGTTTTTCAAGTTCGCCACCTTCAACCGGCATCTTATAAATATTTCCCTCCATGTTAAATAATAATTTTTTCCCATCGGGCATCCAGTTTGGCGCTTCAAAACGGCCATCTTTTTCCAGAATTACTTTGCGTTTGCCATCAAAAACATTTAAAATTTCCATTCGGCAACCTATCCATCCGTCTTTATTTGGGTTATACGAAGTGGCTACAGGCTGGTCTATTCGTACATTCCATATTTTAGCTGTTTCAACGACATCCGGATTGTGTGAACAGATAAATAAACCAGCCAGTACTTCATCCGGAAGGCCTTCCATCACTTGGCTACCGATTACCTGCAAAGGTTCGCCCGGATGGGCTGCCCTGAAAATAATTGTTTTGCCTGAACGCTCTATCTGAAGGATGGAGTAGTTTGGTTTGGGAGCGAAAATTTCATCTTCCGGATCGCGCATGAATGCACCGCGGAGAACGCGCCACTGCAAAACAGTCAATCCATCGCCATGTAAGACAGCTGAAGAATGAACTGCATTAGCATCTTCAGAGGCACGAACCATCCACCCGATTTTGCGGTGAGGATCTTTTCCGGCACCTTCAAATGCAAAGTTGGCAGTCAGGATAAAATCACCTTTTAGTTTGTTGTACAGGTAGTTAAATTCATCGCGTTCGAACCAGATGTTGTATCCTGAACCGCTTATGGTATAGGTTTGGGTACTTTCGTCATACGAAGCAGAACCTGGCATTTTTGGCGAGCCAATATCTTTGTTCGATTGAAAGATGCCAATGGGTTTCTGAGCCAATGAGCTGATTGTCAATAGGCAGAAAAGTAAAATCAATGATTGTTTCATAATGCGTGGATTTGGTTTATTGTCTGGGTTAATTTGATCCGAAGATAAATATTCCGGATTAAAAAGTGGGACCCATTTTGTTTTTTCTACACTAAGATTGAAGGAGAAATTACCCGACCTCCGGTAACGATTGAATCTGATTTTCTGTATTCAAACTCATTCGTAGAATTCAAAAATGTAACGTTCATCATATTCCATTTCAAATTTTCTCAATATCTCCATATATTCTTCTCTGAATGTCTGAGCCTTATGATGGTTCTCCTGATTCATAATGTATTGGATGACATTATTTCTTTGGCTTTTAGAATATGTGAACCCACTGTATCCACGTTGCCATTCAAACCGACCTTTAACACCGTGATTTGAATTGATCCATTTGGAAGAATTTGATTTGACGGCCTCTAAAACATTTGCTAATGATGTGTCTGGGTTCAATTCAAAGAAAACATGAACATGATCTTTGTATCCATTGATTGCTAGTGGATATTGTTTACTGTTTCTCAAAATGCCAGCGATGTATTCAAATAATTGGTTTCTGAAGTTCGAGGTAAGAATATTATCCCTTCCTTTTACTGCAAAGACGGTTTGTACGTTGAGCTGCGTGTATGTGTTAGCCATAAGTGATTTTAAAATTGGTTTATTGCTAAATTTACAAAAAACTATAGAATTTTTTTATCAGATTTTCATTGAAAAAGTGCCACCGCTACGCGGCTAAAAGGTTCTACTGTCATGAATACGTGCTACCATACTATCAGTGCTACGCACCGAATAAGCCGCATGGCGGCGACAGTATGGTAGAAATCATAAAGTAAGAAAGGGGAGTTATAGCCGCGTAGCGGTGACAGAACTGCTTTGGATGAATTTGATAATGATATTTTGTGTCACCGCTACGCGGCTAAAGAAACAACGACAATCGATTTGCTACCATACTTTCACCTCTACGCGGCTCAAAACTGATTTTTCTCTGAATAATCCTCTGGCTTCGCCTTCTGATAATTTAATTACTTTTGCTGAAAATTTGAAAATCATGGGAAGAGGCCGGAAAGTTAAGCCGTTTTTAGAAGGTGTTTTAATTACTGATATTGGTGCCGAAGGAAAAGCTATCGGACGGGTGGACGATGTTGTGGTGTTTACTACGCATGTGATTCCGGGCGATGTGGTTGATTTGCAGGTGACGAAGATGCGCACCAAATACATGGAAGCTATAGTAAAACGGGTTATCACTGAATCTCCCGACCGTGTTCCTGCTTTTTGTGAACACTTTGAAGTATGCGGTGGCTGCAAATGGCAGTTTCTTCCATACGAAAAGCAGCTTTTTTACAAGCAGAAACAAGTAGTAGATCAATTGCGCCGTATTGGCCGTATTGAACTTCCTGAAATTACCCCAATTCTGGGATCAGCAAAAACCACTTTTTACCGCAATAAACTTGAATTCGGATTCTCCAATAAACGTTGGCTAACCTACGAAGAGATTGGCACCGAAGGCGACGATATGAATAAGAATGCACTCGGATTCCATGTTCCGGGCATGTTCGATAAAATTATCAACATCAATAAATGCTGGCTTCAAGGCGAACCTTCGAACGAAATCCGCAATTTCATTAAGAATTATGCCGACGAAAATGGGCTTGAATTTTTCGACCGCCGCATTCAGTCTGGTTTACTCCGGAACATTATTGTCCGAAGTTCGACGACTGGCGATTTAATGCTGATTGTTTGCTTCTTCTCTGAGCAGAAGGAAAATCGTGAAAAGCTACTGGCAGCTATTGCCGCTGAATTTCCGCAGATTACTTCGCTGATGTATGTGATCAATGGAAAAGGAAACGATACGATTACTGACCAGGAAATATTGGTTTACAAAGGGAATAACCATATTCTGGAAGAAATGGAAGGTTTGAGATTCAAGATCGGACCAAAGAGTTTCTACCAGACCAACTCTGAACAGGCTTACGAATTGTACAAAGTTACCCGCGAATTTGCCGGATTGAAAGGAAACGAAATAGTGTACGATTTATATACCGGAACCGGCACCATTGCTAATTTCATTGCCCGGAATGTTCAGAAAGTTGTTGGCATCGAGTATGTTCCTGAAGCTATTCTGGATGCACATGTAAATTCTGAACTCAACGGAATTACGAATACCAGCTTTTTTGCCGGTGACATGAAGAAAATTCTGACCAGCGATTTTATCGCCCGGAATGGACAGCCTGATTTAATTATTACCGATCCACCACGTGCCGGAATGGACGAAGATGTGGTGAAAACCATCCTTGAAGCTGCTCCCGAAAAAGTGGTGTATGTAAGCTGTAACCCGGCTACTCAGGCCCGCGACCTGGCTTTAATGGACGAAATGTACAAAGTAACCCGGATACAACCAGTCGATATGTTCCCTCATACTCACCATGTTGAGAATGTGGTGCTGCTGGAAAAGAGAGAGGTTTAATTTGAAATCACAGATCCGATGACTCGAAGTGATCGGATCTGTTGTTCTAAACTATTCCTTTTTTCTGATCAGAAACTTAGTGTACAGTACCGACACTGTAATAGAAATGATGGCCAATAGCAGGAATATTAAAACCCGGAATCCAATATCCAGATCAGATAAGTCGGCAAAAATGAGCTTAATACCCGATGAAACCAAGGCTGCAATGGCCAGCCAGCGATATTTAATATTTCGGAGCAGTCGACTAAGCAGAAAGAATAACATAGCTGCCAGAATCCAGGAAACAGTGATGTACGATGCGGGGAAGGCATGATAAAAAGCAACTAGGGTCATGATGAATCCAGCGAGCAGGTATGTGTTACGGATTAGTTCAGTTTTAATATTTAGCCGTTCTTTTTTCCAGTTGATGACACGGGCTGTAATAAAAGCCACCAGCATAAACGAGAAGTTGATGGAGTTATAGCTTGTTTTATCGGATAAATAAAAGGCTAATAGGACCATAAAGAGTATGGTATTCATCACAACGATAAACCTGGAACGAAACCACAGTGCCATGGAAACCACCAATAAACTTTGGATCGAGAACAGCATATAAGCACTTGGGAAAAGTAAAATTCCGTAAAATACTACCGACATTCCCAGAAAACCATACAGGGCATACATCGATGCCATAATCTTCAGGTTGGAGCGCGATTGAAGGATAACAGAAAAGATCAGACAAAAGATTGAAATTGCAGAAAATGCAGGCACATAATTTTTACTCAGGTAGGTTACCGTAATGATGGCAAAAACTGAACTGAATCCCAGGCCGTTCCATACTACAGAAGCCGTTAAGAAATCGTTCGGTATTTCTTCTTTTTTTTGAATCAGTGCCAGCAAGGAAAAGGTAAAACCACTGCCAATAAAAAACAGATTTAGCAATCCGGAGGCCTGAATAAACCCGGGACTATTACCTCCCAGTGGATTGTTCAGCAGTAAGTTTAGGTACGAAAAGTAAGTCAGGAGTATGTAGATGAAAACTAGCCTGAGCCATCCAAAGCGGTAATATAGTGTCATTGAAAGTACAGCGACAGCCAAAATCATTGCCGAACCAAACCCAACTGAATTGCTGATTACTCCGGAAATCAGGATCATGAACAAAACCATACCGGCCATCAGTTGCGACTTCCGGCGAAACGAAAGGTAGAAAAGGACAGAAAGGGAAACCAACAGAAAAAACAAGCCCAGGAATTCACTTTTAATCAGTGGCTCAGTCTGAAAAAAGTGAAGACGTAAAGTCCAGTAAAATAGCAGAATGTGTCCATTGTAAGCAAACAGTTTCGAAAGATACGAATAGGTGTTTCTGGTAAAATAGCAAACAGCATATATTCCTGTAATTGAAATTAATCCGGTGAAAGCAGCGAGTAACTGATACTGCGAATGCTGCAGGTATTGAATGAGAAATGCGATTCCGAAAAGAAGAACTATATTGCCAAACCACGCCATGCCATATTCGCCAATGCGAAATTCGATTGAATCATTGGTTTTAACGTTAAAATTCAACTGAAAGTCATCATCTTCCTGATCCATGTCAGCTTTTGTGGGCTGAGCCGCTTGCCCTTTCAGTAGACCCAGCGAAGACTCGATTTTAGTAATCCGTGCATTTAATTGACTGATTTCGCTTCGGAGCATTTTTATTTCATTGGCATCAGTGTTCTCCATTTCCATAATGATTCTCCATTTTTACTTAAAATTTGAATCCCGCTTGAGATTTATAACACGTGTTCTTCATCTGCATGTTTTTTCCATGGTGGAAATAGCCACAGAAAAACCGACAGTATGAGAAAAGGAAGAATGAACCAGACGATGGCCATAAGGAATCCCTCGGTGCCTATCATTCCGAGTTTAAAGCTGGTAAAACCGAGGAAACTTTTTGAAAACAATTGACCTCCGATAACTACATTCCAACGCATGAAAAATACCCCGAAGAGCACCAGAAGGCTGGTGATCAGGTAAACCGGTCTGCGTATTTTTTCGCTTGGTTTGTCAATCCTGAAAATGCCAAGCAGGGTAATCGGAATAATTGTTCCCATTAATCCCTGAAAGATGAAGAGTGTGATATTTATTTTTCCGTTGACAAGCATATGCAATATTTCGAACGATTCTTCCGCTTCATAAATTCGGTGGATTTGATCGAGCGATTCCATGGTGAAATCTAGAACAAGCACGTAGAACAAGTATTTCCCAACTTCATCGAGACAAGCCATGTCAATTTTTACTTTCCGGAAACGGGTAACCATCATGTACAAAAACATGACAAGGGCAATACCCGAAACCATGGCCGAAAGCAGAAAAATGACTGGCATCAGCACAGTTGACCACCATGGATTGGCTTTGATAGAGCCAAAGATAAAACCCACATACCCGTGAAGAAGAAATGCCGATGGAATGCCAACTACGGTAATAAAATAGCCAAGCTTTTCGTCCCATGCCAAAGTCTTTGGAGAAAGATCGGTAACACCGAGGGATAAAATCTGGTAAATTTTCTTTTTGATTCCCTTGGATTGGATAGCCCAAATAACAAGGTCGCGACGGTAATCGAACCAGATTTCCAGAAGCAAAACAACCATTAAATACCAAAGGTATACAAAGCCGAATATTGCCATGGCTGATTGCAAGTGCGGCGTAGTCATAATTTCATAAGCCCGGAACGGATGCCCCAGATGCGTAACAAGTGGTAAGATTGCTACCATTAAAAATGCAAGGGCAGTTAGCAGTGCCAGGTGATACGTTGGACGGAGAACGGTTACCTTAAAAACACGTTCGAGCGATGCCAGAATGAAGGCTCCGGCAACCAGCCCGGTTATATAAGGATAAAGAACAATCAGGATTCCCCAGTGCAGTTCAATTTCGTTGGGATAAATGTATCCGTCAACTTTGCCGAGCATTTCGTACAGATGTTCCATATTATCTTACCTCCGTGCTTAATCCGTTATAAAAAAGTTTTGAACCGGTGTTCAACTGTGGTTTCAGCACATGGCAATTGTGTACTTTCAGGAATTGATGGATTTTGTCCTCCTTGTTGTTTAAGTCACCGTAGATTCGGGCGCCGGTTGGGCACACTTCAAAACAAGCCGGAGCCATTCCTTTTTTCAGGCGATGATAACATAGAGTACATTTATCAACCGTTTGCTTTACCGGATGCAGGTATCGGCAGCCGTAAGGGCAGGCCTGAATACAGTATCGACATCCGATGCAATATTTTTCGTCGACCAACACCACGCCTTCCGGACTTTCGTAAGTTGCCCCAACCGGACATACCTGCACGCATGGCGATTTTGCGCAATGATTGCACATTTTCGGTACAAAGAAAGACTTGAAAATTTCACTTTCTGGAACCGTTTGTGTAAAGCCGTCAATTCCGCCATTTGGTGATTGAACGCTAAGTGTGCCGTCATTTTTAATGGTATACTGTTCTACCCACGAACGATAGTAAAATGGTTCCTGCGGTACGTCGTTTTCAAGTTTGCAGGCTTTGGCGCACATGCCGCAACCGATGCATTTTTCGATATCAATGCCAATGGCGTACCAGGGTTTGGTTTTGTCGGGCTCGTTGGCGGCAAAAAGCAGAGCGGTAAATGGCTGCGTTGCCGAGCCGGCCAGCAACGTTCCGGCCAGTACAGCCGACTTTCGTAAGAAGTCGCGTCTTGATGCGCTTAATCTTTCAGTTCCCATACGGCATGAGGATTATGGCAATCGATACAATTTGTATGTTCGGGATTGTGCTCCTTGATATCGATCTGGTGAATAATTTCGGTTCGACGTGCAGGATTGATGCTGTGGCATCTTCCGCAAAACTCGCGGGTGCCGGATTGAATCAGCTTGTTTTTCTCCGGATCGTCGGCATGTTGGGCTCCGGGACCATGGCAGACTTCGCAACTCAATCCGGCATGTTTATCGGATGCCAGTTTGGCGGCCTCGGTGTCGTGGCAGTCCACGCAGTTGGCTTTACCCGCGTAATGGGTAGGGAGTGCCTCGGTTTCGGTCATCGAATTGGCACGGTAATGCCCGTATTTGCCAAACGACTCAGGAATAAGAAAATAACGTGCGACCAGAAAAATGCAAATGAAAACAGCCAGAAACGGCAGCAGAGTTTTGAGCTGTGGAGGCATAGTTCCGTTTTAGAGGTTTGAATATGCCTGTTTACGCAGCCTAACTTTCTTTTATTCAGAAACGTGAATGATATAAATCAATGATATTGAAGATATTTGGTAAGCGGGGTGGTTGGTCATTCTTAATTGTACAGAAAAGTTCAGCGATGTTATGAGCAACGCTTTCATTATTTAATGAAAGGGAGAGAAACGAAAAAGGAAGCCAATATCATTTTATATCGAGTTTCCTGGCAAAAAGTGGAGGCGTGTACTTTGTACATTGGTTCCCTGACAAAAAGTGAGGCCGTGTAGTTTGTACATTGGTCTGCTGGCAAAATGTGGGGCCGTGTACTTTGTACATTCATTCCCTGGCAAAAAATGAAGCAATGTACTTTGTACATTCATTCCCTCGCCAAAAGTGGAGCCGTGTACTTTGTACATTTGCTCGTCAGTCAAAAAGTGAGGCCGTGTACTTTGTACATTGCATTAAAGTCAACATGATGTATGTCGCCCGATCGGTTTGTTGGTATTGAATTAAAGTAAAGCATCCCGAATCTACAACCGGGAGGCGCCGGGAAATTCAGGAAATTCGTTATCAATCGGTGAAATCAGTGAATACCTAGTTCAGCGATTTCAGAATCAGTAAAGCTTCAGGTAAAAACTGGTGCAGACTTTTCACTGTTTCGCAAGTGTCGAGCTGATCGCACGTAGCGCAGGTATTAAAGCCTTTGGCATCGGCACATTTGCGGATTTCGCATTGACTGCAATGAGCAAATTCTGGACCTTCCTCACGGCAACCGGTGCAATTACTATTCCCATAGTATTTTTATTTTGAGGTTGTTGATATTTAAATTTACACAAGAAAAACAAAAAAATGTCGGTTTTTCCTTGCTGATAATATCAAATGATACTATCAAAGCGAACTTTAATCCTGTTTTGCAATACGGGTTTTATGCAACCGATAAGATAACTTGAGTTCATCGGTTCAATACTTCTCAATTTACGATCATCCGTTTCTTTTCTCCAACGCTTTTTGCACAATCTCCAAATCACTTGCACCCCTGAATCCGCTAAAACCAACTGCTAATTTGGTTCCGTCGCTAAGAGCGATGGGTTGCCCGCCAAGCCATCCAACCAAATCGGGCAGTTTAATTCCAAATTTCTGCGGATCGATTTGGTCTGCAAATACCATTTTTTCGTATTCGTTAGTTTTGAAGCCGGTTATCCAAACCTGGCTGGCTTTTGTCCATGCAATCCGAAACGAATCGCGGCCCCTGAGTTTATCGTTTCCAAATACCTTTCCATAGATACGGCCATCTTCGTCGATGATACAAAGCGATGCCACACCATTTGATTTGGCGTAATCTTCCGGAATAGCCATATAAACCGGGACAAGCTCTTCGATATTTGAGATTAGTTTTTCAATTTCTGTTTCGGGCATATTGATGTTTTTTAAATTTTGAATTTGGAGAGTCGTTAAAATAATGGACTAAAGTTAAACAATAATCTGTGTTTAGTTATCTTTGGAGGATCAACCTAAACCAACATTTCATGAAATTGATACAATTATTTAGCTTTTTGCTGGTTCTACTTATTGCCTTTCAAACACAGGCTCAGCAGAGCCAGGTCTCTAATTTAAAATGCGAATATCTCATTAATCCAATCGGAATTGATGCCACAGCTCCTCGTTTGCATTGGCAAATGACCGATAGTCGCGAAGGTGCACTTCAATCGGCTTATCAGGTGATTGTAGGAACCGATTCTGTTCAGGTAGCCATTGGAAAAGGAAACTGCTGGGACACCGGAAAAGTTTCAGGTTCGAACATGCTGGTTTCTTATCAGGGAAAAGCTTTGCAGCCATTTGCCAAATACTACTGGTCGGTGACTTTATGGGACAAAGAGCAGCAAAAATCTATACAAGCTGCTGTTGCCAGTTTCGAAACCGGAATGATGCAAATCAGCAATTGGAAAGGCGAATGGATTTCAGATTCGAAAGACATTGCACTGAAACCGGCTCCGTACTTCCGGAAACAGTTTCAGCCTTCAGGAAAGATAAAAAGTGCCCGTATTTATATGGCTGCTGCTGGTTTGTACGAACTTTCAATCAATGGACAACGTGTGGGCAATCACCGGCTCGACCCGATGTACACCCGTTTCGACCGCCGTACTTTGTATGTGACTTACGATGTCACTTCGCTGGTCGGTGCCAAAGAAGTAGCGTTGGGCGTTTTGCTCGGAAATGGATGGTACAACCACCAGTCAACGGCTGTTTGGTATTTTCACGAAGCTCCGTGGCGCGACCGTCCCAAATTTTGTCTCGATTTGCGAATCACTTATCAGGATGGCCGCGAAGAAGTTATTTCCTCGGGAACCGAATGGAAAACCTCGCTGAGTCCGATTATTTTCAATAGCATTTATACAGCAGAACACCATGATGCGCGGCTCAGTCAGCCCGATTGGGATAAAGCTGGATTCGACGATTCGAAGTGGAAAAACGTTATTCCGGTGAATGCACCTTCGCAAAACATCGTGGCACAGCAACTGCACCCGATTCGTTTTGTAGAAGAAATTACTCCGGTTAGTGTGAATAAAATGAACGAACTGAAGTCGGTTTATAATTTGGGGCGTAACATTGCCGGAATCAGCCGCATCAGCGTTAAAGGCGAGCGTGGAACTGTCATTCGCCTAAAACATGCAGAAATGATTTTCAAAGATGGAAATGTGAATATGTCGAACATCGATGTGCATTACCGCCCGACGGACGACACCGATCCTTTCCAGACCGATATTTACATTTTGAGTGGCGAAGGCGTGGAAACGTTCTGGCCACATTTTAACTACAAAGGTTTTCAGTATATTGAAGTTACCAGTGATCGTCCGGTTGAAATCCAGAGCCTGACCGGAATTTTCATGCACAGCGATGTTCCTCCGGTTGGTCAGGTAAGCACCTCGAACGAAACGCTGAATAAAATCTGGAAAGCAACCAATGTTTCCTATTTATCGAACCTGTATGGTTATCCAACCGATTGCCCACAGCGCGAAAAGAACGGTTGGACAGGCGATGCGCACATTGCCAGTGAAACCGGCCTGTACAGTTTTGACGGGATTACCGTTTACGAAAAATGGCTGGCCGATCACCGCGATGAGCAGCAACCGAACGGAGTGTTACCTGCCATTATTCCAACGAGCGGTTGGGGCTACACCTGGGCAAACGGACCCGACTGGACTAGTACCATTGCCATTATACCCTGGAACATTTACCTGTTTTACGGCGATTCGAAGCTGCTGGCTGACAATTACGACAACCTTAAAAGATATGTGGATCACATTACCGATATCAGTCCGAATGGAATTACCGACTGGGGTTTGGGCGACTGGGTGCCGGTGAAATCAGTAACTCCGAAAGAACTGACTTCGTCGATTTATTATTTTGTGGATGCTGATATTCTGGCTAAATCGGCCAAATTATTTGGTAAGGAAGATGATTTTAGGAAATACTCAGCTTTGGCCAGGAAGATTTCCGATGCCATCAATACTAAATACCTGAACAGGGAAGCCGGAATTTACGGTACGGGCTTGCAAACCGAATTAAGCGCACCACTTTTCTGGGGAATTGTTCCTGAAAATCTGAAATCGAAAGTGGCTGAAAATCTTGCCAATCGGGTGATTGCCGACAACAAACATCTGGATGTGGGTTTGCTGGGAACGAAAACCATCCTGAATGCCCTGAGCGAAAATGGCTATGCTGATCTGGCTTATGAAGTGGCGTCTCAGGAGACATTTTCGTCGTGGGGATGGTGGATTGTGAACGGTGCAACCTCGCTTTACGAAAACTGGCCAATTGATGCCACCCGCGATATTTCGCTCAATCACATCATGTTTGGCGAAATAGGAGCGTGGTATTACAAAGCTCTGGGTGGAATGAAACCTGATCAGGAAAAGCCAGGGTTCAAAAATGTATTGCTCGAACCTCATTTTGTAAAAGGCCTCAATTCGTTTCAAGCCAGTCATGACGGACCTTATGGCAGAATTCAATCGAGTTGGAAACGAATCAAGAATACTGTAAATTATCTGGTAATCGTTCCGGCCAACAGCACGGCAATGTTAAAACTCACCGGAAAGAAGATCAGCCATAATGGAAAGCTGGTTTTTACTCAGGTGTCAAAAAATACTGTTAATGCGTTTACTATTAGTCTGGGTGCCGGAACCTATGAATTCAGCATTAGTGAGTAGATAGAATTTTCTGAAATAAAATTTAAAGCAGGCAAAAGTGATTCGTCATTTTTGTCTGCTTTTTTTTCTGCTATAGTGAACTTCAATTTGTTTATGAGGCGTGAATCTTTCATCGTCTGGATTTTTAATTTTCGGGCAAGAACAAAATAAAGACTTTTTTGTCTTATATTCGGACGTTAACTTTAAAATCGAGGCGTATGAAAAATAAGATTATGATTTCTATTTGCCTTATGTTGGTTTCAACTTTTTGTTTTGCCCAAAAAAGTAAACCAGTCGCCGAATTACCAGCAAAAGGAACGCTTCAGCAAACCTCTGTTTCAGAAAAAAGTGCGACCGACGATACTGCAAAAGATAAAGCCGCTGCAGTAACCGAAGGAAAAAAAGGTTTAAATGCTGTGAATGTAAAGCATGCCAAACAAGCTGAACCAAACGCCAGTTCTCATCCTGCAAGTCCTCCTGAATCGGGCTCAACGGGGAATATACCGGAAACCAAACATGCTATAAACACCAAAGGTACGGGCGCCACCAGAAATAAATAGTTGCCAATGAACACGGTTGCTACAGACAGAGACTTTACCATGGTGAGATCGTCGCAGGTACACGGACGAGGCGTATTTGCAAAGAAAACCATTCCAAAGGGAACCCGGATTTTTGAATATGCCGGAGAGCGGGTTTTGAAAGTCAATCTGGCTAAAGATTTGGCTGATGGCCTTACCAGCCTTGTTTATGTGATGAACCTCAATGAAATTTTGGCGATTGACGGAGAGCGTGGAGGAAACGATTCCCGGTATATCAATCACAGTTGCGACCCCAATTGCGAGGTGCTTTATTTTAACGAAAAGCCATACATCTATGCCATTCAGGAGATTGCTGAAGGCAACGAACTCAATTTCGATTATAAATACGGAAGTGAAGCTGATGTGGAGATTACCCAAGAACAAAAGCGGGAATGGTTTCCATGTAACTGTGGTGCCCCGAATTGCAGGGGAACTTTGCTCGATAACTAATTGCCGATCAATAAAGAACAAACTAAAACTGTTTAAAATGGAAAAATCAGGAAAAAAGTCAAATGTTTCAGCAAGAATGATGCTTTCAACGGCTGCAATTCTTGCTGTTCAGGCCATGCCGGCAACCGCTTATGCCCAAACTCCTGTGCAGGGAAAAATGGTACAGCAGGCGGCTCGTGGAGCATCGTCCATTTTCATTAAAATCAGGAATGTTGATTCGAAAAATACCATTGTTGGTTTTGAGAATGGGAGTCCTGTTTTTAAGAATGCGAAAGGCGAATTCTTTACGGTAAACGAAAAAACTGGCGATCTGAACTACATCAAACCCGAGGAGTTTGCCAAATTTTATTGCTGTATTAAAATCAGGAATACCGGGAAAATGGCGGCTTCTGGCGAAGGAATGGCCAGCGGTAAACGTCTTTCGCACATTAAAATGGAGTCTGAAATTACTGATGTAAATGTTTTGGGAGTGGATAAAGATGGACACACCATTCAGAAAAACAGCCGCGGCGAAACCTTTTACCTCGATCCGGTTACCGGAGATATGATTTTTGTGAAAATATAAAAATCGTCCCATTGAAAGATGAGAGTTCGTTCTCATTAATTAAGATGAATTATCAAAATAGATTGACTGACTAGTTTCTAACCAAATCTAATTTTAATGGAAAATGATGAAAAAAAACTTTTAGCTAGCTTAAAGAGGGCTACAATTTTTTCAGGTATTGGTTTGGGATTGTTGCTGGGACTGATAATGGGCTTGTCGGTTTCGGAAACGGTGAAAATAGTTATGGGTGCTCTCACAGCGGTTCTGGGTGCTTTTCTCGGATTCGACCGACGGAGTTTCTCAGGAATAAGCTCGGAAGAATTTCAAAAGGAGAACCAAAATGCTCATTTTACTGCGCTGCGGGCCGGATGGTTTGGATTTGCTGTAATTGTCGGAATATTATTGGGGATGTGGATTCGGACGCATGAAGTTTTTTCACTTTCGCTTGAAAAAAGCATTAAACAATGGACCGATGCTGGTTATGAACCTGATTACGCAAGGAAACTGGTAGTTTTTCAACGGCTTGCTATTAATCCACAGACCGGCGAAGTGGGTGCCATTACTGAAACACAGCGTGTTCATAGTTCAAGTTTGTTCAGTGAGGAACAGGAGGAAAGCCTTTGTGCTACAATCGATCCCGATAATTTTAATAACGAATGGAGTATTGCCAAAGATAAAATTTCCAGGCTTGACAATGCTTCTTTAAACTCCTTGCTCGGTGTCATAGAAACCAATGTTCCTGAAAATCAGCGCTTCGATTTCTTGCGTGGGCTTCGTTATCTGGTTTGCTCCATGAAAGGAAGTGATACTGCTATTAATAAATTTGGTACCGACCTTGCAAAATGGCAAAACTACGATGCCAGTTCAAGAATCGCTGTCGAAGTCGGCAAATTACCGCCAGAAAATCAACGAATAATAATGGAAGCCCTGCATGATCTGGTAGTTCAACTTGAAAAAAATTAATCCAACCTAAAACGAAACCTCATGAAAGCCTATTTCAGATTCCTACTTTTAGCTCTGGTATTATCATTCCCAAAATCCGAACTTTTTGCTCAAACTGACAAGGAAGGAGCAAAATCAGTGGTAAAAATAACAACCTCATTCATTACAACAGAGAATGGTAAAACGGTTAAAAAAATAAGTAATGCTTCTGGTTGGTGCTGGAAAGACTCCCGGCACATCATAACTGACTTACATGTTGTTGCCGGCATTCCTAATGAAAATATCAGGATATCTACCAATAAAGGTGTAAAAGAGTGTGGTGCAAAAGTCGAGAAGGTGTTGTACGAAGCTGATCTTGCCCTGCTTTTGCTTGATGCAGATCTTGGCCTTGTACCGCTTGATATTCAGGATACAGACCCGAATTCTAAAAATGAATTCAGTGTTTGGGGATTTCCGCATGGGATTGATGATATGTCTGGAGACGAGATTCGCTTTTCCCGAAGTCTTACATCAACACCTACTTTAAACAGTATTGTCAATGGCAATGAGCTGAAATTTACCTTGGAGAAGCAAGGCTATCCGCTACCGAAGGCAAATATTTTGCGGATAAGTTCAACCATTCAGCCAGGTCATTCGGGCGCTCCGATTTTTGCCGAAAACGGTAAAGTCGTAGGCATTGCCGACGGTGGCCTTCGCGAAGGTACCGCGCGCCTTAATTGGGCCATGCCTGCAGCGAAATACGTTCCTCTTCTCCTTAATTCAAATGAAACCAAACCAAATACACGTTCAGTACAAGTAAACCTTTACGCCACCACGACTACTGTTGCCGTTGATGCCACTGAAGCTGAACAAAATATGGAAATGGGAA
Source organism: Bacteroidota bacterium (assembly GCA_023251455.1). Classification (GTDB taxonomy): domain Bacteria; phylum Bacteroidota; class Bacteroidia; order Bacteroidales; family Prolixibacteraceae; genus Aquipluma. The sequence goes on from JAHEYT010000038.1 coordinate 16,732, forward strand.
AAGATGCAGCAGCGAATACCATCGTTAACGGAGATATGTCGATTTCTAAAACCTGGACTGCAAGTTACGATGAGATTATTGAAACCATGGCGGAAGAGGATGTCGCTGAGCTTAAAGCCCTGACAAATAAGGCTAATATCGATATGGCAGACACCCGGTATGATATATATGAAGATTTCAGCACTGGTGCAACAATAACCATTCCCTCCGGTGAATATTTTTCGGTTTCAGACGGATGGTTCTATACCAACAATGCAGACTCAACGCTTTTTTATGACGCGATGCCTTTCGATTTTGAGACCTTTGAAGATGCAAAAAATGAAGTTTTAGCAGTTTTTAACGATAGTTTTGATGAAAATGATTGGGCTATTGATCCCGACTCTCCTGATACCAGTGAAGTAAATGCCTTAGATAAAGTTGCAACATATCAATTCAGTCGCATGTCGAAAAACGAAGATGGACAAATGTTAAATTACTATGCTGAAGTTGATGGTTCTTCTGTACTGGTCACTTATCTGATATACGATATAAACCAGCTTAAAAACATCGAATATCTAAAGACGTTTCTGCATTATGCAATAGCCATGAAGATGGCAACTTTTTCAGAATATTAATACTACCTGTTATCCGTTAGTAGTGGATATTTTAAGAATTCTACTTCTGATTAAAGTTATTTCTCCTGAAACTTCACCTGGTATCCGGAATCAAACCGAAACATCCCGGTTGTTTTTTTATCGTTTTCCTGAGAGGTAAATGTACGGGTCTGGCCTTTTAAAACCAGTTGACTGACCTGGCTTTCAGTGAGTTTTTTACCTTGGATTTCAAAAGTGATGCGCAGTTTGCAGCCACCTCTGAAATTGCTGCAACCCCATGCAGTGTTTCCTTTTACTATTTCACCGACTTTGCATGATGGGCAAACCAGTTTTTCAGGTTCTGCCTCTAAAAATGAGATTTTAAAATCCACAGTCAGTTCCAGAAAACCATCCACAGAATCCTCGTCCTGTTTGAAACCTTTGATCAGTGCGGTTTTTCCTTTCTCAGCCAATCGCTTGATCTGAGCATCTGTGAGTTTCTTACCCATAAACTCAAAAGGAATAATAAACCGGCAGCCCTCTTTCCAATCGGAGCAACCCCATGCATTTTTGCCCTTCTTCAAAGTTCCTTTTTTGCAGGCCGGACAAGTAGTTTCAGTTGGTTCTGCCGGAGCTGCTTTTTCTTTTTTCTGCGGAATGACTGGTTCTTCTGGTACAAAAGTAAATACTTTTCGGGGCGACCGTTTCACCTGATTAACCACATCGGTAACCATCTGCTTCATCTCGTCCATAAAGAGAGTCACATCGTACTGGCCCAATTCAATCATCCGGAGCTTTTTTTCCCATTGCCCGGTTAGCTCTGCCGATTTTAGCAGTTCATTTTCAATACTGTCGATCAGGTCGATCCCGGTTTGAGTGGCAACCAACCGTTTGCCTTCTTTCTTCACGTATTTTCTCCGGAACAGCGTTTCGATGATGTTCGCACGAGTTGAAGGACGCCCGATGCCGTTGTCCTTCATCAGTTCGCGGAGTTCTTCGTCGTCCACGCTTTTCCCGGCGGTTTCCATCGCACGTAGAAGTGTTGCTTCAGTATGGTATTTCGGTGGTTGTGTCGATTTTTCGAGCAATCCGGGTTCGTGTGGACCATGTTCGCCGGTCACAAAAATCGGTAGGATATTTTCATCGCTTTGAACAGGATTCTTCTCATTCATATACACAGTGCGCCATCCGGGCGAAAGAATTTGTTTTCCGGTAGCCTTGAAATCGTGTGATCCAACTTTGGCCTCGACGGTGGTATTGGCCACTTTACAATCGGGATAAAACACCGAAATAAACCGTTTGGCCACCATATCGAATACCTGCTTTTCGGTCTGGTTCAGATCGGCACGATATTGTCCGGTGGGGATAATAGCATGGTGATCGGTAATCTTTTTGTTGTCGAAAACCTTGTTCGACTTGCGTATTTTCTCCTGAAGCAGAGGTGCAGTAAGCGTTTCGTAGCCTTTTAGGTTTTTCAGGATGCCGGGAACTTTTGGGTAAATATCATCCGACAGATAAGTGGTGTCTACGCGCGGATAAGTGGTCAGTTTCTTTTCGTACAGCGACTGAATGGTTTTCAACGTGTCTTCGGCACCCATGTTGAACTTGCGGTTGCAATCAACCTGCAATGAGGTTAAATCGAACAAACGTAACGGTGCTTCTGTGCTGTTTTTGGTTTCAATTTTGCCGATAACCAGTTCAAAACGACTGATTTCTTCCAGAACCTGAGCTGCATCTTCTCGGTTTTGGAAACGTCCGGAGGCAGCAGAAAACGTGGCTTCGCGGTAAATGGTTTTGATTTCGAAATACGGTTCAGGCTTAAAAGCGTCAATCTCTTTTTGGCGATTGACGATGATTGCCAAGGTAGGGGTTTGCACCCTTCCAATGGACAAAACCTGTTTATCCCGACCGTATTTGAGGGTGTAAAGCCGTGTGGCATTCATTCCCAAAAGCCAGTCGCCAATGGCTCTGGCACTTCCGGCGGCATAAAGATTATCGAACTTTCCACCGGGCTGTAAATGATTAAAACCTTCGCGGATAGCTTCTTCTGTAAGCGATGAAATCCACAAACGTTTAACCGGGGCGGTGCATTTGGCTTTCGACATCACCCATCGCTGGATCAATTCTCCTTCCTGGCCCGCGTCACCACAGTTGATCACCTCTTCGGCGGCCAGCATCAGTTTTTCGATGGTCGCAAATTGCTTTTTTACACCGTCATCTTCAATAAGCTTGATGCCAAATTTCTGAGGAATCATGGGCAGCGACCGGAAATTCCATGATTTCCATTGCTCGGTGTAGTCGTTGGGTTCTTTGAGGGTACACAAATGCCCGAATGTCCAGGTCACCTGGTATCCGTTTCCTTCAAAATAACCGTCGCGACGGCTGTTGGCGCCAATGATCTGGGCAAGTTCTTTAGCCACGCTGGGCTTTTCGGCAATACAAACTTTCATGAAATCAGTTCAAAGTTTCAAGTTCAAAGTTTCAGGTCAAGCCTTGAAATTGGTTATTGATTGTTGGAAGCTGGGTATTTCTTTACAATCCAAATATCCTGAGGAAGCCATTTACCTTGTTCAGCTTTAGTTTCAACATGTTCCAGAATTTGAACATTCGCGAATAAATGTTCCATAAAACCTTTGGGCTGAAATGCTGAAAACGTCCGGTGACCTTCTTTGACGTTTCCGCGGACAACAAGCTTGTTTTGATTGTATGCTTCGATTTCGCTATCAGTTAGTTTGATTTTAAAATTATCTCCCTGAGTGGTCAGAAACATGATCCCCTGTGGTTTGATTATCCTGAATAGCTCTTTGTACCAATCGAAATGCATTTGTTCCGACAAATGAGTAAAGATTGAAATGCCATAGATCACATCAAAGAAGTTATCGGAATATGGCAATTTGGCATCCAGCGAATTGGTGTTGAAATGTACGCCTGGAATGTTTTCAGAGCACCATTCGATTGATTTAGAGTTGTAATCTGTGCCATAAAATTCACATCCATTACCAATTACTTTTGGCAGGTGGCGTATGACTCTCCCAGGACCACACCCCCAGTCGAGTATCTTTTTGTCTTTTAATTCGATGTGTTTTTTAAAATAATCAGCAAGCCATTGAGCGGAATCAATGCTATCGGTATAGTATTTCTGATAATTGATCTGAAAAGATTCATAGATCAGGTAATCTGGCGGCAATTTAACGTCGGGGTTGTTTTTCCTGAAATCGCGATTGATCTTTCTGTTTTGATAACTCTGGATATAAAAACGTAGCCAATCGGTCAAATAAATTAGTCCAAATTGCCGCAATAAATTCGAAATCTGTCCGCGTTTCATGTTCCTTTCTATTTAAAAGTTAACAGTCTGATTCCGTTTTCCTCGAGCGCGATGAACCTTTTTTTATAAAGGGCCCCAATTGCAGCCTTGAAATTTTTCTTGCTTATTTTGAATGTTTTGTAAATTTCTTCAGGAGAACTTTTGTCGGTTAATGGCAAAAATCCATTGTTCTTTTGTAATTCAACAATAATCCGGTCGACAAAAGAGCTGATCTTTTCGTATCCGGCTTTTTGCAGGCAAAGGTCAATTTTGCCATCAGTCCTGATCTTTTTAATGAAGCCCTGTACTTTGTCTCCCGGGTTAAGGGGCTGAAAAACCTCATTTTTAAAGATCACGCCGAGGTGACTGTAGTCGATAATTGCATTGTAGCCCAAATCGGTTTCGTTCACAATGATCAGGTCAACCTCTTCGTCAATATCGTAATCAACCGGAATGTTATCGAGGTATTGCTCTATTTTTGACGAGGCGGCAATTCGTTTGGTATTGGTATCCACATACACATATACCAGGTATTTTTTGCCTTCCTCCATCTGCTGGCGTTGCTCACGGAACGGCACAAACAAATCTTTGGGTAATCCCCAGTTCAGGAAAGCACCGACTGGCGTGACCGAAACAACCTGAAGCAAGGCAAATTCTTCGACCATAGCCAATGGTTTTTCAGTGGTTGCCACCAGGCGGTCTTCCGAATCGAGGTAGATAAATGCATCCAGATGATCTCCGGGCATTGTTCCTTCCGGAACGTAGCGTTTGGGCATCAGGATTTCACCCAGATCGCCACCATCGAGGTAAATACCAAAGTCAACTTCTTTAACTACCTCTAAATGATTTATTTTTCCTATTTCAGTCATAATGCGTTGCGAGTTACGGGTTACAAGTTTCGTGTTGTGCGCTGATAAGAGCGTCATGCTGAACTTGTTTCAGCATCTTATTGTTTAATTGTTCATTTATTCCCAACCCGAAGCCAGAATGTCGGCTATGTGAATCGGTTTGATGGGTAAATTATTTTTCAGGATGTATCCTTCAATGTTCATGATACACGACGATTCGGTGGAAATGATGTATTCGGCTCCGGTTTTCAAGGCATGCTCCACTTTCTGTTCGGTCATTGCCGATGAGATGGCAGTGAATTTAGCCGAGAAAGTACCACCAAATCCGCAGCAGGTTTCGGTATCTTCCATTTCAACCAATTCCAGACCTTTTACTTTCGAGAGCAAAAGGCGCGGTTCCTTGCGGATTCCGTATTCGCGCAAAGCGGTACAGGCATCGTGGTAGCAAACTTTATGTGGAAACTCGGCTCCAAAATCGGTGAAATTTAAATGATTCACCAGGTAATCGGTTAGCTCAAATATATTTCGGTTCAGTCGCTGATAATCTTCAAAACCAGCCTGACCCGCTTTAAATAAATCAGGATAGTAGTTTTTAATGAACCCTGTGCACGAAGCCGATGGACTGACGATGTGCCTATCGTTCGGGAAATCGCGAATGAATTTTTTTGCCAATGTTTTGGTTTCGTCCCAGTAGCCGCTGTTGAAAGCGGGCTGTCCACAGCAGGTTTGCTCTGGATTGTAATTCACTTCCAGTCCGGCTTTACGAAGCAGTTTCACCGTATTAAAAGCCGTATCAGGATAAATCTGATCGATAAAACAAGGGATAAAAAGATCGACAGTCATAACCATTTGTATTTGGGTTGAAGTTACCAAAGACTTTTCGTAAAACAAAAAAGCTGCCCGAAAGAGCAGCTTTTGCACGGGAGGAGCGACTCGAACGCCCGACACCTGGTTTTGGAGACCAGTGCTCTACCAACTGAGCTACACCCGTATCATTTTGCGATGGCAAATATAGTAATTACTTTTTTACAACCTAGAGAAAATAACTCCCTCCGGATAAAATTTCTACCAGATGCAAGGCTTTTGGCTGCCCGAATGGAGCTGACTTTTTCATAATCAACAAAATAAAGCAGGAAGAAAATATTGTGATTTATCGGAATAAAAGCTGAATTTGAACCGGAGAATCAGATTCAGGTAAACTTTTTTTACCTTTCAGGATCGATTTATCCAAAATATCACTGTTATGGTTGATCAGCGAACTTTTAGTATCGAAAAAAACATGATCATTATCTTTGGAGTTACCCTGATTGCAGTGATGGGTATTGCCAGTATTACTCCAGCTTTTCCGGGAATCATCCAGTATTTTGGTATTTCAACACAACAGGTGGGCTGGCTAATCGCGGCATTCACACTTCCCGGAATATTTTTAACACCAGTATCAGGTATTTTGGCCGATCGATTTGGTCGGAAACTGGTGTTGGTGCCTTCATTGTTTATCTTCGGAATTGCCGGTTTTTTGTGCTCTTTTATGCGCGACTTTCATTCACTTTTAGTATTTCTATTTATTGAAGGGATTGGTGCTGCCGGACTTTCTAGCATCAATATCACACTGATCGGCGATTTGTATACAGGCGAAAAGCGCACTACGCTGATGGGCTACAATGCCAGTATTTTGAGTATCGGAACGGCAGCATATCCGGCTGTGGGTGGATTCATCGCAGTTTTTGGATGGCAATACATTTTTTACCTTCCGCTTCTTGCCCTTCCACTTGGCATCTATGTTATTTTTGGCCTGAATAATCCAGAACCAAAAGATCATCGGGGAATTGGTGAGTATTTCCGCCGAATTTGGAAAAATATCAATCAGCGAAGCGTTTGGGGACTTTTTCTAGTCAATATGTTAGTGTTTGTTCTGCTTTATGGTTCTTATCTGACGTATTTTCCGATTTTGCTTTCCGAGCGGTTGCAGGCATCCTCTGTTCAAATTGGCTTAATGATGTCTATCATGTCGCTGATTACGGCGGGTACTTCCTCACAATTGGGACGAATCAATAGGCGGTTTCAATCTAAGACAATCCTGTTATTTGGAACCAGTTTCTATTTTCTATCCATGCTTTCACTGCTCATTAGTCAAAGCTGGACTCAGGTTGTCGTTTCTGTGATTGTGTTCGGGCTTGGGCATGGTTTGCTGGTTCCTTCCATTCAGAACTTACTGGTCGGATTTGCTTCTATCAAAGAAAGGGCTGCATTTATGTCTGTCAATAGTATGGTTCTGCGCATTGGCCAAACCATTGGTCCGTTGCTTATTGGTGTATTTTATGCCATCGGCAGCCTGCAAGCTACGTTTATAGCCGGAGCAGTTGTGGCAATGATGATGTCTGGAGTGATTACGGGGATGATCAAGGTTTCAAATCCAAACGACTAGGTTATATCCTAAAAACTGATGAAATGAAGAGTAATCCGACGATAAAGCTTGATTTATTGCCCGTTGAACGAAAATGTTTACGGTTGAATAAAATCAGAATCAGAGATTTAATAAAATACCAAGTTGAGGAATTGCAGTTGTTGCTTAATGTTCAGGCAATAAGGGCAATGGAGATACGCGCGTTGGTTGAATTTCAAAGTGTTCCCTCAATCGGGATAAAGTTTGCGCGCGACCTGATTTCTCTGGGATACTATTCTTTGGACGAATTGAAAGCTAAAGACGGTGCAAAACTATTGGATGAACTGGAGCTCTCAATAGGAATCTGGATTGATCCGTGTGTTGAAGATCAGTGCAGGTTAGTGGTTCATTATGCCAACGACAGGAATGATCAATTAAACTGGTGGGATTTTACCGAAGAACGAAAACAATACCGGATTAAGAATGGTTATCCGGCAAATCGGCCAAAGAAGGCTTGGTATGAATTGGAGAAATAGCAGAAAAACAGTAAATGATTTACATCGATGGTCAAAATCAGTAATGAAAAAAGCAAATACCTCATTCAAAGTATTTGCTTTTCAGTTATATAGAATATGTAAAATCTTATTCCAAATAAGTGTATCCGTACAAACCAGAGCGGTAGTTCGATAAAAACTCTTTTCCTTCTTCAGCGGTGATAATTCCTGATTTTACAGACGAAGTTACCCAGGTTTCGACAGTACGAACCAACTTTTTTGCGTTGTACTGAACGTAGTCCAGTACTTCAGCAACCGTTTCGCCGTCAATAATCTGGTCGATGCTGTATCCTTTGCTGTCGACCGAAATATGCACGGCATTGGTATCGCCAAACAAGTTGTGCAAATCGCCCAAAATTTCCTGATATGCCCCAACCAAAAAGACGCCCATGTAATATGGCTCTTTCGCTTTTAGCGCATGAACCGGTAAATAATAGGAGAAATTACGGGTTGAAATGAAGTTGTCAATTTTTCCATCTGAGTCGCAGGTAATGTCCTGAATGGTTGCTGAGCGATCTGGCTTCTCGTCCAACCGTTGAATCGGAATGATTGGGAAAATCTGGTCGATCGCCCATGAATCGGGTAGCGACTGAAACAATGAAAAGTTACAGAAATATTTATCAGACAATAATTTAGGTAAGTATAGTAATTCTTCAGGAATGTGTTTTAACTCGCCGGTCATCTGGTGAATTTCTTTGGTAATCGACCAGAATAAACGTTCAATTTGTGCACGGGTTTTCAGATCGAGGTGGCCTAAACTGAACAAGTCGAGCGCTTCTTCGCGGATTTGCTGTGCATCGTGCCAGGTTTCGAGCATTTTCGATTGGTTGAGCTGTTCCCACAACGAAAACAGTTCACGAACCAGTTCATGGTCGTCGTCTTTCGATACCTCTTCTTCGCCCATGGTGGGCAGTGTCGAAGTTTCGAGCACTTCAAAAATCAATACAGAATGGTGTGCGGTTAATGACCGGCCTGATTCGGTGATGATATTGGGATGTGGAATGTTATTTTTATCGCTAACATCCACCATGGTAAATATGGCGTCGTTCACGTATTCCTGAATGCTGTAATTCACGCTGCTTTCGCTGCTCGATGAGCGGGTTCCGTCGTAATCAACGCCCAAACCACCACCGATATCTACAAATTCAACGTTAAATCCTTTCAGGTAAAGCTGCACGTAAAATTGCGATGCTTCGCGCATAGCCAACTTGATGCGGCGTATTTTGGTAACTTGACTTCCGATGTGAAAATGCACCAGTTTCAGGCAATCTTTCATTTCCTTTTTCTCCAGAATATCAAGCGCTTCGAGCAACTCGCTTGATGTCAGACCAAACTTACTAGCGTCACCGCCCGAATCTTCCCATTTGCCACTTCCGGAGCTGGCCAACTTGATGCGAATGCCAAGGTTTGGTTTAACTTTCAGGCGATGCGCTATCTTGATAATCAATTTCAACTCATTGAGTTTTTCAACTACCAGATATATCCGTCTTCCCATTTTCTGAGCCAACAGAGCCAATTCGATGTAATCTTCATCTTTGTAGCCGTTACAGATAATCAGCGAATCGTTGTCGGTATTGATGGCAATTACTGCATGCAATTCAGGCTTTGATCCGGCTTCCAGTCCAATGTTGAATTTTTTACCGTGACCAACAATTTCCTCGACCACGGGTCGCATCTGGTTAACCTTGATCGGGTATATGATAAAGTTTTGAGCTTTGTAATCGTACTCTTCGGCAGCAGCTTTAAAACAGCTTGCCATTTTTTCAATCCGGTTGTCCAGAATGTCGGGGAAACGAAGCAACATCGGGGCCGAAACGTCCCGAAGCTGAAGTTCTTCAACCAATTCGTGCAGGTCTACCTGTATTCCGTTTTTCTTTGGAGTTACAGTGACATGACCTTTTTCGTTGATGGAAAAAAAGTTGATCCCCCAACCATTGATGTTGTAGAGTTCAGCTGAGTCTTCAATACGCCATTTTCTCATTAAGGAAAAGTTAATTGTTTGTTTATACTTATTTTATCTGCCTGAAAAAGACAATTTGCTTCTGATTTTGCCTGAAAAAACCGAATCCGGAAATTTGAATCGATGGGGTAGGTTTTGTTCTCGGTATTGATGAAATATTATGAATCATCAAATCCTGCTGTAAACCGCGCCAGTTCTAATTGTCCAAAGGTTTTTCAAACGTGGTAAATGTAATAAAATATTGAAAGTGATTTTGTTTTTTTTGAATGGTTTAAAGAAGTTCACGAATTGATAGGCCTGAACACTTTTTGCCTTTCTGCTTTCGCCCTTTTACTTGACTTTTAAAACATCTGCATACTGTGCAGACGCTTGTAGCGGCCATCAAGTTTGATCAGTTCGTCATGCGTTCCACGTTCTACGATTTCACCTTCATGGAATACACAGATCAGATCGGCATTTCTGACGGTAGACAAGCGGTGGGCAATCACTATGGAAGTGCGATTTTTCATCAGGTTCTCCAAGGCATCCTGAACCAGTCGTTCCGATTCGGTGTCGAGTGCTGATGTGGCTTCGTCGAGAATTAGAATTGGAGGGTTTTTCAGAATTGCCCGTGCAATGCTCAATCGCTGGCGCTGCCCTCCTGAAAGTTTGCTTCCACGGTCGCCAATCACCGTGTCGTAGCCATGTTCGGTTTCGATAATAAAATCGTGTGCATTGGCCACTTTGGCTGCGGCAATCACTTCAGGCATTGAAGTATTCTCGACCCCAAAAGCGATGTTGTTGAAAATGCTGTCGTTAAAAAGAATAGCTTCCTGATTCACATTTCCCATCAGATCGCGTAATTCGTGCAGTTTCAGATCGCGAAGATCAACGCCATCAATCAAAATCTGTCCTCCAATTACATCGTAGAATCTTGGCAGCAAATCAACAAAAGTTGTTTTTCCGCTTCCTGATTGACCAACCAAGGCAATGGTTTTTCCTTTTGGAATTGTTAGCGAAACGTTATTCAGAACCACTTTATCTTCATAGGCAAAAGTAACATTCCGGTATTCAACTGTGTTTTTAAGGGTGCTGACTGTTTGAGCATTTTCAGCTTCAGGAATGGTCACATCGGCTTTAAGAATTTTATCGATACGATCCATAGAAGCCAGTCCTTTCTGAATGCTATATAAAGCAGTAGTAAAGGCTTTAGCCGGATTGATGATCTGGTAAAAGATGGCAAGATAGGCGATAAATTCGGGTCCTGAAAGTTCACTGTTCTTATTCAGGATTAAGGTTCCGCCATACCAAACCACGATAATTATTACGATGGTGCCAAGTAATTCGCTGAGTGGGTGAGCCAGTTCGCGGCGGCGCATCAGCCGGTTCATAATGTGCCGGTAATCATATAGTTCGGAGTTAAAACGGGCATTCATTTTGTTTTCGGCATTGAAGGCTTTAATGATCCGCAGTCCGCCCAATGCTTCTTCAACAACCGTAAGTATTTCACCCATTTTGTCCTGACCTTCGCGCGACACTTTTTTAAGCGAACGGCCAACACGACCGATGATGAACCCAGCTATGGGCAATACCAGGAATATGAAAAGTGTCATGCTCGGACTCATTATCAGCATGGAAATGAGCAAAACCAGGATGATGATTGGATTCTTCAGGAACATGTCTAACGACGACATGATGGAATTTTCGACCTCAGTAACGTCGCCGGTGATACGCGAAATGATGTCGCCTTTTCGTTCTTCTGAAAAGAAAGGAAGAGCCAGCTTAAGAATCTTACTGAAAATTTGTTCGCGCATGTCTTTGACCACACCATTCCTGATATATATGGCTTCAAAAGCTCCCAGATAGTAAAATCCAACTTTCAGTAAAGTGGCAACTATGACAAAAAGCCCAACAAACAACAAAGTGAAACCTGCGCCATTTGCATTTTTAAATGCCGTAATGTAAAAGTAGGCATTGTGCTTAATGGCTCCCAGATTCATTGCCCATGGCATTAATTCGTTAACATCTTTTGAAAGTCCGAATAGGATTTCCAGAATCGGAATCATCATGGTTACCGAAAAAACGGTAAACAAAGCAGAAAGCAGGTTAAACAGAAAATTAAGTAATAACTGTTTCTTATATGGTGGGATAAATCGCCTTAAAATCTGAAAAAAATCTTTCATTGAATAGTAGAATGATCAGTAGATATGACTGTACCTAAAACTTTAAATTTGAGTTGTTTATTGTATGATCAGAAAATTCCGGTGTAATTCTGCGGAGTAATCATTTTCAACTCGGTTTTCAACGCATCTGTAATTTCAAGCGAGTCGATAAATTCGTGAATCACTTCCTGATCGATCTTGCGGTTGACGCGGGTTAGGTTGCGAAGTGCTTCGTATGGATTTGGATAGCCTTCGCGTCGCAGTATGGTTTGGATGGCTTCGGCCACTACCGGCCAGTTTTTTTCCAGATCGGCGTTGATGGCTTCCTCGTTCAGAAGTAACTTGTTTAAGCCGCGCATGGTTGAATTGATTGAAATCAGCGAATGGGCAAACGGAACGCCAATGTTACGCAAAACGGTTGAGTCGGTGAGGTCGCGTTGAAGGCGCGAAACCGGTAGTTTGTTTGCCAAATGCTCGAACAAAGCGTTGGCCAGCCCAATATTTCCTTCCGAATTTTCGAAATCGATAGGGTTTACTTTGTGTGGCATGGCCGATGAACCTACTTCGCCAGCTTTAATTTTTTGCTTGAAATATTCCATCGAAATGTAGGTCCACATATCGCGGTTCAAATCCATGATGATGTTGTTGACCCGTTTCATAGCATCGAAAATCGCTGCATGGTTGTCGTAATTAGCTATTTGTGTGGTGTATTGTGAACGTTCCAAACCTAAATATTTTTTCAGGAAATGATTGCCAAAGGCTTTCCAGCTGATTTCGGGATAAGCAATTTGGTGTGCGTTGAAATTGCCGGTAGCGCCGCCAAATTTAGCATCGCACGAAAGGTCTTTCAATTGCTCCAGCTGGCCTTTCAAACGCTCTGAGAATACGCGGATTTCTTTGCCCAGATTAGTCGGTGAAGCCGGTTGCCCGTGTGTTTTGGCTAGCATGGGTATGTTTTTCCACTCGTCGGCCATTTCGTCCAACTTGTCAACCAAATCGTTAATCGCCGGAAAGTATTCGTTATCCAAAGCATCGTGAATCGATTTGGGAACAGCTGTATTGTTGATATCCTGAGAAGTCAATCCGAAATGGATAAACTCTTTATAGGCCTGAATATTCAGTTTGTCGAACTCTTCTTTCAGAAAATACTCTACAGCTTTTACGTCGTGGTTGGTCACGTTCTCAATGTCTTTAATGCGTTGGGCATCTTCCAGCGAAAAGTTGGCAACAATTTTCCGGAGCGATCCGAACAAATTGGTATCGAAAGCTGCCAATTGCGGTAAAGGCAATTCGCATAGGGCGATGAAGTATTCAACTTCAACGAGTACACGATATTTGATCAACGCAAATTCAGAAAAATAGAGCTGAAGGTTTTCAACTTTCGAACGGTAACGGCCATCAATGGGCGATATAGCTGTGAGTAAATTTAATTCCATGTCTTGATTTTTTTTCGAGCCGTAAAGGTATGAAAATTTGTGATTGGGGAGAAGTAATCGTTTTACTCACAGGTTGACTTTAAGTCAACCTGTGAGTATTTATCCCGATATTGATTTCAAAAGATTATTTGAGCAAACGGTCGAGGTCTGTTGTTTATTAAGTAAATTTGAACGAACCCAAAACAAAGACGCATGAGAAATTTATGCTTGTTGCTGACATTTAGTTTTCTATTTGTTTTAAGTTGTACTGATACCAATAGCCAGATGCTTGATAAAACTACTGTTAAGGAACTTGACCTGAACCGTTACCTTGGAACGTGGTACGAAATTGCCCGGTTCCCGCATTCGTTCGAGAAAAATCTGGTTGGAGTTACGGCCACCTATAGCTTAAGGGATGACGGTAAAATCAAAGTTCTGAATCAGGGTTATAAAAATACCCTGAATGGAGAACTTTCTGTTGCGGAAGGAAAAGCCAAAATCCCGAATAAATTGGAACCTGCAAAGCTAAAAGTTTCCTTTTTCTGGATCTTTTATGGCGATTACAACGTGTTGGAACTAGACGAGAATTACCAGTATGTGATGATTGGCAGTTCAACCGATAAATACTTCTGGATTTTGAGCCGTACCCCGCAAATGGAACCCGCTACCTACGAAATGCTGTTGGAGAAAGCCCGCAAACGTGGCTATAATCTGGAAAAGTTGGAGAACGTTTTACAGCCAATAAATTAATTTTTCAAGACGGTTTTTAACTTCCTTAATTAAGTGAATTTAAAGATATTCTAATGACGACAAGTGATTATATAGCAACTGGGTCATTACTAATTGCATGTGCAGCATTTATTTATAGTTATTTGACAAATACGAAGAAGTATGAGTTGAAGAGTCAGTATAGACTTGAAATATTAGCTTGGTATTCAGATACTATTGATATTTTGATACGTTTGAAAATAGAGGCAAAAGATGATTTTAACAATCAGGAACTTAAAAAGGATTTGTTGTCAAGATTATCCGCTAAAATTGAAATTGGAAGATTTTACTTTCCTAATGTTGATAAAGGAGATCGTTTCGGTGAAGAAAAACCATTAGCATATAAAGGTTATCGAAATTTATTACTTGATTTTTTAGTATTTTCATATCAGGTTTATGAAAGACCTAATTCCAAAAAGTATTTAAAACACGTAGAAAAATTTCAACAACATTTTACATCTCACCTTTTTGAGATACTTGATCCAAAAGCTTTCTTGAAGGAAACGAAAAAGCATACGAATAAAACCTTCTCAAATGAACTTATTTTTGAGGATCTTATTCAAAAAGATCCTGATACAATTGATTACTATCTACAAAATTTGACTTAATATGAGCTCACGAATAATCATCGCTGTCATTTTCTGTCTTTTCCTCAATCTTCCTGAAGCTTTTTCTCAGGAATCAAAACCGAACAGTGAAAAGTTGGTTTACAAATTCAATGTCAAAGAAAATATAGCCCCAGCCATTTGGCGGCAAACCAAACAGGCATTTGCTGAAGCCGACAGTTTGAAAGCTGACCTATTCCTGATCCACATGAATACCTATGGCGGAACAGTGGTCGATGCCGATTCGATCCGCACCCGCATTCTGAACAGTAAAATTCCGGTAGTGGTTTTCGTAGACAACAACGCAGCTTCGGCTGGTGCACTCATTTCGCTGGCCTGCGACCGTATCTACATGCGTTCAGGAGCTTCAATTGGAGCAGCAACCGTGGTGAATCAGACCGGACAGAAAATGCCCGATAAATATCAGTCATATATGCGCTCGACGATGCGCTCCACGGCCGAATCACATGGAAAAGATACCATCATTTCCGGACAAGATACCACCTTCCGCTGGAAACGCGATCCACAGATTGCTGAAGCGATGGTTGATGAGCGGGTTTACATTCCGGGGGTAATTGATTCAGGCAAAATACTGACGTTTACACCTGCCGAAGCCATGAAAAACGGCTACTGCGAAGGAATTTGCGAAAGTGTGGATGAAGTGCTGAAATTGAATAAAATGGAGAGTGCACGGATTGTGGAATACAAGCCAACTAAATTGGAGCTGTTTATCGGGTTCATGGTTAATCCGGTTGTTTCGGGAATTCTGATCATGCTGATTTTGGGCGGAATTTATTTTGAAATGCAGGCTCCCGGAATCGGGTTTCCGCTTGGAGTCGCTGTTGTAGCTGCTGTTTTGTATTTTTCGCCGCTTTACCTCGAAGGTTTGGCTGCCAATTGGGAAATTTTGATGTTTATCGTCGGCTTAATCCTGATCGCGCTTGAGATATTTGTGGTTCCGGGTTTTG
Organism: Bacteroidota bacterium; assembly: GCA_023251455.1. Classification (GTDB taxonomy): domain Bacteria; phylum Bacteroidota; class Bacteroidia; order Bacteroidales; family Prolixibacteraceae; genus Aquipluma. Next base: position 32,250 of record JAHEYT010000038.1, read on the forward strand.
GCATTACTGGTATCTCAGGAATTACACTGGCTTTCTCCGGATTGGTTTTGAGCCTGATCAAAAATGTAGATTTTTCATTTGATGAGGTGCACGCCAACGATTTGCTTATTGCACTGGGAACTGTTTTTATTGGAACCATTGGTGGAATTGGTTTGGCGATTTATCTGAGTCAAAAACTGTTTACTGCCGAAACTGGCCGGTTCTCCCACATGTCGTTACATGAAGTGATGAGCAAAGAAGAAGGGTATCTGGGTGTCGATCCTGAGCTGTTACTGCTAAAAGGAAAGAACGGCGTGGCAATTACGACTTTACGGCCTTCAGGAAAAATTGTGATTGATGGACAAACTTACGATGCAATGGCCGTATCAGGAATGATTGACAAGGGAGCAAATATTGTGGTAATCAAAGTTGAAGCAGCACAGTTGTATGTTGAGATCGTGTAGAAATCTAATGAACTAATCGATAGAGTATTCCGCAGAAATTACGACCCTTACTTTTTTGAATAAATCGTTGGTTCCTGAAGCAAAACCGCCCTCGCCTCCGGAAAGTGATGCGGTGCGATCGACAATGGAGAACAAGCCCTGATTGGCTTTTTTCAACCGGCCCAGTTTTGAATCGTTTTCAACAGCAAATTGTTGAGCAGCTTTTCGGGCATTTTGTGTTGCTTCGGTTATCATTTCAGGTTTGATTTCGTTCAGCTTGGTAAAATAGAACTGAAGCGGATTTCCATAATCGTTGTGCGAGAAAAATACGCCAACCTGAAGCAATTCGCCGGTCATCCTGCTCACTTTTTGTATTAAATCAACATTATTGCTCCTAATCTGAAAGTTCTGGGTAATCAGATACCGGAAAGCGTTGCCCTGTTGAAAATTATCGTACTGTTGTGCCTTTTTGTCGGTTACCCCAATTCCTTCAACAATAATTTCGTCTTGTTTAATTTGGTTCTGAAGCATGAACGCGATTACCTTATTTTTGGCCTCTTCCATGGACTTGCTGCCTTCCATCAAATCGTTGTTTGCCATTCGCGTTTGAATGATCCAGACAGCAAGGTCGGCTTTAACTTCCCGTTCAGAAAAACCTTTGACGCTCACACTGCGGTCTTCCGCCTTAAAACGTTGCAGCGACCGCCCGATAAGGAGGGCGTTGATTCCGAAACTAACGATAATGGCGATGGCGGCTATCCAAATGTGTGAGGTTTTCATTGATTTCTATTTTGATTGTTGAGTGCTTGCGTTGAGTCACATTTCATGCCAAAAACCGTCGTTTTTACATTTTAATTTGTTCCGAAGCGTTTGATTGCATCTTCAATGATGGTGATTGTTGCAGTTGCCCCACATCTGGAACATCCGGCAGCCTGAACGGCAAGCAATTGATTGAGTGTACGCACTCCACCGGCGGCCTTAACTTTGACCTTTGGCCCAACATTCTTTTTCATTAATTCCAGAATTGGAACAGTTGCGCCAACATAATTGTAATCGCCGTTGGGCTGTTTTACAAAACCAAATCCTGATGAGGTTTTTACATAGTCGGCGCCCGTTTCAGTACAAATCTGGCAAAGCTTCACGATGTCGGCTTCATTGGTTACATAGTCGGTTTCGAAAATCACTTTCACGATGGCTCCATTGTGGTGGCAAGCTTCTGTAACCGATTTAATTTCATCGGTAATGTAGTCCCAATCGCACTGCAAAGCCTTGCCAATGTTGATAACCATGTCAATTTCAACTGCACCATCATTGCAGGCAGTTTCGGCCTCAATAACTTTTACTGCAATGGTTGAGTTTCCCGCCGGGAAGCCAATCACACAGCCAACCAGCACATCGCTTCCTTTCAGGATTTCAACTGCTTGTTTTACAGCGTAAGGTTTTACACAAACAGAAGCCACATTGTATTTTCGGGCCACTTCACATTCCCGTTTCAAATCTGCATCAGTCATTGTTGGGTGAAGGATCGAGTGGTCGATCATTTTTGCCAGTTTATATACTACTTCGTTCATGGGATATGTGGTTTTTACAGTAATTTTAAAATTTCCGAAATCTCAGTGACCGTAATGAAGTCAGACGTTTCAGTTGATTCTTGATGGGTCTCGTGTTGCCAGGTAACTTCGAACGGAACATGAATCGCTTTTGCACCGATGTTTACAACAGGCAGAATATCTGATTTTACTGAATTTCCAACCATCAAAAATTCGTCGGGTAGAATGTCGAGGTGGGAGAGAAGCTTCCGGTAATTATTCTCATGCTTGTCGCTCATGATTTCAATGTGGTGGAAATAACCAATCAATCCCGACTTTTGCAGTTTCCGCTCCTGATCGAGCAAGTCGCCTTTGGTTGCAAGTATCAATTTGTATTTTCCCTGAAGTTTTTGCAATACATTTTCAGTGCCGTCGAGCAACTGGATCGGCATATTTAAAAGGGTTTTCCCTACATCAATAATCCGACAAATTTCTTCCGCAGTAATCCTACTATTTGTTGTCCGGAGTGCTGTTTCAATCATCGCCAAAATGAATCCTTTGGCGCCGTATCCATAAATTTCCAGATTCTGCATTTCAGTTTTGAACAGCTCTTTGGATGTTTCAGCTTCTTCAAGATGGGGCTTCATGATCTGGCAGAACTCTTTCTCTACATCCTGATAGAATGGCTCGTTTACCCAAAGGGTATCGTCAGCATCGAATCCAATGACTTTAATTGCCTGAAACATTGGTTGATCGTGTAATTAGATATTAGTTTGAGTATCCAGTTTACCTTTTTTTTCAAGGTAAGCGTTTGTTTTGAAATATACTTTTGCCATTAAATAACCATAGGCAACCCCAATGAATGAGCCGACCAGCACATCGCCCGGATAGTGTACTCCATTGTAAATGCGACTGTAACCAACTAAAATAGCCCATAAAAATAACCAGTATTTCAGTATTTTAAATTTTTTGTTGAGGACAAAATAAAGGAAGGTGGCTAGCCCAAAAACATTGGCAGCATGTGACGAAGCAAAACCATACAAGCCGCCTGTCCCGGCTTTGCTTAAGTGGATCAAACCGGCTAAAGCCGGTTCATGCGAAGGACGCAATCGCTGAACTGTATTTTTCAAAAAACCTGAAGCCGTTTGGTCGCAAAGTGCAATTACTATTCCAATGAAAAGCAGCATCAGAACCCCTCTCATCTTGTAACGCCTGATCATTACGAAAATGATCAGCAAATACATAGGAATCCAGATTAATTTATCGCTTAGCCAAAACATGATGGGATCGAAAAAAGCGTTGTGGCTTCCATTGATCAGCATAAATAATTGGGTATCTAATTGATTCATGTATTCCATTGTGTTTTGTCTTTTAATTTAAGCCAATTCATACTATTCCAAAAATATGAAAAATACAATTGAATCCGATTATTTTGGTTGAAAGGTCAGATCATGTAATATTCCGACAACGTCACTTACAATCTTTCTGCAAATGATTTTATGGTGTTTTCGTTCAGTTACATCAGCCTCGGTTGCATGTTTTTTTAGCAATTCAGCACAAACGCTTGTCCCATGAATATCTTCAAACAGATGATTCAGCTCACGAACCTTTTTGTACGAAGCTAGTTTGGTGTCCATGTCTTTTGGATCCGAATTTCCGTAGGCCAGGCCAAGCACCATAAAGCCGCCGGTAACTGCACCGCATTTTTGGCGCAAACGCCCCATTCCACCACCGAATGTCGATGAAATTAATTTGGCTGTATTTTCGTTTAAATCCAATTCTTCAGCAAATGCCAGAAGTACAGATTGTGAACAGGCATAGCCTTCGTCGAAATAGGAGAGGGCTTTGGAAATAGTCTCGTTCTTTGTCATAATTTGTTAATCGGAATATTCCGATCTGAAATCGAGTAAAATCTTTATATTTTCGGCCGGGTTTTCGTCAAGAATCTCAAAACCACGCTGGGTTTGCGATCCATGTAGCTTTTGCGAAATCAATGCCTCAGGTTTGAATCGTCCGTTTTTCAGGTGTTCAATCGCTTCGGCAAATTCGCCATGGCTAACCCGCGACGATACAATTTTTGCCTCTTTCCAGATTAATTCCTTGAATACGATTGGTGCGGGTTCGTTCCCCAGACCAAGAACGCAGATTGTTCCACCGCCACAAACACTTTGAATACATCCGCGAACCGGATTTACCAAACCTTCAATTTCGTAGGCATGTCCAACTGCCTCAAAAGCAATGTCAACTCCTTTTCCTTCGGTTTCAGCTTTAATACGCTCAACCGGATTTTCTTTGGAGGCATCAATTGCAACAACATTTTTGTAGTATTTCGGTCCAATAGCCAAACGAGGTTCTAAAATATCGACCATAAAGACTGTATTGTCGGTAACCGTGCGCACTGCCTCCAGAATGCAAAGACCAACTTTTCCTGATCCCCAGATAACAATGGTATCGTTTTTTTTTACGTTAGCGCGGTTTTTTGCATGGCAGCCAATACTTAGAACTTCGACCAATGCGACATGTTCATCCGGAATATCCTTCGGAACTTTATACAACATAGAAGGTGGAAGGGAAATGAATTGGGCAAATCCGCCATCGGAATCAATGCCAATCAGTTTTAAGCTGGTACATGCCGGATAATGACCTTTTAGACATGCCGGGCATTTTCCGCACCAAATGATTGGATCGGGAGCAACCTTATCGCCAACGGTCCATCCTTCAACATCTACGCCCACCTCGACAACCAATCCGCCAAATTCATGGCCTATAATCATTGGGGTTTTGGTTCGCGGATGAAATTCTCCCTTGTGAATGTGTTGATCACTTCCGCAGATACAACCATAATTAACCTGAATCAGCACTTCTCCTGGTTTGCATGAAGGTTTTTCAACATCCAACCATTCAACCTTATTGTATTCAGTTAATATCGCTGCTTTCATGAATTTGATTTTTGTTGTTTAGGCAAAGATAATGATGTGTCTGAGACCACTGTCATTAGGAATATAGTTTTGTAGGGGATTATTGAGAAAATCCCAAATCGTTAAATTTTGGACATAAAAAAGCCCCAACTTCATACAAAGCGGGGCTTTCAAATATTGAATGATTTTATTATGCCTGCGAAATAGCAACAGCTACAGCAACCGAAGCACCAACCATTGGGTTGTTACCCATTCCGATTAATCCCATCATTTCAACGTGAGCAGGAACTGATGATGAACCTGCAAACTGAGCGTCAGAGTGCATACGTCCCATCGTGTCAGTCATACCGTAAGAGGCAGGACCAGCGCCCATGTTATCAGGATGCAAAGTACGACCAGTACCACCACCTGAAGCAACTGAGAAATATTTCTTGCCTTGTTCGATACATTCTTTTTTGTATGTACCTGCAACCGGGTGCTGGAAACGCGTTGGGTTGGTTGAATTTCCAGTAATAGAAACATCAACTCCTTCGCTGTGCATAATGGCAACACCTTCGCGTACATCGTTAGCACCATAACAATTAACTTTTGCTTTGTCGCCTTTTGAGTAAGCAATGCGTTGTACTTCTTTCAGCTCACTTGTATAATAATCGAAATCAGTTTCAACGTAAGTAAAGCCGTTGATACGGGCGATGATTTTTGCAGCATCTTTACCCAAACCATTCAGGATAACACGCAATGGCTCTGTACGTACACGGTTTGCCGATTTAGCAATACCAATAGCACCTTCAGCAGCAGCAAACGATTCGTGACCAGCAAGGAAAGCGAAACATTTGGTTTCTTCTTTCAGCAACATGGCTGCAAGATTACCGTGTCCGATACCTACTTTACGATCGTCAGCAACTGATCCTGGAATACAGAAAGCCTGCAGGCCAATTCCTAAAGTTGCAGCAATATCCGCAGCTTTGGTCTGACCCAATTTAATGGCAATTGCACCACCTACAATGTATGACCACATTGCGTTTTCGAACGCGATAGGTTGAATGTCTTTTACAACTTTGTAAACATCCACGCCTTTGTCGTCGCATATTTTTTTGGCTTCTTCAAGCGAAGAAATGCCGTAAGAATTCAACACTTCATTAATCTTGTTGATCCTTCTGTCGTAACTTTCAAATAATGGCATATCTGTTTTCTCCTATTCTTTACGTGGGTCAATTACTTTCACTGCATCTTCCATACGGCCATATTTGCCTGAAGCTTTTTGAAGGGCTTCGCCAGCATCCATACCGGTTTTGATCATGTCCATCATACGACCAAGGCTTACGAATTCGTAACCAATGATTTCGCTTGATTCGCTTAAACCGATTTTGGTGATATAACCTTCTGCCATTTCAAGGTAACGAGGACCTTTGGCAACCGTTCCGTACAATGTACCGGTTACACCGCGAAGACCTTTACCCAAATCTTCCAGACCGGCGCCAATTGGTAATCCGCCTTCAGAAAAAGCTGTTTGTGTACGACCGTAAACAATTTGTAAGAACAGTTCGCGCATGGCAACGTTGATTGCATCGCAAACTAAGTCAGTGTTTAAGGCTTCGAGGATTGTTTTTCCCGGAAGGATTTCAGCAGCCATCGCAGCTGAGTGGGTCATACCGGTGCATCCGATTGTTTCAACCAATGCTTCCTGAATGATACCTTCTTTCACGTTCAAGGTAAGCTTACAAGCTCCTTGTTGTGGGGCACACCAACCAACTCCGTGGGTCAGGCCCGAGATGTCTTTTACTTCTTTGGCTTTTACCCAACGTCCTTCTTCAGGAATTGGAGCCGGGCCATGATTCGCTCCCTGAGCGACACAAATCATGCCTGCAACTTCATGTGTAAAACTCATATAGTCTAATTTTTAATTTGAAATATATTGAGAACTCAATTTTTTAAACATCAAACATCTTTTTCTGACCTGATTTGTAAAGCAACACTGTTGTCTTCTCCAATGTCACCAAACATCCATATTTCATATCTTCGAGCTGTGGACGAAGGATTTCGTAAAACGAACGAATTTCATCTTTTTCGTCAACCAATTCAACCATCAACGGTACTTTGTCGCTTACTTCCCAAAATTTATAGGAATGAATCACCGAACTTGCACCAAATCCCATGATGCCTCTAATTACGGTAGCGCCAGCAATTCCTTTCTTTTTTGCCTGAAGAACAATGTATTCATACAACGGAGTTTGATTAACCTGGTCAGTAGATCCAATAAAAATCCGTAAAACCCATGCTTCTGAATTATTTTCCATTTTCAAATCAATTTAATGATGAAACGTCCAACATAAACAGCCATCAGGCCAATAAAAATACTTAGAGAAGTATAAAGTGCGAAGCGCATCCATTCTAACTCACGAATGAGCAAAAAGGAATCGTTTGAAAAGGTTGAAAACGTAGTAAAACCGCCACAAATTCCAACGGTGAGGAAGAGGCGTATTTCTGGATTTAAAAAGTCTCCTTTTTCGGAAATGCCATAAATTAAGCCGATTAACAAACAACCGACAATATTTACAATGAATGTACTCCAGGGAAACACGGATGTAACATTAACCTGAAAATATCGGGAGATTAAAAAGCGGGCAACCGTACCGATGAATCCACCCAGTCCAACAATCATGATCGATTTTACCATAAAAATTACGTTTTAAATAATTTATCAGTTGGTAGATGTCATCAGCCTGAACTTGTGGACAGGCGGTTAAAGGCAGACCTCATTGCCGGCTACAAATATAATTATTCAGTAAGATTAGGTCGGATAGGATATGTAAAAATACGAAGGAATCGAATAAGAATTGATAATGAATTCATATTCATTAATGGAGTATTTTTAATTAGTAAACAGATTGATTTTTCAGAGGCTGTGTATTCCTGAATAAACTTCTGAGTGCAAAATCAATTGTTGTTTCTCAATTCCGAATCTATTATTTTAGGTGTTTTCTTTTATGCTTCATAAGCGTTTAGTTTTAGGATACTGTTTAAAATCAGCACAATACTATTATAATAAGTACTTGAATTTAGGATGTTAAATGCTCTTGCAGTTTCTAGATTTCTTGCTAATATAATGTTGAATAACCGATAGTTTATCTTATTTTTGATTGGCCTTCATTTCGATAAAACTAGATTTTTGTAAGGTTCGAAAAATTGAATTAAGCAGAATTCGATATGAATAGCTGGTTTTAGTGCCAAGTGGTTTAAATTAAAGTTGCTAATTAATACTTTGATGTATTTTTAGAAAATTAGATAGGAGTTCGAATTTATTATTCTCAAGATATGGATTCAAAAAATATTATAGATGATCGGGGAATCAGTCGTGAAGAATTGAAATTGGTTCGTTTTTCGAAATTCAATGAACTGGAATATTCAAGGATAATTAGTGCGATTTCACATGACATAAGCAATCCTGTAGCTACTTTGAAATCGAATATTCAATTATTAAGAAATAACCTCAGTAGCAATGAAAAAGAACACAATGCTGAAATTTTGTGCATGTGCGATGAATCCACAGAGGAATTGGTTCGATTTCTTGATAATATCCGATTAGTAAATTCAGTAATCAAATCCAGTAATAAACCGAAAATTTCATTTTTTGAAATAGAAACAATACTAAGTACTTTGTTTCTCGATCTGGAAAGTCTGAGTTTGGACCATAGAAGAATTACAGTTCAGACGAATCTTGAATTCAAGGAGTTTTCTTCTGATTTAGATTCTATTCGTCGGATAATATTGAATTTATTGGGAAATGCACTTAAATTTTCAAGAGGCGAGGTTGTACTCAGAATTTCGACTGTTCAATCTAATCTGGAATTCGTCATTTCTGATTTTGGTATTGGAATCCCTGAAGATGAAATTGATCAAATATTTAGTCCGTTTTATCGGGGCACTAATGTAAAAAATACCCCTGGAATGGGATTGGGTTTGTCAATTGTTATAGTTTTAATTGAAACCCTGGGAGGTCAGTTGTATTTGCATAGTTCGATAGGTCAAGGAACAATTATTCGTATTGTTATACCCAATGAATGCACAAACTAATATTTTACTAATTGATGATGATCAACGTTTGGGAAGAACAATAGAAAATGTTCTAAAATCGAACGGTTACGACGTCTGTTATGCAAACAATGGAGCATTGGGGATTCAAAAAGCTTTTGAGTATAATCCTGATCTGATTTTGTGTGATGTAAATATGCATCCAATTGATGGATGTCAGGTATATAATGTATTGAAAGAGAGTTCGTTAATTGATCGTGTTCCTTTTATTTTTATAACTGGAAATTCTGATCTTCAGGATATTCGGTTTGGTTTGAATTTAGGCGTTGATGATTACTTTGTAAAACCATTTGAGAATAACAATCTAATAAGTTCCATAGAAAAGCGATTGTCAAAATATCGAAGACTGAAAGAAATTGGCAAAAATGAATTTAAGACATTATTTAAGTTAAGCCCTTATGGAATCTTCTTGTTTGAGGGAAACCAGATTATTGATGCAAATCCTGTATTGATTAAAATGGTTGAACTGTACGAAAAAAAAATCTCATCATATTCACTTGATGAGATTTTTGATACAGATTCGCTTCTTTCTGTTAAAGAAAGAATTGATAAATGCTCTAAAGGTTTGTTTAGTTCATTTAGCCAGAATGTAATTCTTGTATCTAAGAATGGTCAAAAAATACAAGCCCTGTTTTCAGTTTCTGCAAATGAAAAATATTCAAATCGTTCATTAATGATTGGCTTGGTACAATTGAATCCAACCAATAATGATATTGAAAATGATATCTATGTTTCAGAAATTCTACAAATTTTTAAGAAGGAAAACATTATGGTGACTGAGCAAATGGGTAAGAAACTTACAGATATTTTCAAAATTCATAATATCAAAGTAAAAAATCAACTTAATGGTATCTTCTCCGATCGTGAAAATCAGGTACTCCACCTATCGATGGAAGGACTTCCAATAAAAACTATTGCTGACAGACTATCTATTTCAGATCGAACTGTCGAGAAACATCGTTCAAGCATGATGGCAAAAACTAATTCAAATAACATGATCGAAGTGATTATCTATGCTCTTCGAAACAATTTAATCGACATATGAATTTTACAATCTTCTGATGAGATAATTGCAAATATAGCAGAATTTGATTATAATTTCTTTGCGCCAATCCTAGCTAAATAACGACTTCTGGCTTCTTTTGGGTCAGCTCCAACGGCAATGTATATTCTTGTTTTGACATCGATTATAACTTCTTGTAATTTTGTCAAATCTGGAGTAGTAAAACTTGGTTGTTTCTTTTCAAACATTTTGATTTCCTTTCTATTATATAAAAAATTAACTGGTTCAGTATTAGACTTAAACTTATTTTTCAGACCAGCAATTGAAAAATAAGGTTTGTTACCAATTTTGTTGGTATTCAAATAATGAAGTATTTATCTTTAACAAAAGCTCTTGTGATAAGATCTAAATTCACAAACGTGAAAACTTCAGAAAAGTTGTAAAAAAACAAAGATACCATTATAAATGATGTTATCTTCCTTTAAATTGTAAATACAACAATCTATTGATATACAATTAGAAATTGAATTTTAATAGGCTGAAGTAGATTGTCAATATGGGGCTAAAACAAAACAGGGAATCCGTGGACTCCCTGTTTTGTTTTGATAATGTTGTATTTGACTCTTATTCAGTAACTTTGATAAAGTTATCGCTTCGTTTTTTTTGCGACCTTAAATTTAAGGTTTGTTAAGGTTCGAAGTTTTCACTTTTTGCGACCTGAATGCCATATTTTTTTAATCGCCTAATCAATGAATCGCGCGTAATTCCTAATAATTCAGCTGTCTTGTTTTGGTTGTAATTCTTTTCTTTTAGTGCAAGTCTTATAAGACTTAATTCATTCTCCTCAAGATTGTAATTAATTTTTGTTTGTTGTGATTCAATTTTAATGGGGGCAGTGGTCATGAAATCACTCTCAGACAGCGATTCATTTTTACAAAGAATGAGAGCTCTCTCAACCATATTCTTAAGCTCTCTTACATTTCCTGGAAAAGAATAGTTTTTTAAGAAATTTATAGTTTCCCTTTCTATTTTGGGTGTTGGTTTATTCAGTTTTCTAGCAAATTCTGACGCGAAATGTTTGAGAAGTGGTTCAATATCAGCAATGCGTTCGCGTAAAGGCGGAATTTTGATGTGAATGGTATTTAAACGATGCAATAAGTCGAGTCTGAATTTTTTTTCTTGGATCAATTGGTCGATGTTGTGATTTGTTGCCGCAATAATTCTAAAATCTGTTGCAATAGGTTCAGTTTCTCCTACTCTGGTTATTGTTTTCTCCTCAATAGCTCTTAATATTTTGGCCTGAAGATTAATTGGCATATCTGCGATTTCATCTAAAAACAAAGTGCCTTGGTTGCTAACTTCAAAAAAGCCTTTTTTGTCAGCAATTGCACCAGTAAATGACCCTTTCTTGTGGCCGAAAAATTCGCTTTCCAAAAGTGAATCTGTAATGGCACTGCTATTAACTGCACAAAATATATTATCCTTGCGGCTACTTTCATAATGAATTATACGGGCAATGTTTTCCTTCCCAGTTCCACTTTCTCCAGTAATTAATACACTGGTATCTCTATATTTGGCTGCCGTCATGGCCAAATCCAGAATATCTTTAATTTGTTGACTTTCACCAATAAAATCGCGCTTTATTTTGTCCTGCAGATTTTTTGAAATGAGGGAGGTTCTTTCCTCCATATTCTTTATTACTCGTTGAAGATCCAGAAATTTACGGGTTCTTTGAATCGCAATCTGAATATCGGTATGGCGAAATGGTTTTTTTAAATAATCAATGGCCCCATTTCGTAATGCAGTGATTACCGTTTCCATATCTCCATGAGCTGAAACAATGATAACCTCTACTTTTGGATAATCTTGCTTTACTTCTTTCAAAATATCAAGGCCACTGACTCCTTTTAGCCGAACGTCTAATATGAGCAAGTCAATATCCTGATTTTTTAATATTGCACGACCTTTATGCACATTGTTGGCAGTAAATGAGATATATCCCTGATTGAGAAGGAATTCTTCAATCTCTTCAGTAAAATTGATCTCGTCATCAATAACAAGCACTTTCAATTGAGCATTTAATTGATGATTTTCGGGTTTCCCATTATTATTGAACATGGCTGAAAGTGTATTTTTTATGATTGAAGTTTTGAACTGGAATTTTTATTAAAATAGTTGTTCCTGATTTAGGATTGCTTTGTATCTCGATTTCACCACCTAATTCCTTTATAATACCATATGAGATAGATAGTCCTAATCCAGTACCCTGGCCAGGTGCCTTGGTGGTAAAGAAGGGAAGTAGGACTTTATCAATAACTCCTGGGGCTATGCCTATCCCATTATCTTTGATCTCAACGGTAATATATTTGTTTTGTAGTACGGTGGAAATTTCAATTTTCTTTTTGAATTTGCCACAACTTCTTTTTTTCTTTTCTTCAATTGCATCTTTAGCATTGATCAGCATATTTAGTATTACCTGTTCAAATCGGTAGGCATTTCCAATCAGAGGAGGTATCTGTTTATCCGGATGAAAAGAAAGTTCAATTTCTTTATGCGCGAATTGCTCAGAAATCATTGATATACTGTTTTGAATGCTTGTGTTAACTTCAAAGTCAGATTGAACAAAATCATCCTGATCTCTTGAAAATGTCCGTACATGATCTATTATTTTCTTAATTCTGGTAATATTGTCAAAAACCTTATCGATTTTCGTTTTTAGATAATTTTCAGTTATAGTTTTGGTATCAATGGAGTAAACAATATTGTCAACAATCATTGAAATGGTATTTAATGGTTGGTTTATTTCATGTGCCATTCCAGTTGCTAATTCTCCTATTCCGGTCATTCTTTCCGAATGTCTGAGCTGCTTTTCAAATAGTTTTCTTTCCGATATATCTCTAATTACTGACATAAATGCATTTATTTCCCCATTGTTTCCCCTAATTTGAGACGAACTTATTTCGCTTATAAATTCGGTATTATCAATTTTTTTTAGTTTAATTTCAAAGTTTTGTACCATTCCCTCCCGAATGGTAGAGTTAATAATTTTAACCAAGTCTTTTTTAGATGATTTTGGAATAAAATTCATAAAATGTAGTCCTTCAATCACCTGACTATTTGTAATTCCTAATAATTGAATTGCGATGTCAGAAGCTTCAGTAATTCGCCCGTCCAAATCAGTAATTATAATTCCGTCTGGAGATGTTCTAAGTAATGAATGGTATAATTCTTCGGAAGCCTTAAGTGCGATTTGTGCCTCTTTTCTTTCAGTAATATCAGCCATCGAAAGCAAACAAGTTTGTCTCTCATCGATTATTGCACCTTCCAGATAAACAAAAATGGATTTTTCATTGATTGGTTTTAACTGTAACTCACAGCCCGATTGTGTTTTTTTCTCAAATACCTGCTCAAGAAAATTTTTAAAATCGGATTGGGAATCAGAACTAATTAGTTCATTAAAATCAAAATTTATCAAAAGAAAAGGTTCAATTCCGAATAATCGGGCACCTTTAATATTAATCTCGTTAATTCGTCCCTCCCTGTTTATCGTAAAAAAGCCGGTGGGAGCAAAATCATATAACTTAATATATTTCTTACGGGACTCTTCAGATTCTTTTTGTGCTTTTTGTAATGCAATATTTTGCAACTTCATTTGCTCCTGTTTCTGTTCAAGTTCGAGCTTTGACTTCAGCAATGATTCTTTGCTCGCAATCAATTTTCTTTTTTGTTGATCTAATTCAAGAAAGATTTTTACCTTACTAAGAAGTACTGTTTTATTTACTGGTTTCATCAGATAGTCAATGGCTCCATTATCATACCCTTTAAACATCTGAATTTCATCCGAAGAAGAGGCTGTCAGAAAAATTATGGGCAATAAATCACGGTCCTGCAAATTTTTAATGCGAAGGGCCAGTTCAAAACCATCCATTTCTGGCATTTGTATATCAAGAATGGCAAGCGCAAAATCATTTCCATTTAAAAGCGATAATGCTTCTTCTCCTGAGTTTGCCAAGTAAACGTTAGCGTCAACATCTTTTAAAATTGTTTTTAATACCAATAGATAAAAGGAGTTGTCATCAACAATTAAAATTTTAGAAATTTTGTTATTTGCCATAGGATATTGTGTGCGAGTAGTTGGATTCTGCAATATTTAAATTATATGGTTCTGTGTTATTTTCAATCAGTGAAAAGACTCAAGTATTCTAACATTGTTAGTAATTACCCAAAACAGATTTACGCTACTTGCTATTTTAGTATTGTTGAAGGTAAAGATGTTGATTATTAATGGTCTGTGCCTGTTTTGAAATGTTATATTACCGACTTCTGTCAGGGTAATGTAATATGAATTGCTGCTATATAAACCAGAATGTGCTAGGGTTGAAAGGAGTTTGGTAGTGTAAAAAAGAACTTACTGCCCATGCCAAGTTCGCTTTCAACCCAAATTTTACCATTATGCTTTTCAATAAAATCTTTACACAAGATTAATCCCAATCCACTTCCCTTTTCGTTGGCAGTGCCCGGAGTTGAGCCTTGATGCTTCAAGTGGAAGAGCTTATTTTTAGTTTCTGCATTCATACCAATTCCATTGTCGGCTATCATGATTTCATTTTGATCGTTTAACGAATGAGCACTTATGGTAATAATTCCATGCGCATTTGAATATTTTATTGCATTACTTATTAAATTTTGAAAAATCGTGGTAAGCATTTTTGTGTCAGCGAAAATCTCAAATTCGTCTGGTATATCATAATTTAATTTTAGTTGTTTAAGATATATTGCAGAATCTAAATTTTTTGAAACATAATCAACAATTGGCAGCAGTTTTTGTTGTTGTGGTTGAAATGGCATTGTTCCAGCTTGTACTTTTGACCATTCCAATAAATCATCTAATAAATTAAGCGTTCTGTTGGCATCATCCTCGATGAGACTTAAATAGTTTTTTCGTTCATCATCATTAAATTCATCATACTGACTCAGCAATATCTCCAAAAACTCAATAATACTGCTGAATGGACTTCGTAAGTCATGGGCAATAATAGAAAAGAATTTGTTTTTTGTTTCAATCAATTCTTTCAGTCTGTTTTCTTTCTCTGATAAATTGTTGGTCAGCCTTTGGAATCTTACTCCGATTGCATTTAGAGCTTCTTCTGCTTTTTTTTGTGATGTAATGTCATTTACGATCATTTGAATTGCAGGAGAACCGTTATGTGTTGTTCTTATTAGTTTAACTTGAGCATCAAATTCATAGCCATTCATTCGAAGCATCTTTTCTTCGAACGTAGATTCAATTTGGCCATGTATAACAGATTTCATTTTTTTATTGAAATTCATCCTTGATTTCAGAGGAATGAATTTGGAGATCCTCATTCCTTTAACTTGCAGTTGAGCATTTTCTTCAAGCATTCGAATTCCGGCACGATTAATAAATTCAAATCTGTCGTTCTGAATTATAGCGATTAATGAAGGAATGCTTTCAATCAAACTTTTAAATTTTTCTTCTTTTTGTCTGAAGTTTTCCTCTGCAAGTTTATATTTTGTGATGTCCAGAATAGTTCCATACGACCGAATTGGATTGCCTTCAGAATCAAAATCGGTACTGCAAATTTCATTGATCCATTTAATTCGCCCATCATTGAAAAGCAAACGATAATTGATTTCAATTGGCCTCTTATTCGTTTTTAAATCTTCGTGTATCTGATTTTTTATCTTGCGGTCATCTGGATGCACAACTTCAAGAAAATTATTAAAATTGGCTCCATATTTTCTTGGATTAATCTCGAGCAACTCGAAAATCCCATCTGACCATAACAGTTGATTGTATTCATGATCAAGAAACCAGCGAGCCATGTGGGCATTTATTTGTGCCCGTTTTAGAAAATTCAGATGAATTTCTTCATCGCGCGGATCAGCGTAGATAATTTCGTATGGCTCATTCAATTTTTCATTGCCTATTTCCGAAATCGATAATTTTGATTCTATCTTTTTCATGACACTTTTTTTATCTGATACGCCTATTTTAGTGAAATAGATTCACTTGATTCTGTCAATTAACATTTGCATTTTAATAATATTTTTGCTGAAAATGAGAAAATTAAGTGATTGCAATTATTTAGGTTTTGAACCAACAATTATTTTTTTTGTAGCAAAACTTGTTTCGTCAATAACAGTAACGAAGAATATATTGCCTGAAAATTGAGCAATGGACCATTCCGTATGAACGTCAAATACTCTTTCTTTAACCAATATCTGTCCTTGTGTATTTATAATTATTACTGTGACTCCAGCTGAAGTCATTTGATCTATTTGAAGCTGGATTTTGTCCTGAGTTGGATTTGGAAATAATTTGAAATGGGTCAGATTAGTCAGATTCTTAACAGAAACTGGATTTACGATTGTATATTTTTTCTGAATGGTACTTTGCGATTCATCAGACGCTTTGGCAATTACATTAATTGTACCTTGCGAAATTGTTGTTAATAATCCGTTTTCATCAATAATTGCTTTCCCGGTCAGATTTTCAACTGACCATATTATGGATTGATTAGTTGCGTTTGAGGGATTAATAGCAACTTTCAAAACCAGTTTTGTGCCAATTCCCTTAATTGTATCATTTGTCAGATTATCAATAATTGAAATATTCTCAATTAATATTTTTTGATTAGTAATTGTTATTTGCAGTTCACCTTTTACGCCTGAACCATCGGTTGCAGTTGCTACTACTTTTATAGTTCCATTTTTTGTAGCTTTAAGTAATCCAGATGAATTGATTGTTGCCTCACCTGTTAAATTGACAACACTCCAGGTAACTGATTTCGATAAGGCGTCAATTGGCAAAATGGAAGTTTGCATCTGGAGACTCCCCTGATCAATTGTAATTTCCTTATCTCCATTTAGTGAATTTACTAATATGTTTGTGATGTAATAATTTGTGTTAAGTACATTAACAACAGTCTGAGCAAAAAGCGGTCCAATAGTTTGATAAGCTAATGTATTTGGATGTGAATCATCAGAAGTATGACTTCCTTCATATTCATATTTAAGACAGTATTGTTTCCCATTAACCGGTTTTTCGGTCATTTCGGCAGCTAACGAATAAAAATCAAAGATGAAAATATTAGCATGTAGTTTTCCATCTTCAGTTAGCCATTGATCTTTTACCCATTTAACGAATTCATATGCTCGAGCAGCTTCTTCCGTTGTGGTTGCTAATCGATGGAGAGGAACCAAGGTACAAACCATAAACTTTTTATCTGACATACCATCCATTAATGTTCGGAGAGCCCTGTATTGCAATTTGTAATTTTCAAGCGATTTCCTGCTTGAAGAGATACTCGGTATGCCTGTGTCTGGGTTAACACTGGCTCCTGGATAACAATGTTTAAAAATGACTAAACCATAATTGTTGGCAATGGAAGAAAGACATTCGATATTTGGATTACTGTTATTACAGCTATTATCTACCCAGAGTTTCCAGTAATCGTATGGATAGTTTTCCCAAGGCCAAGGAGTATCAGGATATGTTCTGGCTGTAACTTGAAAATTTGTATTATTTGTGAAATTATACGTTTTCACCCAGTCCGCAACTTTCCCCTGAGAATAAATACCATTGCCTGTTGAGTGTACTAGGAAAATAGCTTTATTTTTCTGTGAGAATCCGAATACGGTAATCCCACAAAGCAATAATGTGATGATTCTTGTTTTCATCTGTTTATAATTTGTGTTCTAATTGTCAGGTGCCAGTCTGCCGGCAGAAAATGGAACTTCCAAATAATAATTTCTCTGTGTGAGAACGATTTTCTCATAGTAGTTTCAAATCAGTTAAATAGAGAATTTGATTTTTAACTTCTACAGCGCCAGATTTCAGGAACAAGAACAGGATGAAATGGTAAATCTCAAAATAGCGTAATCAAAGTTTTCAAGGTTCCTCTCAAAATGATTACGCAGAGAGTATTTTAATTGATACGCCTAATTACAGAATAGTCAACTGATCAATAATCCTATAATTTTTTAGATTTTCTTTATTGGCAATTATCGGTTCCTGTATAAACTTTTTATTTAGAATTTGTGTCGAAAGGATACCGGTAATTGCCATCTGATCAATTTCAGAAATTAACCCACCATTTTTAATTTTGGTAAGTAAGCTTTTTACTTTTTCAGGATTGAAAATCCCAGAATCATTTAACGACTTTTCTGAAAGAATATCTGATAAATAATCAGGAGCATTTTTTGAGAATAAGCTGCTTATTATTGGTGCACGATATGCTTGTTTTGATCTGCTGGTTATGGAATCAGGAATCTTGCCTTCACTCAATTTCTTAAGAATGAATTTTTCATTTAGGCAGTTTAGCTTGTAATTATCAGGCATTTGATTACAAAATTCTATAACCCTGTAATCTAAAAATGGATATCTTCCTTCAACCGAATTTCCCATAGCCATTCTGTCGCCTTGAGAGGATAAAAGATACCCGGACATGAAAATATTTGCTTCAAGAAATTGTGATTTTGATAGACCACTCCAGTTCCCAAAATTATTCGGTAGATTATTGTTGATATCATTTAATGGATTGTTTCCATTCAATGAAGAGAAATAATCATCTAAAAAAAAAGATTTTATTCTGCTCGTATTGTGCCACCGCAACAGATGAGAATAAAGTGGATCTTCTGTTTCATTCAGCTTATATCCAAAAAACATTTTTAATGCCATATCTGGTGAATCTTTCAGAAGTGGAATGTAAGGGTAAAGTTTTGTCAGTAATTTTGGTCGGGCAGTTGAATTTGGTTCATTTGCCCAAAATCTTCTGATTTTTGCTTCCTTAAAAATATTATACCCACCCAAAAATTCATCTGCGCCTTCACCAGTAATTACAACTTTGATGTTGCTTTCCTGTACCTTTTTTGACAACAAAAACATAGGGGTAGGAGAGGTCCTCAAAATTGGGAATTCAGTATGCCAGATAGTCTCTGCAAAATTCTCGGCAAGCTCTTCTGATGTACATGAAAACGCAGTGTGATTTGTTCCGAAAAATTTTGCCGCCTCTAGCTGATAAGCTGTCTCGTCGTATGTTTTATCGACAAATCCAATCGAAAAAGTATTTAATATATTGGCATTGACCTTTTTAATATACGCTGTTGTGACGCTTGAATCAAGTCCGCCACTTAAATATGCCCCAACCGGAACATCAGCTCTTAATCTAATCTTTACTGCATCATAAAGTAATTCATCAAGTTCTTCAATTGTATCAGATAAATTACTGCTTTTAATATCTTTTCTGGCAGGAAAATTCATGTTCCAATACTTTTGTATTTGAATTCCACCCGAATTTATTTTCATGAAATGACCAGGCTGTAATTCAACAATATTTTTGAATGGAGTTTTGGGCGTTAGGGTAGTCCAGAAAGTAAATATCTGCGAAATACTTTCTTTATCAAGAGAGCGTTCAATCTGATCAAGTGCAAAAAGCCCCTTTATTTCTGAGCAAAAGGCAAATGACTCATTTTGATGCCAATAGAATAAGGGTCGGATTCCGACTCTGTCGCGGGCCAGAAACATTTCCTTTTTATTCCTATCCCAGATGCAAAAAGCAAACTGACCATTAAATTGAGACAGGCAATCAGAACCATATTGGGCATACATTTGTAGCACAACCTCCGTGTCGCTGCTGGTTTTAAACCTGATTCCACTGTTCTCTAACTTTGACCTTAATTCAAGATAATTGAATATCTCACCGTTATAAACAATCCAATACCTTCCGGTATAATCGCTCATGGGTTGTTGCCCTGAGGAAAGGTCAATAATGCTTAAACGGACGTTTCCGATTCCCAGATTTTTATCCAGATAAACTCCACTTTCATCAGGTCCCCGATGGTTTATCATCGAAAGCATCTTCTTTACGTTTTGTTCGGTAGAAGGCTCTTTGGATGAATAATAATTATATATTCCAGCTATTCCGCACATAGAAAATGAGTTTATATTATTATTTAAAGGTCTTCACTTACCTTTCTAGCTTTTAATACTCGAATGTTGCCATGTTCATCGCAGATTTCAACTATTTCTCCATACTGTTTATTTAAACTAAGTCTTTTTGCAAGATATTCTCCTTGACCCAATCCACATTCAAAAATCAGGTATCCATTGTTACACAAATAATCTGGAGAAATGGAAATAAGTTTGTTAAAAATGGATAATCCAAATGGGCCGGCATCAAAAGCTTCAGAGGGTTCATGATCTGCAATTTCTTTTGTCATTTGTTTAACTTTTACTGTTGAAATATAAGGTGGAGCGCTAACTATAACATCAACCTTATTCTTTATGCCTAAGGATTCAAATGGATTAAACATATCCGAATTATAAAAGGAAAGCTGATTTTCCAATTTAAAGTGTTTCGCATTTATAATGGCAGCCTCAATTGCCGGTTTGTAAATATCCGATCCTAATACTATTGAATTTTTACAATAATTAGCAATGGCAATAGCAATCGTTCCAATTCCAGTGCACAAATCAATTACAGTAATCTTTGTTTCAGTCGAATATTCTTTTAATAATAATTCAATTGTAGTTCCAGCTAAAAGTTCAGTTTCTTTTCGAGGGATATAAAGACCTTTATTTAAAATATAATCCAAGCCCATGAAATTCTGTCTTTCAGTCAAATGTGCAAGAGGTACTCCAAGTAACCTACTAGCGATTAACTCTTTGAGTGCACTGATTTGATTAGGTTTCAGATAAGGTAATTCAAGTTTATTTGCTTTAATAGGTGAAACCCGATTGCCCGAAGCTGTGTGCCATAAGGCACTTAGTGTATTATGCTCATTTTCCTCACTTTTATCAGCAAGAAAGCTTAATTTACCTTCTATTTTGTATAATAACTCCTGAAATATTGCTTTTTGCGGCATGTATTTTCCTTTCTTTTTATGTTAAAATTGATGATCCATCTATTTGGATAGTCGTTTTTGAATAGGAGTATTTCTGAATGATTTTTCCATTCTGAAAGTATAGAATATCAACACCGCGTCTTATCTCGTGTTTACCTTTATATTGTTCTAAGAAAGAAGGCCATTCAAGTCGCCACATAAATAGCATCTTTTGTTCGTTTTCATCAAAAAATAGATCTTCTTCAATAAATCTAAAATTTCCATGATTTAAGAACCAGGGAGTCCATGATTTTTTAAGTAAATCTTTTCCAACAATTCGTGTACAATTCCAGTTTTCGAAAACAATATTTTCGTGTAATAATTTCATAACTCCATTCAAATCATGTTCATTCCATGCAATGAGCCATTCATTAAATAATATTATTATTTCTGCCTTTGAAAGATTTATTTCGCTCACTTTATTATTTGTTAAATCATAATATAAATCATTAAAGCTTTGATTGTGACGCTGCAATAACTCTGATATTTTCAGTATTATCGGTATAAGATTTTATTTGGTTATAATAATTTGATTTTTCGCATAACTGAATAACAAAAGGACCTTGTCCGACCCCAACTTCAAAAATTAACCAACCACCTCTTGTCAGGAACTTTGGTGATTCCTGAATTAATTTCTGAATTATCTTCAATCCTACCATTCCACCATCGAAGGCCATGGCAGGCTCATTCGCTGCGATCTCGGAAGTCATCTGAGAAACTTTGGATGTTGAAATGTATGGAGGATTACAAACAATCAGGTCGATTTTACCCCAGTAATCAGCAGAATCGAATTTCAAGAATAAATCGCTTTGAGCAGCTTTTACCCTATGATTAAGCCCCAAAAATGAAATGTTTTCATTTGCAAGCTCTATGGCTTCGTGAGATAGATCAGATGAATGGATCATTGTATTTTCATGATGGCTTGCTATGGCCAATCCTAGATTTCCTGAACCACAACAAATATCTAGTATAGAGATAACTGACTTCTCTTTGGCAATTTTCTCACAAAGATGCAGAGCTGCTTTGCCCAAAATTTCAGTTTCTTTTCTGGGAATAAGCGCTCTTTTATCGGTCAACATTTCAATACCCATAAAGCTTTGACGACCAGTGATATGAGCTAGTGGCTCTCCGTTAAGTCGTTTTTCAACAAGTTGGTGCAATCTTGTTATTTGTTGATCAGAAAGTTCAACTAATGGAAGATTCGTAGCTTTTTCTGCTGACATGGCAATGCCAAGAGCTTTTTGCCAAAGGGCTTTGATCGTAGATTCGATCGTTTCCTCAGGCTTATCTTCAAGTAATCTAAGATTACTTTCTAATTTCAATTTTATGACGGCATATAAATCTTCCAATTTTACCCTTTTAAGCTATTTTTTAATTCTGCTTTGTCAATTTTCCCATTGCTGCTTTTAGGCATTTCAGGAAGTAAGATAATTTTTTGAGGAACCATAAAAGGCTCCAAATTAGCCATGCATTCTTTCATGATTTCCCTTTCAAGAAGAGTTACCTTATCGTAAACCGTTATGAAAGCAACGATTGATTCGCCCAATATGACATCCGGAATTCCTATGACAGCTACCTCTTTAATCCCATCAATTTTATAAATGATGTTTTCAACTTCTACTGGACTTACTTTTTCGCCTCTGGTTTTAATGATGTCGTCATTTCTACCCATAAAATATAGAAATCCCTCGTCATCCATTTTAAATAAATCATGTGCACATAAAATTCGTTCACCAGGTATTGAACCGGTTTTCAGCATTTTATTACTTAACTCTTCGTTGTTCCAATAGCCAGCCATAACATGAGGGCCTCTTACATGCAATATTCCAATCTCTCCCGGGCCAACCCTATTTCCTTCGGGCGATAACAGAAAAACTTCGGTGCCAGGGATAGCCTTACCTACTGAATTTGGCTTCACATCGTTTAATTCAGGTTCCAAATAGCAAACGCGCTTACATTCGGTTAAACCGTACATTTTAAATATAATCGCATTGGGAAATATTTTTTTCAGGTCGGCTACAAATTCTTCAGGAAGCGCTGCGGCCGTGTTGGTAATCGTTTGTATACAATCGAAGGTTATCCCTGTTTTTTTATGGGTTGCAATCATCATTGCATAAATTGAAGGAACTCCTGGAAAAACTGTCGGTTTTAGTTGTTCAATCTTCCTGAATATCGTTGGTGGAAAATTAAATGAATGTTCAATTATTAGCGTTCCTCCGATGGTAATGGCCATTATTAACTGGTAAAGTCCATAATCAAACGCCAATGGTAAAATCAGCATTATTCGCTCGTTCTCAGTTAACCTCAAATACTCGATAAGGCTCCATGATGTAAAAACCATGGATTGGTGGGTCATCATAACTCCTTTGGGAAACCCAGTGCTGCCCGATGTGTATATCAGTGCAGCCAAATCATTTGGAATTATCCTTGGCAGAATTGCGCTTTCAACCTTGGCAGTGATTTCTTCAAAGTTAATAAGACTGATATCTAAATCAATTGGCAGGCTTGCTTCAGAAATAATAAGCTCTTTTATTTCATTCAATCCTTCAATTGCACGCAGCAATTCGGGCTGGAGATTACCACTGGAGATTACCACCTTAGCTCCGCTATCGTTTAAAATGTAGTTTAGTTTATTTGCTTTCGTTTGTGGATTTACAACCAGAAAAACGCCGCCTGCAAGTGTAATTCCGTATATCGAAACGATACATTGCCAGGAGTTATTCATGTATATGGCTACCCGGTCCCCTTTTTCAATTCCAGCATTTATCAAATGATAGGCCAAATTTTCTGAACACTCTTTTAATTCGGTGTAGGAATACTCCTTTTCATTAAAAATGGCCGCTGTTTTTAATGGATGTCTTAGATAGGAGAATTCCAAGGCTTCTCCTAATAAACGTTGTGGTCTTGAATACATAAGTATTGTATTTAGATTAAGACTCAAATGTTTGTGATGTAAATTGATTGTGTCAAGTCAATATCATCCCAATTTATTTTGGAGATTGTATCCTAATTTCGGGATGTCGAAACACGTTCATTATGCCTAAGGTTAATATAGCTGGATAACACAGAATCGAAAGCTATTCGTTTCCACTGGTATTTAACTTCCGGAAAACAAAATCAGAAATGGCATTAATCGACTCAAAGTTAGTTTCGAGAAGCTCATTGTCGGCTGTCGTGATTGAGAAATTCTCTTCGATAAAGCCAATAATTGAAATAAAACCCATTGAATCCATTATTCCCTGAGCAAAAATGTATGTATCATTATTGACTTGATCGGCTGAAACGTATGAAGTTTTAAGAATGAACTGTTTAATTTGTTCCTGAATTTGAATTATATCTTTCATTACTTATTTGTTTTAAAATGTTTCTAAAATATTTAACAATTAGGTGAATTGAAAAGTTTGTATATTATTTGATTTCATAGGTAATTGGAGCCATTCTTAAATATTCTGTTGTCTTTTTCTTCCTAATTAAATTGTTAAACACAAACTTAACATCTTCCGTTGTTTTGTTTAGAACTAATCCGGCGTCTTCTGCTGAGATTCCATTATCCATGGCATAAACAATTAAATCCATTTCTAAAAATGGCATTTGAAAGAAAAACTCTTCCTGAGTCTGCACGGCGGAATAGGTATCTGACGTTGGTGTACGTTTAATAATTTCTTCCGGAACTCCTAAATATTCAGACAACTGGTAAACCTGTGATTTGTAGAGATGTGCTATTGGCATTACATCAGCTCCGCCATCGCCATTCTTTACAAAAAAACCTTGTTCCACTTCATGTTTGTTTGGGGTACCAATCATGGCAAAATGCAAACGTTCAGCATGGTAATACAACATTGACATCCGGCAACGCTGTTTGAAATTTGATGCTGCAACAATTTGTAAATATTCTTTTATGGGGAGAATCTTGTGTTTTTCATTTCCGTCGTCATTAATTATCGTAAGTGAAAAAACAGGTGGCAGAAATTGATTCAGGCCGCTATGATTGATTCCAATTTTCATTTTATATTGGTCAGGGTTATACTCCGGGAAAATTGCTTTTACCGCTTCGTCCCTCCGCTGGTAGCAGCCGAATCCTTCCAGCGCTCCGGTGATGTCCTCTTCCAAGGTCATTACCTTAAATTTATCGGCTAGTTTTAATGCAAATTCTTTGCTTTCCGGACTCGAATCTTTTTCTGGCAGCATAATACCGAGCACATTTTCCGCTCCAAGAGCTTTAACTGTTAGTGCTAGGGTTACCGAAGAATCGATTCCTCCGCTAATACCAATAACGGCTCCTTTACGTTTCATTGCACCCAGAATGTCATCCTTTAATTTCCAAGAAATCCGTTGGACTTCTGCTTCCACATTTTTCATTTTCAAAATATCTTTTGAAAATGGGGTTGTAAGTTTTGAATTCATACTATTTAAACAATTAAGTTGAGTTGAAGATTTGAATTTTTCGCACATATGTGTGAAATAGCTGAGTCAAAAGTTCCTATGCCAAATGCTGCATAAAGAAATATTTTTTTATTGATTTTATTTTACTGATTTATGTGCTTGATTTACATGGTTATACATTGTTGTTTGATTCCATTTTTCAATTAATTTTAAACTTTGGAATACGATTTGAAAATGTTGATCCGTTAACAACAATGTTGTTCTTTGCTTACTGAATGTATTCACTGTAATTTATTGATTAGTAATCAATAAGCTGTGAGTAAATAGGTGGAGATGAAAGTGCGAGGGAGAAGGTTTATTCAGTGATTTTAAAAAACAAGAGCGATGAAAAGTATTTACGAGAGATTTACAAAAAGAACATTACTGGCCATTTTAATTGTCCATTTTTCTATGTTGAGTTTTGCTGCGACCTACTATGTCAGTAGTACAGGCAATGATTCCAATTCCGGGCTTGCAACAACTTTGGCCTGGAAAACTATGGCAAAAGTTAATTCAGCAACATTTAAGGCCGGGGATCAAATATTGTTTAATCGGGGAGAAATATTTTATGGTTCACTTACTATTTCGCAGTCAGGGGTGTCAGGTTCTCCAATTACTTTAGGAGCTTATGGTACAGGAGAGAATCCAATTATTACAGGATTTACAAGCGTTAGTGCATGGACAAATTTAGGTTCAAATATATGGGAAAGCACTTCTACAGTTTCATCTCTATCAACCTGTAATCTGGTTACTGTTAATGATGTAAATACTGCGATGGGGCGTTATCCCAATGCTGATGCAACTTGGGGTGGTTACTTACCATTTCAATCACATTCGGGGTTAACCTCGATTACAAGTAGCAGCCTATCAGGTACTCCCAATTGGACAGGAGCAGAAATTAGGATAAGAACTTCTTCATGGTCTTTTGGTAAATCAATTATAACTTCTCAAAGTGGAAGTACTTTAAACTTTAATACACTCGATTCTTATACTCCTGTGGATCGTTGGGGATTCTTTATTCAGAATGATGTTAAAACTCTTGATGCTCAAAACGAATGGTACTATAATCCTTCGACTAAGAAAATTCGAATTTATAGTACAAGTCAGCCTGCGAATGTAAAAGTTGCTTCAGTTGATAATTTATTGATAATTAACGGAGACTACATTACTATCGACGGAATAAATTTATTGGGAGCTAATGGAAACGTTATTTATACGGCTTCGACAACAGTTGACCATGTGAATATCCAGAACTGCTCTGTTTTATACGCAGGTAACGCAACATTGCAATTGAGATGTGCCTATTTTGATGTACAAAACAACACGATCGCATACGCAAATAATAAAGGTGTATCTCTTGATCGTTGCAGTAATGTTACATTTAAAAATAATAATATTCATGATATTTCCATTTTAGCCGGGATGGGCAATACCGGAAATAGTGCTTTCTCTGGATTGAATGGATATTTTCAGTCTAATGTTTTGATTGAAGCAAATACATTCACCAATTTTGGGGGAGCTGCTATAGAGGTTTATGGCGATAACGTAACGGTAAAAAACAATGTTGTAGATACATTTGGCTTTGTAATTGAGGATTTAGGAGGTATTTATTCCTATGTTGGAACTGGTACCCCATTTACAAAGGTTAAAATAGAAGGAAACGTTGTTTTAAACGGAATTGGTGCAATTAATGGAACATACTATGCTGCCGGACAAGAACAGGCAAATGGGATTTATCTGGATGATAACTCTAATAACGTTGAAGTTTTAAATAATACAGTGGCAAATTGTTCCGCTTATGGATTATTTCTTCATAATATGCATGCAGTAAATGTTCAGAACAATACTGTGTATAATAATAGACGAGGACAAATACAGATCAAAGATGATTCTAATGGCGGAGTGATTGAAAACAATATTTTGAGTGGTAATATATTCGTTTCCAGGTCTGCAGCTCAAAAAGTTCTTTACTGCAGAAGCTCTGATAATAATATTTCGACTTTTGGTGGTTTCTCAGACAATTACTATGCAAGGCCGATTGACGACAATTTAACTATTACAGTAGATCAGCCTTCATTGGCGATGACAAATCAGACGCTCTCGGGATGGCAGACATTTTCTGGTCAGGATGCGAATTCAAAAAAATCACCACAAACCATTGTCTCGGAATCTGATTTGCAGTTTGAATACAATGCTACTGCGGCTCCAAAAACAGTTACATTGAGTCGATCAATGATAGACGTAAAAGGTGTTAAATACAGTTCAAACATAACATTGCAGCCTTTCACTTCTGTTGTATTGATGAAAGACTTGAGTGCTACTTCTGCAGTTGCCCCTGGCGCTCCAACATCACCTGTTGCAACTGCCGGAAATGCGAGTGCATCAGTTACTTTTGTGGCTCCAACAAACAATGGAGGTTCAGCTATTACTGGATATACGGTTACTTCAATTCCTGCTGGAGGGGTGGATAGTAATGCCGGATCAACATCACTCACTCACAACATTACAGGATTAACCAATGGTACTTCTTATACATTTACCGTTAAAGCAACAAATTCAGCAGGAAGCTCAGTGGCTTCTGTTGCTTCAAATTCGGTAATCCCCAAAGCGCCTGCAGCTACTGGATTCTTATTCACCGGCCCATCTTCGGGAAGTATAAATAGTGCTTCCTCAAACTTTACCGTTACTCCTAATAATCTATATACAGGAACTATTACGGTTACTCCTTCAGGCACCGGGAGTGCCGGACTTTCGGCCAAGGTATTTACATTCTCCAATTCTTCTGCGGCTCAAACTTTTACGATCACTCCAACTGTTGCCGGAAGTATTACTTTAATAGCAACAAATAATGGTATATTAAGCAATCCTGCCAATTTAACTTACACCGTAAATGCAGTGGTGCCTAATGCTCCAACATCAGTTGTTGCTACTTCCGGAGATGCAAGTGTATCAGTTTCGTTTATGGCTCCGACCAATACTGGAGGTTCGGCTATCACTGGTTATACCATCACTTCAAATCCTGCGGGAGGAACCGATATCAATGCAGGATCAACTGCACTAACTCACACCATCACTGGATTAACCAACGGTACATCTTATACATTTACAGTCAATGCAATCAACTCAGTTGGAAGCTCTATTGCTTCAGTTGCTTCAAATCCGGTGATACCAGTAGCTGCCAGTGTGATTATTAAACAAGGTGAAATTATCCCTTCACATTTTATTACGGTATGGGAAGGATTAAACGGCTTAAACCACATGAATATTAATATCGTATCTGCTGTTTTGGAGGATATTCCACTTTCGGTTGACGATGAAATAGCTGTATTTAGTGGCTCAGCCTGTGTTGGTACATCAAAATTGACCAAAGCAATTGTTCCTGGCGATAATTCTACATTCCTCACTATTCTGGCATCACAAAACGATGGTTCAGGCAATGGTTTTACCGATAATGATACAATTGTCTTTAAAATTTGGAATAGTAAAACACAAAATGAATTGCAAGTCAACTCGGTGGTCTATCGCAATGATGTTTCTACCTGGAAAACAAACGGAAGATATTCGCCAGGAGCAACTACGGTAGTTGAAATTGCATCTTATCAGGTCTATACTCAAAGTATTGAATTACTGAAAGGGTACAACATGATTTCTACCTATGTCTCAGCTCAAAACCCCAATGTAAGCATTGTTACTAAAACACTTCTTGATCAGGGCAACTTGATCAAAATGCAGGATGAAACCGGTAATTCGTTCGAAAATTGGGGCACTTTTGGCGGTTGGATCAATCAGCTTGGATCATTGGAAGAAACCGAAGGTTATAAAATTCAGGTTGCTAACAATTGTACCCTACAGGTAACCGGAAGGCCAATCGCTATGCCTTTTGATATCTCGCTTAAAACAGGATGGAATATTATTTCATTTCCACGTACTGATGTGGTTAATGCCATTAATGTCGTTCAATCCTTGATTGATCAGAATAAACTGGTTAAAGTTCAGGATGAAGCTGGAAATTCAATCGAAAACTGGGGCTTATTTGGGGGATGGAAAAATGGAATTGGTAATTTTATTCCAGGCAAAGCCTACAAAATAAAAATGAGCGTTGATGCAATACTTACTTTTCAGGAAAGTTATCCAAAGTCTGCTTTAGTTGCTGCCAAGTCAGAACAAAGTGAATATTATAAATCAATGGTTGAAGGAAATGGTACAGATCATATGAATATTAATATCACTGGTCTAAATAATATCGATATTTCTGTTGGCGATGAACTCGCAGCGTTTGATGGTGCTATTTGCGTCGCAACGACCAAAATCACAGAGGCAAATCTACTGAGTGGTTCTGCCAGTTTAGCTTCTTCTATTTCAACTGATGATCAGAGTCCAAATGGTTTCAAAGTGGGAAATCCAATTCGAATCACGACGTGGAGCAAACTTAGCGGTAATGAATCAATAGTCAATACTGCAATTATCACCGGACAAATGAAATATGAAAAGAACGCCACTGTGCTTGTTGAGATGAAGTCGGCAACAATTGCAACAGGCATAGCCAATTTGGAAAATGTAGTCAAAATTGATGTATTCCCAAATCCATGTCAAGGCAAAGTAACTGTTCGCTTTTCTGAAATCCCTGACGAAGATAGCCGGATTGAGATTTCGGATATATCAGGAAGAAAGCTTATTTCGCGAGTTATTTCCGGAACGTCTGAAGAGTTTAATTTAGAGTCATTGACCCCAGGTTTATATGTAGTAAAATCAATTTTGGGTTCAAACGAATTTGTACAAAAGTTGATTGTTAATAAATAGTTTTGGTTCGATTCAGAGTCCCCGGTTCGTAAGGTTCCGGGGATTTTTTGCGTATAAGATTATGTCCATTAATCTTATAGGCAATTCTTAAATTAATTTGTAATGATTTGTTTTATTGATAATTAGCAGGATTTCTCCTCATGATAACTTTGCACGGATTACCAACTGCAATAGAATTTTCAGGAATATTATTAAAAACAACACTGTTTGCACCAATGACTGAATTTTTGCCGATCGTCACACCTTTTAAAATTACACATTGAAGCCCAATAAATACGTTATCTTCAATGATGATTGGTCTTGATGGTATAATACCCATTTCTCTTTTTGTAGGATCCGCATGGTGTGCATCATTATCCAAGATAGTGCAATTAGATCCAATAAGGACATTATTCCCTATAATGATTTTTGATCTCGCATGTATCTTTAAACCTGAAGCTCCGGAATTATTTCCAAATAGAATTTCAGCATTTTCTCCTACCGTTACAAATGAACAAGGTTGGTGAAGTCCTATTGTCAAAGAATTTTTTGAAGAATTGAATCTACAATTGTCTCCAAAACTAATAGTTGAGTTTGGATACCTACGAATAAGTGGATTTCCGTTGAATACTATATTTTTACCAAGCTTTATTCCTTTGATTGAACAGCTATAATTAATAAAGCGATTAAAAAATAGAATAGTGATGTTCCTCTTAATTAAATATAGTGCATGGAAGAAAATTCCGCTATAATCTAATTTTTTGTATTGCTTTATTTCTTTTTTTATTCTATTGATCATGGCTTAATTACTATTAAAAAATTAGTAATATTTTGTTATGTTTACTAATTATGCTGATTCAATTTTGAATATCAATGAGTAGATTTTGAGCAATGAAATACTGGATTGATTAAGATACAATCGATAAATATGTCAAATGTTGTAAATGATTTCAAAATATAAGATGATGTAAGTCAGTTTATTGTATGATATATTTTAAATCCGCTTACTTAGAGCTTGAATTCCTTTTTCCTCTTTTTTCTTTGATGATATAGCTAATAAACAGAACGTTTCCAATTAAATAACGTCGCCACATCCTTTTCGGTTCTTTGATGAGTCGATAAAGCCACTCCAAGCCCATCTTGATCATCCATTGAGGGGCACGATTTATAATGCCCCCATAAAAATCGAAAACAGCGCCGATGCAGCAGATGTGCCCAACCTTCAATGAGTGGTAATGCAGGTATGCCCATTTTTCCTGCTTTGGGGCAGTCATTCCAACCATCAATACATCCGGTTGAAAAGCATTGATAGCCTCCAATATGGCTGTATTTTCATTTAAATTAAATTCTGGTTTGAATGGGGGAGAATAACTTTGAACAATAACATTGGGATATTGCATTGTTGACTTTTCTTTTATTTTTGCAAGAGTGGCTTCAGAACTTCCTAAAAAAAAACATTTTCCACCGATTTGATTAAGTCTCTCCATCTCATAAAAAAAAACATCTGCTCCTGCAATCTTTATAATTTTCTCGCCTGTTAACCAACGAATTGCCCATACCACACTGATACCATCAGGAATCAAAATGTCACTGTTTATCAATGCTTTCTGATAAATAACATCCGTTTGAGCTAGATTATAGCTATGAGCATTAATAGTTGTGATCAATAATTTGCGAATGGGTAATTTATTTAGCGGCTGACGATATAATTTATTTGTTGATAGGAACATTGATAAAATGATTTTAGTTTAATGATCTGAATAATGCAACAAAATCAATCGTGAAGAATAAAAATTTATTTTTATGAAAAGCTAAAATTTCAAATCCATTTTCAGTTAAGAGTTGTTTGAACTTTTTTGCTCCAATTAGTCACATATAATTATTAGTGTAAGATTCTTTGCCAATAATATTGGTCTAGTTAAAGAATAAAATTCTAAGTAATGAAAGCTATTGGTATTTATTTACAATCAGATATTACTTTCCTGGCTAAGGAATTGTAATCAATTTTTTCACGCATATTGTTGCACCCATCAATAAAGTATTCTTTCGGGTTCTTATCTAAGAACGAACATGTCTTCGTAAATAATTCATTATAATCTGTTGAATCAAGGTATATTCCATTCCCTTCAATTAAGTGTTCCGTTGTTCTGGTTTTTCGAATTAATAATGGTGTGTTTACTGAAATTGCATCTTCTATTAATGTTGTGTGATGCACCGGCCAAACAGCAACATCTGCAAGCTTAAGTATGCTTAAAGAAGTTTTATGGTCACACCATCCCAGATATATTACATTTTTTGATTCGGCAGCTAACTTTTCGGTTTCTTTATCATTGAAGGATCCAAACAAAACCAGAACAACATGGATATGAGGTACTTGAATTTCATTTATTACCTTAACTAAATTATCTGTTCCTTTATCCTTGCCCATTTTTCCGCCAGACACATAAACAAAAGCTTCGGTTGGAATTTTATGTTTGTTCCGTAATTCAAACGTATTTTCTATTATTGAACCGGCAGCCTTAATATCGGCACCGATAGGGAGAAAATCGATTTTGCTTTTTCTTATGCCATATGTTTCATGAAGGTAATCGCATCGGGAATAGGTGACCCCATAGAACTTTCGGACAAATAGCGAGGCGAACTTTCCTGAAAAACGAACTAATATTCCAGCATAAACAAATTTCCATAATTTATTTTTACTGCAATTAATATTGTCTGCATGATTATCAACTAATAAAATTATTCCAGGATTGAATATTTTATAAATTGTGCAAATTATTAGGGACGTACAATTTAAGTTATGATGAAAAACGATATCTGGTCTTTCATGTTTTAGTTGTTTGTATAACTTAAAGGGTATTATAAATTCGGTCGTTATTCTTAAACAATTTATTCGTATTATTTTTTTTCCATTATCTGAATATATACCAGGCTTAATCTTCTTTGAATTTATGTATGAAGGCACCACATTGGCGCCTATAATTGTTGTTTCTAAGCCTTCATCTAAAAAATAATCTGTCAATATATTTTCCTGATAAGCGAAGCCTTCGATGTAAGGATTTGAAATGCAGATGTTTATGATTCTCATGAAAGTTATGTACTTGTAAAAGAATAAATTAGTCTTTTAATAAATAATATTTAAAGTTCATTTCATTGATTCTTTTCATATATATTGGTAGTATCTGTAGTGTACGAACTGCATGTTTAAGGCTGAAATGAAATAAAACAATGCTTCCAGGTTTCGTTTCATTAACCATCAATTGACAATGTTTTTCCCAATCGGTATTCGGGTAAGTATCTTTCGAAGTTATGCTCCAAAGTATAAGTTTATTTTTTTTCCTAAGGTTTAAAAATGTACAAACAGATAATGCACCCCACGGTGGACGGAATAAATTGCTTTGAATAATCTCCTTGCCTTTGTTCGCATCATTGATATAGTTCTTATAGCTTTCTTTTAGCGCGTTTAGATGGGAATAGGTATGATTCCCCAAGCAATGTCCATTATCTTTTATTAATTGCACCAATTCTGAATGTTTTTCAAAATTTTTGCCTGTACAAAAAAAAGTTGCTTTTGCATTATATTCGTTTAATAAATTTAGGATAGTCTCTGTTATGCCAGGCTCTGGTCCATCGTCGAAAGTCAGATAAATCACTTTTTCTTCGGTCTTTATTTTGTTTAAAGAAAAAAGTGATAAAAATCTAAACATAATGGACGAATAGATTCGGTTAATCATCTTCTCTAAATTAAATGTATTCATTTATGGATTAACTTTTTAAACAAGTGTAAAAAATTCTGTGTGTACATCCCTAAATTAAATACAATTCTGCTGACAGGATTTTCGCATGCCTCCATCACTCCAATTTGTGAATATACGATAGGTTCCTTGCCTATCATTTTATACTTGAAGCGATACGTATCGTAGTTTTTTTCTGGAGAGCAACCAGCAAGATCATAGACACTTAGATCAAGTTGTTTTAGCATTTTAATTACTTCCCATTGCACAAGGTACGCCGCATTGCATTTTATTCCCTTATTTCCTGTAGCGATTAACCAAATGATTGCTGTTTCTCCAACGGTAGATACAATTGCTCCAGCAGCAGGAACACCTTCTGATTCACAAATGATTATTGTTGGTCTCAATGAATCTGGTAATGCTCTATAGACCTGTTCATATTTATCGAAATTAGTAGGGTCGTCATATTTTTTTCTGGAGATCATTTCTTTGTATATAGACCTGAAGGTAATAAACGATTTTTCGTCATTACCCTGGTAAACTTGCATGTCATTTTTTTCTGCTTTTGTAAGGCAATAGCGCCAATCACTATGAAAAGATTTTCTTATTTGTTCAAGGGACTGGTTCAAATTGAGAAATAAAGTTTGTGCATTTAAGTTTTTTCGGTGATAATTCTCTTTTTCAAACACAGAAATAATGCGATCATACTCCGAATAGTTGTCAAATATGTTGAGAGAGATCCTAAGAAAAAGGCCACGATAGGCAACATATTCCTCTTTTAAAGCATGAATCAGATGTTGCAGAATACCTATATCATCATCCTTGTCACGTAATCTCCACATTGGGCCTGCTCCTATATAGGCAATTCCAATATTGGCAATTGGCAATGTAATTATTCGAAGCATTGCAGCTGCAACAATAGAGCCATTTCTTTTGATAACAAGATTGCTTGTTTTTTTTGACATTGTACTGGCCCAAGCCCAGGTCTGATTAATCGTTGCATCTTTAAACATCATGACAATTGAATCCCATTCAGTCTCTCTCAAAGTGTCTACGGTACAAATATATTCGTCGTTTATTTCAAACTCACGGGAAATTCTCATTTTATATAATATGTTTTTACTGAATATTAAACCCTAATAATTTTAATTCCTCAAGCTCGTCGCAAATAATAAGGTAAATCAAGTATCTAACGAACTCTTTTAATGTATCTTATAAATCCGTGCTTTTGGGTGTGGATATGGAAGGTTTTATTATTTCATCAATTTTTAACGAAGTATTTTCATTACTAATCTTTTAACAATAGCCTTAATCGTATGTGCATTAGGATTTATTGGTTCTTTTAATACACTCTCCCATAGAAGTTTAATAGATTTTTTGAAAAAAATATAATTTGGACTATGGCGATATTTAACATCAATGCTCAACATAGTATCTAATAGCTCTCTGTTATTGAATGGAGTAAAAGTATCTTGTATTATATCCCACTCAAGTTGACTTTGTGCTTGCCAGCTTCCTATTCGATGTTCCCAATAAAATAAATCAAATAAGTCATATCCAAAATTTATATTATCATCTTTAATATTGTCATACCATTCAGATATTCTATTTTTTACAAAAGGCATATTTTCCCAACCAGTTTCTAAAATAATAAAATCGTTGTATGATGATATTTTTTTATGTTTCCCAGTTGGATAAAAATAACATCGACCTATTTCAGAACAATTCCCTTTTACTGCAATGCGTTCCACTGGATAATTATCATACATCCCATTGGCAATTATACCCCAATCATCGAGATGATATATGTCTGTATTATTTATATATAAATTTTTAAAATCGTTATTCATTGTTTTACGACAATCAATCAAATGATGCTGAAATCCTAGTTTTGATAGTAGATCATATGGTATTTTTATATCATTTGAGCTTTTTGTTAAGTTGCGATACTGTAAAGTGTAAAAGTATATATCTTCGGCTATTTCTTTACAAGCACTAAGAACGATTCTAGAATCTAGTCCAGCAGTTATAGATACAGCTAGTTTAAATCTAGTATTTGCAGCTATCATCGTCTTTTTTAGTAGTGAAGAAAATTCTTTTATGGCGACTTCTGTTTTCTTATGTTTTATCGTTTTATTGGGATAATATCTTATCTGTTTAAAACTTGAAGAATTAAAATAGTGGTTTGGAGTGAGATGATAGACCTCTTCGTATAAAGTTGAACCTGCAGGTATCCAATGTTCTATGTTGTATTTTGTATAATCTGAATCAAAGTATTGCAGATAATTAACTGACTTTTTTATGGGGACTACAAGTTGTAATAACAGAGGTTGTGATGCAGCATAAATGTTATTCTTATAATTTGTATAATATACTGTTTTAAGACCACAAGCATCGTTATAGAAAATGAATTTTTCTTGATCCTTTATAATCAGAGCAAATCTACCAACAAGGCAGTACAAATATTCTGGAATGGAATTAACCGATGGTAGGTTCGCAATGTCTGTTAAAATGCATAAAGTCGTTTTCTCTGGAATTTTTGGATTAATCACATATCCAATTATTATAAAATGCTTGTCTCCCTTAGTGACGATGGATACTTCACTGTCGTTATGAACATATAAGATATGAGAATCAAAAATTTCTTTTTGCCAATTTTGTAGTTGAACGCATTCTTTTGCTGTAAGCAGAAACTGTCTTCTAAACTTCAAGTTTTCCATGTATATTCTTTATTCATTCGCATTTAAATAACTCGTTCAAGGCATTTTTTTTAGCAGTACTATTCATTTAAGCTTGTCGGTCTTAAATATTTTGATAATTATATTAAGCAAAATACGTTTAGCCTTATTCCCATGCTTCTTTATCTTGTTTGTTTTGATGTATTTGGACAAATAGTTACCAACCAGATATTCGTAATTATGATGTATAGATTTGAGAGGTTTAATTGAAATGGATTCTGTAATTTCTTATATCAAGTTTTCATTAACTGCTTTATTCTTTGATAAAATCTTGGGAATAGAACCCTCAGATAAAGTTTTACAAGATCCATTGGCCAAAGAAAACCATTATGTCTTCTTGCGTAAATATATACTTCATAAGGATGTTGGCCTTTGGGGCTATAAAGAAATCGTAGCCTTTCACGTAAAGGGATAGCGGGATCGGCCCAAGGTATGTAAGTATGCGATTCGCATTTACCAAGATATCCAGGCGCCACCCATAAGTTGAAGCCTGCCTTAATGGCTCGTTGACCATAGTCATTGTCGCCACCTAAATGTATATATTCAGGACTAATATTCCCTACGACTTGAAATACACAACCAGGAACCAGCACAATGTTGCCGTTCATAAGGTCACATTTCTGTGGACGATCACTGGGTGATATAAAATTTTGAGTACTTTTTAATCTTCCGCCATAGGTCTGTTCGCCTGAATTTGGGTCACAACAAGAACCTACAATTATTCCATTGCAACCTTCGTTCTTGCTAATATTTGTGGTAGTCTGTAACAATATGGCAATTGCATCAGATTCGAGCAATGTATCGTCATTAAGCCAAAGGTAAGCGTCATGGTTGCTCTTTCCCGCCTCCGTCCATGCCAAACGCATCCCGCCGCTCCAGTAAAGATTGCCGTTTCCGGTGATAATTTTTACATTTGGAAACTGTTGGCTAATGGCTTGTGCTGTCCCATCAGTTGATCCATCATCAACCAAATATACATCAAGAAGTATATCTTGGGATAATTTCTGCCGGTAAAGTGATGTAAGACAATTTATAGTTATTTCTCGCCTATTGTAACAAGTTAAGAGTACGGCAATATTCCTATATAGCATAGCTTATGTTATAATTGAAGATATGTTGGGCAGTACCAAATACCCATTTGTAATTTTTCGTGTTTTGGCACATTTTTCTGTGAGAAATAAAAATCAGCACTAAACTTCTTCCGACTCATTTATTTTTCTGATAAATTTTGCAGGATTGCCAGCCCATATTTCATTATCTGGAATGCTTTTGGTAACAACAGAGCATGCACCCACAATAGAATTTACACCGATAGTTACACCTTTTAGAATTGTTGAATGGGCACCAATAAATGAATTCTCTTTAATTAGTATTGCACTTTTAACTTGATGTATATTGTCTTGTGCCATATCTTTTCTATAGTTATGATCTAAGGAATGAAAATCGGTATCGTATATACAAACTCCACCACCTATTTGCACATTATCACCAATTGTTATGCTTAGAGAAGCAATTATTGCAGTTGAGCTAATCCCTACTTTTTCCCCGATGGTTAAAGTAGCAAAATTGCAAACGAACAAAAGGCATCGCTGAGGACGTCCGATTGGGTTTCCTTTCAATCCGTTATTCATCAAGAAATGTTTTCCAATTGTACATTTCCCATTTCGGGCTACTGATATATATGGCAGACCTCGACTTCTGAAACTTTCATGTTTTACATTCTGCACATAAAACATTCCTAAACATATAAGAAAATCTATCTTATATATTAAGATATTGATTAATTTTCTAATGATTTTGAATATTATGGATATATATTTTTGTATCATAATTGTAGATTTTGTTATAGTTTAAAATCTATAATGTGTTAGTTTAATGTGATTTATGGGATATTCTTATTTTTATTTGCTTCTTTTTTCAACTCAATGAAAGGCAATAATTGTTACGATTTTTTTATTGAAGCTTACATGTTTCCTGATTTCTTGACAAATTTGTTACTAGTTATTCTCTCTCTCTCGCTGAAAATGCCATTGACCCAATACTTAACCTCGTCATTAGTCATTTCCCGAAAAGCTTTTGATAAGCAGAAGCCTAACATTAGCCAAAGGAAAAATGTTGTTACGGTGAAATAATTAATATCTTCTACCCAGGCATATAACCAGCGAAATGCGATAATTACACCCATTATTTTAGCAAAAATGTTGTTCGATTTATTTATTGCCAAATACGAAGCTTTGTAAAATACCAGAAAATATAAAAAAACTCCTACAATTCCAGTCCAAGTAAAGATGTTCAGGATGGCTACTTCATTCCCATGTCGTTCATCTCTGCCAGTCATATCTTCTTCCTGAAAGTCAGGTTCACTGGTCTCATTACCTCTGGCTGGACTACGACCTATTAACCACGAGTTATATTTTTGGGCAGTTAGCAAAACATCAACATACAGTGTAGTTCGTGTATCCGAAGTTAAATTTTCTTCGTCAATGTCTCCACTCGATGTTCTTTGTGAAACTTCATAATCTTTACCGGTATATTCATTTATTTTAAATACGTTAAAGACATTTATAACTGCCAAACTAAAAAGTATCGGGGGTGTAATAAACAACACTATACGAACAAGTTCAAAAAGTTTATTTGGAATCAATAACCTAAAATAATATAATAACATCATCAATAACGGAACTCCAAATTTAATTATGTTACTTCGTGTTCCTAAATAGGCAAATATGGAAAGTAAGGTAAAGAAGAGTATAATCCATCTCCAACGAAAAGTTAAAATGGGAAAAAATATAATAAGAAAATAAATAGGAACTAAATAGAACCCGTATGAACCTCGACCAATTAAAAAAGCAAAAACAAAAAATAAAGGAAGAACATATTTGATAAAAAAGACAAGTATGGATTGAAAAAGCATCTTGTTTGTGGCAGCATAAGCAACTATAGGTAAAAGTAGAGCCATTGTATGACCTATTAAGTATTTCCAATCCCAATAGTTCTCGGCGATAAAAGTGCCACGTAAAAAGCTGAAAATATTCCACAATAAATACCACTGAACTACCCGCATATTCTCTGCATTGGCCTTGTCAAAAAAGTATTTCTTTGACCACCAAAAAGAAACTAAAATAAAAAAATTAATAATCCACCATATGGTAGTGTTTGCGAGATTACTTATAAAATCAGTATATTCACCGGGAAAAGGAATAACTGATAAGATTGTTATCGGAAGTATTGAAAAAGTGATAATCCGTTTTAAGGTTCTAGAATTGTTCATGAATTCAATTTGGGTTGATAAATCATGTAGGATTTTACACCAATATTTGATTAGAAGGTATCATAGAAGCTGAATAATAAATTATTCTGTTTCAAAATAGATCAGATTGCCATCTAAGGAATATAAATGGATGTGTGATAAATTATGTAAATATTTAATGGTTATTATTATTATTATTATTATTATTATTATTATGGCCAATAATTAGGTTAAGTAATAATTTAATTTCTTAAAAATTGTATTATGTATTTTTGCATATTGATTTATATATCGAATAAAGATTATTTGAATTTATAATTTTATCGTGACGAATATTGGCAATTAAACTACTTTGTTTTGATAATTTTTGAGCCAAGATTTCATCATCAAATATTTTGCAGACCGACATTGCAAGCATTTCTATTTCTTCAAAGCGGTAAAGTAATCCCGTTTCATTATCACTGATCATATCAGGTATACCTCCTACATAGGCAGCTACGCATGGAACGCCTAACAATTGAGCTTCTCCAACTGAATTTGGACTATTTTCGATTGATGATGGACAAACAAACACATGAGATGCAAGATATCTTTTACACATCTCTTTTTCATGTAGGATACCAGTAAATATAATCTTATCGGTTACCCCATTTTCTTTCATCAATGATCTAATATATTTTCCAAATCCATTTAAACGCCAACCCCGGTTTGTTACAAAGTCTCTTCCGGCCACATAAATTTTTGTATCAGGGAAATGACGTAAAATTATTGGTAATGCTTTAATTATTTGTTGTAACCCTTTAATCGGATAATAAGCCTGACTCAAAAAAATACTATGCTTTTCACACCCAGAGATCTCCCATGTATGTTGATAGAATTCACTACGGAGGGTTTCGTTACAAAAATGGTAATTAGCCTGAGGATTTATTGACCAGGAATGAGCTTTGTCCCATGCCGTTCGTCCAATGATATGAGAAATAGATTGGATCATTATTTTTTCTATTTCCCCTCTATTTTGAAACCCTTTTTTCTGTCTAAAGATAGAGTCTCTTCTTATAATATCTCTTAGTGTAATGTTTTTCCTCAGTTTATTTTCGTCAATTCCGCCATAATAATAATGTGCATAAACACTAACCAATCCTTGTATAGAAACTACAATATTCTCATTATTGAAAAGATTAATATATGTGGAGAGAAATTTATATTCCGTACCATGAATATGAATCAAATCTGGCTGAAACCTATTGTGAATCTCTATCCAGTTGGACTCTAATGTGTTATTGTTTAGATACTTTGATCTGTTGTTTGGAATAAGGAAATAGGTGACCCCATTTAAAACTAAAGTCTCTAGGTTTCTTCCCTGATATGGTGCAGCAATAGCCAATTCTACATTTTTTATTCGGCTTGTTAGGTTGGATGCTGCAGAAAACTGCCACCCTCCGGAAAATGTAACTTCTATGCCTAACTTTTTACAGACATCGGGATATAATCCATTTGAAATCCAAAGAACTTTCATGAAATTTGAATTTTGTTTATTAATCTTCTCTATGACTGGTATATTCGTCGAATACCTGTAAATGTATGTCAATTTTATTTACTGATTGTGCTATAAATTTCACTTAGTACTTTTGCATTTTGATGTTTATCATGTCGGATACTAGCTTTCTTAATGGCATTCCCTGATATTTTTTGAGCTAAAAAATCATCATCAAATATTTTACATACCGACATGGCAAGCATTTCTATTTCTTCAAATCGGTAAAGTAATCCCGTTTCATTATCACTGATCATATCAGGTATGCCTCCAACATAGGCGGCTACACATGGAACGCCTAACAATTGAGCTTCTCCAACTGAGTTTGGACTATTTTCGATTGACGAGGGGCAAACAAACACATGCGATGCAAGATATCTTTCGGACATCTCTTTTTCATGCAGAATGCCAGTAAATATAATTTTATCGGTTACTCCGCATTCTTTCATTAATGATCTGATATATTTCCCAAATCCATTTAAACGCCAACCCCGGTTTGTTACAAAGTCTCTTCCGGCCACATAAATTTTTGTATCAGGGAAATGACGTAAAATTATTGGTAATGCTTTAATTATTTGTTGCAACCCTTTAATTGGATAATAAGCCTGACTTAAAAAAATACTGTGTTTTTCACAACCAGAAAGTTCCCATGTATGTTGATAGAATTCACTGCGGAGGGTCTCGTTACAAAAATGGTAATTAGCCCGAGGGTTAATTGACCAGGAATGAGCTTTGTCCCATGCCGTTCGTCCTATGATATGGGAAACAGATTGGATCATTATTTTTTCGATTTCCCCCCTTTTTTGAAATTCCTTTTTCTGTCCAAAAATTGAATCTCTTCTGATAATATCCCTAAGGGTAATATTTTTCCTCAGTTTGTTTTTGTCAATACCACTAAAATAATAACGTCCAATTATACTCATCAATCCTTGTATGGAAACTACGACATTTTCAGACCCACATGCATTGATATATGCCAGTCCATGTGAGTATTCAGTACCATGAATGTGAACCAGATCGGGCTGAAAACTATGCTGAATCTCTTTCCAGTGAGATTCTAAGCCCTTATTGTATTTTCCTTCTTGTTTAGAAAATGGCAATAAAAAGTAGGTGATTCCATTGACAAGAAATGTTTTTTGTTGATCGACTTGACTTAGTGTTGCAACTGCCAGTTGAATTGTTGTATTTTCATGCAAAAGTTCAAGAGCAGCTGAAAACATCCAACCTCCAACAACAGGAACTTCAATTTTTAATTCGTTGCAAACATCAGGGAAAAGTGTGTTGGTTATCCAAAGGACTTTCATGATTCTTAAATATTTTGGAATAAGTTTACTATTGTCTAATGAACAAGGTGATGTTTGTAATCCCAGGTGTTCTCATTGTGTTTTCTTATTTGTTCCAAATTCCCTTTGCTGCACCATTTAATATTTTGTAAGTCTGCCAAGGCTGAATTATAGCTCCAATTATACTGGTACATATGATTGCCATTACGATACCAGTACTATTACTGAAAATCTGGCCAAAAATGTAGATTAAAAACAAATAGATGGCAATTCCCAGAAATGTAAATGACATGGTGAGCTTTATCTTACCAAATCCATTGATGTAGTTGGAGTAAGGTGCAAGCGAAACTTGCATAATAGCATAAAAGGCCAATGATGCCGAAAGGCTTAGCGGAATTAATATTTTATTTCCAACCCATAATGTGTATACCCAATTACTAATAAATACCATCCCAATGATACAAATAGCGAAGAGTATTGATAATATATTTAAACGTTTTAGCGTTTTTTTTAACCAAATGAAATCCGATTTTGCATGG
This sequence comes from Bacteroidota bacterium, assembly GCA_023251455.1. Taxonomy (GTDB): domain Bacteria; phylum Bacteroidota; class Bacteroidia; order Bacteroidales; family Prolixibacteraceae; genus Aquipluma. Next base: position 75,401 of record JAHEYT010000038.1, read on the forward strand.
GCATCAGTTACTGCAGACCATATTGGTGAAAGTATAATGGAAAAAATCATTATGGGCATTTGAAAATATTTAAAAGCAATATTATATGATACAACTTCATTCGAACCGTAAAATTGGGCGATAAAAAAGCTAGATGTTGAGAAAATAATAATAGAGGTTATTTGTAAGAAGAAAAATTTTGCGCCTAGGTTAATTAATCCATGGCTTAGTTTTAAATCTATTTTAGAAATTGCTGGTTTAAGTAGTTTAAATCGCCCCTTAAAAGCAATGATGGTAGTTAAAATAAATAAGAATACTGGGATGGCACTAATAATTGATCCCAATAAAATTAAGTTACCCTTTATTGAAGAATGAGTTAGAATGATAACCAATAGGAAAGAAAGTATATTTCCCAAAGTCGTGATTAAATTATTGATTGATGGCTTTTGATCTGCCAAATAGATCACTGAAATCAATTGAACGACAAATCGTATAAGAAAAAAGGAAAAAACTATTGATGTCAATAAATATAACTCATGATTGTTAATGCTTTGAGTATTTAGAATTGAATTCCAGTTTAAAAAGAAGTTACTGATATGAAATAGAAAAAGTACAATACTGAATATGCATATAAGTATTGCATATGTAGTACTTACATATTTCCGGCCCAAATTGTAATCTTCTGTTGAAAGAGCTTCAGTTAATTTATTCCTTAGTCCATTTCCTAAACCAATGTCAAAAAAACTAAACCATCCAAGTATTGAGGTTAAGGTAAGCCAAATTCCATACTTTTCCTGCGTTAAATAATTTAATAAAAGAGGTACATATAAAATCCCAATAATTATGCTTATACCTTGAAGAGCAAAAGAATATGCAATTTGTTTTAAGGCTCTTGAGCTTCTGCCTTTGTTTTTAAGAAAAGGAATGATTTTATAATCAAATGATTGCATGCAGCAGATTTAACTTTTTTAGTAATTTAGCATTATGTCAACTTAATTTTATCTATAGGTCACTCCGAACTTGTTTCAGGTTCTTATCAGCGATGAGGTGCGGAAACAAGTTCAGAGTGAGATTGCGCAAAAGTTCGTTGACACGACTCTAGTAGGACGTCCAATTTAGATTCGAAATATTAATTGTAATTTTTTTGTTTCGAGTGTATCTGTAATACAATCCTGAGAAATAAATAGAAAAAGTTTTTTTTAGGTTAATATCTCTTCCACTAACATACTTTAGTGCTATTTTGCATAATGAATAAAAAAATGAAAGAAAGAATAAATCATTCGAATGAATTATCTTGTAATAAATATGTCCTCCATATATTCTTGTTTCATTTTCAGAAAATTCACCAAAGTATTTAATTCTTCCTTTAATTTTCCACTGTTTCACATTCCATTTATTGGGATGAAAGTAATAAGCGTTGTTAATTATTTTTAATTTAAAGCCCGATTTCTTTGCACGCATACAATAATCAAAATCCTCCATCCCAACAAAATAGTGACTATAATCATAAACACCTATTTTGTTTATTACCTCTTTATTTATAAAAAGCCCAGCGGTACCTGCAATATCTGCTTCTGTTTTATTACCACTTATTTCGATAGGTACCCAATTATCATTTTCATCAACTCGTCCTGAAAATACTTTAATTCTTTCACTATCTTCTCCAATAACGGAAGGCGCCAGTATATTCTCCTTATCTATCAAATGTATTAAAGAAGAAAGGCATTCCTTTTGTGGATAACCATCTTGATCATGGAGCCAGATCCACTCGGCTCCTAACTCATATGCTTTTTGCATTCCAAGTGCAAAACCTTTTGCACTTCCTTCATTCTTAAAGTTTCTTAAATAATAGACCTTAGCCTTGTTCTTAATCGCAAACTGTTGACATAGCTGTTGTATTACTTGAAAATTAGTTATGCTATTATCGATACAAACAATAGGTGAGCAATTTCTCTCCTGCAGTAATATGTATTCTAATAATTTCTTGATATCACTTATGTTTTCAAAAGCAACTATTACATTTATTAAAATCATATGTTTTACTTTTCTGTTATAGGTATATGGCTTTGTCGTCCTGTAAGCAGATTCCTTTAAATTAGTATTGGAATATTTTATTAAGACAGATTTGTGTTTGTTGTACTATTTGTAGAGATTAGAAAATGGTATAATAATTAGTCCTATTTTTAGCTATTTATTCTATAACAGGTGGAAGTACATTAAACTTTGAAAATTGTTCTGCTCCCAGCAAAACGTATGTTATGTTAATATTTGCTTCCTCCATATTAGCTTTTTGAGGCAATATGATTATCTTATACTCAATCTTTGAGTTTTTTCGATTTGGCTGCAATATAATTTCTTCTTGAATCTTTATGTCCTCATCATTACATTCAATTGATTTTAGCATTAGTGGAAATATACTAAGGCTTCTAATATGTAATTGTCGTGTCCCATCCTTTGCAATAGTTTGAAATGCTTTAATAGGTCTTTCCGGATTTAATTTCTTTAAGATAGCTTCTTGGTTCCTGTATAAATCGTACTTTTTAAAAGTGTAAAGCGGATAATCTTTGTAAAGTATGTTTAAATTCTGTTGCATCTCCGCAGATATTTCTTCAAAAAACTCATCGAGATAATGGTGACTGGATAATTTTGAAAGCGCGTTGTAATATTCTTGAATAAAAACCTCATTCGTGAATATTTTTTTATGGAACCAGCTATTTAATGGATTATTTGGCATACAGGAATCATTTACCATTTCAATAGAAATCTCTTTATTTTCTTTAAAATAGTCATTCCATTCCCTCCCAATAGGTTCAATTTTTTGTTTGTCAGGATTAAAATAAAAATGCAAATTATTATTATACAATTGATGATATCCTTTTACTAAATCGGTGATAGCATACCATTTAGCTATTTTTTCAATGTCAAATACTTCATCTATTGTTAACTTATCCTCGATGAATGCATCATATTTCTCATATAATGAGGAAAGATGATTTTTCCTTTTCAATGAGGAGTAAATTTGTTTTTCGCTAAATATTTTTAAGTCGTGTTCAGTATCTTTTATTTTAAAGATTACTCCCTCAGGAAGGTGGTTGTTTTCAAAAATTGTATCGTCAAAATATTCCTCTAATTGGTATATTCCTTTATTTTTGTCATTTACAGTAACTTGAACATATTTAGTTCTAAGGTGAATGAGATTTTCTTTTTCTTCCAATTTATGGCAAATCCATTCAAGAATAAAACTCCGGGTCAATGGTTGCTGAAGTGCAAATTCATCTAACCCCATCATTTTTTCATCACCTTTTATATTTATTCGAAAAGAAATTTTACTATCGGCAAAATGATCAGGCCAGTCGCCTTTTAGACTAGCTTTTCCTTTGAATTTTTTATTGTTATAGTATATTTTAACTGGAACCTCAACATTATGATCTGAAAATAACATTCCCCGATTTAGTGCAATTGCCCTATCATTCATTAACATCCCATAATTTTTTTCAGTAAATTCAAGATTAATTTTTTCAGGGTTACTAAATACGCCATTTGCAAAATCCTTTGGTAAGTCAATGTTTTTATTAATCAATTCTTTTAGCGTACTTTTTGCAATAGAAGCAATTTTATATTTATTAACATAGTATCCTGTAAGAAAAATTATAATTGAACTTATTAATATTATACAGATTTTTAAATATCGCTTTTTCATAATAATCAATAAATTAAGTGAATAAATTGCTGATTATAATATATTGCCAACAATTTAATTTACAGATTATCAATAATATGTGTTTGTAATAGTTTATTCTAACCTTAGAAATAAGTATTTTAAGATAAGTAGCTGAACTATGTCTTATCGTTTGATTCCGGATATCAACGAACTTAAATTAAAGCGATATCTCAATTTATCCGCATTGTATATAAATACGACTAAACATATTCTTGAAGAACTAATAATCCAGATAATTTCGGAATAAATGAAATCAACATTAAACTTCTAATTTCTCTTAAAGTTTGAAGATATTCTTCGATGCCATCCTAAATCCATTTCTTAAATCAACAATTAGTTGGGAATGTTCCTCAATCATAGCATAATTGAAAAAGCTATGATTTGTTGCCAGTACCACACAATCTGAATTTTTCATTTCTTCCAGAAGCTCGCGAACTGACTGTAATTGGTTGCCTTCTGGAGTTTTTACTGAAGGTATATATGGATCGTAATAACTTACCACTCCTCCCTTCTTAATTACCAGATCCATGATATGTAGCGCTGGAGATTCACGTGCGTCATCGATATTGGGCTTATAGGCAACACCCAAGAAAAGAATTTTACTTCCGTTCACAGATTTTTTGTGTTTATTAAGTGCTGTAGCAATTTTAATAGACATATAGTTGGGCATCCGCATATTGATATGTCCGGCAGCATGAATCATGCTTAAATCGAAGTCATATTTTTTTGCAATGTGTTCGAGGTAAAACGGATCAAGTGGAATACAGTGTCCTCCAATTCCTGGTCCCGGATAAAAGGCCTGAAATCCAAAAGGTTTGGTTTTTGCAGCTTCGATCACTTCCCAAATATCAATTCCCATTTTGTTGGATAAAAGGGCAAGTTCATTGATAAGACTAATGTTAACTAGCCGGTAAGTGTTTTCTAATATTTTAACCATTTCAGCTACTTTTGGAGAACTTACCAAATGGATTTTATCAATGGCTTTAGCGTAAATGCGCTCTCCGATTTCAAGACCTTCTTTAGTGATCGCTCCCAATACTTTAGGTGTATTTTTAGTGTGAAAATTTGCATTGCCCGGATCGACACGCTCAGGCGAATAAGCCAACCAAAAATCATCGCCATGCTTAAGCCCTGATTCATGCTCAATGATTGGCAGCATAAAATCTTCTGTAGTTGTTGGATAGGTGGTACTCTCTAAGCTGATAAAAGTGCCAATTTTCATGTTTTGACCAATTGCAATACAAGCCGATTCGATGTAACTCATGTCTGGCTTACGAAATTTATCAAGTGGTGTCGGTACACAAATAAGCAGGACATCACATTCCTTTATCCTCGAGAAATCGGTGGTTGCCTGAAGTTTAATGTTATCGACAACTTCACGAAGAACAATGTCGCGAATATCTTTTATGTAATTATCGCCGCGATTGATTTTTTCAACCTTCTCAGGCGATTTATCGAAGCCGATTACTTTCACTCCGGCTTGCGCAAACCCAACAGCCAAAGGTAACCCAACATAACCTAAGCCGATTATACCAACAACTTCAGTATTGTCTGTAATTTTTTCGAGAAGTAATGAAACATTATTCATAATGGAAATAAAGAATTATAAGTTGAATTTGATCCGATTTTATGGTGCCTTTATTAAAAAATACTTTACTGCTGATTTTCTTGGTCAAGCTATCAATTTATTTCCACCAAGATTTTTTAATTATTTCCTGAGGCATTTCTTCTTCTGGGCAAATCACTTTATAGATTTCTTCCCATGATGGGACACCACCTAAGTTGCGATCGTCAATATAGATATCGGCCAATATTTTACGGCTATCATTTTCGTCCCATACTTCTTCCGGATAATTTTTATTGACCGCATAAAATTCGATACCATTTGAAAGACAGAATGTTACAGCATCGTCGAGTTTTTGACCAGCCCGATGGCTCCATAGAATTAAACGGTGACCTTTTGCCTGAAGCTTGCTGAGAGTTTCGAAAGCTAAAGGGCGTACACGTCCGATTGACGGATAGCGATGTTCGACAATGGTTCCATCGAAATCAACGGCAATTATTAGCGAACGCCTGAAGGATGTTCTAAAGTCCATGTTTGTGATAATCGAATCAGGGATTGAAGTGCTGGTTGAATGGATGAATTGTTGTATTAATCTGATTACGCTGTTGTCTTATTTTTCTTTTTCCAGCGATGCTTTTTCCCTTCTTCTTCCTCAGAATAATAACTTCTTTGGTCGGCTTCGTATTGGTAATACTTATAATAGGAATTGCCGAAAGAATTTGGCTTGATGTCGTTTACAATCATAGTAATGTTTTCGATGGTCTTCTGATTTGCATACTGATTGATCATTTCGATCTCATGTTTACGTGAAAATCCGTATCGAAGGATAAATATATTCAGGTCGGACAAATGGCTTACGATATGACCATCAGTAACCATTGCTGTAGGTGCGTTGTCAATGATGACGTAATCGAACCTAGAACGAAGTGAATCAATCAAGGTTTTCATCTCCGGTTTACCCAATATTTCAGCAGGATTAGGGGGTATTGGACCTGAAGGTAAAATCGAAAGATTTTCAACTGGAGTAGGTAAAATAATTTGATCAATTGAATCAACTCCAATGAGGTAGTTGCTTAGACCGTTTTCGTTCGGGAGGTTAAAGATTTTATGTAGTCTTGGTTTTCGCATATCGGCACCAATGATCAAGACTTTTTTATTATTCATTGCAAAAATAGTTGCCAGGTTAACCGAGGAGAATGATTTGCCTTCACCCGGGTTGGTGGAGTGAATGGATAATACCTTTCCCCAAGGACCTGATAACATAAATTGTAGATTGGTTCGTAATGCCCTAAAGGATTCGGCAATATTCGATTTTGGATTTTCATGAACAACCAAATCGGATTTTGTTTGACTGTGCATTATATGACCTAAAATTGGAATACTTGTGTTTCTCTCCAAATCCTGCTGGGTTCTGATGTGGTCATCAAAAAAATTAAAAAGGAGGAGAAGTGCGATAGGTAGTCCGGTGCCCAAAACAAATCCAAGGCCCAGTAAAACTTGCGAACTAAGCCCAAGTAGTTTTGCCGTTTCTGGTCGGGCAACATCAATCACCTGCACATCAGGCGTGGTTGATGCAAGGGAAATGTTTGTTTCTGCCCGTTTCTGAAGCAAGAAAGTGTATATTTCATTTGTCAAATTAAATTGACGTTGGATATTGACCATTTTTTGTTCTTTCATAGGCAGCTTATTCAGCTGAAAACTGATTTTGTCTTGTCGTTCCCTCTGGCTGTTGATATTTGCAGTGGCATTATCAATCAGATTCCGGAGATTTTCGTTTAACTGATTGCGCACCTGATTCAATTCTTTATCAATCATGACCAATGTTGGATTGTTTTCCTTGGCGCTGAAAGATAGTACCTGACGACGGTTGTATAATTCGCCCAGCTTAAGTACCAATGCATTTAGCGAAACATCCTGTATGCCAACCACTGATGGAGATACCAGCTGTTTGAGATCACTGGTATTGTTCAAATATTTTAGTAGATTTTGAAAATAGTCCAATTGCATTTGACTTTTCGCCTGTTCCGATTCAATCTCTTTAAGATTATCCATCACCAACTTGCCTTCTGCTCCCAAATCGATAATGTTATTTTGCGAGCGGAAATTGGTGAACTTTGTTCCTGCAGAATTCAACGAATCAGAAATACCTGCCAATTGAGTATTAATAAAATCAAGTGAGCGACGTTGCGCTTCGCTTTGGAAATTCATTTTGCCCTCAATATACACCTTGATCACCTCATTCAAAAAATCACCATCTCTGTAAGGCTCCTCACCTTCAATGGAGCACTCAATTATATCCCCTTTCTTATCTTTCAAAGTTGCAGTGAGCTTTTTCTGATAGGCTAAAGTGGCATCATTCAAATCGTTAAACACAAAATAATATCGGCCTGTAATTGCCTGGAAATTGTCTACCTTTTTGAGCAAAGTAAAATTGAAATTTTTATTTATAAATGGACGGCCGAAAGTTCCTGATCCCTCCAGTTTTATGTCCGTAATTCGATGATCCATTTCAATTTGGCCATCGACTGATATCTTGTAATTGTCATTAGACGTAGGTGTAATATAGATTGCAATACCTTTTGGATTAATGTAATTTTGTGCTTCCTGTACATCAAAAGGTTCCTGCTTGTAAATGTCTCTCCAGATAAAAAGATCTTTGGAGTACCAGCTAGTTCTCCAATTCAGGTTTAAAAGAGCCTGATTAATATTATAATAGGATTTTATAATTTCAACCTGATTGTATATGTTGTTTTTAGGTACATCTACAATGCCCTGAAATATACTTTTCATGTTTAGTGCATCTGACTTTTCCGGAACTAGAACAGATGTGCTAATCTGGTATTTTGGTTTAGTTATTTTGATGTATCCAAACGCCAATATTATTCCCAAAATACCAAAAAGGGCTAGCCAATGCCAATTACGACGTATCTGATAGATGATTTTTTTTACATCAAATCCTTCCTCTTGATTACCTATTTCTGCGAAATTTATTTGATTCTCGTTCATTATAAAAGTTTTTATGCAATAATTGCTTGATGGATATTTTCAGAAGATAGTTAAACAGTTTTTTGATCTGTTTATAAATTATTATTTAATTGTTTGATGTCTAACTGCTTGAAAGGATGCAAATAAGACATTAATCAACTGGTGGATCATATTGGTAGCAAAAGAAAAATTTTCTTATGGACAGTTTCATTAGGTAAATTTTTCTCTGTTTTTTTAATTTGAAATGAAATCAGTTAAGTTAAAAAGAAAAAAATCTTGTATTTCCTATTTTACTCACCCTAAGACCGATTAATCGGTCTTCCTTTCTTTTAACATTTAGAGTTGTAGCAGAACAACATATGTGCGATAGTTTGTAATATTATATGCGACATTATTTCATTCATACTAGTTAAGTGCTTGTGATAGTAAAAAATTACAACTTTGGAATAACAAATCCAAGTACTGCAATTAGTACCGACAGTGAAGACAAAACCAAGGAATAGGCCTGACTATTTAGCTGAAAATTTTTGTATTTGTCAGGTTGTACAATCACAAAATCGTTAGGCTGCAGGTAAAAGGCCTCGGAGAGATAAACATTTTTAGAACTCAGATCAAGCATGTATGTTTTTCTACCTTCGGGAACAGGTCGCACAACCATTACACTTTTAATGGTGGCGAAGTCAGTATTTCCATTGGCCAAAGCTAAAGCCTCTAAAACAGTGATTGAATTGTTGTAATTGTAATAATCTCCCGGGTCTCTGACCTCTCCGGAAACAGTAATTTTAAAATTCAATAGTTTCACTTTTACGATGGCATCCTTCAGAAATTCATCAACCTTTTTTTGTACCACAGTTTCAATTTGTGAAAGTGGAATTCCTGATACTTTTATTTTACCTAACATCGGAAGTTTAATGTTTTCTTCAGGATCAACTTCAAACCCATAAAGATAAGCACCACTTGGAGTAGTGTACTTTTGATAACCTTGCCCCGTGCTGTTTTCCATGTTTGATTCCGGATTGTACAATAAGTTTACTTCCGGGTTCATGGATTTAATGCTGACATATAAGATGTCACCTGTTTTCAGAATATACTCGGCAGGCAAACCACGATTGATTTCATTGTCGGATACATCTTTCAAAAAAATTAAATCCTTACTGCTACGACAGGAGAATAATGTAGCCAAGGAAAAAATTAGAAAAAGAGTTGAACTGTTTTTGATGCTTAAGTTTGATTGTAAAGCGTTCATTGATTATGTATTTAGTCTATTTATTTAAAAGGTTACTTTGATATGATAAATATATTCATTAGATACTGAAATTCAGCTTTCCTAAAAGCTGGTAGGAAGTCCAATAAGATGTTCTGAATGTTAAATTATCATTTAATTCGAACTTTTCATCCCAATCTTTAGTTATTGACCATCACCAGTAAATACAACACGTACAGTTTTTAAAAGGATGATCAGATCTAATTTTAATGACCAGGTATCGATGTATTGCATATCCATTTTCATCCATTGATCAAAAGGGATATTGTTGCGACCGGAGACCTGCCAAATGCAGGTAATGCCGGGTTTCATGCTTAATCTGCGGTTTTGCCAACGCTCGTATTGCTTCACTTCAGACGGAATTGGGGGACGTGGTCCAACAACGGCCATTTCACCTTTTAGAACATTTATAAACTGAGGCAATTCATCCAAAGATGTTTTACGCAAAAAATGACCAATCTTAGTAACTCTCGGATCATGCTTAATCTTAAAGACTGGACCTACCTGTTCATTTTGTGCTATCAGAGATTCCTTTAGACTTTCTGCATTAACAACCATTGTTCTGAATTTGTAACACCAAAAATGTCTTCCATTAAGACCCATCCGTTTTTGTATAAAAAAGACTGGGCCTCCATCAAGTTTTATCAAAAAAGCGATAGTTAGCATAATTGGCGATAAAATGATTAGAACCAATATTGATAGCGTAAAATCAAGAATTACTTTAAATTTAAGTGCAAGGTAATTATCTGGTGTATTTCTAAAGGTTAAAAACGGCATCTGGTTTAAAAATGAGAGAGTCGATTGCATTTTTATGTAATTTAACAGTAGCGACTGCATCCGAAAGACCACACCCACTTCAGCACAGGAATAGATGAACCGTTGAATCTCATTTTGTTCTAATGAACTCTTACAATAAAATACTTCGTCAATTGCTTTGTCATCGATTACTTCTGAAAGATCACTGACGCAAGGTATGATGTGAAATTCTTTTCCGTATTTAGATTTAATCACCTCATCATCAGTCATGATAGCCCAAATTCTATAGCCCCAATCTTTTGTTTCAATCAAGCTGTCTATGAAATAATTCGAATCCTCATCAGCGATAATCAAAATTAATCTACTATTCAATCCCTCTCTTCGAAGGTATTTCATTGTTGCTGATAAAATGAATTTATAAGAATATAATACGACTAAGTTTAATAACGCAAAAATGCCTAATACTAATCTGGAGACTAAATTGAGATCTAGAAAAACAATTGCAACATACAGCAGAACATTTCCAATAATTATTGCAGTTAAGTATTCGACAAATAATACTGAATACATCTTTAAACGACCAATTCGACCTAAATTAGACTGATTAAGAATCAATAACCAAAGTGGAACAATGATAAAAAGTATGATTTTATATTGAGTCAAATCACTTTGTACAGGCACAAAATATTTATGCGTTAACCATTTTGCTCCATCAAAACATAAAATAGTCAAGATTACCTGAAAAACTACATTTAATTTTTCAAGAACTGGTTCTCTTTCCTTAAGCATGATATTTACTTGTTAAGTCGAAAAAATTAAATAAGACTAAGTATTTGAAAGTATTCGCGGTTTCTTTATTACCTTCATATCTATAAATGGAAGTGACTAATAACTTCACAAATAATTTTGGATGGAGAGTGGTGTCCCTTTTTAGATTAGAAATGAATAAAGGGAAATGATCAGAACGTTCTTTTGTAATTTATTATAATCACCAATTCACAAGAAAACATCAAAGATATTGAACCAATCTTCTGTAGAGAAAAGCATAGTATATGGTGCAAATGAATCGATATTCCGATGGATATTTTTTAGGCTAAAACGCTGAATTTTTGAACTAAATTTTCTTCAATTAATTTAACTTCATCTCTGGAAATGTTTGCATAAAGGCAGCAATTCATTGAGTCTATCCGAATCAAAAGTCGCATCTGTCCATATATATATGCAACTTCTCCTTTAATACCTTTCAATGATCCATTTAGTACTTCAACAATAGCCCCTTTCTGTATACGCTCATAAGTTAAGGTCACCTCATGATCGCATTGGTAAAGGAAATTTTTAATGTTTGAAATTTGAGATTCAGGAATAGATTGCGCTCTTCCACCAAAACTTATATAACAAACAGCGCCAGGTGTATTTAGAACATTAAAAAATTCTTTATAACTGACCTTTACGAAAATGTAGCATCTGAACAATGGCTCTTCCACCCATTTTTTTCGATCACTCCAAACTTTCAACACCTTTCTGGTCGGCAAATAACATTCTATATTTTTTTCCAGCAAATTGTCTAAAAGCTTCTTTTCACCGTTTGCCCTGGTATATATTGCGTACCAGTGATAGTTCTGTTTTTCTAAAATCATTATTTTATAACATTAATTTGTGGTATTGGTTCTAATTAAATTAGAATAATTTCTATTTTATTCTAATTTTAATTGTAATACCTTATTTAATTTCTTTAATGGAATAAAATTAAGCTAGAAAAACTTATGAATCAATGGGTATTTTCCGACTCTTTTTTGTTTCTATATTTCGATTACTTACTTTGATAAATATGGCGACCGATGAGATGCTAATTTGAAAAGGTCACAACTCTTAAAATCATTATCTTGTCGAGTAAGCATAAAACAAACGTAGAAATTTTCATTTCTAAAATTCTAATTTGTAAAAACAATGATTATTTCGATTTTTCTAGTTTACCTTTTAATAAAAGGTTTTCAAGACTTAAATCGGCAAACATTCTTTTTAACTTATCATTCTCTTCCTCCAATTCATTTAATCTATGGATTTCGGATATATTCATACCCCCATATTTAACTCTCCAATTGTAGATTGTGGCCTGGCTTATTCCATATTTTTTAATAAGCGCTGGAATTGTTGTCCCATTTTCATTTTCTTGTAGAATACGATAAATCTGTGATTCTGCAAATCTTTTCTTTGTCATAGTTTGCTGAATTATTGGTTATTAAATTATTAATCATAGAGATTAATAGAATTAACTCTAAATTTTATTAGAATAGAAAGAATTTCTAATGGAAAGTTTATTCCTAAATTTTCTTAGTTAAGAAATAATTATCAGATTCAACAACTAGCTAAAGATGATAATTATTTGTACAAAAGTTGAATGAAAGATAAAGGAAAACCTACTGTTACCCACATTTACTGCGTAATAACATTAAAAATTGGAGATGTTTTTTATAACTATAATATCATAACAACTAAGAGAAAAAAATGTTTGCCATTTTCTAAATTCATTCTCTTAATTATAAATTATTGAATTTCTGATGCAATTTAACCTTCTTTTATCGAAAAAAAAAATAAAATTTGCTAAGCGAATTGTTTGTTTATTGTTAGATGTGATAACCATTTGTGCGTCAAGTTAATCTGAAAATATTTTTTTTAAGCCTTGCGATTTTCTTTTGAAGGAGTAACTTGCAATATCATTGAAATAAATTCTCAATGATCTATGGAATTATGTTGGGTACATTATTTTTATAGTATATTTTCCAGATGAAAAATCAAAGACCTTTTCATCTGGAAGTTTTTTACTTTTTGATAAAGCCATATATACAATTTCAGCTATATCGTGAACCGGCAGATTACGGTTTTTTGCAAAAGTCTTTTTGCAAAGCGGACATGCGGTTGCCAAAACATCGGGCTGATAACTGAGGTATTCGTCCATCGCTTTGTCGCGTATCTGATTGCGCTCGTTCATCTGGATTTTAATGTTGGCAAGGCTTCCACCACAGCAAAAAGCTGCTTCTTTTTCATTCTTAATCGGAATTATTTCTGAATATTCGTCAAGTAGCAATCGGGGTTGGTGGTAAATGCCGCTTCCACGACCCAGTTCGCACGGATCGTGGTAAACGACCCGGAGTGGTAATTTATTTACCGGCAGGCGCTTGTCGGCCATCAGCTTAAGTAAATACTCAGAGTGATGCTGAACAGTAATTCCTGCTATCGCATAATCTTCTTTAAATATTTTGTAGCAAATGGGGCAGGAAACTACCATGTTTTTTGCGCCTGAAGCCAGTATTCGTTCGCGGTTGTGATCGATCAGTTTTCGGGCAGCTTCATACTGTCCGATCTGCATCAACGGACGACCACAGCATGCTGTTTTATCCTCATCCATAAACCAGTATTTTACATCGGCTACCGCAAAGATTTCTTTCATCGATTTGATGATTGCCGGAGTGAGATGGGTCATACATCCGGCAAAATAAATCACTTCAGTTTGCGGACTAACATCAACTTTGCCATTCTTCAAATATTCATATGACGAATTGTATTCTTTGGTCGATTCAATGCGCTGGGTCATGCGTAAGTTGTTCAATTCCAATTCAACAGGGCAGTCGGGCTGGCACCTTCCGCAAAGCATACAGTTGAATAATTTTTCATCGGTTATTTTTCGGTTCCTGATGTGTTTCAGCGCGTAAACCGATTGGGTGTCTTTAATGGCCGCATGGGTCATTTGGCAACTGTCGAGGCAAATGCCACAGCGTGAACACGAATAGATTTGGATTCTGGAATAGCCATCGATTCGCTTTTGAACTTTAATGCCGTAGTTCCGGAGAAAAATCATAACAACCTCAACCGGAATGTGCATATATCTGGAAACAGGCAGTGCGAAAAAAAACAAGCCCAATGCTCCTGAATAAGCCCACCATAAAGGCATTTCCAGCGATTGTACCGGTAGAATTGACGAAAGTAATTGCCCGGTCGGTTGACTAATAATACTTCCGTTGTGGTGAATGCCAGCTGATACACTTTCGGCCAGAAAACGAAGCGGAAAAATGAGCCAAAGTGCTGTCAAAGCTATACGGTCGCCGGTTTTAAGCTGCGTGGTTTTTTTCATTCCAAACATCCGGCTGTTCATTCGTTTATAGTAGGCTAGTGCGACACCTGAAAGCACAAATAATAGCAATAAATCCATGCATGCTGCCAGTATTTTTCCTGAAAGTGTGATCGCAGGCTGGGTCATGAAGTAGCGCATGAAAATAGCTTTGTATGCCGGAACTTTGAAAGTTTGATAATGAGCGTAGGCTTCGATATGACCAACAACAATGAGCAAGAACCAGCCAAAAGCCAGGCTCATATGCATATAACCCAGAACTGGATTTTTGCTGAATATTTTTCGGTGAAGCAACGATTCAGAAAAGGTTTCATGAATGGCTGCCAAGCTTTTGCGGGTGAAAATATTATGAACGATCCGGCTTTTGTCGATTTTTGAAAGTTCTGAAATCCAAATGCCGACAATAATTACCAGGAAGCCGGAAATAAATAAAAGCCCGATTGTAAATGGCAATATGAAAGTTGGGGGAAACTTCATTTGTTTTACGAATTTACAGGTTTGTATTTTAGTACGCTCTTTTTGATGAGCATGATTACATTGCGGAGGTTTATTCCACGTGGACAAACCAACATGCACTTGCCACAGAGCATACATTTTTGAATCTCAGATTCGAGTTCGACCGTTTCGCCACGACGTAGTAAAAGATTCATTCGTCTGACATTAAAACTTACCAAATCGCCGGCGCTGCAGGTGGCAGTGCATCCGCCACACGATAGGCATACCTTGAACGATGGCTCCATTTCAAGAACTTCATTCAATAACCGACCGTCAAACTGATCGTAGTCGATGGTGCGCTGTTTAATCACAGTAAAACCAAATTCTTTCATTAATTGGTTGATTTAAGCCAGTTATTTACTTCTTGAGCAGCCGATCTGGCATGCAAAATGGTGTCGTTCACTGTCATCGGCGCGGTGCAGCTTCCTGCCAGAAATATTCCTTCCTGTTCCGATAAATTCGATTTCAGGAACGAATCGGTTGTTTTCAAAAAACCTGATTCTTCGCAGCCAATACCACAAGTTGCCGCGGCGCTGGTCGTTCCTTTTCCTGCTTCCATGCCCACAAGCAGAACCAGCAAATCAACGTTCATTTTGAGTGGTCTGCCCGAAAGTGTGTCTTCTGATTTAATCAGCAAACTTTTATCAATTTTTTCCGAAGCTTCAGATAAACGTCCGCGGATGAACTGTATGTCGTACTTTTCCTGAGCTTCGCGGTAAAGTTCCTCGAAGTTTTTGCCGTACATCCGCAAATCCATGTAGAAACAATAGATTTCGGCTTCCGGCAATCGTTTTTTGAGTTCAATGGCTTGTTTTACGCCCGTAATACAGCACACTTTGGAGCAATAATGGTTGCCCGACTTTTCATCGCGCGACCCCACACAATGCACGAAAGCAATCCTTTTCGGATTTGCTCCCGCAGCTACAGAGAGGTCTCCATCGGGCAAAAGCAATTTCTCCAGATCGGCCGAAGTAATTACATGATCGTATATTTTGTAGCCATATTCTTCCTTGCGGCGGGCATCAAAAAGTTCGTAGCCGGTGGCAACAACCACAGCGTCAGCTTCTAATTTCTGTTCTGCTGAAGTTTCGATGTTAAATTTGCCGTTTTGACGATGGATGGAGCAAACTTCGGTCTGCGTTAAAATCGAAAAATCTTTTTCACTATGTTTCTCCTGAAGGGCATCCTTGATTTTATCAACGGGTGTAAAGTCAGGAAAAAGGTATGACCAGTTGTTCAGTTTTCCGCCAACCTTTTCGTCTTTTTCGATCACAGTTACCCAATGTCCGGCATCAGTCAGAGCGCAGGCCGTTTCCATTCCGGCAATTCCGCCACCTATAATTACAATGTGTTTCACAAGCTAAGATTAAAAGTCATTTAATGGTCATTCAATAGTCATTTATTGTTTTGGTGCGCTGTTTTTTATTTATCAATTATCGAATTTCCAAATCCTCAAATCATTGATTTCAATATCCGCAACCTACCATCATTGGTTTTCCTATCAGTTTTCCGTCTTTCCCGGCATATTTTAAATCAGGGTCATATTCAATTCCCATCTTATCCAATAATGGCTCTATGTTGGTTTGGTGCATTTGCATTCCCATATCCCAAGGATTGTACCCAAGCACCAGTCCGGCCATTTCTTCGTAGGTCATGACTGGGATTCCCTGCCCGTTTTCGCCGTAGGTTTTGCCTTCCATTTCTTCGATCACGTATTGCCAGCGGTCGAGAAACATTGGGCAGCCAGGGCAGTTACTCACAATGGCATCTGGTTTATAAGGCTCCATCGATTCAAATTTTTTCCTCGAATTGGATACTGAATAACCCCGGTTCGACATTACAAGGTATTGCCTGAAGCCAAACCCGCAGCAATGGCGACGTTCAGGATAATCAACCACTTCGCCGCCCCATGACTCAATCATTCCGACCAACACATGCGGAAACTCGGCGCCCCCAACTCCTTTCGAAGGAAACATTTTCGAGTAATGACAGCCAATGTGTTCTACAATTTTTAGCGGGTTCCCGGTTTTTTGATTAACGAGCCGGTTTTTCCCGATTGCTGCTATTTCATTTCTGAACTTGTAAACAATGTCGCTGGCATGAGCTACATTTTGTGGAATCTCAAATTCGCGCCCCGTAGCTTTTTTTAGGAGTGTACGCACTTTTTCCAGTTCTGCCGGAAACTCTTTCCAGGTTTCGATGATTTCGTTGTATATGCCAAATGAGGTGATGCACGAAACAGCAAGGTTCTGGTATCCGGCTTCAGTCATCAGTGCAAATTGCCGTGCAATAATGGTCTGAATGGTGTCAAACGGAACAATGTCAGAATGATAGCCAATTCCGGAGCAACTGGTGTGGTGCGGATTTTCGTAAATGTCTTTATTCAGTTCCTTGCGCAGAATTTTCAAGAAAGTTTGTTCAGAGCCAGGGAAAAAATTCTGGCGGATGCAACTTCGTACATAGAAATAATGATCATTGGCTATTTCCTTTTGATAATCCTGCCAAACTTGTATTTTGCCTTCTCGTTTCATTATTGTCGGTTGTGTTTTCCGTTGTTGGTAGTGAAAATGTGGTTGACGTAGTCGGAATAATCATTCCCGTTTTCCGAAAATCCCATACTCTCAGCTTTAGCTTTCGAGAAATGTTCAATTTTATCGAATCGTTCAAAGCCTCCGGTCAGCTCAAAAATCCGGTAAATTTCGTCCATCGATTCTTGTGGAATTTTGCGTAGGGCACCTTCTCCTTCTCCATTGTAATTGGCGCCTACACGCTCATAAACTTCGTTTTTATTGTCATAAATCCATTCGCCAACCGGCCCTTGTTCCGGATGCATTTCAGGAACCAGATTCTCGGGAAGTACGCAATATCCTTTGTAAACAATGTTTTCGCCAATCACCCGCTTGATGGCCAGTTGCTGCCGGCCTTTTTCTGATTCGGCAAAGCAGCCCAGCTCCTGAGATAAGCTGCGCAAGGCCATGATGATCAGTCCAACAGTATTTCCGCGCGGACAGCGGGTTTTGCACGACATGCATTCGCCACAATACCAAATCACATCACTCTTCAGGAGTTCTTCTATTTTCTGTTCGTCTTTCGATTGTACAATTCCGGTAAGAATTCGGGGGTCGTAGTCGTAAAATTCAGCCGCCGGGCATATGGCGGTACAAACGCCGCAATTCATACACGATTTCAGGCCTTCGGCAAACCTGACATCTTTCGTAAGTTCCTGGTAGAGTTCCATTTTGGTTTTTGGATAATAACAATACGAAGGTAGTTTTTCAAACTTTGAGACAGTTCAGTCTAAAACTGTATTTTAAGTACGTCTTTGTGCTTATTTGTTAGAATCTTCAAACAGATATGCCAAAAATAAAGCCGGTTCGTGGTAAATTAAACGAACCGGCTTTATTTTCTATTTTAGGGTGATTATTCTGCTTTACTAAAGTCGAAATAGAGAGTTATCGATTTTTCAGACTGAAACAAGTTTGGCTGACTCATTGGGCCCATGGTTTCGGGTTTGGTGAATTTGGTTCCAATGGGGTCAATTGCATGTAAAAATGAAATATTACCCGTTGGAAATTCAGGAGAAGTATTGTCGTTGTTGGCTCCTTTGGGTTTTTCGGGCGTAAACAGGCGAAGAAAAACGTCTTCGTCGGGACAAACAATCGTGAAATTTTGCCCCTTCGACTGAATCGTAGCCCAATTGAAATTGCGGTGGTAACCTTTAAATTCGGGATAAGTCCAATCTTCGCCTGTTATGGTATTATTATAAGCTTTTTCCCAAACATTCAAGGTGTTTCCTTTCGTGCGGTTTTTCCACACGCGATAGGGTCCATATCCCATCCATCTGATACCTTTAACCTGATCTTCAGGATAATCGAAACTAATTCCCATGAATTTGTTTTCGTTTGGAGCTTTATACGACACTTCGAGTTTTAGCCATCCGGAGGAAAGGATGGTCCACTTTACTTTTTTTAGATCACCTTTGTAGATGCATTCAACGATTTGGTTGTCGCCTTCGCTGTAGTTTTTCATTTCCTGAAAGTCGGCGGAGCCGGATGCAAGAACTGGTCCGTGTGCGAACGGAATGTTCTGGTTTTCACTTTTTACTCCTGATAAAAATCCGGTTTTTTTGTCCCATTTGAAAGAATGATTGTTGACCTGTGCATTAAGGCTGACCACATCTTCTACTATTCTGATTTTACCTATTTTGTCTGTCGGTATTATCTCATCGGCAATTGTTCTGGCACTTTTTATCGGCCAGCTCCAGGTGTAAATCGCTCTTCCATGCGGATCGGTAGCGGTTATATACAGAACATCGTTGTCGAAAAACCGAACTGGCATAAACATACTCAGTTTACCTTTTTGCCCGGGCGCCAAATCCGGAGATTCGATTGTGCCGGTTTCGTTCACTTTCTGCTCTGTTTCATAAGGATTTGGCAGATCAACTAAGCTGTAGCTAAATTTACAATCTTTTAGATTCGTATAGATGTAACGGTTTTCGATCGGGAACACACCGTTAAATGTGGGTGTGATGTATCGGTTTTCGAAGAATATAGGTGACCAGATTTCTTTGATGGTAAAATAACTGCCTTCTTTTTCGAGATACGGCCCAAGAATGCCGTCGGCAGCATGGTTGCCATCGGTATCCAAAATTCCGTTTTTGTCGGTTCGCACAACAGCTTCATCTGCATAATCCCAAAGAAAACCTCCGGCCGACAACGGATTATTAAGCATCATGTTCCAGTAATCATCCAACCCTGCGCCATGTCCGCCATCGTATAACCCATGCAAAAATTCAGTTGGAAATACAATCTGGCGTCCTTGCTGATGAGTGCCAACTCCATAATTATAGGCCCGGTAATGTTGCGTATCTGTTCCCCTGAATTCAGCCCAGGGATGTATCAGCGGACGTTTCTGAGGATCCAGCTCGTCAAAGAAATGATCAAGGTCGGTATTCCATCCGCCTTCGTTGCCGTTGTCCCAAACAACAATCGACGGGTGATTGATGTCGCGGTATAACATTTCCTGCGCCAGAACAGAACCAACACGCGTGTCGTAGGCCGTTTGCCAGCCAGCTAGTTCGTCGAGTACAAACAGCCCAAGAGAATCGCAAACATCCAGAAAATGTTCATCGGGTGGATAATGCGACATGCGTACCGCATTCATATTCATGTTCTTGATGGTATTTACATCTTCAATGCTGATTTGTTTATTCAGCGTTCTTCCCGTATTTGGCCTGAAGGAATGGCGGCAAACACCTTTGAACATGACTTTTTCACCGTTAACGTATATTCCGTCGCTCTCCCGAAGCTCTACTGTCCGAAATCCAAATTTTTCGCTTACTTCATGAATAACATCCAAATAATTAATGAGCTGGATGTCGACAAGGTATCGGCTTGGGGATTCCGGAGTCCAGGGTTTGATATTTTCAGCAAAAGTTTGCATATGAGCTACTGTTTGATCTTTATCGAGAATAATAGAGAACGGCGGGCTTACCGATTCGCCTGAAAGCGTTTTAATTTGGGCTTTAACTTCCATGCGTTCGTGGATATTATTTAACGAAACATCCATCTGGAATGAGCCGTCGGCTTTGGCATCCAAGGCAATTCGTTCAATATTGGTTCGAGGTTTGGCTTCCAGAAAAACCGGACGGAAAATGCCTCCAAATATCCAAAAATCAGATCGGCGTTCAGCTTCATTAACTCCTTCGTTTTCGGAATGTTTAGCAACCGAAACTTCGAGTATATTTTCTTTCCCGAATTTCAATTGGTTGCTGATGTCGTATCTAAATCTGTAAAAACTGCCCTGATGCATTTTTCCGGCTGAAATTCCATTGATTTTAACTTTGGTGTCGGTCATCGAACCGTCAAAGACTATGTTGACCTGTTTGTTTTTCCATTCTTTGGGAACCTGAAATTCGTATTTATACAAGCCCATCTCTTTGCCGCGAACTTCATCTTTATCTTGCCCGTAGTTATAGGTTCCAAAACCCTGAAGTTCCCAATTGGACGGGACGGCAATCTTGGTCCATTTGCCTGAGTTTTGTCCGGCAGTACAGAAAAAATCCCAATTTACGGTATGGTCGCTGCCCGTTCCTGATAAATATTGTATTTCCGTTTTTTGTGCCTGGCTGAACGGAATATTAAGAAAGAGGAAAACGAAAAAAGGAAGAAGAAATCGTTTCATGAGGTTTTATTTTGGTTGGATTTGGTCCCTCAAAAGTATGAAATGAGCATGATTTTAAAAACATTTATCGAAGTGTTTATTTTACAATCATGCGAATTACATGCGGCTATAGAAAATAAAGAATTAGCGCATGAAAGATCGAATTAGAAATCTGAGCTAACGGGATAGGTTTAAGACGTATTCAAACTGTTTATTTGCGTTTGAAGTATCGTTTGATATCAGCTTCAGGATGCAGTAATGTCGATTCTCCAATCAGGAAATTGACGAATTGTTTGGCGAAAAAGGGGCCAAGCAGAACTCCTTTTGAACCTAATCCGTTGAAAATGCCGATTTGCGGATGATCCGGAAGCAATCCAATTACAGGTTTCCGGTCGTGCATCGTTGGGCGAATTCCTGCTTTTTGATTTATTACTTCAGATTGTGTCGAAGTGATGTTCTTTAGTTTGTCAAGTAATTCCGCGCGGGCTGATCCTGTTGTTTCAAAGTTTAATTCGTCCCAACTATAAGTTGCGCCAACTTTATAGTGGTGATTTCCAATTGGCATCATAAATACTTCGCCGCTGACGATTTCTTCCAGATTCAATTCCGGAATTTTCAGTTCCAGAACTTCGCCTTTGGAGTGTTTAAATTTTAGATTTTCGAAAAATGGGTTCTGTGAAGCGGCCGATTCTTCACAAAAAATGATCTTCCGAGCTGTTATGTTATCATAAACTATCGAATCGGGCTGTAAGTCTAGTTTTTCGCAATCGAATTTTTCATTTGTAATCAAATTCTGCTGACTTAGAAATCTTGAAAAAGCAAAAATAAGTTTTTGGATGTCAAGTCGTCCGGATTTGTTAACGCAACCAAAACTGAAAGTATTGAATGTGCCCGTATTTTTGAAATTTAGATTGGGTTCAGCGTCCAGATAGGCTTCCAATTGATTTGCGAATGCTTTTTCTTTCCAAAAACAAAGCCCATCTTCGCTTAAAATTTTAAGCATTCGACCTGGAAAATAGAGTTGCTCATGCAGTAATTCTTCCAGCTTCCGGTAAGTCGTTTCCATTTGAGGAAAGGCATCATCCACCAACCAGCTTTTGGTCATCCGCCGGAAAACTACCGGGTTAATTAACCCTGCCGCAACGTCAGATGATTTGATTTGATCGGGATCGTTGAAGACCACAAAAGTCTTGCTTTGCCTGAATAATTCATGAGCAAGCAAAGTCCCGGCGAGTCCCTGACCAACAATGATAAAATCTACCTTCATGAAAAGAGAAAGCAAACAGAAGCCGGAATTGTTCAGGAAGACAGATTACTTCTTCGCTTTTTTCAGGTCAAGATTTACAAAAATAGGTAAATGATCGGATGGATACCTCAGGTCTTTTGAATCGGTTAATACCCCGTACTGCTTAACTTCGACCAAATCGTTTACAAAGACATAATCGATCCGTTCTTTCAGCGGACTGTCGAATTTAAACCCGTTGAATGTCCCGTTTGGTCCGTATGGCGCTTCTTTCGTAATGGAACGTGAATCGTGAAGTTCTTTGGTAATTACCGCAATAGGTTCTTGCTCCGGAGTCAGGTTGAAGTCGCCTGTTAAGATTACCGGTAGTTTTGACGAATTTAACTCTTTGATTTTTCGTAAAATTAGCTTGGCTGATTCAGTCCGGGCTTTAACTCCAATATGATCGAAATGGGTATTGAATACCATGAACTGCCGATCTTTTTTATCGGTTTCGAGCAGGAGCCAGGTGCACACCCGATTGCAGGCAGCATCCCATCCCAGACCCGGTTTTTCAGGAGTTTGTGATAGCCAAAACCATCCACTTTTTAGGGCTTTAAATTTCTTTGAATTATAGAAAAGCGGAGAATATTCACCTGCCTTTTTACCATCGTCGCGCCCAACGCCAACCCATTTCATATGGGGTAGTTGTGCCTGAATATCTTCGATTTGTCCAATCAGTGCTTCCTGTAACCCGAAAATATCCGCTTTATGGAAGTCGAGTAAAGCAGTAACATCCTTGCTCCTGTTTGGCCAGGCATTTACTCCGTCGCCCGGATTATTGTAGCGAATATTATAAGTGATAATTTGGAGATTCTGAGCCATGATCAGATTACTGGCAAAAATTAAGATGATAAAAAAGAAGCGTTTCATTCGGCACAAAAGTTAAAAGATTGATATTCGCATGTTTTATTGTCTGTCTTCATAATTGTTGTTTTTTGCTCGGTTCCTTTGTTGACGATGTAGGAATAACAAAAGTCGATAATTTCGTTAAAATTGTCCGACATGGGTTTCCCTGCTATTTCGTGCGAAGCATTGCAATAAGTGTAAAGCCAGTATGGCGTTCCGAGTTTTTTAAGTTTTTCGGCGATGGTGTACGAACCATGTAAAATAAGATATCCTGGCTGGCCTTCCTTGCAATACCGGTGTGGCGCGGTAGCATAAGGAACCAGGTTGTCGCAGGTTCCATGAAACAGAAGCGACGGAATTGCCGATTCATTGAAAATCCGGGAAGTATCAGGAATGGCTCCGGCCATGGATATAACTCCTGCATACGAAACCGGGCCGCTGTCCAGACCATAACAATAGGGAGGCTGATAGGCTGTATTCAGCACTGTTTCTGCGCCTGCGCTGCTTCCTGAAATAATTATTTTCTGCGGATCGATACCCATTTTATCACGGTTTTTAATCATGAAAAAAGTGGCATCCTGAAGATCTTCCACCGCGTCGTTAAAGGTGTTTCGTTTATCAACTGCGGGGCAGTCGCATCCAAAACCACTTTCTTTTCCCTCACGCGTTAACCGGTATGAAATAGATGAAACCACATAACCATGGCGTGCCAGTTTTTTGCAAAAAGTCTGAATACCCGGATCATTGCGCACTCCGCCAGAAAAACCACCACCATGTACATAAAAAATTAAGGGCCTTTGCGATTGATTATCGAATTCAGGGAAATATACATCCATTTCGAGCGATTTCCCGTCTTTAAAGGCATAGGTATAAGTTTCAACACGAGCTGAGTCGGTAATCTCATCTTTGTAACGTTCCTGAGAAATACTGTTCAGACTCAAAAAACAGAACGGGAGAAAGATTATCAGAAATAATATTGAATGCTTCATGAATGAATGTTTGTTGCTTAGGTTATTGTTTAAAAACTGCATAAATTTATATAAAAAATCGGTGCTATGGCAATAATAACAAGCAGAACCAATGAGAATGGGCGAATTACATTTGTTCATGAAAAATGTAATTCATGCGGACTTTGTGTGAAAATATGCAAAGACTTCTCGTTGAAAATGGAAAATGACCGTCCTGTTTTAAGTGATCAAGCGTTATTTGGCTGTATTGCATGCGGACATTGTATGGCTATTTGTCCAACAGAAGCCATCGAAATTTTGGGCAGGGAAATGACGCCGGATGACAGGATTGATCTTTCTGAAATGAAAAATAAATCCAGTTTAGATCAGCTAAAGAATCTAATGACAGCCCGTCGAAGCATTCGCGATTTTAAAGATACCGAAGTAGGAGAGGACCTGATTGAGAAAATCATTGAAGCTGCTGTCGTGGCTCCTATGGGTATACCTCCATCTGATGTTCAGTTGATGGTTATTAAAGGAAAAGATAAAGTGCGTGAATTTTCGTTCGACGTAATTGATTATTTCAGTAAAGTTGGATGGGTGTTTTCTCCATGGATGATGTGGATGTGGCGGCTGATGGGCAAAGAAACCTACCAGGTGATGAAAAGTTTTGGCAATCCGTTGGTGAAATTCATGGTCGAAACAAAGCGGAAGAATGAAAATTATCTGTTGTACGATGCGCCGCTTGCTATGTATTTTTCGTCGTCGCCTTATGCTGATCCGGCCGATCCGTATATTCCAGCGACCTATGCCATGCTGGCTGCCGAAAGCCTCGGATTGGGCACATGCATGATTGGCAGTGTGCACCCGATGATTCAATATGGGGCAAAAAAGCTAAAGCAAAAATGGAATCTTCCCGCCAAATCGCCTTCAGGAATAATTGTCATATTTGGATATCCGAAATACCGGTTCAAATCAGGTATCAAAAGGAGTTTTGCCAAGATCAGTTATTTTGCCAACTAAGAATTTTTAGTCCTTGATAGTCATTAAATTGTCATTTATGGTACCCCTCAACTGTTAGGCTGGGGACAATAAATTACAACTTAATGACGAATAATGACGAATAATGACAACGAATGACTTTTCATGCTATATCCGCACTTTTACAACCACTTTCTTCACTTTCTCCGGACCATCGATCTGCATGCACGGGCGGTGAACATCTTGTGGGTAAAACACGGCGAACATTCCGGCTTCAACTATCAATTGGGTAGTTTCTCCTGAAAAGAATACGATATCTTTCTCTGGAAGGTATTCTGCGGTTACTGTTTGTCCGTTCAATGGGGCAAAGCCAATAGCTTCTCTTCCGGAAACAAGGTATTGAATGTCGGCATAAACCTGATGTGCTTCCAAACGACAATCCTGATGAGCTTTACTATCGTA
Organism: Bacteroidota bacterium; assembly: GCA_023251455.1. Classification (GTDB taxonomy): domain Bacteria; phylum Bacteroidota; class Bacteroidia; order Bacteroidales; family Prolixibacteraceae; genus Aquipluma. Next base: position 100,974 of record JAHEYT010000038.1, read on the forward strand.
TTCACTAACAAGGGCAAAAACGTTCTTGCCATCAATTTCGTAACGGCCCACTTCCAGATTGTCCAAATCAGTATTCTTCAGAAAATCAAAGCCCTTTTTCAGGTTTTCGCTGATGCACGAATACAGGTCAGCATTTTCAAGTTTATCAAGTATCATAGGATGTTTTTTAATCGTTTTTTGAATTTGCACAATGGCAATCGATTGCAATTAGTCGCGCAAATATACAGTTTGCGTTCGTCAATCAAAATGTATTTAGATTTTTATCAGAGTTTAAACATCTCTTTCCAAAGCTGCTCGTATTGCTCTTTGTATTGTTTAACGATGTCGTAATTGGTTGTTATCAAAAGGTTTTCCTGATTGTGGTTCGAAGCCGTATAAGTCCAGTTGAAACTTCCGGTGAAGACAATTTTGGAATCAATGATCCCGAATTTGTGGTGCATGTGGTAGCGCGAATGATCAATCTTAACAGGTATTCCGACGTTTTTTAAACCTTTTATGGCCGATCCGTTATCGTACATTTTATCATCATCGGTAATGATACGGACTTTGATACCACTTTGGTGACAGTTCTGAATATCATTAGCTAGGCGTTCGTCGGTAATCGTAAAAACACATATATCGAGCGTCTGTTTAGCTTGTTTGAGTAAATCTGAAATCGACTCCAAAATATCGGTACCCGGACTAAAGAATACTTTGTGCATGCTGAATTTATATTCCCCGATCAGATCGAAACAATTCTGTAGCCAAAAAAGAGCCTGCTGTCCGTTGTTCGATTGTTCAAGTCGTCGTGCTTCATTAAATAGCCGGTAGCGCAAATCCCCAATCTCCTCGCGACTCAGAGCATTAATTAAATCGGCAATTTCTTTCTTCGTTCCATTAGTGAACGTTTGCCCGAAATTATCGGTCAAGTATTGTACTATTTTGTCCATGATAGAAGTTCCAAATTTCAAGTTTCAGATTCCAATAGGCACCCTTCGATACGCTGCGCTACTCAGGGAACGGTTCTCCGGTCTTCGGTCTTAAGGCTTCCTGAAAGTATACACCACCCAGTTATTTTTCTCCTGAAACCCAGTTTCCACAAGACCAAGAGATTCGGCTTTTGCTTTTACATCGGGCATATCATGAGTGTAAAATCCACTCAGGTAAAGTTTTCCTCCTGACTGCAAGACGCTTTCGTAAACCGGCAAATCATTGACGATTACATTTTTGTGGATATTGGCAAAAATGATCTCAAACGTTTCAGCCCCGAGCAAACGGGCATCGCCCAATTTTGCTTCCAGATTCAGGATATTGTTGAGCCGCGCATTTTCAACAGTGCTTTCGAACGACCAGGTATCGATGTCGATAGCTGTTACATTTTTTGCTCCTTTCAACGAAGCCAGCATTCCCAAAATTCCGGTGCCGCAACCCATATCCAAAACGGTTTTTCCGGATAAATCCATGTTCAGGATTTGTTCGGCAACCAAAGTGGTCGTTTCGTGGTTTCCGGTTCCGAAAGCCATTTTGGGCTCAATCACCAACTCGAATTCTGCCGGCTCATATTCGGTATGAAACGGCGCACGAACCAGGCAGCGATTGCCAATCAGCAAGGGTTTGAAATAATTCTTTTCCCATACTTCGTTCCAGTTTTTATCCGGAATTATCTCGTTTTCCGTGGCCACCGAAAAGGGCAGGAGTGAGGTAATTGCTTCAATCTCTTCCAGATTGACCGTTTCGCCGGGAATGTAACCCATGACCAGTTCTTCCGATTCGTCGAAGCTTTCGAATGGCAGATCGGAAAGCATAGCAACCAGTATTTCGCGGTTTTCTGTTGTGTCGGGATTCAGTTTAAAACTGATTTGTGTATAAATCATATGAGTTCCAAATTTCAGGTTTTAAATTTCAAGTTATGCAATGAGTAAGCATTCTCTGGCTTCAAAAGTAGCATAAAAAAGGCCATCCGTTGCCGGACAGCCTTTGTATTTTTCCTTCGAAACGCTTCGCTACTCAGGAACCGTCTGAAGATTTATTATTTTTAGTATGCAGTGATTATTCCGAGGAAATCTTCAGCTTTCAGTGAAGCGCCACCAATTAAACCGCCGTCAATATCTGGTTGTGAGAATAATTCAGGAGCATTTTTAGCGTTGCAGCTACCACCGTAAAGGATAGAAGTTTCTTCAGCAACAGCTTTTCCGAATTTATCAGCGATTAAACCACGGATGTAAGCCAGCATTTCCTGAGCCTGAGCTGTTGATGCAGTTACACCGGTTCCGATTGCCCAGATTGGTTCGTAAGCAATAGCCAGTTTCGCGAAATCGTCAACGCTAAGGTTGAAAATAGTTTCTTCGAGCTGAGTTTTAACGTAAGCATTTTGTTCGTTGGCTTCGCGGATAGCAAGAGCTTCACCACAGCAATAGATTGGAGTTAATCCGTTAGCTAAAGCTAAAGCCACTTTTTTGTTCAGGATTTCGCTGGTTTCGCCATAATATTCGCGACGTTCAGAGTGTCCTAAAATTACATGAGTAGCACCGGTTGATTTAACCATGGCAGCTGAAACTTCGCCTGTGAAAGCGCCTTTGGCTTCTGCTGCACAGTTCTGTGCGGCAACATCTATAAGGTTGGTATCAACAGCAGAAACTACGCTGGTAATATGGGTGAAAGGAGCTCCAAGAACCACTACCACATTTTTTGCATCAGCTTTGGCAACTAATTCGCTTACTGCTTTGGCTAATTCAACACCTTCCTGAACGGTTGTGTTACATTTCCAGTTTCCGGCAACAATCTTTTTTCTCATTATCAAGGAGTTTTAAATAGTTTTTTTGAAAATTTTCTCAAAAATAGGAAAAGGCTTTTGAACATCCTAACAGGCCAACTAGGCTTTCATCTTTATTAACTTTAGTTTAATTTGCCTGAAAAGTAAAAAATGTAAACAGCTAATCTGTTACCTGATCAGATGCCCTGACTACCAGATCGCGTTGCCAACCCAACTGCTTTTCAATGGCGGCAATCATCATCCCGGCAATGTCTTTCCCGGTGGCTTTTTCAATGCCTTCGAGTCCTGGCGATGAGTTTACTTCAAGCACCAATGGCCCCTTGTTCGAACGGATAATATCAACTCCGGCAATTTGTAACCCGAGCACTTTAGCCGCTTTTACGGCGAGCTTTTTCTCTTCTTTCGTAATTTTTATAAGCGACGCTTTCCCGCCCTGATGCAGATTCGCCCTGAATTCTCCTTTGGCAGCTTCGCGTTGAATAGAAGCAACCACTTTTCCATCGATCACAAAACAGCGAATGTCTTTTCCTTCTGCTTCTTTAATAAATTCCTGAACCAAAATATTGGCCTGAAGACTTTTAAAAGCATTGATCACACTTTCGGCAGCTTTGGCATTTTCGGCCAGAACAACGCCTTTCCCCTGAGTTCCTTCGAGTAGTTTAATGATCAGCGGCGCCCCGTTAACCATGTTGATTAAATCGGTAGTATCGAGCGGCGATTTGGCAAAACCAGTAATCGGAATGTGAATGCCATTTTGCGAAAACAACTGCGATGAATACAGCTTGTCGCGCGATTTACTGATTGCTTCCCACGAGTTGGCACAATAGAAACCCAAAGCTTCGAATTGCCTGATTAATGCCAGACTGTAGAACGTAAGGTTCGGTTTGATTCGCGGAACGATAGCGTCCAGATTATTGAGGATTTTTCCACCACGGTAACGAACTTCTGGCTGTGTGGCATCGAGTTTCATGTAGCATTGCTGCACATTCAGGAAAATCATTTCGTGACCACGCTCTTCTCCGGCCTGCATAATGCGCTGGTTGCTGTACAATAGCGGATTGCTGGCCAGTAAACCGATGCGCAAACCACTCCGGATATCTTTTACGTGCTGATACAATTCGTTGATTTTCTCTTCCGAATATTCGCACAGCATAAAGTTGTTGGCTGGATCGACCAGCACCCGGTTTTCCATGGCTTCACGACCAAGCAGCATCCTGAAACCCATTGAGTCGCGGTTCGCCAGCGTTAATTCGATATTCCATTCATAACTCCCAATTTTCATCGAAGATTGGATTACAAATCGTTTTTCAGAAATACCACTTGAGCTTTTTACAATCCGCTGATCGATGACTTTGGCTTCGCAACGAATCGTTATCCGTCGCGTTTCCTGGATGGGATGCACTTCGAAACTGACCCATTTTTCGCCTCGTCGGTTGATTTTTTGTATGTTACTGGCGTGAAGCGCTGATGTTTTGGCTCCTGAATCGACACGCGTTTTTAATGCCGGAATATTTAATCCAGGCAAGGCACACCATTCAGCGCCGCCAATAATAATATGATTTCCTAATTCCATGAAACTAAGCTAAACATTTTGGGACGGCAAATAAGGCAATTATTTATCGCTATTTGTTGCACATCGGTTAATTCTTTGCACAAACAAAAGTGAGGTCAGACTTTGAAGATCGAATTTTTTGCCAGTTCGTCGGTGATACAAAAAACAACAGGACAAACCTCGCAGTTTTTGTGCGTCAAACTAAGTATCTGGTACATGCGTTTGCGGTCGGTGTGCGGGTATTCGCGGCAGGCTTTGGGGCGGTCTTCGTAAACCATGCAGTAATTGTCGGGCATCAGAAAAGGGCAGGGCGTTTGCTTGAAAACGTAATCATTGTCTTCGTCCTTAAACAGATACTGCCTGATGAAATCAACGGCTTTCAT
>JAHEYT010000039.1:0-96606 GCA_023251455.1 Bacteroidota bacterium
TATAAATCACTCACCCCATGTCCTCCAGCGGACATTTCCCCCTCTCTTCAAGAAGAGAGGGGCAGAGCATCGCAGATGCGACGGGGTGAGTCCAGTTTATAGGTCAATGAAAAATGCGACATTATTTCATTTTCATTATTTAAACAAATTCAACATGTCTTTTCCCAAATAACAGACCTGTCAGTAACCATTCGAAAATCTTAGCACATCATGATTCATGAAATCTCCTATTCGCTTGGCGAACTTACTTTAGATATTGAGTATTTAAAGTCCATGCTTGGGTTTCCCGATGGCGATCTGCCTGAACCGTTTGGTGAGTATGTTACGCAAGCCATTCAGGAAGCAGAATCGCTGTGCAATATCCGTGGTGCTTTTCGCTTTTCAGGAAACAGTGATTTTTCAGCAAATAATGGTCATCTTTTGGTTGAAGGACTTGAATTTGGTATTGGTAAAACCGTAGCTAAAGAATTACGAAATGCCACTTCAATAGTCTTCTTTATTTGTACTGCCGGCAAAGGAATCAGTCGTCGTTCGCAGGATTTATTGTCGGGCGATGAACCGGTATTAGGCTACGTATTTGATTTGTTGGGCTCAATGATTGTGGAAGCTGCTACTGATCTGTTGCAGACGGAAATTAAACGAATGGCACTTTCTGAAGGTATGCAGATCACCAACCGGTACAGCCCGGGTTATTGCAATTGGAGTGTGGCCGATCAGCATAAATTGTTTTCATTTTTTTCGGAGAATTGCTGCGGAATAAGACTTACCGATTCGGCACTGATGCATCCGATCAAATCGGTCAGCGGAATTATTGGAATGGGCGTAGGCGTAAAATTCAGAGATTATACTTGCGATTTATGTAGTCAGGTCGATTGTTTTCACCGAAGTCACCGCAGAATATTTTAGAAATTGTTTTAGTGACTGTTTAAATTTTATTCTTTCGTTCCGTTAGGAACAAAATGTTGGTAGAAAAAGGTGTGATTCTAAATGATCTTTTGTCCCGTACGGGACAAAATCAGCAGGTAATTGGCAATTTTCTACCCATATAAGTAATGAGAACTTAAATGTCGTATCCGAAAAATCTATCGCCGCGATGCGGCTATAAGAATAGAGGTAATCTTTAATTCTACCATACTATCGGTGCGACGCACCTTAACCCTTTTTGAAAACCGCGGAGCGGTAAAAGTATGGTAGTAAAGTTTTTAAAAAGGGATACATAAAGCCGCAGAGCGGTGACACTATGTGTTGTGAACTTAGGGACAATACAAAACTCAAAATACGACATTCTTTCATTCCTGTTACTTATTTTCCCTCCGGGAAATTTAAACAGTCTTTTAGTATTTTATTTTGAAATTACTATGATTCGTGGTTTTGCTGATTATTTTCTAAAATTCTATCTTTAGGCAACTAAAAACCTATAAACCATGAAGAAATCACTTTTACTTGTTTTGTTGTTGTTCGTCGTTTTTGGCCTGAATGCAAAGACGAAAGAATACGATCTGAAGCATTGGCCCGAAGGAAAATCGCCTGTTGAAATTGGCACCCGAATAGCTGATAAATTTCTAAAAACGGCTCATTCTCGTTATGGAAATACACATCCGGAAACGCCTCCGACCCAAATTACTTATCCTGATGTGTGTACCTGGCTGGGTGGAATGTGGTTTGCGGAAGTAACCAAAAATGATGCTCTTTTCAATCGTTTCGAAAATCGTTTTACTCCACTGTTTGATGCTGAAAAAAATCTTCAGCCTAAACCCAATCATGTCGATAACAATGTGTTTGGATCGGTTCCGCTTGAATTATACCTAAAAACCAGGCAACAAAAATATCTCGATTTGGGGTTGAAATATGCCGATACGCAATGGACAACTCCGGAAGATATAACCAATGAGCAAAAGGACTTTGCGTCGCAGGGTTATTCATGGCAAACGCGAATTTGGATCGACGACATGTTCATGATTACAGCTGTTCAGGCGCAGGCTTACCGGGCAACCGGCGACAGAAAATACATTGATCGCGCGGCCAAAGAAATGGTACTTTACCTCGATAAAATTCAGTTGGAGAACGGATTATTTTACCACTCGCCTGATGCACATTTTAGCTGGGGACGTGGTAATGGCTGGATGGCTGTTGGTATGGCCGAAATCCTTCGCATATTACCCAAAGACAATCCAAACCGTGCCCGCATCATGGAAGGCTACCATAAAATGATGGCTGCTTTATTAAAATATCAGGAAAAAGATGGCATGTGGCGGCAAATTATTGACGATCCCGAAGCATGGAAAGAAACTTCAGGAACAGCCATGTTCACCTACGCTATGATTACTGGTGTGAAAAATGGCTGGCTCGATTCCAAAACATACGGAGCAGCAGCTCGCAAAGGCTGGCTGGCATTAATCACTTACATTAATCAGAACGATGAACTGACTGAGGTTTGTGAAGGAACCAACATTAAAAACGACCGCAAACATTATATGCAGCGCAAACGCATTGTTGGCGACCTGCATGGACAAGCACCTTTGTTGTGGTGCGCTACCGCATTGTTGAGGTAATTCGATGTGATTTTAGCGGAAATAAGCACTGAATAGATTAAAAAAGAGTCAGAATATAAATTAAAAGCCTTTCAAATTCAGCTATTTGAGAGGCTTTTTTCGTTCCATGTTGTCGGGGTGACCGGATTTGAACCGACGACCTCGTCGTCCCGAACGACGCGCGCTACCAAGCTGCGCTACACCCCGTAAAATTGTGAATCATTGAGATTGGTTTAGCCCTATGCTCAAATTTTCATTTCAAATCTATGATTTTCTCCGCAAAATCAGATCGATTATTCCACGAAAATTCAATTGATAAATTGAAATTTCTTTCGATAAAAGTTCTTACACAATGTTGTATAAATGAAGAAACCGTTTCAAGCATTTGCTAGAAACGGCTCTTCTAATCCACACAATCAATCCACACTAAAAAAACCAATCACCACTAATTTGTGTTGAATAATTTATTCTCAATTAACCTAAAATCACGAATTAACCAAAATACATTAATCAACCTCTTAATAAGCCATTTGCCTTCAAATTCAATCAATTTGTCGTTTGAATTCTATTTTTATAAACGAAATTCACTAAAAAAAGTTCTGAATTTTATCAACTTGTTTCGAGATCAAATCTTAAATATTGTAAATGGATATTTTCAGTAATCTATCTGACTTTTTGATATGGAGAAAGAATCAAAAGCAAAAAAAATCCGACGCCAAATTGGGTCGGATTCTTGAAATTTATTTTATATTTTTTTTCAATCTTCTTTCAGGCTTAATCGGGTTCCGCGGGCCATTGAAATTTGCGTGGGATTGGTAATTAGTACCTGACTTACTCCATTTCTCATGGCATTAAATCCGTTGTCGAGTTTCGGGATCATTCCTTCATTGATTACACCTTCTTCCTGAAGCAGTTTAAAACGATCAAAACTTAATTCTGAAATCACCGAATTTTCATCGTCAGCGTTTAGCAATACACCCTTTTTTTCGAAACAATAAAAGAGATTGACCGTGAAATAATTCGACAATTCGATGGCCAGATCAGCCGCAATTGTATCAGCATTTGTATTTAGCAGTTGTCCGTGACAGTCGTGTGTGATGGGTGCCATAACCGGAACAACCTCTTCATTCAGGAGCAACCTTAATTCAGAAGTATTTACGCCTAAAATATCACCTACAAAGCCGTAATCAATATCCTTAACCGGACGTTTCCTTGCTCTGATAACATTTAAATCTGCTCCGGTAAGTCCAATGGAATTGCATCCTCTGGCTTGTAGTCCTGCTACAATATTTTTATTTACCAGTCCGGCATAAACCATTGTTACTACTTCCAGGGTAGCTTCATCAGTAATGCGGCGGCCTTCAACCATCTGTGTTTCAATTCCTAATTTTTCAGCCAGAGTAGTTGCCAGTCTTCCACCACCATGAACTAAAATTCGTTTACCTCTAATTTGAGCAAACTGGTTCAGTAATAAATCGAGTGATTCTTTTTCTTCAACAACTTTTCCGCCAACTTTTACAATGGTTAATCTTTCCATAAATTTCTTTTAAGTTCGAAGTGTCTAAAGTGCCTGGAGTTCGAAGTTAAAACTTTAGGCACTCCGAATTCCAGGCACTCCGAACTTTTCTATTTTATTTCGTCTAAAATCATTTTCAATACAGCCTGTGCCGAAAACAATCGGTTTTCAGCTTCCTGAATGACAATCGAATTCGGACCATCAATTACTTCGTCGGTCACAATCATGTTACGACGGACTGGCAAACAATGCATGAATTTGGCATCGTTTGTAACTGCCATTTGGCGTTCCGAAACGGTCCACGAACGGTCTTTCGATAGGATTTGTCCATAATCGGTATAAGAAGCCCAGTTTTTTGCATAGATAAAATCAGCGCCTTCAAAAGCTTTCATCTGGTCGTATTCCGGTTTCAGGTCACCCATAAATTCAGGTGCCAACTCGTACCCTTCAGGATGTGTTACCACTAATTCGTAGTCAGTCTGGCGCATCCATTCCACGAACGAGTTTGGAACTGCCTGTGGTAATGCTCGTGGATGTGGTGCCCAGCTTAAAACCACTTTCGGGCGTGGTTTGGTCTTGAATTCTTCAATAGTCAACTGGTCGGCAAACGATTGTAGCGGATGGCGGGTGGCAGCTTCCATGCTTATAACCGGAACTCCCGAATAATCAACAAATTGCTGAATGATTTTTTCTTCGTAATCGTCGGCGCGGTTTTCGAATTTGGCAAATGAACGAACTCCAATAATATCGCAATAACGACCAATTACAGGAACAGCTTCACGGATGTGTTCAGGTTTATCTCCATCCATAATTACACCCAGTTCGGTTTCCAGTTTCCAGCCACCTTCGTTGATGTCGAAAACAATCACGTTCATTCCCAGATTTAATCCGGCTTTCTGAGTGCTTAGGCGGGTACGAAGGCTTGAGTTGAAGAAAACGAGTAAAAGCGTTTTGTTTTTACCCAGTTCCTGGTATTTATAAGGTGATTTTTTAAGTTCGAATGCAAGTTTTAAAGCTTCGTCCAGATTTTTGAGATCATGGACTGATGTGAAATGTCTCATTGTATGTTGATTTTTATCTTAATTTACTGCCCTTCAGTGCGTTGTTTTAAAATGATTTGTGGCATAAAGATATAGCTATTTTTTACTTTTGCCTTTCACTTTTGCGCCTTTTACTCGATTATTTCGGTCTGATTTGTCCATCACCATTAACAATCCATTTGTAGCTGGTAAGCTCTTCGAGTGCCATTGGTCCGCGGGCATGAAGTTTTTGGGTGGAGATGCCGATTTCGGCACCCAAACCAAATTGAGCGCCATCAGTGAAAGCGGTAGAAACGTTGCAGTAAACTGCTGCGGCATCAACCGATTTACGGAATATTTCAAGTGCATCCTGGTTTTCAGAAACAATCGCTTCCGAATGTTTTGAGCTATAGGTTGCAATGTGATCCAACGCTTCATCCAGATCAGCAACTGTTTTTACAGCCATTTTATACGATAGAAATTCGGTTCCGAAAGATTCCTCTGTAGCATGTTCGAGCAGGTCTGATGGATATTTGCCATCAAGTACCTGATATGCTTTTTCATCAGCATAAATAACAACCTGACTTTGAGGAAGAAGTTCGGTGAGTGTTGGTAAATCATTCAGTCGGTTTTCGTGAACGATCAAACAATCGAGCGCATTGCAAACACTCGGACGTCGTGTTTTTGCATTATACACAATATCTTTCCCCTTGGAAACATCACCAAATTCATCGAAATATGTGTGGCAAATTCCGGCGCCAGTTTCAATTACAGGAATCGATGAGTTTTCGCGAACGAAATTGATCAGGCTTTGCGATCCACGGGGAATAATCAGGTCTACCAAACCATGGGCATGCAGTAATTCGGTTGTAGCTTCCCGATCAACTGGCAAAAGCGAAAGAATATTTTCGTCCAGTTCATGTTTCCGCAGCACATCCTGAATAACTTTTACAATGGCCACATTCGAGTCGTTGGCATCGCTTCCACCCTTTAAAACGCAGGCATTCCCAGACTTCAGGCACAATGAAAACACATCGAAAGTAACATTAGGGCGTGCTTCGTAAATGATACCAATTACACCGAATGGAACGGTTATCTTTTTTATTTGTAGACCATTTGGGCGGCTCATCTCGCTCAAAATACGACCAAGAGGTGAGGGGAGTGAAGCCACATTTTGAATGTCGGTAGCAATACCTTTTATACGATCAGCTGTTAGCATTAATCGGTCATATTTCGGATCGGTTGGATCCATTCGACTCAGATCTTTTGCATTTTCCTGCAGGATAAACGCAGTATTTTCGATTGCAGCTTCAGCTACATCCAATAATACTTGATTTATTTTCTCCACTGAAACCAGATTCAGTTTTCGGCTGGCCTTCAAAACCAGTGTAAGTTGTTCTTTTACTGTCATCTTTAGTTTTTAGTATATGACTTTTCCGGTCTAATTTTCTTCGCTAATTCCTCAATTCGTCCTTTATGGCTTCTAATACTAAAAATAAATAAACAAAAGCCCCCTTCCAGGGGGCGGAAGGGGGAATATAACTCAGGAATCTGTTGCCACTAGGAGGCAATAAAAAAGGGGGTCTATGAAAAGGGTATCAGTACACAAATCCCGAGTTAATATTTAAAATTATTCCATTAAGTACAAATAATCGTAATGAATTACTTCTTTTTTGTTTTTATTTCCTTTATATTTTTCAGCTTTCTCAGAGCTGTATTCTGCTTTGCCAATGCCAATTAATAGTCCGGATTCATCTTTTATTTTCACCAAATCGCCTTTTTCAAAAGAGCCTTCTATGTCAATTACTCCAACAGGTAAAAGACTTTTAGCCTGATTCGATAACAACGCTTCTTTTGCGCCACCATTTACAACTAATACCCCTTTTGCAAAGCTTTCAGAATAAGAAATCCATTTTTTGAAATTGGACGATTTCTTGTTTTCTGAAATAAAGGTCGTATGAACAATGTCATCTGCCTGATTCATAATGCGGAGTAGTGTATTTTCTTCCATTCCGTTGGCAATATGAACATTGATTCCACCTTTGGCTACTTTACGTGCAATATGATATTTTGTTAGCATTCCTCCTCGTCCAAAACTCGATTTGCTGGTCGAAATTGCTTCGTTCAACGGTTTGCTTTTAGAGGTGATTTCACGAATCACTTTCGATTCGGGTAATTCGGGTGAACCATCGTAAATTCCGGCAATGTTGCTCAAAATGATCAAAGCTTCCGAGTCTTCCATAGAGGCTATCAAACCTGAAAGTTCATCGTTATCGGTAAACATCAGTTCTGTAACTGAAATGGTATCATTTTCATTCACAATCGGAATGACTTTGTTTTCGATCAGTGTCGAAATGCAGTTTTTCATGTTCAGGTAATGCACCCGGTCACTGAAATTTTCTTTGGTTGTGAGTACTTGAGCACACGAAATTCCATATTTCCGGAAAGCTTCGGCATATTTGTTAATGAGTATTACCTGACCAACTGCCGACCATAACTGGCGGGCAGAAACAGTATCCAGCTTTCTTCCATTACCAATTTCGCCACGTCCTGCTGCAACTGCTCCGGAAGATACCAGAACAATTTCAACACCTTTTTGGCGCAGATTGGCTATTTGATCGACCAAATGTGAAATATTGGCGTCATTCAACGTACCATCAGACTTGGTTAGAACGTTACTGCCAACTTTGACAGTTATTTTTTTATATCGCAATTGTGTTTTCAAAACAGTATCTTCCCTTTTTCAACATTTATTGAAAGAGGCGATCAGTCCTTGAATCAACGAAGAACTAAAACCTTGATGCTCCATTTCATTCAATCCGGTAATGGTGATTCCACGTGGAGTGGTTACTTTATCAATTTCCTGTTCTGGGTGCCTTCCTGATTCAAGAATCAACTGAGCAGCTCCTTTCACTGTCTGTGCAGTAATGAATTGGGCCATTTCGGCGCTAAATCCCATCTCAATTCCACCTTGCATAGCTGCTCTCATGTATCTTAATGCAAAAGCGATTCCGCATGAGCCAAGTACTGTTGCTGCCGCCATTAAATCTTCAGGAATAATGGATGCTTTACCTAACTGATCGAAAATATGCACTACCAGATTACAGGTTTCTTCCGATTTAACGTTCGTCGAAATCAATGTCATCGATTCCTGAATGGCAATTGCCGTGTTTGGCATTATCCGGAATGTTTGCACTCCGGAACTACTCACAGCTTCTTCAAGCTTTGGAAGACCCAGGCCTGCAACAGCAGAAATAAGAATTTGATTTGATTTTAAAACAGGTTTGATCTCCGCGAGGATTTCATTCGCCTGATATGGTTTTATGGCCAGAATAATAATATTGGCAGTTTTAACAGCGTCAACATTGCTGTCAGTAACTGTTGCTCCTTGTTCCTGAAATTTTTTCAATACACTGGTATAACGGTCGGAAACAGTTAAGTCAGAAGGCTGAATTTGCTTTGATTTAATCAAACCAAAAGCAACCGCGCCTCCGAGATTTCCTCCGCCAATAATCGTTATTTTCTGGTCAATCATCTTTTAAAAGTTAGTTATGCTATTGTTTCAGCTAAAGCCGCGATGAATACATCAGCTTGTTCCTTGGTCAAAGTTAGCGGAGAAAGTAACCTAATGGTATTTGCTCCACTTACGCCGGTAAAAATATGATGTTTTTTTAATAAAACATGACGAATGTCATTAATTTGTTGATCAAATTCGAGTCCAATCATCAGACCCTGTCCTCTGACCTCCTTGATTTGGGTAAATCCTTTTAGCTTACCGATCAGATATTCACCGACTTCAGCTGCATTTTCGACCAGTTTTTCATCCACCATAATTTCCAAAACAGCCAAACTTGCAGCACATGCCAGGTAATTTCCACCAAAAGTGGTACCCAACATTCCGTGCCAGGGCTTAATTTCGGGAGCAATCAGCAAGGCGCCAACCGGAAATCCGTTGCCCATTCCTTTGGCAACTGTGATTAAATCGGGTTTTATTGTGGTGTACTGATGTGCGAAGAATTTTCCGCTACGGCCATATCCCGATTGTATTTCGTCCAGAATCAGCAATGCACCATATTGTTTGCACAGTTTTTCGGCCTGAACCAAAAAGCCTTCCGCAGGAACATGGATACCACCAATTCCCTGAATTCCTTCAATAATTACGCCGGCAATTTCATTGGTCTTTAACTGTTCTTCGAGCAGTTCCAGGTTGTTGAATGGAATAATAATGGCGTTGGAAGTTTCATTAACCGGAGCAATTAATTTTGGATTGTCGGTCACAGCAACAGCAGCTGAAGTACGCCCGTGAAACCCTTTTTTAAAGCTCACAATCTTTTTTCGACCAGTCACAAATGACGCCAGTTTCAGAGCGTTTTCGTTGGCTTCTGCTCCTGAATTCACTAGGAAAAGCTGGTAATCTGGATAGCCGGAAACTTGTCCCAGTTTTTCTGCAAGTTCCTGTTGCTGTGGAACCTGCACCGAATTGGAATAAAATCCAATCTCGTTTAATTGGCTGGTCAATCTTTTAATGTAGTGCGGATGCGAATGTCCTACTGAAATTACAGCATGACCACCATATAAATCAAGGTATTTGGTTCCGTTTTCGTCCCACATGTAACAACCTTCTCCTTTCACAGGAGTGATGTCGAGTAACGGATATACGTCAAATAAATTCATAATAAAAATGTTACGAGTTTTGGGTTGCGAGTTTCGTGTTGGGATTGACCCGCAACCCGTAACTCGCAACAATTATTCTAAAAAGCCACTGCTTTCAAATTCAATCCTGTAGTTTCTTCCAGACCAAAAATCAGGTTCATGTTTTGAACGGCCTGTCCGGAGGCGCCTTTCAGCAGATTGTCGGTTACCGAAAGGATCATCAATTTATTGCCATGTTTTTCGAGGTAAACAATCGCTTTGTTGGTGTTTACCACTTGTTTCAGATCAGGATTTGTCTGGCTCACGAAAACGAACGGATGCGATGCATAATAATCCTGATACAGCTTGATGGCTTCTTCTAAAGAACCGTCAAATTTGGTATAAACAGAGGCAAAGATGCCTCGTGTATGATTTCCGCGAACCGGTATAAAATTAATATCGTAAGTAAAATCAGGCTGAAGTTGCTTAAAACTTTGTCCAATTTCGCCTAAATGCTGGTGTTCGAAAGCTTTGTAAACCGACACATTATTGTTTCTCCAACTAAAATGCGAAGTTTCTGATGGCGCTTGTCCTGCGCCGGTTGAACCAGTAATGGCATTCACATGCAGTTCGTCTTTGATGAGTCCTGCTGCAGCCAATGGCAAAACTGCCAACTGAATTCCGGTGGCAAAACAGCCAGGGTTGGCAATGCGGTTGGATTCCCGGATGATTTCCCGATTCAGTTCCGGCAAGCCGTAAACGAAATCGTTTTCTTCACGTTTCAACCTAAAATCGTGGCTTAAATCGATGATTTTTACGTTTTCAGGGAGCGTGTTTTTCTGAAGAAATTCTTTCGATTTCCCGTGTCCCATGCAGAAAAAAGCCACATCGATCAGTGAAAAATCAGCTTCAGCAACAAATTTGATGTCGGTATCGCCCAATAAATCGGTATGCACGTCCGACAGTAAATTGCCTCCATTGCTGCTACTCTGTACAAATGTTAGTTCAGCCTGTGGGTGGTTCAGCAAAATCCGAATCAACTCGCCGGCAGTATATCCTGCACCACCTATAATTCCAACTTTTATCATTTTCTCAAATATCAAATTTTCACTTTGAAATAATGCTGCTGGCTTCTAGTTACTGGCTACTGGCAAAAGGCCAACCGCTAGATGCTAAAAGCTGTGATTGACCGAGTTGTGTATCTTCAGCGAAGTAGACAGCACCTTAGTGAAACCTTTCACATCGTCAGCAGTCCAAGCTGAGTTTTTCTCGCCGTATTCGCCAAATTCTGAGCGCATCAGGTCGTGATCAGATTCAACGCCAACCAGCACAAAGTTGTATGGTTTGAGTTTCACAATCACTTTCCCGGTAACGTTTTCCTGCGAGTGTTCGAGGAATTTCTCGATGTCGCGCATAACAGGTTCGAAATATAAAGCTTCATGGAGGAACATTCCGTACCAGTTGCCCAGTTGCTCTTTCCAGTATTGCTGCCATTTGGTAAGCGTATGTTTTTCTAGCATCTGGTGTGCTTTGATCGCGATGATTGGAGCAGCAGCTTCGAAACCTACACGACCTTTGATGCCAATGATAGTGTCGCCAATGTGCATGTCACGGCCAATTGCATATGGTGATGCTACTGCATCGAGAGCACGAATGGCATTCACCGGATTTTCAAAAATTTCACCATTCACGCCTTTTAACTCACCTCCAATAAAATCGAGTGTAATCTCTTTTTCTTCGGTTTCCGTCAGTTGCGACGGATATGCTTCTTCCGGTAAAGTCTTGTTTGATTTTAATGTTTCTTTACCACCGATGCTGGTTCCCCAAAGTCCCTTGTTGATGGAGTAGTCCATTTTTTTCCAGTCGGCTTCAACACCGTGGGCTTTCAGGTAATCAATTTCTTCCTGACGGCTGAGCTCGAGGTCGCGGGTAGGAGTGAGGATGCCAATTTCAGGAGCTAAAATCTGGAAGGTTAAATCGAAACGAACCTGGTCGTTTCCGGCGCCAGTACTTCCGTGAGCCACATATTTAGCACCAATTTGTTTGGCATATTCAATAATTGCGATGGCCTGAAACACGCGCTCAGAACTTACCGAAATCGGGTATGTATTGTTCCGGAGAATGTTTCCGAAAACCATGTATTTGATACTTTTTTCATAGTACGAATCGGTAACATCCAGAGCAACATGTTTAATTGCCCCAAGCTGGTAAGCCTTTTTCTCAATAATATCCAGATCTGACTGGGTAAAACCTCCTGTATTGGCAATGGCTGTGTACACATCCATGTTTTTTTCAACCGACAGGTATTTGGCGCAATACGAAGTATCTAAACCTCCGCTAAATGCTAAAACTACTTTATCCTTCATGATATAATTGCTTGATTTTAATATTTGAGATAAAAACGATGACTCACCAGCAGATTCGCTTAATACTTACAACTTTACTAAACCTTACAAATTATTGGCTTGCTGAAGGCCAATTCCTATGAGAAATAATCCTGAAAAATATCTGTCAGGAGCCATCGTTTATTTTTTGTTTCTGAATTAAAAAATGAAAAATTTTCGACCTTCTTTTGTCTGTGTTCCGTTTTTATTTGGTTTCAGTTTATTAATGATATCGAGCAAGGTATCTTTAATTGCCCAACCACCATTTTGCTTTTTTTCTTCCGGTTTTTCTTCAACTTTCTTTTCCTGCTCCCATGCCGGATCGTACAACATCCCTGTACATAGACATTTGCTTTTTCCTGTCCGTTCCAGAATGTCATGATTCACGCAGCTTTTGCATCCGTTCCAGAAATCTTCATCGTCGGTCAGTTCCGAAAAAGTTACCGGACGGTAGCCCAGTTCATGGTTAATCTTCATAACAGCTAAACCGGTGGTCAAACCAAATATTTTGGCGCTTGGATAAAGTTGTCTGGATAGCATGAATGCTTTGCGCTTAATTTCGGTAGCAAGACCGATACCGCGGTAATCTTTTACAACGATTAATCCCGAATTGGCTACAAAACTTTTTGCACCCCAGGTTTCAACATAGCAGAACCCAGCGAAAGTCTCGTTGTTTTCGAGGGCGATAATTGCTTTCCCAGCAAGCATTTTGTCGGCAATGTATTCGTAAGTACGGCGTGCGATACCTGTTCCACGCTCTTTTGAAGCAATGTCGATGGCATCGTTTACCTGATCAACGTATTTCAGGTGCTCTTCTGTGGCGACAAAAATTTGAATATCTTTTAAATCTTTCATTTCTAGTTAATCTCTTTTGATCGTTATTTCATTTCCGTCCGAAATACCACTTTTCACTCTTATTATCGCTTTCTCGCGGACGGTTTTTCTTCTATCATTAATGTCCGTCAGCTAAAGCAGACGGCAAAGAATATTTTCCTTTCAATCAGCCGTTTCGATTTGTCAACTGCGACTGAACACTCTTTTAACCCAATTTATCTTCCAGTTTTGGCATTATCAATATCAGGCTGTTGATCAAATCGCTATGTGTAACACCTTCGCGCATGATAATCAGAATTGTGTCGTCGCCGGCAATAGTACCGATGATTTCATAGGGCTCAGAATTGTCGATTACTGAAGCCAGACTGCTTGCATAGCCGGGCATGGTGCGCATTACAGCCAGATTTCCGGAGAACTGCAAATCGCGAAATCCATCGGCCAGAAAATTTATCCGTGAATTTTCGCGCTGATTTTCCGTATTTACACCTTCAGGAATAACATATACATAGCCCAATGCCTGGTCTGAAACTTTTGCAACTTTCAGAATTTTCAAATCGCGCGAAAGGGTAGCCTGGGTCAATTCAAAGCCCTGATCTTTCATGATGTGCAAAAGCTCATCCTGACTGCTGATCCGGCCATTGAGAATTGCCTGTTTAATAGCAAGCTGCCTTTTGGTGCGATTCTTCATTTTGAATATTTATACATTTTCGATGCAAATTTATGCAAAAATATTAATTGCAAGCTTTTTTTTCAGAAAATAATATCTATTTTTGTGGCAGAATTAAAACACAACAACGAATTGAAACTTGAAAAGTATCGGGTTGAAAATCCGAAGATACATAGGAAAGAGAGTTTGTTTAAAAATAACAACCATGCGTTTGCCCTACAGCCGTAGCCAAACGCATTTTTTTTAATATTTAGCATTGCAACGATGACACAACTTAGAAAAGTCAGATTGATTCTTGAAGACGGGACAACTTTTGAAGGAAAGTCGTTCGGATATGAAAAGTCAGTAGCCGGAGAAGTCGTTTTTTACACCGCTATGACTGGTTATCCGGAAAGTTTAACAGATCCTTCATATACGGGCCAAATCCTCGTCTCAACCTTCCCGTTGATTGGAAATTATGGTGTGCCAAGTGACTCGAAAGAGCAAAATTTGTATGAGTTTTATGAATCGAACAAGATTCATATTACCGGTTTAATTGTTTCGGATTATTCGTTCGAGTACAGCCACTGGAACGCCATCAAGAGTTTGGGCGACTGGCTGAAAGAACATAAAGTGCCCGGTTTGTTCGGAATTGATACCCGTGCGTTGACCAAAATTATCCGCGTAAAAGGTTCATTGCTCGGCAAGATTGAGTTCGATGATGAAGTGATCGATTTTTACGATCCGAATCAGGAAAACCTGGTTGCCATTGCCAGTACAGATAAAGTTGAAGTCTACGGAAACGGAGAACACCGCATCGTTTTAGTCGATTGCGGCGTGAAATACAATATTATTCGCTGTTTGATTAATCGCAATGCAACAGTAATTGTGGTGCCTTGGGACTATGATTTCAGCGGTGAAGATTTTGACGGCATTTTCCTGTCAAATGGACCGGGTGACCCGGCTTTGTGCGATGCAACCGTTGAAAACATTCGTAAAACGATGGATGCAGAAAAGCCTATCATGGGAATTTGTTTAGGAAACCAGCTACTCGCGCGTGCTGCCGGAGCCGAAACTTACAAACTGAAATTTTGTCACCGCAGTCACAACCAACCTGTTTTGTTGCAGGGAACCGACCGCTGTTTCATCACTTCGCAGAATCATGGTTTCGCGGTTGACACAAAAACACTGCCTGCCGATTGGGAACCATTGTTTACCAACGTAAATGACCAAACCAACGAAGGAATCCGCCATAAAACCAAACCATTCTTCTCAACTCAGTTCCACCCTGAAGCTGCCAGTGGACCGGTTGATACTGAGTTTTTATTCGACGATTTCATGAATAACGTAATCGAATACAAAAAGACGAAGAAGTAAAAAAGAAGGAAGTCCGGAGTCCGAAGATGGGAGACCGGAAAACCTGGAACTTGAAATTTGGAATTTGAAATTTAAGACATCATGATAAATAAAGACATTAAAAAAGTAATCGTACTGGGATCGGGAGCGCTGAAAATTGGTGAAGCCGGTGAGTTCGACTATTCCGGATCTCAGGCTCTGAAAGCCCTGAAGGAAGAGAATGTGGAAACCATTCTGATTAATCCGAATATTGCGACCATTCAGACTTCGGAAGACATTGCCGACCGGATTTACTTCCTACCGGTGACTCCGTTTTTTGTAGAACAGGTGATTCTCAAAGAAAAACCCGATGGCATCCTTTTGGCTTTTGGCGGACAAACTGCACTGAACTGCGGTGTTGCCTTGTTCAGACAGGGAATTTTAGAAAAATACAATGTGAAAGTAATCGGAACTCCGGTTCAATCGATTATTGATACCGAAGACCGTGAAATTTTCGCAGGAAAACTGGCCGAGATTGATGTTTTGACTCCACGAAGCATTGCCTGTTTGAACATGGAAGAAGCTTTCGCTGCAGTGAAAATAGTTGGTTATCCAATCATCATTCGCGCAGCTTACACATTGGGCGGATTGGGTAGCGGTTTTTGTGCCAACGACGAAGAGTTGGAATCATTGGCGTCAAAAGCATTTACTTATTCGCCTCAGATTTTGGTTGAAGAATCGATCAAAGGATGGAAAGAAGTGGAATACGAAGTGGTTCGCGACCGCTTCAACAACTGTATCACCGTTTGTAACATGGAAAACTTCGATCCGCTGGGAATTCACACAGGCGAAAGTATCGTGGTTGCTCCTTCGCAGACACTTTCGAATTCTGAATATCACAAACTGCGTGCATTGGCCATCAAAATTATCCGTCACATCGGAATCGTTGGTGAATGTAACGTTCAATATGCGCTCGATCCGCATTCCGAAGATTACCGCGTAATTGAGGTAAACGCCCGTCTGTCGCGCTCTTCTGCGCTGGCATCGAAAGCAACCGGTTATCCATTGGCTTTTGTTGCTGCCAAACTAGGTTTGGGCTACGGATTGCACCAACTGAACAATCAGGTGACCAAAGTAACCACAGCTGCCTTCGAACCTGCGCTCGATTATATCGTTTGTAAAATTCCTCGCTGGGACTTGAATAAATTTTCAGGAGTATCGAAAAACTTGGGTAGTTCGATGAAATCGGTGGGCGAAATCATGTCGATTGGCCGTTCGTTCGAAGAAGCGATACAGAAAGGAATCCGGATGGTTGGAATCGGAATGCACGGATTTGTTGCCAATAAAGAAGAAATTACCATTGAGCAGATTGACGAGGAATTGAGCAACCCGACTGATCGCCGAATCTTTGCGATTGCAGAGGCTTTCAATAAAGGTTATTCGGTTGACGACATCTATGAAAAGACCAAAATTGACCGCTGGTTCCTGCAAAAACTGCACAATATTCATACAACCAAAAATAAGCTCGAAGCAGTTAATTCGCTTCCAACTTTGGACGATTCATTGCTGCTTCAGGCAAAAAAAGAAGGATATTCAGATTTTCAGATTGCCCGCTTGGTGCTGAAATCCTCGAACAAAGCGATTAACGACGATTTGCTGAAAGTACGCGACTGGCGCAAAAGCAAGAATATTTTGCCTTCAGTAAAACAGATTGATACGTTGGCTGGCGAATACCCAGCGCAAACCAATTACCTGTACCTGACCTATAATGGAAACGAGCATGATGTGGAGTTTCAGCACGATGATAAATCAGTGATTGTTTTGGGATCAGGGGCTTACCGTATTGGAAGTTCGGTGGAGTTCGACTGGTGTAGCGTAAATGCGATTACCACGATCCATAAGGAAGGATACCGCTCGATCATGATCAACTACAATCCTGAAACTGTAAGTACCGATTACGATACCTGCGACCGCCTGTATTTTGATGAGCTGACTTTCGAACGTGTGATGGACATTGTTGATCTGGAAGTGCCGAAGGGTTTGGTTCTCTCGATGGGAGGCCAGATTCCGAACAACCTGGCCATGAAATTGCATCGCCAGAATGTGCCTATTTTAGGAACTTCGCCATTGAATATTGACCGTGCCGAAGACCGTAAAAAATTCAGTTCTTTGTGCGATAACCTAGGAATTGATCAACCGCGGTGGTCGGAACTGACCAGTATCGAAGACATCTACGAATTTGTTGATGAAGTTGGTTTCCCGGTGTTGATTCGTCCTTCATATGTGCTTTCAGGAGCAGCCATGAACGTGGTTTCGAATAAAGACCAGTTACAGCATTTCCTGACTTTGGCTGCCAATGTGTCGAAAGAACACCCGGTTGTGGTTTCTGAATTTATTGAGCAGGCAAAAGAAATCGAAATTGATGCTGTGGCTAAAAATGGTGAGGTAGTGGCTTATGCCATTTCGGAACATGTGGAGTTTGCCGGGGTTCACTCAGGCGACGCAACCATCGTTTTCCCTCCTCAAAAATTGTATGTCGAAACCATTCGCCGCATCAAAAAGATAGCGCGTCAGATTGCCAAAGAACTCAATATTACCGGACCTTTCAATATGCAATTGTTGGCCAAGGACAACGATATTAAAGTGATTGAATGTAACCTTAGGGCATCACGTAGTTTTCCGTTTGTGTCGAAAGTGATGAAATATAACCTGATTGAAATTGCGACTCAGGTGATGTTGGATGCTCCTTTCCAGTCTCCGGACAAGTCATTGTTCGAACTCGATTATGTAGGTGTTAAAGCTGCTCAATTCTCGTTTGCACGTCTGCTGAATGCTGATCCTGTTTTGGGTGTCGACATGTCGTCAACCGGAGAAGTGGGATGTATCGGCGAAAATTTCTACGAAGCCATCCTGAAATCAATGCTTTCTGTGGGATATTCCATTCCAAAGAAAAACATCCTGATTTCGTCAGGTGAGACCCGCTCGAAAATCGAATTGCTGAGCAGCGCCAGAATGTTATCTGAACGTGGTTTTAACCTGTATGCAACTGGTGGAACACAACAGTTCCTGGCTGATAACGGCGTTGCTTCGACTCGTTTGTACTGGCCGGATGAAACCGATAAACATCCGAACACACTGGAATACATCAAGGAAAAGAAGATCGATTTGGTGATCAACATTCCGAAAGATCATACCACTCGTGAAATTACGAACGGATACACGATCCGTCGCAGTGCCATTGATTACAGCATACCACTGATCACCAATGCCCGTGTTGCCAGCGCATTTATATACGCCTTCTGCAAATATGGAATTGAAGATTTGACGATCAAAAGCTGGGACGAATACAAAGATTAATGATTCGTAGAGACGCCCTATAGGGCGTCTCTACCCAACAAAATACAAAGGTCATCCTGAAATTTCGGGGTGACCTTTTTGCATTTATTTATTTTCACTGATTGCTTCAAAAATCTATATTTCAGCTATTTGTAAACTATTTTTTGATGTAGTTGTTGTGATATTTACTAAAAGCCAGATCAGCCTACTTTGCAAAGAACTTTAGTTTTTTTGTCATAGGTATGTGAGATGTGATTTAATTATAGATTGACAAATTAATTACTTCTGTAATTCAGTTGGATTTTCTGAACGGGTTTTCTAACCCGAAAAAAGCGAATTCCAAATTGATTTATTACCGTTTGATATACGGTAAACTCTCCGAAAGTCTTTACTAATTCTGCACAACTATTCTATTTCGTCAACACAGAAGTATTTCAACTTATTAAATCAGAAGGAGAAAATCAAATGAAAACAAAAAGAACTTTAGCTGTACTAATTTTGATTATGGGTTTTCTATTTGTTTCAAAGGCACAGCCTATGGTCGACAAAGGCAAGGCTGAAACTGAAGCATTGGCTCAAAAACTGGTCAACCAATGCGCCAATATTCATGAAGGTGAATTTGTTATGGTATCAGGTGGAGTGCGCGATCTCGAATTGTTGGAAGATATTGCGATCAATGTCGGTAAGAAAGGCGCTTATCCGATTTTGACCGTTGGGAGCGACCGATTAACGCGACGGTGGGTCACGGAAGTGCCGGTTAAATATGATACGCGTACCCCCGAAAGTGATTTGAAACTATTTGGTTTTATAACAGCGGTAATCAGCGTGGATTATAGCGAAACCATCGGACTGTTGTCTGATATTCCGGCTGAACGCTTTGTCGCACGTGGAAAAGCATATGAACCTGTGAATGAATTGGTCGCCAAACGAAACGTAAAAGGGGTGAATCTGGGGAACGGACTTTATCCGACTGAAGCCAGCGCCAAACAGTTTGGCCTGACAATGAAAGAACTTTCAGATTTGTTCTGGAAAGGCGTGAATGTAGATTATACCAAACTGGAAGCTACCGGAAAGTCGGTTCAGTCAGTACTTGCAGGTGGAAAGGAAGTTGTGTTGACCAACCCGAATGGAACCAACCTGAAGATGCGCATTGAGAAAAGGCAGGTTATTGTGAGTGATGGAGTTCTTTCAGCTGACGACCTGAAGAAAGGATATGCCACATCGCAGGCTTATCTTCCGGCGGGTGAAGCTTTTGTTTCGCCGGTTCCGGGCACTGCCGAAGGAACAGTTGTCGTTGACCGCCAATTCTATCAGGATAAAGAGATTCTTGGACTTACTCTGACATTTAAAGCCGGAAAATTGACTTCAATGACTGCAAAATCGGGACTTGACCCACTCAAGAAAATGTACGATGCAGCCGGACCCGGGAAAGACGAATTTGCATTTGTAGATTTAGGGATAAACCCGAACGTGACCGTAAAACCGGGCAGTAAACTGGTTGCCTGGATGCCTGCCGGCATGGTTACCGTTGGTATCGGCAACAATGTTTGGGCTGGTGGCGAAAATAAAACCCCATATTCGCTGGCTTCTTTTTTACCCGGAAGCACCTTGAAAGTTGATGGCAAGGCTTTGGTTGAAAATGGAGTTTTGAAAAATTAATTATAATTTGTAGTGACGTCCTATTGGGCGTCTCTACCATAAAAATACAAAGGTCATCCTGAAATCAGGATGGCCTTTTATGCAACCATACATCCAATTTTTTCATTAATTCAATGTATCCTCAAGCAGTCGGTTATGAAACGAATTCTTTCATTCCTGTTTTTGCTCGGTCTGCTTATCTCATGCTTTTCCGGAGCCTGAAAATCCGGCAGAAATTGCTGATTTAAAATCGTTGTAAATCAGGCCTGATATTCCAAATTCTTCTAATTCACTTTTAAGCAGATTCACGGTCAATTTCGTCCCGATATATACTTTGATTAATTTGTTCCTTTCCTTCATCTGGTCAGATAATTCGGTGGTTTAAAGTGTTTGTGCGAAGTTTAATTTTCCGGAGAAACGAGCTTGACAAAATTATCTACTTCTTTGCTATAAGCGATACTTGGTATTGGGGGACACATTTCCCTTTTGATTTGCTCGTCATTTGCATTGACCAACGTAACAATGAGTGGAAATTCCGGAAAATTTGGATTCTTCCGGAAGATTTCATCTGGAATTTTAGTTGACACTCGAATGGTTTTATCGATGTGCCCCGGATACTTAAATTTAAGAGAGTATTCATTGAAAAAGTCGAGATCAAGAGTATATCTTCCTTCAATTGAGATTTGGATTGTTGACCTTTCTTTTTCATTTTTTGTAATTTCAATTGTACCAGTACCGGTTCCCATTACTTCAGGTGCAATTTTACCAACAATTGTAAGCTGTTTTTTTGTTTGTGCCTGTAAGATAAGATTGCCAGACAACATGAGAATAGCAAAAACAATAAATATCCCAATACGGTTAGCCTTATTCATAATCGATAATTTTATTCTGGTTTGTAAGTGGGTTTCAAATCGTAGCCAGAGTTAAACCTGAGATTGAACATTATTTCTGATAAATATAAAGAAATCCGGATGAATATCATAAAAAGTGTTGACCTTATTCCGTTAAGTCGGCTCGTAGTTCTTTATGCGATGATGTATCTACCGGGAGTTTTACTTGACCTTTTCTTTCGATCATTTGAAACGTTTTTAGAGTCTTCTAATTTTAACTGAATATTCTATTATTCGTTTGATATATTGGTATTTATGCTTTGTATTTTTCTTTCTGCAAAGGAAATATTGTCGGTTAAATAAAGAACAGTATGTTCTTATTTCCGTATAAAAAACAGATAATGTAAATTTTCTTTTATGAAACGAACATGTTGTTTACACAACTATCATTGAACATGATTTCAACAACATGAGAGTTCCATCAGACCATTAAAAACAACTTATCTACTGATGAAAAAGGAATACATCATTATTTGTGTTTCGTTGTGCTTTATATTCTTTGGATATGTAATCACGGCACAGGAAGAGTATAACCAATTCGATACAATCCGCTTTGAGAAAATTGATAAAATCAAAGACAAATATATTTTAATAGATGAATTGTTAAGTGAGGTTTGTGTTGAAAATCTTGAACCCCAAAGGATAAATATTGCAGATTATTCTTTTGAAGAAAATCAGGGTCGTGACATTGGGATAGATGACCGAATGGATCTAGAATGCTATTTAAATTATATAAACTATGATTCCGGACTGAAATACGGTTTCCTGCCTTCTTATTACTGCATTGGTGCACAACTTAAAGAAACAAGAAGGACGAAGAATAATGATGACAGTTTTTCATTGCAGACTTCGACCGGGAAAATATTTTACTGGAGAAAAGGAACTGTTACATTAATTACTGAATCGGAAGATACCATTTGCCGGTACGGTACTGTGATGAATCCGCGTAAAAATACGAACCTAAATAAATGGTTGCATGAGGTATATGGCAGCAGGGATACCAATCAAAGGAAATTATCTCAATCGTGTAAAGATTTTGCCCTTTATGGAGAATATTTTGGTAAAGAAAGTGTGATCATATATAATTCGGATGCCAATAAATTTTACCTGTTTGTGGAAAATGACCTTAAAGGAATATATATTCCTGATAAAGTTCAATTATTTGTTCGTACAAGTAAGCTCTTTACACCTCAGTTATTAGTAACCCACAGTTTGTCAAAAACTGAGCGTATCAACGCGTTAAGGCTGGCTATTGTCGCACAGTGGATGAAAGAAAATATTGTTTCAACTAGGTTGCAACGATTTTAATATACTTGACAACCAACTCTCCGCGGGCTTTATAGTCTGCGTTTTACTGAATCTGACGCTTGACAAACCAATTGTCCCAAAGATTAAAGCTACAATTCAGCTTAATAAAATTCTCCTGAACCAGGTGTGCTACTTTCGTTCCACGTGTTCCCAGTTCGACCGAGAAATTCGCAAAACTTCGGTCTTTCCGGATTGGTATTCCGACACCAAAAGTAAAAGCCTGCTCATGAATCTGGTTGTTGTACAACTTCAGGTATCCGCTTTCGTATCGGTATCCCATGCGGTACTTGGTTGTTTGGCGGAATGAACGTTTATCTTCTTTGGGTGAAAACTCCAAACCTCCCCTGAAACTATTATTTGTGGTTAACTTATTTGGGCTATAATCTATCGTGGCATCTTTCCAGTTACATTGCTTTACGTCAAACGTGGCCACCCATTTCGATCCGTATAAATAGCTAATACCTGCACCAATATCCAGTGGAAGTTGCATCGAATTTGATGTCTTCACATCGCTGGAGATGACATCTGAAGTACTGCTGTATGTTTTTGTAATTGTTGTCGATGCTTCAGAATTTAACCTGCTGCTGAGTCCGGCAATACCACCCAGAATTATACTCGATTTTGAATTAATTGGAATGCTGATTTGTGTTCCTAAATTTAAATAACCGCCCGAATAGTGAATGTTGTCTTCCTGCGCCAGTTCGTAGGTAGTTGACGAAACTGCGATGCTCTGGTTCAGCGTTTGGGTAACATTTCCCCACATGAATCCGGCTTTTGCACCCAACGAAATGTTTTTCGTAAGCTTCCACGCCAATAGTCCGGCAGCCTCGCTTAATCCACCGGTACCTTCATAAACCGACGGATAGCTAATCGATGTTCCGTCGATTGTTTTTGCTGAATATATATTGTAGCCCACACTACTTTTCGGATTTAAGGTAATTCCGCCAAAGATTTTTCGAGTGATCGGAAAGCCGATCTGGATCCAGCTAAGGTTGCCATCAGTAACATTCACACTTTTGGTGGAGTTTTCGAGTTTGGTGTATTTGAAATTTAAACCCATATCGAGTAGAAAACTTTGCGGTTCGATGGTTGTGAGCGAGGTTGGGTTTGCGGTATTCAGAAATAGGCTCGAACGCGAAGCAATTCCTGTTTGCCCCATAGCAGCATTTCTTCCGCCCGATGACATTTCAAGTTCGCCAATTCCAAATCCGGAGTAAGGCGAACTGGTGCTGTTTTGAGCCAACAGGGTAATCCCGGGAATCATCAGAAATAGTATAAATAATAGATGCTTCATATTATCTGTTTATTATTTACCACATAGGCACATAGGTCACATAGTTTTTTTAAATTCTTATCTCTATGTGTTCTATGTGTCTATGTGGTTTTATTATTTTATAATTTGTTTTTAATTGTGATAGTAGTAAACATTGAGGTAAGGAGAATATTTTCCGGAATTGGCACCGCCCAGAATGACATGTTCAGCCGTTTGTTTTGCGGCTGTTGATCCGTAGCCAATCATGAGCGAAAGATTCGTTTCAAGCTCTTCGTCCAGTTCAGCTTCAATAAAACCGCTGAGATCGACTTCGTAATAAACCGTTTCTTCAACATCTTTCTGTACTACAAGTTGGGCGTAGGAATAATCGGTGGTGCTTCCGGGCAAGGTGATTTGACCAATCAGTTTGTCCCGGCGGTCGGCGCTGTAAACGTACATGGTATCAGGCAAAACGCTTGTGCTGCTATAAGTACCTTTAATCGGGTAAAGTCGCAATGTTGCCCCAACCAATGCCGAGTTTTGTCCAATCTTCAACAAATTATCGACATAGGGAATCTTTAATTTCGAAAAGATCTGAATTCCGGACTGAACCAGCGTATAGTTGTCGGTTAGCTTCGATGCTCGTTCATTATTTGTTGCCGAAATGCCATCAATCAGACTATTGGATGAATTACCTGAGATTTGATTGAAATAAATTCCATCGGTGACGAATGAAAATTTATAATATAAATCATGTATATCATTGGGGTTTGGATCCGTGTGATAATACAACCTGATTTCCGGTTTTGCATCCACAACACTTGTCGTTGTTGTGCTTGTTTCGTCTGTTGTACTGGCATCAGATGTTCTAAATCCAACAATTGCGCCTTTTATATTTGGTTGCGATTTGATTACCAATCCATTGAAAAATTCCAGAAATAATTCCTGGGTAGTAATCGTATCATTTTTGTCTTTAATCATTTCAGACAATCGGTTGCCAAATTTATTGGACAGCTTGATGTTTAATTCGTTGTGTGAATTGGGTTGAGGCTTCAGGCTAACCGACCCGAGTGGGGTGGGGTCGCATTTAAAATTATTGGTTGTGTACAGATAGCTGTCTGTCAGTTCCATTTGTTCCTGAAGTTGATAAACACTGAATGTTTGCATCGTCGTTGTGTCGCCCGAATAGTAGGTGCTGTAATTCAGAACCAAGCTTATCGAGTCGAATACAAACTCGGTATCTTCAATGGTGTCGTCAAACTTCATGGTCATGAATGTATTGGCGTTTTTGTATCCGGAGAAATAGTTGTAATTACTGCCGACAAGAAAACAGCCTGGAGAATTAGAGATGATTGAATCGTATTTGATTGTCGAACTTTGGATGGTCAACGTATCGATCATCACAACACCTGTTTGGTCTTTAATAAAGTTATCGCCCACCACAAACTCTTCAATGGACGAAATGGTGCACGATGCCGATATAAACAGCATGAACAGTAAACTAAAAATTTGAGATGTTTTCATTCAGTTTTCATGTATTAATTTATTCAGGAATGAATGTCGACTGGCAATTTCTGATGCTGATTGCTCAGAATTTTTCCGGGGAACGACATTCATTCCAGCTCATGGCTTTCTAATTTTCAGCGAATGTAACCGGGAAACTTAATTTCAGGAATTAAAATATACCGACACCCCGAATGGCTCGATATAAACTTATTCAGAAATTTAATGGAGTGTTGTAAGTTATTGGTAATTAATAGTTAATATTTGTTTTGTTCGGAATGACCACATTTATTTGATTCGATGAATCGGGTACATAGATAAAAAAGGCCTATCCGTCGATTGATAGACTTCGTTTGAATGATTTTTCTTTTAATCCACTTTCGGGGCATTTAGTTTTGAGCTTGAAATTTGTAAAACAGACAAGCTATGAAAACGTTTTGGACAATAGTGTTAGGATTGTTTCTATTGGTCGGTTGCGACAATAGTGATGACGACCCGCTGGGAAACTGGGTTAAGAAATCAGATTTTGAAGGGCTTCCGCGAGGTGCAGCCGTTAGTTTTGTTATTGATGGTAAGGCTTATGTGGGATTGGGCTACAACGATGATGACAATTCGACCACAGATGGTTATCTTAAAGATTTTTGGGTGTATAGCCCGGCAACTGACCGATGGGATCGGATTGCTGATTTCCCTGGCAATGGCCGTGTCGCTTCTGTAGGGTTTTCAATTAACGGTAAAGGATATATTGGAACTGGCTACGACGGAGATAACAAGTTGAAAGACTTTTGGGAATACGATCCGACAGAAAATGTTTGGACTCAAAAAGATAACTTCCTCGGTGGAGCGCGCTATAAAGCTGTTGGTTTTTCGCTCAATAATTATGGGTACATAGGTACTGGATATGGTGACGATTCGGTCGATAAAATTGATTTTTACCGGTTCGATCCAACTGCTGCAAGTGGAAGTCAATGGATGAAGGTTCAAAGTATTGGCGGTTCGAAACGACGCGGTGCTACTGCATTTACCTACAGTGGCAAAGCTTACGTTTGTACGGGTATTAATAATGGTGTTTCACTTACTGATATGTGGGAATACGATCCGACAGCAGATATCTGGACTAAAAAGACTGATTTGGACGACGACGACGATTGGACGATTATCCGTCAGAATGCTTCTTCGTTTGTATTGGATAACAAAGCATATGTGTTTTTAGGAGAGAATTCAAGTACATTAAGCGATGTTTGGCAATACGATTTTGCGAATGATACCTGGGTTGAAATGTCGAGTTTTGAAGGATCATCGCGTAGCAACGCTGCTGCTTTTGCTGTTGGTGGTAAAGCCATTGTTGCAACTGGTCAAACCGGAAGTTATTACCTTGACGACGTATGGGAATGGAGACCATATGAAGAATCGGATGAAGATGATTAATTGAGATTGATTACCAAAAAGGTTGAAACCTGTTTTTCAATCATACTTTTCTAGAATTGGGCTGCTCCTCAAAAGGGGGCAGTTTTTTTTTTATTTAACCCTAACATTCCAATTATCTTAATTTAACCTTTTTAAGTATGAATTAACTAACAATTTTACTGTAATATGCAGACATTTGTCGCTGTAGTATTGGACAATTTGCCGTTGCAGATTCTGGCAACAGGCAGGAAGGAGTTTGAAAAGATCTTTTATTTCAAACATTTCTTGTAGGGTAAAACAAACTTACTGCGGAATAAATTTAAACGATTCAATTTATACGCTCGTTTAAGGGACAAAATATGAAGAAAATCTACAGGTCGCTGCAATTCATTAAAAACATCAGGCAAGAACAATGGGTTCTTTTTTTTGTACACCTTTCGGTTTGGCTCATGTTGTTTGTTGCTTTTTCGTTGTTCTCGCTTCGACGGAATGAAAGTATGCCTGTATTTATTGTTCTCCTGTATTTCTATGGATTTATTCTTTTTTACCTGAATTATTTTTTCCTCACCCCCCGTTTTTTGTTACCAAAAAAATATTTAATTTTTTCAGTTTCAATTCTGGTTATCGCCCTGTTTTCTTTATTGTTGGTCGATCCGTTGATTCGTCAATTGTCGATGAACGATTTTATGCGGAATCCTCCTCCCAAATTTCAGAATCCTCCACCTTTTGATAAATTTCAGGGTAACGGACCGGGTGACAATAGGTTTTTTCCTCCAATCATGTCGCCAGGGATGTTCTTTTTGTTGTTTACATTCCTTACCTTCTCGTCTTCGGTGCGTATTTTTCAGAAATTAAAGCGCGAAGAAGACATTAATCAGCGTTACCAGCACGAAAAACTGAATGCCGAACTGATGTTGCTTCGGCAACAAGTCAATCCTCATTTTTTGTTTAACTCATTGAATAACATACATTCACTTGCCAATCGAAAGTCGGATCTGACTTCGGAAGCCATCATGAAACTTTCAGCCATACTGCGCTATATGCTGAGCGAAAATCCGAGCAGCGAAATCCCTGTCAGCCGCGAGATTGCTATGATCGAAAACTACATTGACCTTCAGAAGCTATGGATGAAAAATGCTATCAAGGTCGATTTGGTTGTCGAAAATGTAAAGGAGAACCATTATATCGAACCATTCATATTAAATCCATTGGTCGAAAATGCCTTTAAATATGGAGCATTACCCGGAATAGAATCTATTATTTACATTCATTTAAAAATGGTTGGAGATTGGCTGCATGTTCAAATAAGCAATCCGGTTTTACGCGAAAAATTGAGCACTGCCGGAAGTATGGGAATCGGCGTAAACAATGTGATCCGCCGATTGGAATTGTGTTATCCGGGTAATTACAAAATGGAAAACAACCGCATAGGAGATATTTATCAGATCAACCTATCAATGAAACTCAAGAAAAATGAACTGTATTGTAATTGACGATGAGCCGCTGGCGCTCGACCTTTTAAAAGATTACATCGAAAAAATTCCATTTTTGGAATTGGAAAGGACATTTACCAATCCGATTGAAGCTTTGGGCTACCTTCAGGAGAATAAAGTCGACCTGGTTTTTTTGGATGTTGAACTTCCCTATTTGAGCGGAATTGAGTTCGTAAAATGCCTGCAATCGAAGCCGCTTGTAATTTTTACCACGGCCTACGAGAAATATGCTCTGGCCGGATATGACCTGGAAATAACTGATTATCTGGTGAAACCCATTGTGTTTGATCGCTTTTTACGTGCAGTTAATAAAGCATACTGCATCAACAAGCAGAGCAAAAAAGGGAATGAACGTATTGCAGCTATTCCTGAAAAAGAATCCCAATCAGACTTTATCATGGTGAAAACCGGCTATAGCACCATCAATATTAATTTGAACGATATTCTTTACGTTGAAGGATTGAAGGATTACATTAAAATCCATTTGCCAGGGAAAACAGTTCTAACATTGAACAGTTTGAAAAAGCTTCAGGAAATGTTGCCTGAATCTCGTTTCGTAAGGGTGCACCGCTCGTTTATAGTGTCATTACCTAAGATTGATTCAATACAGCGCAGCCGCATTGTGATCGGAAAAACCTTTGTCCCGGTAGGCGAAAACTACAAAAATGCATTTAAAGATATGATTGCGTCAATTAATCTTTGATGCTCCGTAAAAGTGTCTCCAGAAGCGAGTAATTTTAAATAAAGCTATTTCATTGGGTTTCGCACAGCTTAAAAACAAATTTGTTGGAAGACGATTTCATCCTTTTAAATGGTGATGAAATCGTCTTTTCTAATTATGCCTGTATTTGCACAGATATAAATACAGTTAGAATATATTTCATGTAATATCATTGTTTGTTAGTTAATTACACGCGATTTTTGTAAATTTATAGTAGTGGATCTTCTTGTTGCCTCTACAACCCAATTGAGTATTACAGCCCAATTGCCTGATTGCCGCCTGGTGAACGGCAAACTTCTCTGACGAACTTGAATAACTCTCATTAATCTACTTATTACTACTGGTTGGAGATTACAAAACGTAATTTTTGGTTGAGTTTTATTATTTACTTTTTTTCAAGTGATAATGAATTTTAATCAATTCACTAAAAAATGAATAGGATGAAGAAACTGATATACCCAATAATTTTTCTGGTATTTCTGGTTTTGGTTATAGAAATTATAA
The DNA here is from genome assembly GCA_023251455.1 of Bacteroidota bacterium. Taxonomy (GTDB): domain Bacteria; phylum Bacteroidota; class Bacteroidia; order Bacteroidales; family Prolixibacteraceae; genus Aquipluma. Next base: position 28,950 of record JAHEYT010000039.1, read on the forward strand.
ATCCGCGGATAATACCTTACCTGGCGATGGGACTCCTTACTGCAATTCTCCTGAAATCATGATTGGTAAAGTTAAAACGGTCATTAGTAAAAACTACATGGCTATCCTTATTTTAAAATGATGGTCGGATAGTTTACAGTTTAATGGTAAATCAAAATACATAATTCGAAATCACAGATAATAATTTCAACCATTTCGATTTTAGTGCAATTAAAAATAAGTTGCGGACAATAATATTTTAATGAATGGAGGAACAGAAAATGCAAACAAATGATTTACAAAAAACAAAAATTTTCGGAAAAATGACTTTAAATTTTACTCAGCAAGAAGCATTTGATGTTGGGGACGTTGAAGGTCATATCATTTCGTTGCGAAAAGCTGAAGGGAAGAATATCAGCGAGGGAAAATCCGAATTTATGGATGGAGCCCATGTTGTTAACTTTTCATTTGACGATCTTGTAATTGGAAACGGTCCTCATCAGGGATACTCAAAGCTTGAGAAAAATGGAGATTTGATTATTTCCAAATGGGAAGGACGAATTGTCACCACTCTTTCGGCCGATGGAAAGCCAATCCCTTCTTTTTCCGGAAGTATGTATTGGATTAAATCAACCGGACATTTTGCTAATATGCAGGGTGGGGGTTCCTATAAAGGACACTTTATCTCTGAATTTTCATACAATGTTGAATGGGAAGGAGAATACTGGATCAAAAAGTAATTAAAAAGCTTAAATAATTTTGATCGTAATGGTGACAGGCTGCTCAGTGAAAATGAGATGCCAGAAGATCTGATGATTTTTACGTTAAAAATTTCGGTCAGATAGATTTTTGGGAGTATGATTGACCGAAATCAAAGCGGTCTTGTTGTTAATAATAAATGGGCATGTATAATTTCTTAAACTGTATTATCAAGGATGACGGCTTATTGGCTCTGCCATTTTAACATCTTCCATGGAAGCCAATGGTAATATTTAGCGTCACATAGCGGTACAGTGAAAGTAATTGAAGCCGGTAAAAGACCATCTGTAATTTCGGAAACCAAACTTGAAGGTAAAATTCTGGCAACTCCGGCAATTGCCGGCAACAATCTCTACATTCGAACATCGGAGCATTTGTATGCTTTTCAGAAATAATTGAAAAAACATTTCAAATAACCTTTTTATACCAGTTATGAAATCACAATTTGAATCAAAAACATCATGTTGTCCTGAATTTGAACCAATTCCCTGGGACAATCAAACATTCGAATGGAAAGATAGGCGATTCATCAAAGACAAAGTTTGTACGCTCTTTTACATGCCCGTGAATTTTAGCGGCATTATGAAACGCTTTGACCGAAAGGTTACTGCTGCCGGAGCCATCGTTCCCGATTGGCTTTGCTTGTCAGATCATACTTCGAAATGGAACATGGACTTATATCTGGCTGTTGATAAAGAAATTCCCGGAGCCGAGAACATAAAGCTGACTGGTAAATTCTTCAGTAAAGTGTATGAAGGCCCGTTCCGTGACACCGGAAAATGGATGAAAGATTATGAAAGCCTCACCAAATCAAAAGGTTTAATCATCAAAAAGCAATACATGTGGTACACCACCTGCCCGAAATGCGCTAAAAAATATGGTAAAAACTATGTAGTTGTTGTTGGTCGGGTTGAATAATGAGGTGCATTTCAAATTAAACCGGGAATAGCGTTGGTTGTTTAATCAGCAGAATTCTTTGCTGTAAATAAATCTTTGTCAATATGTAATGCAGAAGTTAACTTCTCGTCAAATAGCATAGTCATGCTTGATAATTTTTCTTCTTTCTTTAATGGAAGGAAACATTTGATGAGTTTGTCTGTTCGTCAGAAGCAACAAATAATGTCTATTCATAAACCGTAAGTCATGAAAAACACTTTGCTATTAATCAGTTTATTTTTTTACACAATGAGTTTAAATGCACAATTTCAGAAAGCTACAGCTCCGGTTGCCGATAAAAAGGAATATTGGCGTGATATCCACGGCGATAAGGTTTTGGATAACTACTACTGGATGTACGATTATTTTGGAAAAGGACCTGACAGTACCAAGGTTGTAGATTATCTGAAAGCTGAGAACGATTATCTGGATGCGGTCATGGGCAATACAAAGGCTTTTCAGGCTGATCTGTTTACCGAAATGAAGTCGAGAATTAAGGAAAAAGATGAAAGTGTGCCTGTATTTAAAAATGGCTACTATTATTACAGTCGCACCGAAGATGGCAAACAATACTACAAATATTGCCGGAAAAAAGGAAGTCTGGAAGCTAAAGAAGAAATTTTGCTTGATGTTGACCAAATGGCAGAAGGACATTCATATTATGCAGCAACTGGGTTCGACATTAGTGAGGATAATAAACTGTTGGCTTACGGAGTTGATTTAGTTAGCCGCAGACAATACACTATTTACGTTAAAAACCTGGAAACTGGCGAGATTTTAAAAGATGCTATCCTAAATACGCAAGGTGATCCTTGTTGGGCAAGCGACAATAAAACAATATTCTATACTTCTAAAAATCCGGTAACGCTTTTGTCTGAAAAAATTCAACGACATACGCTGGGTTCAGATCCCGCTACCGATACTTTGGTGTATGAGGAAAAAGATAAAAGCAATTATATTGGTGTAGGCAAGAGTAAAAACAACAAATACATTTTTATCGTTTCCAGTGCAACCATGTCATCGGAGTGGCGGATGATTGATGCCAGCAAGCCCAACGACTCGTTTCAGGTATTTCAGCCACGGATGAAAGATGTATTGTACGACGTGACGCCACTTGCCGATAAATTTCTTATCCGGACAAATAAAGACGGGGCAAAGAATTTCAAACTGATGGAATGTCCGCTGGTAAAGACAGAGGCTGTCAATTGGAAAGAAGTAATTCCGGTTCGGGAAGACGTATTGTTTCAAAGTATAGAAGAATTTAAAGACTTTATTGTAATAAACGAGCGGAAAGATGGCTTGGTGAAATTGCGTATCAGGAGTTTGAAAGACAATTCGGAACATTACCTCGATTTTGGAGAACCGGCATATGCTGCCAATTTTGGCGCTAATCCCGAATACAACAGTAACACTTTGCGTTATGGCTATACTTCGCTTACCACACCATCTTCAGTTTACGATTACAACATGGTTAGCAAAGTGAAAACCCTGAAGAAACAACAGGAGGTGCTTGGTGGTTATAATTCAGCCGATTATGTAACCGAACGTCTTTATGCCACCACCAACGACGGTACACGGGTTCCAATCTCGATTGTTTATAAAAAAGGCTTCAAAAAAGATGGGAATGCCCCGTTGTTGCTCTACGGTTATGGAAGTTATGGCGCAAGTATGGATGCCAGTTTCACCAGCACGCGCTTAAGTCTGCTTAACCGGGGCTTTGTGTACGCCATTGCTCACATCCGCGGAGGTCAGGAAATGGGACGCCAATGGTACGAAGATGGTAAGCTGATGAAAAAGATAAACACATTTACCGACTTTATAGATTGTGGTAAATTTTTGGTTGCTGAAAAATATACCAGCACAAAGCATTTGTATGCCATGGGTGGTAGTGCCGGAGGCCTTTTGATGGGTGCTGTGGTTAATATGGCTCCCGATTTATGGCATGGAATAATTGCTCAGGTACCGTTTGTTGATGTGGTGAATACCATGTTAGACGAAAGTATTCCGCTTACTACCAACGAGTTTGATGAATGGGGAAATCCGAAAAACAAGGATGCCTATTTTTATATGAAAAGCTATAGTCCTTACGAAAATGTGGAGAAGAAAAATTATCCGAATATGCTGGTCACTACCGGATTGCACGATAGTCAGGTGCAATATTTCGAACCATCCAAATGGGTTGCCAAACTACGGGATATGAAGACAGATCAGAATGTGTTGCTGCTTCATACCAATATGGAATTTGGTCATGGTGGCGCCAGCGGACGCTTCGATTATTTAAAAGATGTTGCTTTAAACTTTGCCTTCCTGTTTACATTGGAAGGAATAACGAAATAGGCAATATCAGGATAAAAATTGTGTGACTCATCCGATGACTTCGAGTCATCGGATGAATTGAGCTATTTCAAAACCGCATCCCACAAAACTTCTACCGGATGCACTGCTTTTCGGCCTGTTCCATCTTCGATGTGGTGGCGGCACGAAGTACCGGGAGCAACAATAATTTCTTTGGATGTTGATTTCCGAACAGCAGGAAATAAATCCAGTTCTCCAATCTGCATACTCAGTTCGTAGTGTTCCTTTTCGTAACCAAACGAACCGGCCATTCCGCAGCATCCACTTTTTATTTCCTGAACGCTATAGTTGGCAGGCAATTCAAGCATTTTTTTTGTGGGTAGGGTAGAGGCTATAGCTTTTTGCTGGCAATGACCATGCAGTTTAATTACTTTCGTTTCAGTACTAAATTGCTCTTTTCGGATGTTTCCTTTTCCCATTTCACGAACGATAAATTCTTCGAGCATCAGTGCATTTTTTGCCAGTTTTTTTGCTTTTTCCTGAAGTGGCGCATCAACCAATTCCGGATATTCGTCCCTGAATGTCAATATGGTTGAAGGTTCAATCCCAATCAGCGGAGTTTCTTCCGAAATAATTTCCGAAAGCTGATTCATGTTTAGGTTGGCTATCTGTTTGGCTTTTCGCAGCAATCCTTTGGATAGGTAGGTTCGTCCGCTTTCCAGATGTTTTGGAATCACGACTTCATAACCTAGCTTATTCAGGAGTAGAATAGCCTTGATTCCGATATGGCTTTCGTTGAAATTGGTAAACTCATCGGCAAACAGGTAAACTTTTCCAATTTTGTTGTTCCCCAATAAAATCGGTTTTCGGTACCATTTTCGCAAACTCATTTTCGATAACTCTGGAATATTCCTTTCAGAAGCAAACCCAATTGCTTTTTTGAACAGTTTTGTGTTTGTAATCAAATTGGTAATTGATCTGAAAACCATGCCCAATTGGTTGATTCTTGGCAACCAGGCGATCAGCAACGAGCGCATTGGAAAACCATGCTTCTCGTAATATTGCTGTAAAAATTCAGTTTTGAATTTGGCCATGTCGATGTTCGATGGGCATTCCGACTTACATGCTTTACACGACAGGCATAAATCCAACACCTGAAGAACTTCTTCAGAATCAAACACATTCTCTTTTTGCGGACGGGTCAGGTACTCGCGCAACACATTTGCACGTGCCCGGGTCGATTTATCTTCGTCGCGGGTAGCCATATAACTTGGGCACATGGTTCCTCCAATCTGGTTGCTTTTGCGGCAGTCGCCCGATCCGTTGCACATTTCAACCGAGCGCAGCAAATCGCCATGCGGCGCGTAGTCAAACAGCGTATTTGCCTTGAAAGACGGCTGCCCCATCAATATTCGCAAATCCTCGGTAATGGACGGAGTATCCACTATTTTTCCGGGATTCAGGATGTTTTGCGGGTCCCAGGTGTATTTCAGCTTGCGAATCAGTTCGTAATTGTGTTGACCAAGCATCAGCGGGATAAATTCGCCACGCAGGCGGCCATCGCCATGCTCACCACTCAACGAACCACGGAATTTTTTCACCAGTTGGGCAACTTCCTTTGCCAGAGAATGATAAATCTTCACATCCTCCGGATCTTTCAGGTTCAGCAACGGCCGCAGGTGTAATTCGCCGGTAGCGATATGGCCGTAATACACGCAGGTTAAACCGTAGCGGGCAATAATCTGATCGAATTCGCGGATATATTCAGGTAAATAATCGGGCGCAACGGCTGTATCTTCAATCACCGTCACGTTGCGTTTGTCTCCCGGAATGTTCGAAAGCAAGCCCAACCCGGCCTTGCGGAGTTCCCATATTTTTTTGATGCTTTCTTTGTCGGTAAACAACGGGAAATGGTAGCCGTATCCTTCTTTCCGGAGATCTTCTTCCAATTTTTTGGCTTTCTCCTGGATTTCTTCTTCCGAATTTGCTGAAAACTCAATGGTCAGGATTGCTTTTGGGTTTCCTTCTATGAAAAATCGGTTTTTGCGTTGCTCAATGTTTTCGAGTGTGCAATTCAGGATGATGTCGTCGGTCAGTTCAATGGCATCGGGGTGATGACGAAGTGCGACAATATTTCCGTAGAACGAATCTTCCAACGTATTAAAATGCGCACAAACCAGTCCCTGAAATTTGGGCGGAAGCGGAACAATATTCAGCCTGATTTTGGTTACAAAAACCAGTGTTCCTTCCGATCCAGCCAGCAGTTTGCAGAAATTGAAAGGCTTTTCGTTATTGCTAAATGGATCGGTTTCGAGTAATACATCCAGTGCATATCCATTGTTGCGTCGGGTAACTTTTGGGTCGGGAAACTCATTGCGTATTTCCTGCTGATTAAATTTGTCAGCAAGCGTCTCCTGAATATTCTGGTAAATCCGGGTTTCCAGAAATTCCGAATTTCCGGAGCATTTTGCCTGAAATTCTTCGGTTGAAAGCGCTTTGAAAATCACGTCAGAACCGTCAGAAAGGATGCCTTCCACTTCCAGAATGTGTTCGCGGGTGCTGCCGTAAATCAGCGAATGCAGTCCGCACGAATTGTTGCCGAGCATTCCGCCAATGCAGCAGCGGTTGGCTGTTGAGGTTTCGGGCGCAAATTGGAAGCCATGTTTCGCCAGATGCTGATTCAATTCGGCCAAAATCACACCGGGCTCTACTTCAATCCAGTGTTCATCTATGTTTAATTCGCCTATTTTATTCAGATATTTCGAAATATCAACCACGATTCCGGAGCCCACAACTTGTCCGGCCAGCGAAGTTCCGCCGGCACGCGGAATAACAGATGTGCCTGATTTTCTGGCAAAGTCAATGATTTTACGGATGTCTTCCTTGTTTTTCGGACGGGTAACCGCCTGCGGAATTTCGCGGTAAGATGAAGCATCAGTGGCATAAATTACTTTCTGCACCTGATCGGTAAATACATCGCCATCAAGTGACTGTTTGAGCGAAAAAAAAGGATCTGTAGGCTTCATAAAAAAGTTTTTTCAAAAATAGATAAATTAACTTTCATTGAAAGTTTGTGCAATCGATTGTTTTATAATTCTTAAGAAGCTTAAGTAAGTCATTTTGTATATGAGTTTTGTCAATTAGACCAATATTTTTTACAAATTGAAGGCTTAGCGCTGTATATTTTAAGTACTTTTGACTCGAATTTTTTACTCCAAAGTTTAAACTTTAAATTACCGATGGAAATCTTAAAACGTGTCTTTCAAAACGCTCAAAAATATCAGAAAAGGATAGTCCTACCTGAAGGAACGGAACCACGAACATTACGTGCTACCGAAATTATTCTGAATCAGAAGCTTGCCAGGCTTATTCTTTTGGGAAATCCGGAAGAGATTAATCAGGCAGCCCAAGAGATTGGAGTCAATATTGAAGGAGCAACGATTGTTGATCCAAAGACTGACTCAAGAAGGGACCAGTATGCTGATCTGATGGTTGAAATTCGCAAAGCGAAAGGGTTGACAAAAGAAGCCGCGCTCGATTTGCTGAACGATCCACTCTACTTTGCGCCTTTAATGATTAAAAGCGGTGATGCTGACGGAGAGTTGGCAGGAGCGATTAATGCAACTGGCGATGTGCTTCGTCCAGCCCTACAATATGTCAAAACTTTACCGGGTGTGAGTGTTGTTTCAGGAGCATTTCTGATGTTTGTGAACGATCCTCATTTTGGGCACGAAGGTATTCTGGTATTTGCCGATTGTGCCGTAATGCCCGATCCAAACGAACAGCAACTGGCTGAAATAGCTGTGACTACGGCTAAAACAGCTAAAGCTATAATCGGAATGGATCCTCGGGTTGCTATGTTGAGCTTCTCTACCATGGGCAGCGCTCAGCATCCTTTGGTTGATAAAATGGTGAATGCCACACGTATTGCACGGGAAATGGATCCGGAGTTAAAAATTGACGGAGAAATGCAGCTCGATGCAGCTTTAATTCCTGAAGTTGGACGTTTGAAAGCACCGAACAGCGAAGTTGCAGGTCGTGCAAATATATTGGTATTTCCAGGTCTCGAATCGGCCAATATCGGTTATAAACTGGTTCAGCGTCTCGGAAAAGCTGAAGCCGTTGGACCAGTACTTCAGGGAATGGCTGCTCCAATCAACGATCTTTCGAGAGGCTGTTCGGTAAGCGATATTGTCAATATGGTTGCCATTACAGCAAATCAGGCTGCAGCACTTTTTGAATAAATAAAATCAATACAAATAATTATGCCTAGTGAAGTTATTTACGAACCAATAGAAGAATTTGGTTTAAGTAAAAAAAGCCGGAGCAAAACACTTTTTTCCAAAATTGGGGTCGTTGGTTGTGGTCTTGTTGGCCAAAACATCGCCCGCGTTGCCAGTTTCTACGGAATTGAAGTCGTTTTTATTGAAGTGAATGAGGAAAAGATTCGGGAAGCCTATAAAAACATTGAAAAAGTGTTGGACGACCGGATCGAACATTGGGGATTGACTCATGGCGAAAAACGAGCTATTTTATCAAGAATTAAAGGTACTCTCGATTATAAAGATCTGGCAGGATGCGATTTTGTAATTGAAGCCATTCGGGCCATCGATCGCGGAGGAAAGATCAAAGAGAGAAAAGAAATTTTCCGCAAAATTGAAGAAGTTGTTGATCACGATTGCATTATTGCAACTCACTCTACTACAATTGTAATTACTGAACTTTCATCTGATTTGATGTATCGTGACCGCTGTGTGAGTTTGCATTTCTTTGTAAATCATCAAGAAGCTCGTGTAATTGAGGTAGTTAGAGGTTTATATACAACTGACGAATCCTATCAGAAAGTTTGCAAGTTTGTTTCGTTGATTAACCGTAAGATTGTTCCGGTTCAGGAATCAGCTGGACTGGTTAGCGTGCGGATGTATGTTGTTCTGCTTAACGAAGCCTGCGAAATTTTGATGGAAGGTATTTCGAATATCGAAGATGTTGATCAATTGATGAAAATCGGGTTTGGTATGCGTCTTGGTCCATTCGAACTGGCCGATAAAATGGGGCTTGATAAAGTTCTTCGCTGGATGGACAACATTTACAACGAGTTTGGCGACATTCGTTATAAGCCAAATCCTTATTTACGACGGTTGGTTCGCGGTAAGCACATGGGTATTGAGTCTGGTGAAGGATTCTATAAGTATGATGAGAATGGAAAACGGATAACGCCATTGAATAATTCAAGGTGTTAATTCTTTCAGATAAAAAATAAATAAATCGAAATAGAATGAAGATTCTGGTTTTAAATTGCGGAAGTAGTTCCATCAAATATCAGCTTTTCACAATGGCCAACCGCACGGTAATTGCCAAAGGAGGTATCGAAAAGCTGGGAATGAAAGGCAGTTTCTTGAAACATGTCCGTCAGGATGGTCAGGTGGTTGTTTTCGAAGGTGAAATTTTGGATCACAAAATCGGTGTTGAGTATATTTTAGGCATTCTGACCAGCGAAAAACATGGCTGTTTGAAAAGTCTTGAAGAATTGGATGCTGTTGGTCACCGTGTTGTTCATGGTGGTGAGCGTTTCAATTCCAGTGTTCTTTTAACCGAAGAAGTGCTTGCCGAAGTAACCAAATGCATCGATATTGCTCCGTTGCACAATCCGCCAAACCTCAAAGGTATCCGGGCAATGGAAGAATTGATTCCGGGAATTCCACAGGTTGGGGTTTTCGATACCGCTTTCCATCAAACTATGGAGCCAAAGGCTTATATGTACGGAATTCCTTACGCATTGTATAAAAAATATGGGATCCGCCGTTATGGATTTCATGGAACCAGTCACCGTTATGTAACTAAACGCGCCTGCGAATTACTCGGAGTTGATTATAATACCCAGCGGATCATTTCTTGTCATTTAGGAAATGGTGCTTCGGTTGCTGCCATAAAAAATGGAAAATCTTTTGACACGTCGATGGGATTTACACCTGTTGAAGGTTTGGTAATGGGAACGCGTACTGGAGATCTGGATGTTGGGGTAGCTCTTTACATCATGGAAAAAGAAGAAATTGGAATTAAATCGGCCAATACGCTCTTTAATAAACATGCCGGAATGCTTGGTATTACTGGAATTTCGTCGGATATGCGCGAAATTGAAATGGCAAAAGAAAAGGGCGACGAACGGGCAACTCTGGCACTCGACATTTATAATTATAAGGTTAAAAAATACATTGGTTCATATATCGCAGCAATGGGCGGTCTGGATATTCTGATTATGACCGGAGGTATCGGAGAAAATGCTGATACAACCCGCGACGGAGTATTAAATGATCTGGATTTCCTTGGAATTTCTCTGGATCATGAAAAGAATTGGGGTTTCCGGAGCGAAGGGGTTATCAGTACTCCTGAATCAAAGGTGAAAATCATTGTTGTGCCTACCGATGAAGAATTGATGATTGCTTTGGATACTGAGCAAATCGTTGCTGATCGAAATAATTTGTAAGCAATTCAGACGGCCTAAAGTATAGATTATAAGCAGGCATCCTTTCTTATCAAGATATTGAAACGTCCGGTGTTAAATAACATCGGACGTTTTATTTTACAGCGGTTTAAAAACATTTCAGTTGTTGATGTTTGTTATGTATTAATCGAGCCTGAAATGGTAATTTTACGTTTATAAATTACTTCTGATGAAACTTGAACGCTTAGCTGATTTGTTCGTTTACACTAAATCTCTTCGGAAAAGGACTTTGGTTGCAATAAATGCAGTCGATTTGCACAGTCTGGAAGCCATTTCTGAAGCCATAAAACTTGGCATTGTTTCGGGCATTGTAACCGGAAATCGGGACGAAATTATCAGGCAATGCAAGGCGCATCAGATCGATCATCAATCGTTTCATATCATTCATGCTGAAACCGAAGAAGATGCGGCACGGCTTGCGGTTGATCAGGTGAAACAAACGCCTGGCTGTATATTGATGAAGGGTTTAATCAGCAGCGATAGATACATGCGGGCTATTCTCAATAAAGAAGCCGGATTATTGCCCCCAGGCAATGTTTTAAGCCATGTTTCAGTAATCGACAATCCCAATTATCACAAATTATTAATAGTTAGTGATGTGGCAATTATTCCATATCCCACGATTCCGCAAAAAATAGCCATGGTTCATTATTTAACCAAAATGGCTATGGATTTGGGAATTGCACGTCCGAAGATCGCATTAATTACGCCTACTGAGCAGGTTTTACCTTCGCTGATTTCATGTACTGATGCGGTTGAGGTGATGAAAGCAGCTGAAGATGGCCGGTTCGAGCCAGCTGTAGTTTTTGGCCCAATGGCTCTGGACGTGGCTATCGATCTGGAGTCGGCTCAAATTAAAGGCATTTCTTCGGAAGTGGCAGGTGATGCTGATTGTCTGTTATTTCCAAACATCGATGCCGGCAATGTTTTTTATAAGATGAATACCAAACTTTGCGGAGCCGATCAGGCGGCAGTGGTGATGGGCGCCAATGTGCCTGTTGTATTGTCTTCCAGAGGCGACAGCATACAGACAAAACTGAACTCAATTGCTCTTGCAGCGTTATTAAGTTAATAAATCCGATTCATGAGCGATATCCGAATACTGGCCATTAATCCCGGTTCAACGTCAACCAAGTTTGCCGTTTATTTCAATGGGGAGTGCAAATTGAAAAAGACTTTGCGTCACTCCATCGAAGAATTATCCCTCTATGAAAATATCATCGATCAGTTCGAATTCAGGAAAGGCCTGATCATCGATGCGCTGGTTGAGGAAAGTTTTGACGTAGATAAAATCAAATACATCATTGGCCGCGGTGGATTAACCTATTCGTTGAAATCCGGAGTTTACCTGGTCAATAACCGCATGTTGGAACATGCACGCGCCGGAATCTACGGACAGCACGCTAGTAACCTCGGTCCGCTTATTGCCGATTATATTGCGCTACAGATACCCGGAGCCCATGCTTATGTGGCCGATCCGGTTGTGGTTGACGAGTTGGAAGAGATTGCCCGCTTCTCTGGTCATCCGTTATTAGCTCGACGTTCTATTTTTCATGCCCTGAATCAGAAAGCAACAGCGCGGCTTCATGCAAAAAAAATTGGGCGTAAGTATGAAAAACTAAACCTGATTGTGGCTCATTTGGGCGGTGGTATTTCAGTTGGCGCGCATTGCAAGGGAAAGGTTATTGATGTAAACAATGCGCTTGACGGCGAAGGCCCATTTAGTCCCGAACGTAGCGGAACATTGCCTGCCGGTCAGTTAATTGATCTTTGCTTCAGTAAAAAGTATCAGAAAGACGAGATCCGCCGTATGGTGATTGGTGAGGGTGGTTATGTGGCCTATCTGGGGACCAACGATGCGATGGAAGTTGAAACACGTGCTGCAAATGGTGAAGAATTAGCCATTAAAATTCAGGATGCATTGGGTTATCAGGTTGCCAAAGCAATTGGCGAAATGGCCGTTGTGCTTAATGGTTATGTGGATGCAATATTACTTACCGGAGGTTTGGCATACAGCAAATACCTCACACAATTTATCACTTCGAAAGTTGAATTTATCTCCGAGGTTCATGTTTATCCGGGCGAAGACGAACTGGAAGCTCTGGCTTCAAATGCCCTGAGAGTGGCCACCGGCGAAATTGAACCGCTCGAATATCCCAATTGATTTTCCGAATTATTCAAATTCTTAATCCTTAACGACAATTGGTATTTGTTCTGGCAATGCTATTTGAGTTTATTTTTGAAAACAGCAAATGTTTTGGTTACCTTGCATAAATAATAGTGAAAAAGTAGGGTAAATTGTTTTGAAATTGTATCAGGTTAAAAGTTGATAAAAGCAGCAAATAACCGAACAATTGGATTTTAACTTTAGTTCGAATTGCCAGGAGTGATGGGAGTATTGCCGAATAAAATTCAGGTTGAAACTGGTCTTGATAACGCAGGTTTTGAACAGTTATTTGATGCTTATTGTGATGAGCTTCGGCATTATATTTTCTATAAATCGGGCGACGAAGAAGTTGCTGAAGACATCGTTCAGGATACATTTTTGAAAATTTGGGAAATGAGGGCAAGTGTGAGGCCAGAAACAGCGAGAGCCTTGCTTTATACCATTGCAACCAATCAATTTGCAAATAAATACAAAAGGCAAAAGCTGAAATTTAAGTTTCAGCAAACGATTGTTGAGGACCGGACATTTGAGACTCCCGAATTTGAAATGGAAGTGAAAGAATTTGACCTAAAACTTCAACGGGTTCTGTCGGAACTCGGCGAAAAAAGCCGGACTGTTTTTTTGATGAATCGGATGGAACAGATGACATACAACGAAATAGCCAATAATTTAAATATCAGCGTTAAGGCTGTTGAGAAACGAATGAAAAAAGCGCTGGAATTTGTACGAAAAGAAATAGAACAAAAAATATAACTGATGAAGCAAAAAGGCCTTCCGGATTAACTTTCAGGAAGTGGCACAAAAATGAACGAAATGGAAACTAAAAGGCAAGAACATATGAACCAACCGAATTTTTCGAAAGCCGACTTTGATAGTCTCTCGGCCAGCGAAAAAATTGACCTTTTCGTTCAGGGTTATCGTGTGCCCCAAATGCAAACCAAGGCAGCAACTCTGGAAATGATCCGCCGGAAAATGGATCAGAAAAACGATAGTAAACCTGTGCGAAACCTACGTGTTTATTGGTCGGCAGCCGCTTCAATTGTTTTAATTGCTCTTTTAACTACCGTTTATTTTTATCATTCAACCGATCAGACCCAGATTGTTGCCGCAAGTAAAGGCCAGCACCTTGAATTTACATTGCCCGACGGCTCTGAAATGAAAGTGAACGCTGACTCGAAAGTTACTTTTTCGGCTTCTGGTTTCACTAAAAAGCGGGTTCTGGAACTTTCCGGCGAAGTATTTTTTTCGGTTCAAAAAGGTAAGCCATTTGTTGTGAAAACTCCTTTGGGAACCGTTGAAGTGTTGGGAACGTCCCTGAATGTATTTGCCCGTGGCAACGAGTTTAATGTATCGTGTATGACCGGAAAAGTAAAGGTGACTGTGGGTGAACAAAGTGTGACTATTTTGCCTGGCGAAAAGGTAGAATGGATTGGTGGCGTGCTTAAAAAATCGAATATTGGCACCAGCGAGAACGAAGCTGGTTGGGTGAGGGGTGAGTTTAGTTTTGACAACATCCCATTAATTTCTATTTTTGAGGAGATTGAACGGCAATTTAATGTTCGCATTACTGCGAAAGGAATTGAGAACCGTTTTTACACCGGAACGTTTAAGAATACTAACCTGTCCGAAGTTTTGGAAATGGTTTGTTCACCAATGAATCTCGATTATGAAATTAAGAACGGAAACAAAATCAGTGTTAAACCCAAAACGAACTAGTTTCTGGCCGGTTCTTTCATTGTTTCTGATTCTTTATTGCTCTACCTTAACTTACAGCCAGATTCCTGAATTCAATTATAAAAATACTCCGCTTTCCGAAGCCTTAAAGCAGGTTTCCAAAAACATGAATCTTTGGATTTCGTTCGACTCGAAAGCGATGTCGGAACTGGTGGTCAACGGAACTTATTCTTCAAAGGATCCCGATGAACTTTTAAATCAACTTCTAAAAAATACTGGCTATAAAGTCGAAAAGAAATTCGGGAACTACCTTATTGTGCCTGAATCTCCGGAAAAACAAGTATTGCCAGCCACACTTATTCCTATTACCGGGCTGCTTACCGACGATGTTACCGGCGAGCAATTGCCGTATGCCACCATTTTTCTTCCCGAACAGAATTTATTTTTGAGCACTTCGGTAAATGGAACTTTTACGTTCCGGATTCCGGCAACACAGTCGCTCCGGTTGAATATCCAGTATTTGGGGTATCAAAAAATCGACAGTACGCTGTCAATTTCAGGTACATCGCCTGTTCTGGCTTTCCGGATGAAACAGAAAAATATGGAATTGGCGCCGATTCAGGTTAAGCGCGACCGGCTGAAAATGATTGATCAAAACAAGGATGCCGGGCATTCGACGGTGAACCCGATTGGATTTGTCAATTTGCCGAACATGGGCGAAAACGATATTTTCCGAACGATCCAAATGTTGCCCGGAATCGGTTATGCCGAAGGTTCTTCCGGATTAAACATTCGCGGGGGTACAGCCGATCAGAACCTGGTGCTTTTCGATGGTTTTACCTTGTACAACCTCGATCACTTTTTCGGCACTTTTTCATCCGTTAATCCCAATGTGGTAAAGGATATCCAGATTTTTAAAGGCGGATTCGATTCGCGTTACGGAGAGCGGCTTTCAGGAATTGTTGACATTACCGGCAAAACCGGAAATAGATACAAGCCCAAAGTGAGCGCCGGATTAAATCTGGTGAGTGGCAACCTCACAACTGAACTCCCGATTTCGAAAAAGTTAACTCTTGTTGTGGCCGGAAGACGTTCTTATGCTGACATTTATTCGAGTTATCTGGTTAAAAACATGATAGAAAATCAGGTGGAGGACCCCAATTCTGCGTTAGGAACTAATAGTGTGGTGAAGCTGCAGCCGGGGTATTATTTCTACGATTACAACGGAAAACTTACTTTCAGCAAGAGCGAAAAGGAAAAAATGTCGATCAGCTTTTTGGGTGGAAAAGATTTTTTGTCGAGCGCCGGCGAAGGAAATGTAAAGCAGGTTTATTCAAAAACAACCGATAATACAAACTGGGGAAATTACGGATTTAGCTTCTCGTGGATCAAACAATGGCACGAAAAATTCTTCTCGAACCTCCAAGTTGGCTATTCGGGATACCAAAATAAGTACGATAACCAAACAACAATTACTTCGCGCGTTAAGTCTAAAAACGTGGTTGTCGGTGTTTTCGACTCGTACGAAGAAAACGAGCTGAACGACTTTTCGGCCAGCTTAAAGAACCAGTTTGCGATTAACCTGAAGAATTCGATTGACTTTGGTTTCCAAAGCAAATTCAACGAGTTTACTTACTTCAAAAGCGCCGGAACCGACGCTTATTATTCTGACATAGCCAACTCGTCATGGCTTCATTCGGCATTTCTTCAGTTCAATACGCAGGTTATAAAAAATTTAAGCCTGAAATTTGGCGGACGGATAAGTACCTATAATCTATCGTCTGGAGTTTATTACGAACCACGCGTTTCGGGCAATTACCGCATCAACGATTTTATCAAACTGAAATTTGCCGCCGGAAGATATTATCAGTTTATTGGCAAAGTGGCACCAACACAGTCGTATGGCTATAACCGCGATTTCTGGGTTATTTCCGACGGAACCAAACATCCTGTTTTATCGTCAGACCATCTTATTGCCGGAACGAACTTAAGTTATAAGCGTTTTACATTCGATGCTGAAGCTTATTATAAAACCATTGATGGCCTTCAGTTATTTCTGTACATTCCACCGTATCAGAAAAATGCTGACCCTGGAAGTTTTACCCCGCCCGGACAGTTGCGAAAATTGCTTCCAAGTAAATTTATTACTGGCGAAGGTCAGGCGGTTGGAATCGATCTTTTATTCAAATACGAGAGCAGTATCTTCACTAGCTGGATTGCTTATTCCAGAAGTCAATCGGTCCGCAACTTTAAGGATATCAATCAGGGCGTTGATATTCCGGCACCTTACGACAAGGCGCACGAACTGAAATGGACCAACATACTGAGCTGGAAAAAATGGAATTTTTCGGGTATGTGGATTTATTCAACCGGACAACCTTATGTGACCAACCAAACTGTTGATAATACGCTTACCGCAAGGTTTACCTACGACCGCTTGCCCGATTTTAAACGTCTGGATCTTTCGGTCAATTACAATATTCACATTCGAAAAGTTCAGATAAAACTGGGGGCATCGCTGATTAATTGTTTAAATCAGAGCAATTACAACGATATTTATTCGCGCGATTTCAACTTCGACAGCACTTCTTTTAACGAAACTACCTATGTGAGATCATTGGGCATGACACCTAATTTCTTTATCAACTTTCAGTATTAAGGTCTACAAAATATTTATTGTGGTATTTTTTACCCTAAACCACTGAAGGGGCTTAGGCTGTGTACATCGCAATCGATTATCAATGAGTTAAGTCCATTTGTGAGATTTAGGGGTAAACAGAAAGGGAGTGCGACATTGTTTTATTCTCATTACATAGCCCATTTCGTGAAATTTTTGCCCGCTTTATTTCTAAAACTGGAAATGAACAGCATAAAGATTTTTATCTTCGTAAACTAAACTAACATTTCAACTACACATGAAAGCCATACTATTTGCACTGCTGTTTTCAGTTCTTTTCGTTTCAGAAACTTTTGCTCAAAAAAGGAATGTAATTGACGACGAGGCGAACGTTCCGGAGTATAAACTTCCTGATGTATTAACCCGGTTTAACGGTGGCAAAGTGAAATCAGCCAAAGTCTGGTTCAACAAACAACGTCCGGAGATTTTGAAGAAATTCACCGATGAAGTTTACGGAAAGGTCCCGGGGAAATTGGACATTTCGGATGTGAAAGTTTGGGAAACGTCGGACGATGCCATTAATGGTTTGGCCAAACGAAAACAACTTTCCTTATTCTTCAAAAAAGGAGACCGAAGTCTTGAGGTAAATGTGCTGATGTACCTGCCTAAATCACAACAAAAAGCCCCGGTTTTTCTGGCCTATAATTTCTCCGGAAATCATGCTGTTTATAACGATCCAAATATTCGTCTAACCGAATCATGGGTCAACAACGATCCATCTGTCGGAATCATTAACAATCAGGTTACTGAACAGTCGAGGGCGACGGCTTCAAATCGTTGGCCGGTTGAAGAAATTATTAAAGCCGGATATGGTTTGGTAACGGTGTATTACGGTGATGTTGATCCCGATAAAAATGATTTTTCAGATGGCATCGAACAGTTTTTTTATCAGGAAAATCAGACCCGACCTAAATATGACGAGTGGGGCTCGATTGCTGCCTGGAGCTGGGGATTATCGCGGGTAATGGATTATCTGGAAAAGGATGAGCAAGTTGATTCAAAAAAGGTAGCTGTTTTAGGTCATTCCCGGTTGGGTAAAACAGCCTTGTGGGCAGGTGCAACCGATCAGCGGTTTGCGATGGTGATTTCAAACGAATCGGGTTGTGGCGGGGCAGCGCTTTCGAAGCGTATCTTCGGCGAAACCGTTCAAATTATCAATACTTCATTTCCTCATTGGTTTTGTGGTAATTTTCTGAAATACAATAATAACGAAGAAGAATTACAAGTTGATCAGCACATGCTTTTGGCCTTGATTGCACCACGTCCGTTGTATGTGGCCAGTGCCGAAGGTGACAAGTGGGCCGATCCGAGAGGTGAATTTTTATCAGCAAAATATGCTTCGGCAGTTTACGAATTGCTTGGTTTGGAAGGATTGCCTTCGAAAGTAATGCCCGAAGTAAATCATCCGGTAATGGGTACAATTGGTTACCATATCCGCTCCGGAAAACATGATTTGACCTTGTACGACTGGCAGCAGTACATAAAGTTCGCTGATAAGTTTTTTTAAGTAACGGAAGGATTGAAGGACAGAATTACTGAAGGATTGATTTTTTACTTTAGACACTTCCTTCTTTTCAGGATTCCACACGATACCTTATCCTGCGTATTTAGTTTTCTTTGTATGCTTAATTAAGAATCTATGATATGAGCAAAAGATACTTTTTAGCTTTCGATCTTGGCGCATCCAGCGGACGTGCCATTTTGGGGACTTTAACCAACGATAAACTTGAATTGACAGAAATTCATCGATTTATCAATCAAATGCAATTGATTAACGGACATTATTTCTGGAATATCTTCAGCTTATTCAATGAACTGAAAACCGGGTTGAAAAAGTGCGTCAAAGAGTATGGAATACAGCCTGAATCAATCGGGGTTGATACCTGGGGAGTTGATTTTGTGCATCTGAACAAAGAAGGTTTAATCATTTCCCTTCCGTTTGCCTACCGCGATTCGCGCACCAATACTTCGATGGACGACCTGTTTCAGATTATTCCACAGGAGGATGTTTATGCGCAGACGGGAATTCAGTTTATGCAGTTCAATAGCTTGTTTCAACTGTTTTCGATGGTGAAAGACCAATCGTCGCTGATGGAAATTACCGACTCCATCCTTTTTATGCCCGATGCGCTCAATTATTTGTTTTCAGGAGTGAAAAAGAGCGAATTTTCGATTGCCAGCACCAGTCAGATGATTGTTCCCGGAACTTGTGATTGGAGTTACGAATTGGTTGAAAAGGTTGGAATTCCAAAACACATTCTTCAGGAGATTATTTTGCCGGGCACTATTCTTGGAAATATCACGAAGGAAGTAGCAGTCGAAACTGGTAGCAAATCGGTTCCGGTTATTGCAGTTGCGGGGCACGATACTGCTTCGGCTATCGTTTCTGTTCCTGGATCCCTGAATAATTTTGCATACATCAGCTCCGGGACTTGGTCGCTCATGGGCATTGAATGCCAAAAACCTCATATTTCAGAAGAAACCCGCCAACTCAATTTTACCAACGAGGGTGGGGTTGATGGTACAACCCGTTTTCTGAAAAATATCATGGGCATGTGGCTCATTCAGGAAGTTCAACGAATTTGGGAAGCAGAAGGAATGAAATACTCCTGGACTGCGATGGTAGAACTGGCACGCAGATCAGAACCATTTCAATTCCTGATCAATCCGGACGATCCGATGTTCCTGAATCCGCGGGATATGACTCAGGCTATACGCGATTTTTGCTATCAAACGGCGCAGGGTACACCACAAAATCATGGTGAAGTTATTCGCTGTATTTACGATAGTCTTGCCCTTAAATACCGTTTTACGTTGGAGCAAATCCGCGATGTTTCCGATCACTCGATTGACGTTATTCATATCATTGGCGGTGGCGCCAACAATCATTTTCTGAACCAGCTAACCGCTGATGCTACTGGGCTGGATGTAGTTGCCGGCCCAACTGAAGCTACTGCTATTGGAAATATCATGATTCAGGCGAAAGCGCTGGGGTACGTTGGTTCTTTGGCTGAAATTCGCCAGATTGTGGCTGATTCGAGCGAACTCGTTCGGTTTGTCCCATCTAATGAATTGGATTGGGATGAAGCCTATAACCGGTATCTAAGAATTACGCTTTAATCCGGTTTGATGTGTAGAGACAGGGCACTGCCCTGTCTTTTGAAATTGGTTGATTTTTTAGGTCGCGCTATGCAGACAGGGTGATACCCTGTCTCTACGATAATTGATTAACCCCAGATGATATGTCCGACAAATTTCAGAATAAATACCGAATCCCGTCAGCCCGTGCTGATTGGTGGAATTATGGATGGAATGCGGCCTATTTTGTAACCATTTGTACCGCGCATAGGGAGCATTATTTTGGGGAAATTGTAACTGGGAATAACGTAGAGACAGGGCATTGCCCTGTCTCTACAAACCCGACAAACCCCGCCATGCAATTATCCGAAATCGGACAATTGGCCGAAGATCTTTGGCGAACAATAACCGAACATTTTCCATTTGTGAAATTGGATGTGTTTGTGGTTATGCCCAATCACATTCATGGAATATTGGTGATTGATAAACTGGACGATAGGCGCGTTATTGACGATATTAACATGAAGACAGGACAGTGCTCTGTTTCTACACACTCCGATGCCAATTTAGACAATTCTATCACCGAACCTAAAACGCCTGGTGAATTGCGATATCGCAATCAGGGAAAAGATACCCTTTCGTCTATTATTGGGTCATATAAATCAATTGTTACCAAACAGGCTCGTTGTATTTATGCCGATTTTGAATGGCAGGAACGATTCCACGATCATATTGTTCGAGACGAGGAGGAATTCAGCAAAATTGCAAACTACGTTGAAAACAATGTCGCCAATTGGCAGAGCGATCAGTTTTATTCATAAAAAAACCTTGTCGCGAAACGACAAGGTTTTTTTATGAGAGGTATGGACAGGACATGTCCGGTCCGTACTATTTTTTCTTTTTGTTCTGTTCTTCTCCTGAAATGGCATCGCGCATCGCAGTGTCGGCCATGATGTTTTTGTATTTCATGTAATCCATGATGCCCAGATTGCCGTTACGGAATGCTTCAGCAATTGCCATTGGGATTTGTGCTTCGGCGTCGATAACCTTGGCGCGGGCTTCCTGTGCTTTTGCTTTCATTTCCTGCTCAAGGGCAACGGCCATAGCACGGCGTTCTTCAGCTTTGGCCTGGGCAATGTTTTTATCCGCTTCAGCCTGGTCCATCTGCAGTCCGGCTCCAATGTTTTTACCGATGTCGATATCAGCGATGTCGATGGAAAGAATTTCGAACGCGGTTCCGGCATCCAACCCTTTTCCCAATACCACTTTCGAGATTGAATCAGGATTTTCCAAAACAGCTTTGTGTGTGTGCGATGACCCAATGGAAGATACAATACCTTCGCCAACACGGGCGAGAACAGTTTCTTCACCGGCACCTCCAACCAACTGCTTGATGTTAGCGCGAACGGTAACCCTGGCGCGACAAATCAGCTGAATACCATCTTTAGCAACCGCAGCAACCGGTGGAGTATCAATAACTTTTGGGTTTACCGACATTTGTACGGCCTGAAATACATCGCGTCCGGCAAGGTCAATGGCGGTAGCCATTTTAAAGCTCAGTTCGATGTTGGCTTTCTGTGCCGAAACCAAGGCGTGAACCACTTTTTCAACATGCCCTCCGGCCAGATAATGCGCTTCGAGTTCGTTACGGTTAAGTACCAGTCCGGCTTTCGTTCCTTCGATTAGCGCACGGACAATAACCGATGGCGGTACTTTTCGAAACCGCATTAGGAATAACTGAATAAGCGAAATACGCACATCGGAAACAAGTGCTGAAAACCACAGCCCAACGGGGATATAATACAGCAGGATGACCATGAGGATGAAAATTCCGATGATCAGTCCAAATACTCCAAGACCTTGAATTTGTTCCATTATTATAGGTTTAAAGGTTCAACAGTAACTAGTGATTTTTCGATGCTAATAATTTTTACTTTTTCACCCGGATTTACAAAAGCTCCGGTTGACCTTACTTCAACTACTTCATCATTCACTTTTATTTTCCCCATAGGAGCCAGACGGCCAATCGTAACTCCAATATCGCCAACTTTAACTTTCTCGGGATTAATCTCGTTGGCAACGCCTGTAATCACCGTGTTGAGCACCATCGATTTTCCGGCTTTACCTTTGAAAAAATAGTAGACAAGTAGTGGAGATACGATTAAAACAAAAGCAAGGGTTAAAAAACCAACCAACGATCCGTAACTGGTGAAAGCCAGATAGACACTATAAACAAGTACCAAAAAACTTCCGACCCCGGCAACGGTAATCCCGGGTAAAATGGTGACCTCGATCAGCAATAAAACAATACCCAAAATGACCAGGAAGATAATGATCAGGAAATTCATAATTCAGGATTAATCGATGGTTGCCCTGAGATCTTTTTGAACCAGAGCGTTTTTCATTGGTCTAAGATAAGAAAAACTTCCCTTTTTAACATCACATTTCCCTTTATAATGAACTAGAAGTGTACATTGCTCAGCCTGAATCATATCGTGCTCGCAAATATTGATTAATGCGTCGATCACATAGTCGAAAGTGTGATAGTCATCGTTGTGAAGAACCAGAAACTTCTCTTTTTTGTTTCTGACATCTTGTTCTTCATCTTTTTCTTTATGTGGAGCTGTTCGTGTCATAATTTTGAGATAAACTGAATTTTTAATTGTTGAATAATCGACTGATATTGTGTCAATAAACTCTATATCTAATACAATTTACCGAGACTTTTGTTTCAGTAAAACTACTTATGGTTTGACAGGTTCATTATTTAATTTCCGGGCTTCCTCCAATGTGATTCTTTTCCCATTATTGTAAGCCGCAATCGTAGCATTTTTTATTCCTTCCAATTTAACTTGTCCCTGCATGGTTAAGGCATCCTGATATTGCTTTAAGCTACCAGTTGTGTACACCGTAACACCTTTTTCGTCTTTATAACTTTCAACTTTTCGCAATAAACCAAGCTTTTTTATCGATTTGGCTGCAGTTTCAGGCATTTTCCCTTTGTAGGCACCAACCTGAATTTTATAGATTATTGCTGAAACAGGTTCTGTATTGACAACAGGTTTCGGCTCTGCCTGGTAATAAGTAATGGTGTCAGGAAGTATTTGCTTGTGCGATAACGCTGTTGCTTGTTGGATGCTGTCTTGAAACAACTTGATTTTCTCCTGAAACTTAGCTTTTTCATCAGCTGAAGCCGATTGCCAGTATTGGTTTTCTTCATTCCTGACTTTCTCGTACAAAGCAGGAATCTCTTCATTCAAGGTCATAAGTTGCTGTTCCGCTTTTAAAATCTGGGTCGAAATTTTCTCTTTCTGGTCGTCGGATGAGTCGGCGTAGGATTTTCGTAAGCTGTCGGTTTGTGCAGAAAGCTTGTCGACTTCCTTCTGTTTCTGCCAGGCTTTATAGAATATCTTTTTCGATTCGCTTTTTACAAAATGAATAAAACTGAAGTAGCTGACCGCCGAATTTACCTGAAAGCTGATTGGTTCTTTTTGTGCATTTTCAGGAATAACTAATACATCAGTCTGAGAAACTGCCGGTATTACGGTTGTGATTGTGTCGTTTTGGTGCAGCTCAGTTGATGAAGTGCTGGCATGTAAATTTAATCCGCCAATTGTAAACAATAGGAGAATGAGTGTTGTTTTTATGCTTGTTGAAAATTGAATTAACATATTCAGTATTTGTTTTATTCGGCTTTAAAATTACTAAAAATGTAGCTAGCTCTTGATACGAAAGCACTGGTTTATTTTATTAACAACGTTTTGTTGCGACTGAATCATATCAATATTTCAAGTATATTTGTCTAACTTAAAAACATTCGATAATGACATCTTTAAGTAAAGGTGATAAAGCTCCTGAATTTCATGGGTTAAATCAAAACAATGAGAACGTTTCATTGGAAACTTTTAAGGGTAAAAAGCTAATTATCTACTTTTATCCGAAAGATAATACGCCGGGTTGTACCGCTGAATCCTGCAATTTGAACGATAATTACCAGGCTTGGTTGGCAAAAGGCTACGAAGTTGTTGGCGTTAGTCCCGACAGTGTTGCTTCACATAAAAAGTTCGCCGATAAGTTTCATTTCGGGTTTAACCTGATTGCTGATACTGAGAAAGAAATGCTTCAGGCTTATGGCGTTTGGGGTGAAAAAAGTATGTACGGGAAAAAGTATATGGGCGTTATGCGCACCACTTTTGTAATTGACGAATCAGGAATTATTGTAGATATTTTTGAAAAAGTTGATACAAAAAACCATACCGATCAAATCATTAAAGCATTAGATATTAAATAAAATGGCAAACGACGAAAAATCAAAACAGAACATCGAAAAGCTGAAAGCTCTGCAGTTGACAATGGATAAAATCGAGAAAAGCTATGGCAAAGGCTCGATTATGAAGTTAGGCGACCGTGTAGTTGAAGAGATTCCATCAATTTCTTCAGGATCAATAGGATTAGATATTGCAATGGGCGTTGGTGGTTATCCAAAGGGAAGAATCATCGAAATTTACGGGCCTGAATCTTCAGGTAAAACTACTTTGGCCATTCATGCCATTGCTGAAGCTCAAAAAGCTGGTGGTATTGCTGCCATTATTGATGCTGAACATGCGTTTGATCCGGGATATGCTACAAAATTAGGCGTTGATATCAACGAATTGCTGATTTCGCAACCTGATAATGGTGAGCAGGCACTGGAAATTGCCGATAACCTGATTCGTTCGGGAGCTGTGGACATTATCGTTATTGACTCGGTAGCAGCTTTGACTCCAAAAGCCGAAATTGAAGGAGAGATGGGAGATTCCAAAATGGGACTTCAGGCTCGTTTGATGTCTCAGGCTTTGCGTAAATTGACCGCCAACATCAACCGCACCAAAACCTGCGTTATTTTCATTAACCAGTTGCGCGAGAAAATCGGTGTCATGTTTGGTAATCCTGAAACGACTACCGGTGGTAATGCACTGAAATTTTATGCTTCGGTACGTTTGGATATTCGCCGTATTGGTCAGATTAAAGACGGTGAAGAAGCCCAGGGAAACCATACCCGAGTGAAAGTTGTTAAGAATAAAGTGGCTCCGCCATTCAAAAAAGCGGAATTCGACATCATGTATGGCGAAGGTATTTCAAAGACCGGAGAAATCGTTGATTTGGGCGTTGAACTCAATGTCGTCAAAAAGAGCGGATCGTGGTTTAGTTACGGAGATACCAAGCTTGGACAAGGGCGTGAATCGGTAAAAACGGTACTTCGCGACAATCCTGAATTAGCACAGGAACTGGAAGCTAAAATATTTGAAGCAATTACCGCAACGACGACGGTAAATTAAATAAAGTTTAAAAATACAGTCATGTCCGGGTTTGGCAGCTGTGCTGTTAGATCCGGATTTTTTTTAATCGTATCTTTTGCCGCGATTTCTGATAGATTATTAAGAACCGTGGTTTATTTGTAATAAATATCAATCAGGAAGCTTAAAATGCTTGTAGATTTTAAGTTATTCCTTTAATTCAAAAAGGTTATGAAAGTTTTAAAGTTTGGAGGTACTTCAGTCGGAAGTGCTGAAAATATTCAAAAGGTAAAGGAAATCCTGATGGGGCAGGATGACGATGTGATCGTTGTAGTCTCGGCTTTGGGTGGAATTACCGACAAAATTTTGAGTGCAGCAAAAATGGCTGCGATTGGAACCGGCTACTTTCAGGCTGAATTGACGGAAATTAACACGCGCCACTACCAAACGATTGAAAAACTATTTGTTGCTGAAAAACAAGCTGACATTAAGGAGAAAACCACGATTCTGCTTGAAGAACTTGAACGAATCATACAGGGAGTTTCTTTGATTGGAGAGCTCACACCAAAAACGCTGGATAAAATCGGCGGCTTTGGCGAACGCCTTTCATCACTTATTATTTCAGAATTTATTCCTGAATCGAAATGGTTTGATTCAAGTAAGCTGATCAAGACAAACAGCGATTTTGGAAAAGCCATTGTCGATTTTGGACAAACCAATCAGCTCATTCAGGATGCTTTTGCCTCCTTTTCGGGTATTGCCATTGTTCCGGGTTTTATTTCGAGCAACGATGCCGGCGAGTACACCACTTTAGGCCGTGGAGGTTCAGACTATACCGGTGCTATTTTGGCAGCGGCCGTCGATGCCACTTCGCTCGAAATCTGGACCGATGTGAATGGCTTTATGACTGCCGATCCGCGGGTGATCAGCAAAGCATATACGATTAAAACCCTGAGTTATTCGGAGGCGATGGAGCTTTCGCACTTTGGTGCAAAGGTTATATATCCGCCGACTATTCTCCCGGTGTACAAGAAAGGAATACCCGTCAGGATTAAAAATACGATGGAGCCAGAAGCCGAAGGAACGTTGATTACCGATAGCAGGCTTAACGGGAAAGACTTGCCAATCAAAGGTATTTCGTCCATTTCAAATATTACCCTCATTACCATTCAGGGATTAGGAATGGTAGGCGTTACAGGCATTTCTGCCCGTCTTTTCGGAGCGCTGGCTCGTCAAAATGTGAATGTCATCCTGATTTCGCAGGCTTCTTCTGAAAACTCGATCAGTTTTGCCATAGATTCATCCAGTTCGTCAAAAGCTGAAGAAGCAATCAGACGCGAATTTGAGCGCGAAATTCAGCTCGACCAGATCAATAAAATTACGATTGAAGAGAATCTGGCGATTGTGGCTATTGTTGGTGAAAATATGAAACATGCCACCGGAGTTGCCGGAAAATTGTTCAACACCATCGGTAAAAACGGGGTGAACATTATTGCTATCGCACAGGGAGCTTCGGAGTTGAATATTTCGTGGGTTGTTAAAATCTCGGATTTGCGCAAAACCCTGAACGTGGTCCACGAATCGTTCTTTTTGTCGGAGAATGTTGAGCTGAACGTTTTCCTGTTGGGAATTGGTTTGGTGGGCGGAAATCTGCTCGAACAAATCAAACAACAGCAGCCTAAATTGCTGAAAGAAAAACACCTCAAGATTAAACTGGCCGGAGTTGCCAATTCAAAGAAGATGCTATTTAATCGCGAGGGTATCGATATTGCCACTTTTCGCGAAAAAATGACGACTGAAGGTCAGGATTCGAGCCTCGAAAACTTTAAAAATGAAATTATCGGCCTGAACATGTACAATTCCATCTTTGTGGACTGCACTGCTAACGATCAGGCTGCCGGATTATATGCCGAATTGCTGAATGCCAACATTTCGATTGTTACAGCCAATAAAGTAGCAGCTTCGTCGGAATACGAAAACTATGCGCTTCTGAAGAAAACGGCCAAGCGGAAAGGTGCTAAATTCCTTTTTGAAACCAATGTTGGTGCTGGTTTGCCAATTATTACCACCTTGAACGATTTGGTCAATTCGGGCGATACCATTGTGAAAATTGAAGCTGTTTTGTCTGGAACACTTAACTTTATTTTCAATACCATTAGCGAAACTGTTCCTTTGAGTAAAACTATTCGGATGGCTAAAGATCTGGGATTTGCCGAGCCTGATCCACGTATAGATTTGAGTGGTGTTGACGTAGCCCGAAAGCTACTGATTCTCGTGCGCGAATCGGGTCATCAGTTCGATATGAAAGACGTCAAAATCAATACATTTATTCCTTCCAACTATTTTGAAGGAAGCGTAGACGATTTTTGGAAAAGGATACCTGAAATGGATGCTGAATTTGAGGCCAACCGGAAAAAGCTTGCTGCTGAAGGTCTTCTCTGGCGTTTTGTAGCCAAGTTCGAAGATGGGAAAGCCGAAGTTGGGCTTCAGCAGATTGAAGCAAACCATCCGTTTGCCGACCTTCAGGGATCGAACAATCTGGTGATGTTTAATACTGAACGTTATCTTGAATATCCGATGATTATTAAGGGATATGGCGCAGGCGCTGCAGTAACTGCCGCCGGGGTTTTTGCTGATATCATCAGAGTTTCGAATATATAAAAAGACACAAGCCAAAAGTATCTAGTATCAGGATTTTGACATTGGGTGAACTTTGTTGGTTAATTGTAGTTGTTGATACCTGATACTGAAAAATATACTTTGAACTGATTTTTATGAAATATATAATTGTTTTGGGAGATGGAATGGCCGATGAGCCATTGGCTGCATATGGTGGAAAAACTCCGCTTCAGATGGCCGAAAAGCCTGTAATTGACAGTCTGGCGAAAAGGGGTAGGACAGGTCTACTGAAAACGGTTCCGGAAGATATGCATCCGGGAAGTGAAATTGCAAACATGTCGGTATTGGGTTACGATGTTCATCGGGTTTTTGAAGGTCGCGGTGTGCTCGAAGCAGCCAGTATAGGTGTTACTCTGGATGAAAACGATCTGGCTCTGCGCTGTAATTTATTAACCATTGAAAATGAAAATATCAAGAATCACTCAGCCGGGCATATATCCAATGTTGAAGCTTACGAGCTAATCGAATACCTGAATAAAAAACTGGGCAACGAAATAATCCGTTTTTATCCCGGCGTTTCATACCGGCATTTGCTGGTTATTAAAGGCGGAAAAAAGTACATGAGTTGCACCCCGCCACATGATGTTCCTGGAAAACCATTTCGTCCATGTTTGATTGAAGCAGAAAATGAGGAATCTGCTGCAACTTCCAAATTGCTGAATTACCTGATTTTGCGCTCACAGGCATTACTGGCCGATCATCCGGTTAACCTGAAACGGAAAGAAGCAGGGAAAGAAGTTGCCAACAGTATCTGGCCGTGGTCTCCGGGTTACAAACCACAAATGCCGACCTTAAAAGAACTTTTCGGCATTGAAAAATCGGCTGTAATTTCGGCTGTTGATCTGATTCAGGGAATTGGCGTTTATGCCGGAATGGATGTGATTAAAGTGGAGGGTGCAACAGGCCTGTACGATACCAATTACGAAGGAAAAGCTAAGGCAACAATTGATGCCCTAAAAGACCATGATTTAGTCTATTTGCATGTGGAGGCCAGCGATGAAGCCGGGCATGAAGGCGATGTGGACCTGAAAACAAAAACCATTGGTTATTTGGATTCACGAATTGTCAAATTTCTGGTTGAAGAAACCGAAAAAATGGATGAGCCGGTTACCATAGCCGTTTTGCCTGATCACCCAACGCCTTGTGCAACCAAGATTCATACACGTAACCCAGTGCCATTTATTATATATAAACCTGGCGAAACCCCCGATAGTGCTCAATTCTATGATGAATTTGAGGTTGCGAAAGGTTCGTATGGCATTTTGAAAGGTGACCAGTTTATGAAAGCATTATTAACTAAAATTAGTAATTAACTAATAATTTTTTAATCTAAAAGTTGAAAGGTTCCAACCTTGATTGTTAACTTTAGAGTCTGAAATTTGAATAACTAAAATGAAATATTTTAGCACTAATAAAACTGTTCCTTCAGTATCGCTAATGGAGGCAGTTACCAAAGGATTGGCAAGCGACAATGGGTTGTTTATGCCCGAACGGATTGAAGAATTCCGCCCTGAATTTTTTAAACGCATACATCAGTTGAGTTTTCAGGAAATCTCGTTTGAAGTTGCCAAAAAATTCTTTGGGGATGATATCCCTGAAAATACTCTGAAAGAGATTGTTGAAGATACCCTTAATTTTGATTGCCCGATCGTAAAAGTAAGCGATTCAATGTATTCACTTGAATTGTTTCATGGACCAACCTTGGCATTTAAAGACGTTGGCGGCCGGTTTATGGCTCGTCTGCTTCGGTATTTCCTCCAGGGATTCAAAAAAGAGGTCAATGTATTGGTTGCCACTTCAGGAGATACCGGAAGCGCTGTTGCCAATGGATTTTATGATGTGCCTGGAATTAAAGTCTATGTGTTGTATCCGAAAGGTTTGGTGAGCGACATTCAGGAAAAACAGTTTACTACTCTGGGAAAAAACATCACCGCGCTCGAAATTGATGGAACTTTTGACGATTGTCAGAAACTTGTGAAATCGGCTTTTCTCGACAAAGAGTTGAACGAAAAAATGGTGTTGACTTCTGCCAACTCGATTAATGTGGCACGGTTCCTTCCGCAGGCTTTTTACTACTTCAATGCCTATGCGCGCCTGCGTGAGGCAGGAGTTGATGGTGAAGTGGTATTTTCGGTGCCAAGTGGCAACTTCGGAAACCTGACAGCCGGATTGTTTGCCAAATTCATGGGATTGCCTGTTAAGCGGTTTATCGCTGCGAATAACGAAAACGACATTGTTTATAAATACCTGAAGTCCGGTAAATATGAACCCCGGGCATCGGTTTCAACGATTGCCAACGCCATGGACGTAGGCGCTCCGAGTAATTTTGCCCGTATACTTGAATTGTATAACCATTCACATCTGGAAATTTCGACCGAAATGGTTGGCTATCGTTACTCTGATAAGGAAATTCGCGATACCATGAAACAGGTTTTCACAGAAGAAAAATACATGCTCGACCCTCATGGTGCTGTAGGCTATCGTGCGTTAAAAGCCGATTTAAAGGATGGAGAAGTTGGAGTTTTCCTTGAGACAGCCCATCCGGCCAAATTCACTGAAACGGTTGAAAGTGTTTTAGGTGAAGGGACAGTTGTCCTTCCGGAGAAACTGGCTGCCTTTATGAAAGGTGAAAAACTATCAATTCCGTTAAGTACTGAATTTGCTGACTTTAAGCAATTTTTACTGAATAAATAAGGATTTAATATATACTGAAAGCCGTTTTCGATTCGTTCGAAAACGGCTTTTCGTTTTAAGAGTTGTTACAGATTCTCGCGACGAATTGGTTAGATGCAAACATCAAACTTAAGAATGTGAATACTTTAGGTCAAACTCTCCTGAAATTTGATTTAGATTTTGTAAATTTGATAGAAGGGGAATTTATGTGAAAAGCATTTGTTTATTGTTCCTTCCTGAAATTTATAATACCTTAAAAATCGAATGACTATGAAAAAGCTAAACGTATTAACAACAGTCTTTCTGGCAGGCTTAATGATAGCTGGATGTTCGCAAAAGGAAACAATCAACTCAACTTATGAAGAAGAGCTGAGTCTGAAAAGTGCATCAGTTGCTGGAAAATACATTGTTGTGTTGAAAGAAGATGCCGGGTTGATGGATGCTGATCTGCAAACCCGAAATTTCAAAGTAAAAGAAAAAGCCTTAGGCTTGCTGAAGAAATATGAAGTAACCGGAGAAATTGAAGAGGTTTACGAAACGGCTTTGCAAGGCTTTACGGTAAAGATGGCGCCCGGACAGGCAAAAAAAATGGGTGTTGATGGATTTGTAAAGTTTGTAGAAGCCGATCAGGTCATTTCATTGTCACCAATTGAAGTGAACGGAAAACCTGGGCCGACACCTCCACCTGCACTATGGGGAATTGAAAGGGTTGGAGGTCCCGGTGATGGAACCGGAAAAACAGCATGGATAATTGATACAGGTATTGATTTGACTCATCCTGATTTGAATGTTGATTATAAACGATCTGCAACTTTTCTAGGCGGGAAAACGACACCTTGGGACGAAAACGGTCATGGAACCCACGTTTCAGGAACTATTGCTGCAAAAAATGACGGTGTTGGTGTGGTTGGAGTGGCTGCCGGAGCTACTGTTGTTTCGGTTCGTGTGCTTAACCGGCAGGGCAGTGGTACCAATTCCGGAGTTATTGCCGGAGTCAATTATGTTGCTTCTAAGGGCGTTAGAGGAGATGTTGCGAACATGAGCTTGGGCGGCGGTGTTTCACAGGCACTTGATGATGCAGTATTAAATGCATCAGGTAAAGTTGAATTTGCATTGGCTGCCGGCAATGAATCGGATGATGCAAACAATCATTCCCCGGCTCGTGTCAATGGTCCAAATATATACACAGTTTCAGCCATGTGGGAAGGTGACAGATGGGTTTCATTTTCGAATTTTGGTAATCCTCCGGTTGATTATTGCGCGCCTGGAGTTTACATTTATTCAACAGACAAAGATGGCGGATATGCAACCATGTCCGGAACTTCAATGGCTGCACCGCATGTAGCCGGATTGTTACTGTTGGGAAGAATACATACTGATGGTTTTGTTACCGGCGATCCGGATGGTAATGCAGATCCGATTGCTCATAGATAAATGTTAGATTAATACAATACAAACCGGGTAAATTAAGTTTATCCGGTTTTTTATTTTGAATCAAATTGCGACTTTTGAGTGCTGTAAAAAAGTAGGATTATG
The DNA here is from genome assembly GCA_023251455.1 of Bacteroidota bacterium. Classification (GTDB taxonomy): domain Bacteria; phylum Bacteroidota; class Bacteroidia; order Bacteroidales; family Prolixibacteraceae; genus Aquipluma. The sequence continues at coordinate 61,181 of JAHEYT010000039.1, forward strand.
AGTTATTTTCGCGAGCAGGATATCATTCAGTTGTGCATTGAAAAGCTGACGACTATTTATGGTTCATCGGTTCAATTAACAGGTTCCCGATCAGTTGGCGGCGGATGTATCAATCATGCAGTGAAAATAAGTACATCGGTGGGCAATTTTTTCCTGAAGTGGAATGCTTCTGCTCCAACGGATATGTTTATGAAAGAGGCTTCCTGTCTGAATGAAATGAGTAGTGCAGGCAATTCTTTGGTCATTCCGAAAGTGTTCTGGAGTAGGGAAGTTGATGATTCTCCCGGATTATTGCTGATGGAATATTTACAACCGGCAACCAATACTTCAGGAATGGATGAACGTTTGGGGCGTGGAATTGCACAACTTCACCGAAAAACAGCGCCAGCATTTGGTTTCCATCATTCCAATTACTGCGGAACTACGATTCAGGATAATACCTGTACCGACAATTGGTCTGAACTCTATGCTGAGCGCCGGATTTGGGCGTTGGTACAACAAATTAAAGAAGCACGTGGAATGTCGTTGGGAGAGCAGAATTTGTATGAGAAACTTGTGGATAAAATTCCGGTTTTGCTGGCGCATAAAACGGTTCCTTCGCTTATCCACGGCGATTTATGGTCGGGAAATTACATGTACACGGCCAATGGACCGGCATTGATTGATCCGGCCTGCTATTATGCCGATCGGGAAATGGAACTCGGAATGATGCAATTGTTTGGCGGATTTTCTTCACGCGTTTGGGATGCTTATCAGGAAGAGTTTCCACTTCCAGAGGGTTGGCTGCAACGAATGCGGTTGTACCAGCTTTATCACATCCTGAACCATTATTTGCTGTTTGGCGGTTCTTATGGACAGCAGGCGCAGGAAATTGCCCGAGAATATTTGTAAAAATGATTTTTGTGAAAATATAAATACGTGATTTGATGAGTTTAATAATGATTTTCAAGAAGGTTTCTTTGTTTTTTGTGTTACAATTTTCGGTCTTGGGTATTCTTGCTCAAAATAGCGGAGAGGCTAAAATATTGATTGATTTAAACCAGCCTGTTGAAAAGATTTCGCCAATGATTTTTGGGCAATTCATCGAGTATTTAGGTCGGTGTATTGATGGTGGAATTTATGAAGAAGGCTCACCGCTATCTGACGAAAACGGATTCAGGAAAGATGTACTTCAAAAGGTGCAAGATCTCAATGTACCAATTCTGAGATTTCCGGGTGGCACTGTGGTCAAAATTTACCATTGGCAGGATGGAATCGGTCCAAAAGCCGAACGGCCAAAGCGCAAGAACCTGATTTGGGGCGGCATCAACGATAATCATTTCGGTACAGCAGAGTTTGTTGAATATTGCCGCAAAATAGGAGCAGAGCCTTTTCTGGTGGTTAATATGGCCACCGGAACACCTAATGAAGCATCGAACTGGGTAGAATATTGCAACGGAACCGGGGATACCTATTGGGCAAACCTGCGGCGGTCGCATGGTTACGAAATGCCTTTCAACGTGAAATACTGGGGCATCGGAAATGAAGAATACGCAGTTACGGATGCCGGAAAGCATCAAAATGTAGATAAATACATCGAAGATAGCTGGCAGTATGTTAAGTTAATGAAGCTTCAGGATAATTCGTTGAAATTAACCTTGGTTGGGAATTCAACCGATTTGGCATGGAGCAAAAAGGTGATCGATGAGATGCATCCGGTTTGCGATTTTCTGGCGATTCATCTATATTCCATCCCGTCTGATTCGAGATATTTAACGCTACTGAATAGTATCGAAGCTTTCAATACCGACTTTGAAACCATGAGAAGCTTGCTTCAGAAAGTGCCTGAAAAAGTGGAAAATTTCTCTTCCTGGTATCGCTTTCCTCCACGTCAGGAACCTTTAAAACTTGCCGTTGACGAGTGGGGAATCTGGGATTTGAATTCAGGAAAGGGTAGCGGCGACTACCAAATGGAATACTCGTACAACTGGGCACAGGCTTTGGCTGTCGGAAAATTTCTGAATTTATTTCAGCGAAATGCCGATGTGATCGGGCTGGCAACCTGGGCTCAAACAGTGAATGTATTGGCTCCGATAATGACGAGCAAAGAGGGCTCGTACTCTCAGACAATTTATACCCCTTTGCAGGCTTACAAGCGATATACACTTCAGCAAAATTTACCCATAGAAGTAACTTCTCCTGTTCTGGAAAAAGCGCTCAAAACGGTTGATGCAATAGCAAGCGTTTCTGAAGACCAAAAGGAAATCGTTGTGACCATACTAAATTTGTCGGAGAAAGAAATCATGCCTGCGCATATTAATTTTAGTAATCTGAATGGAAATAAGCAAATACAGCTGACCGAACACATCAGCTATACCGCTCCATCATTGGAATCGACAAATGATTTTGGCAAGAATTGCGTAACAGAAATCAAAAACAAAATGATGCAGAATTCCAAAAACGGATTCGAAGCCAAACTGAAACCAGCTTCAATTAACTTTTTTAGATTTAAGGTGTTATAAAGGGAAAGAAATTTAAGAAAAATGGCTAAACTGGCTGGGTATATCATTCTTATAATTTCAATCCTGATCTGGCTGATGATTCCGGTGGTGCCTTTTATGGGATTTTCAGTCGGGAAAATTGCAGGAATTACCACAGGACTGATTATTGCCGGAGAGATCACCTTTTACCTCAGTATTTTCCTGATTGGGAAGGAATTCCTGGTCAAAATCAAAAATAAATTCAGGCGGAAAAAGGATGCTTCTTCAGAAATTGATCCTGTTGATTGATCTATACTTTCCTGTCTTCCTATAACTCTACCAATTTATTTTTGATGGCATAAACTACCAACTGAGCAGTGTTTTTACTTTCGCTTTTTTCGAGAATGTTGGCGCGGTGCTTGTCAACCGTGCGTTTGCTTATGAATAGTTTATCGCCTATTTCCTGATTCGATAATCCCTGACAAATCAGGATCAGGATTTCCATTTCGCGCTCCGAAAGTTCGGCATGGCTTTCTTTGCTTTTGGATGACGATTTCAGGCTGTTCACCAGGTTTTGAAGCAATTCTGACGAGAAGAATGAACCGCCGTCGTAAACCACGTCAAGCGCTGTTTTTACTTCTTTTATGTCCGAATTTTTCAGTACAAAACCTTTTACTCCGGCATTCACCATTTTGTAGTAATAATCTTCTTCGCCGTACATCGAAAGGGTGATGATTTTCAGGTCGGGGTATAATTTTTGCGCAATGGTCGCGGCCTCAATACCATCCATAACCGGCATGTTGATGTCGAGCAAAACCAAATCAGGCACACTTTTTTCAAGCAGATCGAGAAATTGCCTGCCGTTAGCCGCTTCTCCAACTACTTGATAGTCTTCAAGCGTGTTTAATAAAATTCGTAACCCATTTCTGAAAAGGGTATGGTCGTCAACGATAACTACTTTTCGTTTCGATTGTTTACTCGTCATGCGTCAGCACTTTAATGGTTACCAAAGTTCCTTTTTTGTTTTCACTTTCGATGTTGATTTCACCTTTCAACGAATTGATGCGCGAATAAATGTTTGAAAATCCCATGCCGCTACTTCCCTGTTGTTCAACTATTTTATTCACATCAAAACCTTTACCGTCATCTTTATAAATGATCGTGATGTATTCGTCATCAATGCTCAAAGATATGTTAATCTTTTTTGCCTGAGCATGTTTGACGGTATTGTTTATCAATTCGCAGATAACGCGGTACAATACTACCTCCACATTGGCATCAAACCGTTCATCTTTCAGTTCGGTAATCAGGTTAATGCGAATGGTTTTGGTGATGTTGATTTTGTTGGCAAAATTGTTGAGTGCCCTCACCAGTCCAAAGTTATTCAGGATATGCGGACTCAGGTTATCTGAAATTTCTTTCAGGCTTTTGATCGCTTCGTTAATCACCAATTCTGTATTCTCAACGATTTCTCGCGAGGCTTCGTCGTGTTTCATTTGTGCCAGCGACGAAACCGACATTTTAACGCTCGAAAGCAAAGGGCCAAGTCCGTCGTGCAGGTCTTTGGCGAAGCGCTTCCGCTCTTTTTCTTCGGTCTGAATGATGGTATTCAGGAACATTTTTTCGGTCAGCCGCCGCGAATCTTCCACCCGTTTCATGTACTTGAAAATCTTCTGGATCATGAAAACGCCAATGGCAAAAGCCAACGATGTGATTACCCCGCCCCAGACAAAAATCTCGCGGTAATCCTGGGGTTTAATATCACTGATATAAGGAAGAAACTCGACCAAACGCATAACCGCCATCAGAATAAAACCAATGGTCAGGAGCATCCACGAAAAGTTGTATTTGGTTACCCGTGTGAGTTTTAGAGCAACTGCAACCGCAAAAAATTGCAGGATGATGGCTATTACGAACAATATTTTTAGAATCATAGTCAGCCGATTTATTTAAAACAAAGATATGATCTTTTGAAGCCGGGAGATCGGTTAATTTTGAAAGATTATTCTGATTTTTCTTTGTGTGCCGATCGAAGCATCAATACCGATGTGTAAAGAACCACAGCACAAACAATCCATTTTAACGCAATTAATGGCAACGACTTAACTACATATGCAGCCAGAAATACTCCGGCAACGCCTGCAAGTGTAAGTGCAATGGCTGTCTTTCGGTCGTAAGCATTTTCTTTAATAAACCTTGAACTTCCGGCCACCATCAGCATCGCTGTAGCAGTCATCATAATTGGGAATGCAGTCAGTGGATTCATGCCCAGTCCATATACCATGGCCATACATGGAGCATAAAATCCAACGCCTATGGTTTGCAGTGCGCCAAAAATAAAACTCATCACAATGATTAACACTAGTTTCCATCCCGATAATCCAATGGCTTCACCTCCCAATGGCAGCCAATTCAGAAGTCCGGAAAGTATGATCAATGCAACTACAAAAAGACCGATTCCCATTCCTTGTTGAATTTTCCGGCGTGACATGCGTGAAACTATTCCTGCTCCGAGAACAGCCCCGACTGGAGCCGCAGTTGAAACTGATATCAGTGTAACCGGATCAACATTGACTGAGGTCATGAATATAAAGGCTTGAACCACCGTTGGAATTGTATTCCCAACATTCATAGTCCCGGGAATGAGTCGATCGTCGACCAGTTTAAAGAATTTGAAAAGAGCCGTTTGCTGTGCGAAACTTCCAATGCCAAGCGTATCGAGAAAATTGGTTGTAAAACCTACACCCATAAGCCCCGGATAAGGTTTGTTGGAAAGCGATTTTCGATTCTGAAATACATCGGTGAAATAGAAAAAGCTAAAGAAGCTGGTTAACAAACCAAGTATAGATTGCAAAAGGATTCCCATATTTTGTTCCTGAATGGTAAAACCTAAAACTACGAAAGTAGCGGATAGAATGCAAATCGTGCTTGTGACACCAGGAAATCAGTTATCGTTACTTTTTGGTAAGTTAAGCCATGAAAATGATACGTAAATGTAGGATAATCCTCCGACAGGTAAATTTAACGTGCAAATATTTAATGATTTAGATTTTGAGGTATAAGTTTTGAATTAATACGAACATCAAAATTTGAAAAGTGTAAATATTCGAAACTAATTGATAGAGCCATGAAGATCATTTTACCAGTTACAGAGAATAATGCTTCCGAAAGGAGTATCGCCCGGGGCTTTCGAAATGCCAGCCTGGCCTGTATTTACAATTGCAGCAACCAGACCAGTGAATGGCTGCCAACCAAAAGCATCAGCCAAAATGTTGGTAACCTGGGAGCCGAACTTAAACGGATTGGTATTGGAGCTGTAATCAGTTACCAAATGCCTTTGATGGCTCTTGGATTTTTTACCGATAGTGGGCTGACCGTTTACAAAGCCGAAAGTGCGAGTATTGAGGAAAACATCCGGATGTTCACCGAAAATTTGCTGGAACCTTTGACTAACGCGATTTCAAAGAGTGATTCGGCTTGTTCAAGTTCGTGCAGTTCATGCAGTTCAACATCATGTCAATCTTAAAAACATATAGTTATGGCACTAGGAAAATCAATAAGTTTCATTCGGAAATTCATTATCGATAGTGATTTCAGACACGAATGCAATAAAAGTTCGAAAGAAGATCTGCTCAAAACTCTTGATTTTAATGAAACTGAATTTGAAGATGCCATCAACATGCAATTGGTAAAATGCCAGTCGTACGAAGAGGCTGAGCGGATTCATCAAATCAAATTCTGGTTCGATGTTCTTTAAGGGAAACAACAAACAATTAAAACTGACACTATGATATTTCGCGATTTAGAGAAAGTGAGGGCATCAATTAAAGAAGCAACCGACCTTGATGTAGCCTATGCATATGACGATTTGGTGTTTCCGGAACACGCTGCCTTCCTGATTGAGTTTGATGCCGAAAGCGACAAGCAGATTTATTGTTATTTCCACGAAGACTGTTTGCCCGATTCCAAAACTGAAATACTGGATCAGCTCACCCAGTCGTTTCAGAAACGTGGCTGTAGGTTGGCCCCGAAAGGTACATTTACCCTGAATCAGAAAGGTGAAGAAATAGAAATCCGGTTTGTTTAATCAGCTATATAACTGAATTTTAATTGTTACTGATTTCTCTGACTTCGACTGAAGTGCCTTTGCCGGCTAGTATTGGGCAGTTTTTGGCTAATTCAACAGCATCGTCGAGCGAGGTGGCAAGGATGAGAATATAACCCAGAATTGATTCTTTGGTTTCGCCAAAAGGTTCGTTGGTAATTGAACCATTAGCCCGCAGAACTTTTCCTTCCGGAGTCAAATGATTTCCGCCCTCAGCCAAATGATTTTGGTCAACCAGATCGTCAATCCAGTCCATCCACCGGTTGTTTCGTTCTCGTGTTTCTTCTGCTGAAACCCCTGCAATATCCTGATAATTGGCTCTAAACAATAAAATGTATTCTTTCATGGCGACGTTTTTTTTTGTTATTAGCTGTATAAAAATAAAGCCCTCGCTGTAAACGAAGGCTTTAATATCAGGTTTTTGGCTGACTATTTTTTCTTTTTATCCAGAATTTTTTCAATTTCATCCATCACTTTATTCATGGCAGCAGTTGTCTTTTCAAATGGATCGGACGTTGTCATGTCAACGCCGGCATTTTTCAAAATTTCAATTGGGAAGTCAGAACCTCCGGCAGATAAGAATTTCATGTAACTTTTCAGGGCGTTCTGATCGCCGCTCATCACCTTTTCGGCCAATGAAATTGATGCTGTGAATGATGTGCTGTATTGGTAAACGTAAAAAGTACGGTAGAAATGAGGGATTGCAGCCCATTCCATGCTGATGTAATCATCAACTTTACAGATGCCCTGGTCGTTTCCGTAATATTTATCGGTAATTTCTTTGTAAATTTTTGAGAAAGTTTCGCCGGTAAGTGGTTTCCCTTGTTCGGCCATTTCGTGTATTTTGAGTTCGAATTCAGCAAACTGGGTCTGGCGGAACAGGGTTCCTTTGAAGTTGTCGAGCCAGTTCATCAGGATCGAAAGTTTCAGATCGTCGTTTTTTTCAGTACTGATGATATAGTTGAAAAGCAACACTTCGTTAAACGTAGAAGCGACCTCAGCCACAAAAGTTTCGTATCTTGAAAGTGGGAATGGCTGGGTTTTATTCGAGAAATAACTGTGCATGGTGTGCCCCAGTTCGTGTGCCAGCGTGCTAACATCGTTATATAAGTCGTTGTAATTGAGTAAAATGTAGGGGTGTCCGTCGTGTGACGAACCATTTGAATAGGCTCCCCTTTGTTTTCCCGGAGTTGAAAACACATCGATCCAGCGCTCGTTGATGGCTTTTTTTACAGTCGAAACATATTCTTCACCCATTGGTTTCAAGGCTTCCAGTACAATTTTAGTAGCCTCGTCATAACTGTATTTCAGGTCAACATCTTTTACAACCGGTGCATATAAATCAAGGTATTTCAGGGTATCAACACCCATCATTCGTTTTTTGATATTCAGGTAACGGTGAAACGAAGGCAGACTCTTGTTCACATTGGTAATGAGCGATTGATACACTTCAACCGGAATGTTATTGGGATAAAGCGACGCTTCGAGTGAAGAGCTGTATTGCCTTGCCCTGAAACGGTAAATATCACTATTAACTTTCCCATTCAGCATTTCGCCGTAGGTGGCTTTAAATTTTGCATAATTGTCCCAATAGGCTTTAAATACAATTTCACGGTCTTTTCGGTTAGCCGATGACCTGATTTTGTTGTATTCGGAACTGGTAAGTTCGATTTTTTCGCCGTTCGATAAAGTAACCTCGGGGTTCGGCATTTCGGCATTTGCAAAAGTGCTGTAAACCGAACCTGCTGTACTTGTTGCCATTCGCGAAAGTGCCAGAATTCGCTCTTCAGGCTCGCTTAGAGTATGTTTTTTGGTGCGAAACATGTCTTCCAGTCCCTTGCGGTAAACTTCCAGTTTGGGCTCCTGTTTGATAAATCCATCAATTTTCTCCCATTCGGCAGTCAAAATTTCAGGTTCAATAAATGCGGCCTTGGCTCCAAATTTTGAAAACAGTTGCTGTAACTCCTGCTTCATTCCGGTATATTTCATGTCGCGGGTGTCGAGGTCCGAATTCATACCAACATAACTATATAATTTCAACGATTCTTTGGAAATTGAAGTATTGTATTCGAGTGCTTTAAGCAGGTTGGCCGACGATTGAGTCAATGTTCCTTTAAATTTTTCAACTTCATCGAGCCTCGAAGCGATGCCATTCAATGCGTTACGCCAGGCTTCGTCATTGGCAAACAGATCAGTTAAGTTCCATTTGTATTTTTCAGCAATTTCCTCACGGGTTTTCTGGCTGTAAGCGCTGGTAGTAGCAAACATCGCCAAAATAACCAACAGGATCAGATTCGATTTAAGCTTGAAATAATTCATCATGAAAAGTGTTTAGTTTTAGTTCAATAGGTATTCATTTGTGTAATTGCATTACACACGTCGGTTTGGAGTCTTTCCGGATATTAATTTCTTTTGCCAAAATATTTCTGCTCTTCTTGAAGTGCAATTTGGTGTGCTTCTGAATTGGAGAATTTCTGATCACGCAGGTTGCATTCGGCTATTTCATGGAATAATTTCTTTTTTCTTTTCTCTTCAGAAAGCGTTTCCAGTAAATAGATATCCCAGCCATCTGTACCTCCGGTCGATTCAAAATATTCAGCCTCTTCATGGCTTTCATTTTGTTCGTGTTCTGCGGCTGTCAGCAAAAAGAGCAAATAGCTTGTTCCATTGTACGAAAATTCGTACCCATTTTCCCAACAGATGTTATCGATGGTCGATAAAAGTTCATTCACCTTAATTTCGGGCATTTTCGTTTGTTTTGTCATTGGTATGGAAAAGTCTTTTTGAATCCTTTTACTAACGAACCCTCGGGTATTTTTCTTGCTTTCAAAGTGGAAAATTACTGCATTTTTAGAAAAGTAGATTTATTCTGAACTTGTTTCTGATCCTGGCTTTTATTCAGTTTCCTTCTCCCATTCCCATCGCGAAAGGCCTCCCCAGTTGATGTATCGTTTGTATCCCGCTTTTTTTAGTTTTTTGGATACGATTTGTGCATTGGCGCCCACCGTGCAGTAAATAATCAAATATTGGTTTTTGGGTATTTCGTTTAACCGGCTTGCCACTGTTGCTGCCGGAAATGATTTGGCGGTTGGAATATGACCATTCGAATAAGCTTTTTCAGACCTGACGTCAATAATCCAGATCGAATCAACAGGGTTTTCGACGATTTGCTTTAACTCCGATGGTTCGATGTACTTCTTCAGCACTTTCCCATGCGCCCCTGCTTTTCCAACATTTACCGATTGTCCGGCAACAACATGAATCAATCCGGTCATTAAAACCGAGGTAACCAGTACTATTTTTGAAAGGTGCATTATTCCTGATTTGATATTCCTCATTTGACTAAGTAGTTGTTGACAGATTCGTTGTTGCGGGTTGTATTTTATTACAAGCGAAGGTATCGATTTTCTCCTGAAGTGTGGCTGTGATTGATCCTGTACTGGCAATTTCTGATGAATCGTACAACTCTCCCTTGCCAAACCAAAATATATTTAGTTGCAGGTCATATTTTGGTGGCTTTTCGGGTCGAACGAAAGTATTTACTCCTGAATAGCCTTTTTTAACGCCCATATTTCTTGATGAATTCGTCGAAATCCTCAGTTTCTTCCATGAAAACATCCTCGTCCGGTTCTGTTGTAAAGTTCTCCCAGAAATTAGTTTCCGATTCCTTTTTGAGTAGTTCTTTAATCGACGCCAGAAGGTCTGGATTCTCAGTTTCCAGAAGCATTTTCATGATTTCTAATTTTTCAGTCTGAATATCCATAATCTAAGTTTTAAAAGTTAAAAAATTGGAGATTTGACAAACTGCTGTAAACTCAGTTTTTTTAACGTTTTCATCCCGAAATGGTTGCAGAGACAGAATGGAGTTCTTAGTAAAAACTGCATTAAAACCATCATTCTTACCCGGTTCAGGGTCTGCAGATTAGCGGATACGCATTATTTATTATCCATCTTTTTGATGATCTCGCGCAACAAATCGTTTTGCTCCTGCTTCAATACAAGAAACTTATTGACCCAGGTATAGATTAAATAAAAGATACCCGCCAGAATGGCTAAATAAACCGGGAAAATTAATAACGGAAGGAGAGTTAAGCCCATGTTTTGGTTTTAAAGTAGATTATATTTATTGAAGTTATCGGTATTTCTCAATTAAAAAGCGTGATCATCCACTGGCCAGGCTCGTTGATCTGTATTTCGAAAACAATATTCGTGCTTGCCGACCGGAATGAATTCAGCGTATTGTATGTCACCTTACAGTTGAATGGAAATTGGATATTGTCAAATCCTTGATCCTGTCCAATACTGATTTGATTTCCCCCGCTTTGGGCAAACGATAAATCTGTCAGCGTGCGATTGTTTGCGCCGTTCTGCATAAACGAAAACATAACCCGATTTCCCGGTTTAATTTTCGTAACGGTGTACCGTTGAAGGTTCAACTTTTGAGTAATTACATAAGCCGGAGGAACGATTTTTTTAACCAACTGATCCTCTTTCCACATACCCATATAGGTGGAATCTCTACCCAGAAATATGAAGGTGAATTTTCCATTGCCGCTTCTCATTCCTTCTTTAAAATCTCCCTCGTAAACATCGCCATTGGCATAACGATAGGTGCCGTTGCCCTGGGGCAATCCATCTTTAAACTTCCCTTCGTATTTGTCTGTACCAATGGCAATGCCATCCCCATTGGCCAGGCCTTTTTTGCAGTCTCCCGAATAGCTCGTTGCTATTTCTGGTTTCAAAACTTTGCAGTTTCCTGATTGGGAGTAAGAAAAATGAATGATGGAAATTATTAATGAAAGGGTGGTTAATAGGTGTTTTGTTTTCATGTTATTTTATTGCTATAGTTTATTTAAATGTTGTATTAGTTGTTAATTCTTTTATATAGAAAGTTTTAAACTGATAATTAACAACATGTACCGAAATATGGAATAGTGGTTACTATTTTGTTCCAATTATCAATTCTATATCGTCGTTTTGTAGATTTGTATTTAGATTTCCCTTAGCGATGATATTCAAAATTTTGAAAGCGCTAAATATATTGTCAACTCTTGATGGGTATCTTTGTGATTTAACACCAATAAATACACCTACCAACGGATTATTATATACAGACTGATTTATTCCATCAACTTTCCATCCAGCTGTTTCAAACACTTCTTTAATTTGTTCCGAAAAAAGAAATGCTTCTGAATCCCCTAAAATCGTTGTCAAAATAATTTTATTATTTTTATAATTCTTCAGAATTTTCACCATTTCAATTTTGTCATATTGAGAAATCCCTCTTGAAATTTGTTTATAACCCATATTTTCAAGTGCAACCCTACTTTTTGAGACTTCCTGAGCAGAAAATTGAGAAATTACAAGAAATTGTTCTTGTTTAGAACTTAAATTCAATATTTGAGATTTTAATGAATCATTCTGATTCCTAATTATTTTTAGATCTTCATTACGAAGTTTTAGTTCAATATTTAATTCAGTGTTTATGCTATCAAGATTGTCAAATCTACTTTGCTGACTTACAAATTCTTTATTGTGTTTGCTTTCTTCCTGCCTTTTGTCTATTTTTTGATTATAAAAAGTAATCCATACAGTCATTAATCCAATGAAAAGGATAATTATTCCAATAGTTATTTTGGTCTTATGGGAATTCTCTTTTTTTATTTTTTTTGAGGTGATCAAATAGTCGACTAAAAAATCAAGAAAAAATTGAGAAAATAGTATGATTGAAGCTAAAATAATAAGTATCAAGTTCATTGTTTCGTTTTTACATATAATCCTTACCTATACATTATTTTATAAAGTTACAACCTTTTTCTATATGTTCACCACCATAAAACCTCTTCTTTCCCAATACTTTTCAACAACTTGTTAAATATCCAAACCCAATCGTGCTTGCCGTATCAGAGATATGCTTACTTTTAGTTTTTCAATTTTAAAAGCTCAGGTTTTTGCCACAAAGGCGCAAAGACAACAAGAAAATCAGAATAAAATCTTTCATTTTTAACTTTGTGTCTTCGTGCCTTAGTGGCCCAATTATTAAATTATGTCGCAACTCAAAGTATATAAAGCCTCTGCGGGTTCCGGGAAAACCTTCCGGCTTGCCATCGAATACATGAAACTGGCACTCACCAACGAGTCGAACTACCGGCACATTCTGGCGGTAACCTTTACCAACAAAGCCACTGCCGAGATGAAATCGCGCATCATCGGCGAATTGTATCACCTGGCCAAAGGAAAGCATTCAGTGTACATGGATGTTTTGACCAAAGAGTTGGCTTGGCACCCGATGCAGGTTGAGCGGCAGGCACAACTGGTTTTGAAACGCATTTTGCACGATTATTCGCGGTTTTCCATCAGCACCATAGACAGCTTTTTTCAGCGGGTCATCAAAGCTTTTAACCGAGAGCTTGGCATCAACGCGGCTTACAATGTGGAACTCGACGAAAAAAGCATTTTGGAAGAAGCTGCCGACCGAATGATTCAATCGGTTGAAGATGATCCGAAACTGTTGGAATGGCTCGACGCGTTTGCTTCCGACAAAATTCGCGAAGGCAAAGGCTGGAACCTGAAAAAAGACATTCTGCGTCTCGGAAACGAAATTTATAATGAGACTTTTAAATCGCTGAACGATAGCTTGTACGAAAAGCTAAACGATCGCGCTTTTCTGAAAGATTACCGTGGCAAACTCAGCAAAATCATCGTTCTGTACGAAACCCGAATAAAAACACTGGGACAGGAAGGCTTGAACATTCTGGCGATGGAAGGATTGTCGACTGACGATTTCAAAGGGAAGGGAAGCGGTCCGGCTGCCAGTTTTCAGAAGATGAAAGACTTTAAATTTGAACCATCAAATACAGTACTTCGGGCGGCGACCGATGCTTCGGGTTGGGTAACAGCAACGGTGAAAGAACCCATGAAATCGCAATTGTTGGCAGTGGCCGAAACCAAACTGATGCCCAAATTGCAGGAAGCCATTCGCCTGATAGAAACCGAAAAACGCAAATACATTACCGCCAAACTCATTGTCAACCAATTGTACACATTAGGAATTTTGGTTGATTTACGCAAATCGGTCAAGGAGTTATGTCGCGAAAAGGGCATTGTGCTGATCTCCGATTCGGGGCATTTGCTCAAAGATGTGATTGCCGACTCAGAAACGCCGTTTGTGTACGAAAAAACGGGTTCGGTCTACTCGCATTTTATGATCGACGAGTTTCAGGATACATCTGGTTTGCAGTGGAATAATTTCCGCCCATTGATCAGCAATTCGCTGTCGGAAGGTAATCTGGGAATGGTGGTTGGGGATGTGAAGCAAGCCATTTATCGCTGGCGCAGTGGAGACTGGCGGTTGCTGGCCGGAAAGCTGGGCGAAAGTTTCCCGGTTTTTGGCCTTCAGAATGAAGTGCTGAGCAGCAACTGGCGAAGTCACGGAAAGGTGATCCGTTTCAACAATACGATTTTCAGGTTGGTTCCCGAATTGCTTCAGCAGCACATTGAAGGTGAGCTTTTAGAAGCAGAAATTGCAGAAAATCCGGTTGGAATTACCATTCCGGAAGTATATGCCGACAGTGTTCAGGAGGTTTCGAACAAAGATGTCGCCGATTTGGGACAGGTTCGGGTGCGTTTTCTGGAATCGAAAAAGGAAATGGCCGACGAAAACGAGAAGTTGATTCTTTCAGAATTGGTTGAATCGATCAAATCCCTTCAGGATAAAGGCGTAAAGGCCATTGAAATGGCCATTCTTGTCCGCCAGAAAAAGGAAGCCCGCCTGATTGCCGACCTGTTTCTGGAACAAAAAAGCCTTCCGGAGAACCGGAATTATAACTTCGATATTCTTTCCGGAGAATCGTTATACATCAACAATTCGGAAGTTATCAGCCTGATTATTTCAATCCTGACCAGTTTCCTGAATCCGGATGACCAAGTGGTGAAAGCGCAGTTGAATTATTTGTATTACAGGAAGATCGCTCCGAGGCTGAATGGGCATGGGGCATGGGGCATAGGGCAATGGGGTAGTCCGTCAGCTAAAGCAGACGGCAAAGAATATTGCACCTTCGAAGGAAATCCGAACTATCCTTTGCCATTGGCTTCAGCCAACGGACAGGCAGAACCTTTAAATTTCGAAATTTGGACATCAAACTCCGAACTCCAAATTTCGAACTCCGAACTTACCTTGTCGCAATATATTGCGAGCAAACAATTTGAAGAATTGGTAGCCGGAAAGCCGATTCTGGAGATTATTTACAGCATTTGCGAAAAGTTCAATTTGTTCAGTTTGGCTGATGAGCTCGCCTATTTGCAGGCTTTTGTCGATCAGATTTCGGTGTTCGAGCGCAATCATGCTTCGGAATTAACCAGCTTCCTGAATTGGTGGGACGAAAATGGTGACCGTTTTACCATCCCGATTTCGGACAGCATCGACGCCATCAATGTGCTGACCATTCATAAGTCGAAAGGACTGGAATTTACCCATGTTTTTGTGCCGTTTTTCGATTGGTCGGTTCACCCGCATTCGTCGCCGGATATGGCTCCATTGCTTTGGTGCCAGCCCGATGTTGAGCCTTTTGATGAAATGGAGTTGGTACCTGTGCGGTTTAAATCGGATGTTGGGAAATCGATTTTTTACCGCGAATATTTTGCCGAAAAGTTCAATACTTACATCGATAACCTGAACCTGATGTACGTGGTTTTTACGCGCGCCAAGGCCGGTCTGTATATTTGGGCATCGTTTTCCAGCAAGATCACTACTGTTGGCGATTTGCTGAAACTGGCTGTCGAAAAGCAAGCCAGTTTGGGCTCGTGCGGATTGAAAGCTGACGAATCAGTTCAGTTTGAAGGTTTCTATAATCCTGAAAAATTGTTGGTTGAGATTGGCGAATATTCGGCATTGGAGGAAAAGAAAAAGGAAGAGCTCAGAATGAAGGATGTGCGGCTGTCGGCCTTTGAATTTGCGGATTTCAGGCAATTTTTGAACATCAGGAAACGGGGCGAAGATTTTTTTAGTAGGGAAAACAAAAAGCAAAGCGGTATAAATAAAGGAAAGCTGATACACGAGATTTTATCGCTGATAAATACGACCGGCGATTTACAAAAAGCAGTAAAACGAATCGAAACGGAAGGCAAAATTGGATCGGACGAATCAGCAAAAATGGTTGCGGAACTAACCGAATTACTGAGCGATCCGGAGGTGAAATCGTGGTTCGACGGGACTTATCGGGTGGTGAACGAACGAAGTATTCTGACCGGAGCGAATGGTGTGAAACGTCCCGACCGGATCATGATTGGAGGAGATGGGGTAGTGGTGGTCGATTATAAATCGGGTGAACTGGAGTCGGATAATTACAAATATCAGTTGCGAACCTACATTCGCGAATTGAAAAATTGTGGTTTCGAAAATGTTTCAGGATACATTTGGTACACGAAAACAAATAAAAGAGTGCTGGTTTAGTTGTAGAAATCAGCATCTAAAATAAACGCCGTGATAATCGGAATACTCGATTATTGAGTTAATTTTGGTCGCCTTTTCAAACTAAACCAACAAGTTTCTTCATGAAACAATTGATTCTTCTTTTTGGAATTGTTCTGTCTTTTTTCCTGACGGCAATGGCTTATGGACAACCTGCAAAAGACCCCTGCCACTATTCAACTGAAGGAACTGATTTTTGGTTTGGTTTCATGCAAAATCGAAATACGGGAAATACTCATTATATTGAAATCACTGTTACTTCAAGGTTGGGAGCCCAGTTTTCAGTTTCTTATGGGTCGGGCGAAACGCTGATTGCCAACTATACTATAGGTCCCAATGAATCAGTGACAGTTCCTATTCCCTATAGTTTATTAGAGGCACAGGGATCTGAAACTACAGAAAATAAAGGAATCCATCTCGTTTCGACAACCAATCCTGTTAATGTTTATGCCTTGAATTACCGGACAAGGTCGTCGGATGTTGCTGTCATCTATCCAACAGAAGCTTTAAGCACGGAGTATTTTGCAATGTGTTACAGTCCGCGTTACACCAGCGGTAATGAGTCGAACAGTGAATTTTTAATTGTAGCCACCGTTGATAATACAATTGTCAATATCACGCCTGTCCGGAATACCGATCAGGGAAAACTTGCCAACGTGCCGTTCACAATCACATTAAATAAAGGGCAAAGTTATCAGGTTCAGGCAGGCAATACTGATGCTACCGGAAATGAAGATTTAACCGGAAGTTCGGTTACCGCGAATAAACCAATTGCTTTCTTTTCAGGTTCCAAAGCAACTACAATTCCCTTTTCAGGATATACTAACTATTCATACGATCACCTGTTTGAGCAAATTCCTCCAACTATTACCTGGGGTAAGGAGTTTTATGTTGTTCCGCTCAAATTGCGGACAAAGGACACTTACCGCATTTTAGCTGCGGAAAATGGGACGATTGTCAAAGTTGAAGGAACAAATACAACAAGAACGCTCAACCGGGGCGAATTTTATGAGTTTGAACTGACCAGTGCCAGTCGCATCATTTCTACCCGGAAAATTTTACTGGCACAATTTTGCCGGTCACAAAGGGCTGATGAAAGTAACGGTGTTGGTGACCCTTTTATGATTATTATTAGTCCGGTGGTTCAGAAAATCAAGGACGTTACTTTCGTGGCTTATGAATCTAGTTTGATCAATGATATATTCTTCGTCAATGTGATTACCTTAACTTCTGAAGTTGGTAATATTACCCTGGATAATGCAAGTATCAGCTCTTCATTTACTGCTTTCCCTTACAGTGATTACTCTTATGCACAGGTACGAATTTCAAAAGGGGTACACACACTTAAAAATCCATCCGAAAACGGGGGATTTCTGGCCTATGTTTATGGTTTTGGGCAAAATGGAAATACTGAATCTTATGGCTATGGCGTAGGATTTAACCTTGATATTCAGCTTGAAATTGTTGGCAATTGGACCACCTTTACGCCGATGGTTTGTCAGGGAAAAGAGATTAAACTTTCGGTTCAGGATAATTTCGATTCGTACCAATGGAGTACTGGTGCAACCGGAACATCCATCACGGTTTCAAAAGAAGGTAAGTATTGGGTAAATGGTATGACCAGCAGAGGTTGTATAAAATCGGATACGCTTTACTTAAAGGTTAGTGATCCGAAAATAAATCTTGGAAAGGATACCAGTTCTTGCGGACCGGGCAAAATTGTGCTTGATGCCGGGAAAGATTTTGTCAGCTACAAATGGCAGGATGGATCGACCAACCAGACATTTACAGTTGTAACAACCGGCGATTATGCGGTAACCGGAATCAATGAATTTGGTTGCGAGGCTACCGATAACATTCATGTCGATGTTTTTCAGGTTCCTGAAGTAAAAATTACAGGAGACACTTTGCATTGCAGTGTTTTTACTACCGATCTGAAAGTGAATGTGAGCAACGCTGATCCTTCGGTGTGGAATTTTTCAGGAGCAGCTAAATGGACTTCGACGCCTTCTGATGGAATGGAATTTCAAAACGAAAAACCTGATGGAGTGACTTTGCACGCCACAAAACCAGGCAACTACTTGATAAACTATGTGCTGACAACCAAAGATGGATGTTCGGATTCCGATTCATTTGAAGTTGGATTTTTCGATACCCCGGAATCGTCGTTTACCGTTGAGTCGCCCGAATCGACTGATAAATGCAGCTCTTACGAACGAATTGTGAAATACACTGGTAAAAGCGGATCAACAGCAAAATACACCTGGGATTTTGGCGGTTTAATGGTGCTCGAAACAATTGCACCGAATCAGTTCAAAGTGTCAATTGGTGCCAACAAACCCAACCGAACCATATCGCTGCTTGTTGAGGAACACGGTTGCTCAAGCCCGCTGACGATTCAAAATATCGGGGTAAAACCAACCTTCAAGTTTTGGCCAGATAAAGTTCAGGGTTGCGATGCGATGTGTGTGCAATTTAGCAGCGAAGTAACCATTATGGATAAAGTTGCCTATCAATGGACTTTTGGCGACGGTGAAGTTTCCATTGATCCAAATCCACGGCATTGTTATCAGGATACCGGTAAATATGATGTTTCGCTGATTGTTACCAATGTAATCGATGGTTGCCGAAATGGTTCAGTTGAGCCAGAAATGATCAAAATATACCCAACGCCCAAGGCTGTCATTTCTGCTGATCCTGCAACTTGTTACGACGATACCGTCAGTTTTGAATACCTCAACGCCAAAGAAAATTCGCACGGTAAATGGTTTGCCAAAGGGAATCAATTGCTGGCGGATGAAAACACAAAAGCAACTTATTTTCTGAAGGATGAAATTTCTGAAATCGGGTTCGTTGTTGAGGAAAATAAATGCAGTTGCGATACCTTAAAAGTTCAGGTTAAACGAAAACCAAACTTTGATTTTGCGGTTGATGAAGCCGAGGTTTGTTTGCCTGTTCCGATCACTTTGAAAGCCATTCCGAAAGATCCATATCTTCAATTTAGCTGGAGTGTCGATTCGTTACAACAAGTTCCGGGTGATTCACTCACTTATCTTTTCCCCGTTTCGGGATTCTATGCGGTTTCACTTAATGCTTTTTCAAGCCTGACTGGTTGTACGGATGTGGTAACCAAAGATCGGTTTATTCATGTTTATCCGTTGCCGGTTCCAGGCTATAGCCAGAATTACAAAGTCGCGACTTTGGATCATCCGGAAATTACCTTTTCGAATGAAACGACAGGAGCGCTCAGCTATTATTGGGATTTTGGAGATGGAACCACCAGTGAAGAAATAAATCCGAAACATAAATATACGGCGATTGGCGAATATGATGTTATCATGCAGGCCGTCACTGACTTTGGATGTGTCGATACAATCGGGTCGAGAGTTAAAATTGTACCGTATTCATTTTACATGGCCAATGCTTTTCGTCCCGACAGCGATATTCCTGAAAATCGGGTTTTTGCGCCCATTCCGAAAGGAGTTGATCCGGCGAATTACAAATTCGATGTGTTTAACAGGGTCGGATCAACCGTTTTCGAATCGAGAAATCCGGAAGCTGGCTGGGATGGCAATTTGTCGAATGGCAGTAAAGCCGAATCCGGAGTTTATGTTTGGATTATAAAATATACAGATATTCAGGGTTTCGATCATCTGCAAAAAGGATCGGTCATGCTGGTAAGGTAAATTAAGATGACGGAGCAAATGATATATACACTTAAGAAATACATTTTGATCATTGGAGTGATTCTCGGATTTCAGACTGTTCTGCAAGCTCAGGACCCTTACTTTTCGCAATTTTTCATGAACCCGGTTTATATGAATCCATCGTATGCCGGATCGATGAAAGTGCCACGAGCCGGCGTGCAATACCGAAACCAATGGCCGGGAATGAATAACGCATACACCACTTATTTTGCTTCGTTCGATACTTACCTTCCGAAAATAAGTAGTGGAATCGGAGTTCTTTTGTATAACGATGTTCAGGATGATGGAATCTATACCGAAACCAGTTTTAAATTTGCTTATTCAAAAGAGATCAGGTTGAGCAAAGAATGGACAATGTATGGAAGTATTACTGCCGGTGCTCAAATGAATTCACTGAATTCGGGCCAATTGATCTTTCCAGACGGATTAGATGCCATTTATGGACATCACCAGCCATCAGCTGAAGTGATGCCGGACAATAATAATCGGCTGTTTCCTGATTTTGGTACAGGCATACTTCTTTTCAACGACAAGTATTTTTTTGGATTGGCAGCCGATCATCTTTCCTCGCCTGACAGATCAATTTATTCGGACTATTCCAGTAAACTACCACGAAAATATACCGCGCATCTTGAAGTAAATGTACCGTTTTACAAGAGTGGTCGTTGGCGGAAACTGGTTACATTCAATCCAAATGTAATCATTCAATCACAGGGAAATGAGCAAAACATAACTTACGGAGTTTATGGTAACCGGAAAGGTTTTTCTCTGGGATTATGGAACAGGCTTACTACTCAAAAAAGCTCCGACATGATTGTCATGGTCGGATTTCTGGGCAAACAATTAAAATCGGCCATAACTTACGACGTCAATGTTAAGGGCGTTGGATTGCGTTCGCATGGATCGGTGGAAATCTCGATTGCATTCCTGATAAGAGATCCTGGGAAGAAAAGTATTTTCCCGTTTTATGAAATACCGGGAGAATGGGATATTCGCTAGATTTCGGAAGGCATGGTTGCTTATAAATATTCAGGAAAGTAATGTTTCATAAAAAATCACTATTGTCCGGTAAAATCTTCACAAAGCATATTTAGTTAAGATTTCTCACTTCGTTCGAAATGACTGTCATTCTGAGCGAAGCGGAGAATCTCAGATTTTTTACTGGCCACCAATGATAAAAAAACTACAACCCAAATTGTAATTTTTGATCAACCCCTTGAAAAAAGTTTATTTTTGCACAAAAAAATTAATCATGATACAACGAATTCAAACAGTATACCTTATTGTTTCCGCCCTATTGATTGGTCTTTTGTTCGCGTTGCCTTTTGCTGAAATTGCCAAAGATGGTGCCATTTACACCTTTAATTTTAAAGGCATTTTATTGGACGGCGCTGTTCAGCAAGGTGGTTTGGTAATCTCGGTTTTGTTGGTCCTAATTACGGCTTCACATGTTTTTGCAATTTTTAGTTTCAAGAACCGGGCACAACAAGTGAAGATTATTTTCTTTACAATCCTGATGATGTTGGGCCTGTTGGGCTTATTTATCTTTTTCACCTACATTTCTTTCAGCGGCGCTCAAATCAGTTTTAAAACCGGCGTGGTTTTGCCTTTGGTGGCCATCATTCTCGATTATCTGGCTATTCGGGGAATTAAAAAAGACGAAGCGCTGATACGATCGATAGATCGAATCAGATAATGTTGTTTCCAGATTTCGGATCTCGGGTGTGCTTATTTCTGCGACTTTTTTCCTGACCACAGAAAACTGCTACTGATTACTTTCTTCTGCTTGATGATTCCCTAATTATCAGTTCTGTTGGTAAAACAATGGTTTGGTAAGTGCGCTCTTTGTTTTCGATTTTCCGGATAATCAATTCGGCAGCTTTTTGCCCCATTGCAAATCCGGGTTGTGCTATGGTCGATATGGCGGGTGAAACAACTTTAGAGAATGGCTCGTTACTGAACCCAACAATTCCAACATCTTCAGGAATCCTGATTCCTTTATCGCGCAGATAAATCATAACACTTAGTGCAGTGGTGTCATTTCCGCAGAAAATAGCGTCTGGCGGATTCGGTAAGCTCATCAGTTGCTGAACTGCCGGAACACCTTCATCACTGGTCAACGTATTCACAATAACCAGCGATTCATCGTATGCGATTCCATTTTTAAGGAGCGCATCAATATACCCGTTTTTCCGGTCGAGGTAGGTTGTCAGGTTTTGAGGTCCGGCCAAGTGCCCAATTCGTTTGTACCCTTGATCAATTAAATGTTGGGTAACAAGGAAAGCGCCTGCAAAATCATCCACTACAATTTTGTCAGTTTCAATTTCGGGAACCGCACGGTCGAAAAATACCAATGGGATATGTTTTTTTCTGAAAAGTTTCAAATGGTCGAAAGTGTCGGTCTGCATGGCAATGGAAATAATCAGTCCGTCAACCCGGTTCGCAAACATCGACTGTACAATGCTGATTTCTTTGGCAGCAAGGTCGTTCGATTGCGAGATTACCACATTGTACCCAGCCTTGAATGCCACATCTTCAGCGCCGCTGATTACTGACGAAAAGAAATACCTGTTAATCAGAGGTACTACGATTCCAATGGTGTTCGATTTTTTATTTCGGAGATTGGAGGCAAGCGTATTTGGGCGATATCCCAACCGATCAGCAACAGCCTTTATTTTCTCCTTGGTTTTCTGGCTGATTCGCGGATTATCATTCAGTGCCCGTGATACGGTTGATGCCGATATTTCCAATTCCCGGGCAATATCATGTATCGTTGGTTCGGTGTTCTTAATCTTATTCATAATCATTCAGTAATTTATGCAAATATGCTAATAATTTCTTTTTTAACAGTCAAGTTATAAATAAAAATGCAATCGATTGCGCATTCGCAAATATCTTTTTATCTTTGCAACATCTTTGAACTGTATATAAAAGACAGTAAAGATAAAAGTCTTGTGTTTATAAACGAATTCGAACTTTAAATTCAAATACCATGTCAATCATTTTTGAAGAACGTTTTGCTGCCCATCCCAAGGATGTGAAAAAGTATGATACCGCACAATTGCGCGAAAATTTCCTGATCGAAAAGGTAATGGAAGCTGATCAAATTCGCCTGGTTTATTCGCATTACGACCGTTATATTTCGGGTGGTGCAGTTCCTGTGAGTGGATCCCTTGAGTTGACCGCTATTGATCCGATGAAAGCTGCATATTTTTGTGAGCGTCGCGAACTTGGTATTATCAATGTTGGAGCAAAAGGTTCGGTGATTGTTGATGGACTAGAATATTCTGTTGATTTCAAGGAAGCATTATACATTGGGAAAGGCGCCAAACAGATCATTTTCAAATCTGAAAG
This sequence comes from Bacteroidota bacterium, assembly GCA_023251455.1. Classification (GTDB taxonomy): domain Bacteria; phylum Bacteroidota; class Bacteroidia; order Bacteroidales; family Prolixibacteraceae; genus Aquipluma. The sequence continues at coordinate 84,275 of JAHEYT010000039.1, forward strand.
TGCAAACGAACCGGCACGTTTTTACCTGAATTCAACCCCGGCGCACAAAGAATTGCCAAACCGGCACATTACTCTGAAAGATGCCAATGTATTGCAGATGGGCTCTCAGTTAACATCAAACGAGCGTCAGATTAATCAGTTGTTGATTAGTAAAGTGGTTGAAACCTGTCAACTTCAGATGGGAATGACTGAACTTCGTCCCGGAAGTGTTTGGAATACGATGCCGGCTCATACGCACAGTCGTCGTATGGAAGTGTATTTCTATTTTAACGTTCCTGAAGGTCAGGCTGTTTGTCATTTTATGGGGCAACCTCAGGAAACCCGACACATCTGGATGCAGAATGAACAAGCTGTGATTTCGCCAAACTGGTCGATCCATTCGGCTGCCGGAACAAGTAACTACATATTTATTTGGGGTATGGCTGGCGAAAATATGGATTACACCGATATGGATGTGGTTCAACCCAATCAATTGAGATAAACGATCTCTATGGACCGACGCAACGCATTTAAATTTTTATCCATTTTAGGTCTGGCACCTTTGGCTGTCCGCGTTCAGGCATCAACTCCGGTTGTGGCTCCTGAAATTGTTGACCGTAAATACTGGTTGAACGTGCTGATGAAAATTGCCGATCCTTTGTTAGAATCTTTGAGTAGGGGAGAACTCCGGAAAAACATGCCGGTTGAATGCAAATCGGGCATGGATGCCGATCGCCGAAAAGTGACTTATCTGGAAGCATTCGGAAGGCTAATGGCTGGTATGTCGCCCTGGTTAGAATTGGGCGTTGATGAGACTGAAGAAGGACAACTCCGAAAGAAATACATTGCTCTTGCACAGAAAAGCATGAAAATGGCAGTTGATCCGAAGTCGCCCGACTTGATGAACTTCACCGAGGGCGGACAGCCTTTGGTTGATGCGGCATTTTTGGCTCACGCCATACTGCGCGCTCCAAATGTTTTGTGGGTTCAGCTTGATCAAACAACCAAACAACAACTCGTTGCTGCGATGAAAAGCAGTCGGGTGATTACTCCGGGCTATAGCAATTGGTTGCTGTTTAGTGCAATGGTCGAAGCATTCCTGCTTTTTGCCGGTGAGCAGCATGACGAATTGCGCATGGATCTGGCCATCCGGAAGCACATGGAATGGTACAAAGGCGACGGAATGTATGGCGACGGTCCAGATTTTCACTGGGATTATTACAACAGTTTTGTGATTCAGCCCATGTTGGTTGACATTTTGGGTGAATTGATGAAGCACAGCAAAAAGTACGAAAAGACTACTGAAACAGTGATAAAGCGGGCTCAACGCTATGCCGATATTCAGGAACGGTTAATTTCTCCGGAAGGAACTTTTCCTGCGATTGGGCGTTCGTTGCCATACCGTTTTGGCGCTTTTCAATTGTTGGCGCAAATGGCTTTGCAACATCGTTTGTCTGACGACTTAAAGCCAGCACAGGTTCGGTCAGCTTTGTCGGCAGTTATTCAGCGCATGATTGAAGCACCTGAAGTATTCGATTCAAACGGTTGGTTGCGTATCGGGTTTTTTGGACATCAACCCAATATAGCAGAATCGTACATTTCAACCGGAAGTTTGTATCTGTGTTCAGTAGGATTACTGCCGTTGGGATTGCCTCCCTCTGATCCTTTCTGGGCTGATGCTCCGATGGACTGGACTTCAAAAAAAATATGGAGAGGTGAGGATTTTAAACCTGACCATGCATTTAATGATTAATTCAGGAATTAAAACAAATTAAAAATAAACGATATGAACGAATTATTTGATTTAGCCGGAAAAGTTGCCCTGATTACTGGTGGAACTCATGGTATAGGAATGGCCATTGGCAAAGTGCTTGGTCAGGCAGGGGCTAAAATTTGTGTAAACGATTTGAGCGAAGAAAAACTTGAAGCCTGCAAAGCGCAATACAAAGCTGTTGGCATCGATGTTTTTACTGTTGTATTTAATGTAACCGACGAAGCAGATGTTGACAGAGGAATTTCAATCATCGAAAAGGAAGTTGGTTCGGTTGATATATTGGTAAACAATGCCGGAATCATCAAACGTATTCCAATCCTCGACATGCCAATTGCCGATTTCAAACAGGTTATTGATGTTGATTTGGTTGCTCCATTGATCGTTGGCAAACGAGTAGCTCCCGGAATGATTGCCAAACGTTCAGGCAAAATCATCAACATGTGTTCAATGATGAGTGTTTACGGTCGGAACTCGGTTTCAGCCTATGCCTCAGCAAAAGGAGGTTTAAAACTTTTAACTGCAAACATGTGCTGTGAGTGGGCAAAATACAATCTTCAGATTAATGGCATAGGCCCTGGTTATATTGTTACGGCTCAAACTGGACCTATCCGCGAAAATGGTCATCCGTTTAACGATTTGGTTATGACTCGCACGCCTGCTGGTCGCTGGGGCGAACCCGAGGATGTTGCAAATGCAGCACTTTTCCTTGCATCAAAAGCCAGCAATTTTGTGAACGGACATATACTTTATGTTGACGGTGGTATCCTTGCAAATTTTGGTTATGTGAAAGGTGAAAATGAAATTCCGATGTAAATAAGGAGTATTTGGTCTTTTTATTTTGTTGGAGAAGCTTAAATCCGATCATTTAAAGGGTTAAAATCAGGCATTTTTCCTGATTTTAACCCTTTATTTTTTACAAATCCGGTCAAAAAATCAAATACTTTCCCCGTTCATCGCACGTGTTTTTTATGAAATATAGCTAAGTACAGCAATATTGTTGTGTGTTAAATTTCTGTAAATTAATGATGTGGTTATACGTAAGCCATATTAATGAGCTTGAAAAATGCTATTAAAAATTCTACTAGTCAGGAAAATGTTTTTTTTAACACATATTAACATTAACCACTCTCACCATTTTTACCATACCTTAGTATCGTTAATTTAATCACGCAAAAATTCAATTAACGCACGCAAACACAAACAAGATCGAAGAAACTGGTTATTTTTAATGATCGGGCTTTTAAGTTACATCTACTGCACAATGTAATTAGTCTGATTTCTTTCAAAAATCGCACAGGCCTTTCGGCTGTTTTTTCATGTTTTGATGTTTGCATTTAGTTAAATGAAACTCCAGAGGGAGTTCACAAACGAGTAATAAACCAAATTATTCATATAAATTAAATGCCTATGTAAGTCTCTGAAATTAAAGAATCCAGAAGTCATTCATTCGACTTTCTTTAATCAAGTTGTTTCTAATCACGTTATTATCACAAATTAAACATTAAAATTTATGAAAAAAAGTAAATTAAAAGGTATCTGGAGAATTTCAGCATTGCTGTTGTTCTCGTGCTTTTTAGCTCTTACCTCTTATGCGCAACAAAAATCACTATCCGGAACGGTTATTGGTGAAGACGGAGCTCCGATTCCTGGAGTTACTGTAGTTGTTAAAGGAACTACAACCGGTACTATTACCGACATGGATGGAAAATTCAGTTTTTCCGCACCGGCTACTTCGAAAACGTTAAGTATTTCCTACATTGGTTTGAAAACTCAGGAATTTGAAATCGGTACTCAAACTGTTTTCAATGTTACCATGGTTTCTGAAACTATTGGTGTTGACGAAGTTGTAGTTGTTGGTTATGGTACTCGTAAGAAAGAGGAAATAACCGGATCTATTTCAACTGTATCTAACGAGCAGATGAAAATTTCGAGTGCACCAAGTGTGGTAAGTCGTATGCAGGGTCAAATTTCAGGGGTAACTGTAAACTCAGGTAACACTCCAGGTTCTGACGCTGTAATTCGTATTCATGGTATTGGTACAATTAATAATGCCGATCCATTGTATGTTATCGACGGTGTTCCTGTTGGCCCGGGTAATAATATTAACCCTAACGACGTTGAGTCGATTTCTGTATTAAAAGATGCTTCTTCATCGGCTATTTATGGTAGTCGTGGTGCGAACGGTGTAATTTTGATTACCACCAAACACGGACGTCAAAATCAGGAAGCAACTGTAACTTTGTCTGTTCGGACAGGTATTTCAAACGCAACCAACCAGTACGACATGCTGAATACAGCTGATTACGGTAAGGCTGTGTTTTTGCAGAAGGCAAATGGCTATTCATTTGCTTCACAATATGGAAATGGAACTTCTCCTGTAATTCCTGATTATATTCTGCCTACAGCTGCTATGGAAGGTGATCCTGCTGCTGATGCTTCGAAATATAGCTATCCAGGTAACCCGATTTATAAAGCCAACAAATTGGGAACCAATTGGTTTGATGAGATCTATCGTACTGGAGTAATTCAGGAATATGATCTTTCTATATCAGGTGGTGGTGCTAAGTCAACCTACTCATTATCTTCAAATTATTTGAGCGAAGAAGGTTTCTTGATTCATACCGGTTTTAAAAGATACAACTTCCGCGTGAATGCTGATACCAAATTTGGTAACTGGCTGAAAGTTGGAGAATCACTTCAGGCTATTATGGTTCACCAAAATGGTGATTTAGGAAACAATGGTGAAGGTAATGCAGTTTCAATGGCTTACCGTATGCAGCCAATCGTTCCTGTTTACGACATCATGGGTAATTTTGCAGGAACAAAAGCTCCCGGAACTGGAAATGCTGCCAACCCAGTGGCTTTGCTCGATCATGCAAAAAATAACGATGGCAAATGGTTCCGCGTGCTTGGCAATATCTACGGTGAAGCTACCTTAATGCAAGGTTTAACTGTTAAGAGTTTGTTCGGTTACAACATGGGACAGTGGAATGCCAAAAATTATACTATTCCAACTTACGAAAATGCTGAACCAAACATGGTTCCCGGTTTGGGTATTGAATCAAACTATTCGATTTTATGGAACTGGTCGAACACGATTAATTTTAATAAGACCTTTAAAGACATTCATTCCATCAATGTAGTTTTAGGAACTGAAGCTGTTAATAACACTTATCAGTGGTTAACTGCCGGACGTAGTCAATATTTCTCACTATCTCCTGAATATATGCAACTCGCCTCTGGTGAGTCTAATAAAGTGAACGACGGAAATGGCTCTTCATGGTCATTATTCTCTCAGTTTGGTCGTGCCAATTATGACTTGATGGGAAAATATTTCTTCGAAGCCACAGTACGTCGCGACGGTTCTTCAAGATTTGGAGCCGACAATCGTTACGGAATTTTCCCTGCTGCATCAGCTGCTTGGGAAGTGAGCAAAGAAAGCTTTATGGCCAGTTCAAAAACCTGGTTAGATATGCTTAAAGTTAGAGCGGGTTGGGGTCAGTCGGGTAACGACCAGATTGGAGAATACAACATGTACTCTACTTTTGGAACCAATGGCTATACTGCCGCTTATAATTTAAATGGAACAACAGGTTCTGCTATTGCTGGATTTGAACCATCAACAAAAGGTAATGCTGATGTGAGCTGGGAAACTACTCAAACAGTTAATGCTGGTGTTAATGCATCTATGTTGAATAAAAAACTGACTGTAGCTGTTGATGTATGGCAACGAAAAACTTCGGATATGCTTTACCGTTTAAGTGTACCTCAGGTAATGGGTATTGCACGTCCTCCTTTCGTAAATATTGGTGAAATGAAGAATACCGGTGTTGATATTGAAGTTGGATACCGCAATACTTTAATGGCTGGTAAACTGTCATATGCTGTTAATGCTACCTGGTCGCATTATAAAAACGTTGTTGAATCACTTTCAAACAATTTGAAAGAAGTGGTTGGATACTCAGAACGTCAGGTTGAATATACCCGCGCAACTGCTGGTATGGCTTATCCGATGTTCTATGGTTTGATTGCTGATGGTATCATCCAGACTGCTGCTGAAGCTGCTGCTGCTCCTCAGTTTGCAGACTACACTACAGTAGGTCACTATAAATACCGCGATTTGAATGGTGATGGTTTAATTACAATGGACAAAGACCGTACTTTTATCGGCGACCCTCATCCTAAGTTTGTTGGAGGTTTAAATGTTGATTTGGGATATGGCAATTTCGATTTGAACATGTTCTTCTACGGAAGTTATGGTAATGAATTGATCAACTACGTAAGCCGCTGGATCGATTATGGCCAGTTCGTTGGTGGATTAAGTCAAGATGCTCTTCATGAAACATGGACGCCAACTAATACTGGCGCAAGATTGCCAAAACTTGATGGTGCATCACGTTCACAGGAAGCTTCAACTGCCTTTATCGAAGACGGATCTTTCCTTAGACTGAAAACTGCAAGATTAGGTTATACTCTTCCTGAAAGTGTACTTGCTAAGGTTAAACTGAAAAGCTTGAGAGTGTATTTGCAGGCAACTAACTTGTTCACCCTTACTAAATACCGTGGTCTCGATCCTGAAGTAAATACTTTGACTAATACAGCTGGTGAAGGTAACCGCATGGGAGTTGATAAAGGATCATGGCCAACACCTCGTCAGATTACATTGGGTTTGACCCTAGGTCTGTAATATTTATGAATAGTATTAATTTTAAACAAAGGATGATATGAAAAAATTATCAATAATAATGGCTACCGTTTTTCTAATGGCCATATCTTTTTCTTGCGCAGATTCATTTTTGGATAAAAAGCCGCTTGGATCGACTTCCGAAGATGTATTCTATACCGAAAAGGGCGTTAATGCTTTGTTGACCGGAGCTTACAGTATGGTTAAAGGGTCGGCTTTATGGACTGTTAGCTGGGGTGCATCTATCACAAACTGGACTTACGGATCTGTTGCTTCTGATGATGGAGCCAAAGGTTCATATATTGGCGACCAGATTCCAATCAATGAAATTGAACAATGGAACGCATCAACTACCAATAATTATCCTGCTGACAAGTGGATCTTAAATATTGGTATGGGTGTTAATCGTTGTAATATCGTATTGAACGTAATCGCTAAAACTCCGGATTTGTCTGAAGCAACAGCTAATGGATTAAAAGCTGAAGCACGCTTCCTGAGAGCTTTATACTATTTCGAATCATGGTTGGTTTTTGGTGAAAAAGTTCCACTGATCCCTGAAGATAAAGTTGATGTTGCCAATACAATTAGCAATGATAATGCTCCTGGCGCTGTATTGAAATTCATCATCGACGACCTGACATTTGCTGCCGCTAACCTTCCTGAAAAACAGGCTCAGCCTGGCCGTGCAACCAAGTATGCTGCAATGGCCCTTGCTGCCCGCGCACACCTTCAGGTACTGGATTACGCCAGTGCAAAACCTTTGTTGGACAACATTATCAACAGTGGCAAATTTACACTTGCTGATAAATTCTTTGATAACTTCCGGATTGCAAAAAATAACAATTCAGAATCAATTTTCGAAATCCAGAGGAATGTGAATGACATCAACGAATCGTTGAATGGTGAAATGGGAATTGGTTTGAATGCACCTTATGCTCCTGAATTGGGTATGTGCTGTGGTTTCCACCAGCCAACTCAAAACCTGGCCAATGCTTTTAAAGTTGACGCAGCCGGTTTGCCATTGTTCGACACTTTCAACAACACTGATTTGAAAAATGATGCTGGAATTGCCTCTTCTGCAGAATTCATTCCTGCTACAGATCTTCTTGATCCTCGTATTGACTTCACCATGGGTCGCCGTGGTCTTCCATACATGGATTGGGGTATCATGCGTGGTCAGGACTGGATCCGCGACCAAGCATGGGGTGGACCTTATGTAACTGTTGAAAAAACGTTCTTTTATAAATCAGAACGTGGAAGCTTGTCAACTACTACTGGTTGGCAGACAGGTATCAATGCCAATAACTTCCGTTACCTTCGTTTAGGTCATATTTTATTGTGGAGAGCTGAAGTTGCTGCTTCTGAAGGCGATTTGGCTACTGCTTTAAAATATGTGAATATGATCCGTACAAGAGCTGACAAAGAAAAGGTTATGGGTAAAGTTAGTCTCTATAAATTGGGTGATGCTGCTATTAATACAGGTGATGCCTGGAAACAGTATGTTGACTTCACTGTTCCTGCTGCTAACTACAAAATTGGAACTTATACCGCTTTTGCTAACAAAGACGAAGCCATGAGAGCTGTTCAATGGGAACAACGCTTAGAATTTGCTACTGAAGGTATGCGCTTTTTCGATTTAAGACGTTGGGACAAAGCTAAACCAGGTAGCATGAAAGCAACATTGGAAGCTTTTGCAGCTGCTGATCAAAGAGTTAGACCTCTCGTAATGAAAGGTGCTACTTTTGATGAAAAGGATAAATATATGCCTGTTCCTCAAGTACAGTTAGATTTGCAACCTGGTGTTTTAAAACAAAATACTGGTTACTAATCGCATTGATTAAATTATAATGGCGGCCGTTGCATTTGATATGTAACGGCCGCTTTTTTATTATATTTAGTCCGAAATACCTAACATTCTCCCATGGTACTAAATTATATCTGGATTTTTTTCTTTGTTGTAGCTTTTATTATTGGTCTTGCTAAACTCTTTTTTCTGGGCGATATGAATATCTTTCCAGCGATGATGAGTTCAACTTTCGACATGGCTAAAACAGGATTCGAAATATCCCTGGGGCTGACCGGAGTTTTAACTCTGTGGATGGGTATTATGAAAATTGGAGAAAAGGGCGGAGTTGTTAAAGTATTCTCCCGATTCGTCGGTCCGTTTTTTAATAAGCTATTTCCTACATTAGGAAAAAATCATCCGGCATATGGTTCAGTAATGATGAATATTGCTGCCAACATGCTAAATCTTGATAATGCTGCTACTCCAATGGGTCTAAAAGCTATGAAGGAGATGCAGGAAAGCAATCCGTCTCCGGATACAGCTTCCGATGCTCAGATTATGTTTTTGGTTTTGAATGCTTCGGGTTTGACCATTATTCCAATTAGCATCATGGTTTACCGGTCTCAGCTGGGCGCAGCCAATCCTTCCGATATTTTTATCCCAATTCTTTTGGCGACTTTTTGTTCAACTCTGGCTGGTTTAATGGCCGTTGCCTGGCATCAGAAAATTAATCTGCTAGATAAGACTATTATGTCCTATATTGGGGGTTTGACTGTATTTATTGCCGGAATTATCTGGTACTTTTCCGGATTGCCAAAAGATCAGATTCAAACCATATCGAGTGTATCCAGTAATTTATTTATTTTTTCAATCATTATTGGCTTTATTCTACTTGCTCTGCGGAAAAGGGTAAATGTTTATGATGCCTTTATTGAAGGTGCAAAAGATGGATTCCAAACCGCGGTTATGATTATTCCATACCTGATTGCGATTTTGGTTGCAATTGGTGTTTTTCGTGCTTCAGGAGCAATGGAATGGTTTATTTCAGGTATTAGCTGGTGCTTTCAGCAAATGGGGTTTAATACCGATTTTATACCGGCGTTACCAACTGCTTTTATGAAATCGTTGAGTGGAAGCGGATCACGGGGAATGATGGTTGATGCCATGAAAATGTATGGTGCCGACTCATTTGCCGGGCGGGTAGCTTGTACAGTTCAGGGTTCATCGGATACTACTTTTTATATTTTAGCTGTATATTTTGGCTCAGTTGGAATTAAAAATACACGCTATGCTTTGACATGCGCGCTAATTGCCGATTTTGTTGGCGCTACGGCTGCAATCCTGATGGCGTATTTGTTTTTTCATTAAAACTTAAATCCTGAATTAAACTCAATGAAAAGATTCATCTCAATGATTATCGTTTTATTCGCACTTTATGGGTGTAATCCATGGATTGCCGATGGGGTCAGAAAGCGCGACCTAAAACGCGACGTTGAACTGGTAACAGACAAAGGTTCAATTATATTCAGGCTTTATGACGAAACTCCTTTACACCGGAATAATTTTTTGAAGCTTGTTAATCAGAGTTTTTACGACAGCATCATTTTTCATCGAGTAATCAATAATTTTTTGATACAAACGGGTGATCCTGAAAGCAAGAACGCACTGGCTGATGCCTCGCTGGGAAATGGTGAGTTGCCATATGTTGTTCCGGCCGAAATCAATACAAAGTATTTTCATAAACGGGGAGCTGTTAATGCTGCAAGGACGGGCGATTTGGAAAATCCGGATCAGGCATCCAGTAGTACCCAGTTCACATTCATTCAACGGAAAGCGATGACTGACAGCATGATTAATGTAAGTGAGAGAAGAATCAATTATTATTTGGCTTACAATAAGGTTGTCCGGAATCCTGCAAATCAGAATTTGGTTCGTAAAATTCGAGAATTAAGTTCTGCTGAAAATAATAAGGATAGCCTATCAATTTTTGAATCGAAACTCAACGAAATGACTAAAGCTGAAATGGCCGAAATGGTTCCATACCGAATTCCTGTTGAACAACGGCAAGTTTATAAAACGATAGGCGGCAGTCCGCATCTTGATCAAAACTATACTGTTTTTGGTGAAGTTATGAAGGGAATGGATGTTGTTGATCAGATCGCGGGTGTGGAGACCCGGAAAGCAGATGATCGTCCAATAAAGGACGTGCGGATAATCAAAGTTCAGTTGATTAAAAGAAAATAATACTAAAGCAAACTTTCGGCATATTTTGCATGATGATTTTTACGTTGCATCATAAACGATTACCTTTTTCCAAAGGTGTTGGCAATCTTGGATAAACTTGAGATGTATCGGGTGTGTTTCATAATTATCCTGGTCTTCTTTACTCTTGAAAAAAGTCAAAAGTGAATAGGAAAATGAATCATCAACCACTTCGCTAGCCGATTGTACCGGAGTTCCAATGTGGCTTGATTGAATTTGTGGAATAGCGATCAGCGAATCCAAACCTTGTTGAAATTGTTTCCTGGCCTCAGAGTTCTCAGGCTCTTTCAGCCAGAAAAATACGTGATGAACAAAAATGTCCTTTATTGGCGCATTGCTGGCATCTGAATATCGGGGAATTGAAATGAATCCTGTAGCTGCCATTCCGGCAGCAATTTTTGCTACAAAATTTCGTCTGGTTTCCATTTTTTAAAATGTTTTAACGACTTGCCTGAGTTGAACAAGCCTGGTTAATAATCCTTCAAGTAAATCAATCTGTAACATGTTGGCGCCATCCGATTTGGCATTGGCCGGGTCAGGATGAGTCTCAATAAAAATACCATCAACACCAACAGCTATTCCGGCACGTGCTATTGTTTCGATTAACTGGGGCTGCCCACCGGTAACTCCGCTCGACTGGTTGGGTTGTTGTAATGAATGGGTAATATCGAGTATCACCGGGCAATTGTTACGTTGCATTTCCGGAATTCCACGGTAGTCAACAATTAAGTCGTGATAACCAAAAGTTGAACCACGTTCGGTTAAAAATACATTGTCGTTGCCGCTTTCGCGAACTTTGGTAACAGCAAATTTCATGGCTTCTGCCGACAAAAACTGGCCTTTTTTAATGTTGACAGCTTTGCCCGTTTCGGCAGCAGCAATCAGAATATCAGTTTGGCGGCACAAAAAAGCCGGTATTTGCAGCATATCAACATATTCGGCAGCCATTGCTGCTTCTTGCGCGGTATGAATATCTGTTACAGTCGGGATGTCGAAAGTCTCGCTTACTTTCCTGAGAATTTTAAGCGCTTTTTCATCCCCAATTCCGGAGAACGAATCAATTCTCGACCGGTTCGCTTTTCGGTACGATCCTTTGAAAATGTATGGTATCTGTAGCTTGTCAGCAATTTTAACAATGCGTTCGGCAATTTGCATTGCCATCAGTTCTCCTTCAATGGCACAAGGTCCGGCCAGTAAAAGGAAATTAGAGTTTTCGTATTTGAGTTTTGGTATCATCATCGAATATTTTTCACGAAGATAATTCATTTACGCGCTCATTACAAAAAAAAACCGGACGCAGGTCTTATTTTTAGCCTGGCGTCCGGTTTAATTGTATGGCTTTCTGGTACTGAACTAAAATTTCAAACTATAGCCAATACCGATAATATTCATACTTTCCTTGGCTATTTCTGAATAATCCTGAAGCCTGTAAAATAAGCTCAGCTCATTGTTTTTATTAATCGGGTAGGAGAGTCCACCGGTATACCTCATTTTGTCAACATCATTTAAGATCAGGTCATGGAAAGCTTCCACTGAAATGTACGGAGCTAGTTTACTTCCTTTCATATCGTAGTCGATTTTAGCCCTGTACCTGAAATAAGAAGCCTTGTCGTCGGTCGTTTGGTCAAAATCGGCGCCATTGGTATATCGTAATCTGAACTGGAAATCGAAGCGGTTAACTTCGAATCCGGATTTGGCATCAAAAGCAATCCTGTTCGATGCAACCTGGCCTTTATAGGCACCTGTACTGTTTTTATAATCCCATTCTTTTTCATACCTGTAATAACAGGCAAAAGTGAGGTGTTTGTGTAGTTTGTACGAAAGTCCGCCTTCAAGAATGTAGGTAT
>JAHEYT010000039.1:96616-104960 GCA_023251455.1 Bacteroidota bacterium
GTATCCATTTCAAAACCGCCGAACATTCTTAATTCAGGATTAAATTCAATTTTAAGGTTGTTAATTATTTCTTTGCTGAATTCCAGTTCAATCCATGTTGAAGGACCACTTTGTGCATGACCGAAGAAATTAAACAAAAAGCCTAATGTAAATAGCGCAAGTTTGTTCCTCATCGGTCTGATTTATTTTTGACATTAATGTCGAAGAAGATATTGATATAAGCCACATCTCTCAGGAAGTCAATGCGTTCAATCTCAAATCGTTTGATGTTTTTGCCAGTTCTAAGTTTTAAGTCGGCAAGTAATTCATCATCTTTTCCTGCCTGAACATTCTCAATCTTCTCGTAAATTACCCGGTAAGAAATTTCCTGCCTCAGATGGAGAATTTTTTCCAGAATATATAAGCCAACAACAATTAAAAGGTTGGTCGTAATTAATTCGGCATAACTGATTTTTTTATTGGCAAGTGCATTGATTACTGAGATGCCAATTACGACAAACAGATAGGTCATTTCTTTAATAGGAATGGCGTCGGTCCGGTATCTGATAATGCCAAAAACAGCAAAAAGTCCAAGGGCAAAACCCAACTCAATTTTTACGCTTACCAACAGGAAGCAAAGTAAAAATATGACCATGCTTACGGCAATGTAGCTGAAATAGAAATCTTTACGTTTGCTGTTTTTTGCATATAATCCAACTACAATGGCAACTATCACGATCAGGTTAAGCGAAAACCTAGTCAATAATGATAGGAAGTCTTCCATATTAATTAGTTTAATGCCGAAAAATTTTAATTCGTCGGTACTCTGGACAATTTGTAGCAGAATGTTTAATAAGTGCATAATGGTTTATTTAGTTGTGATATTCTTTCCCGATTTTGATCAGGAGAGGTTTAAAATTATTCTTTTTGATTTTTTCTTCGAGTAGTGCACGGCCCACACAATATTTGCTAAATCCTTGCTTCCTGATTTTGTTTTCCTTCAGAACGTTAATAATTACCGCTGGCTTAGCAGCTTTACTTTGTTTTATTTCGATAATAACCAAGTTGTTAAGAGTTATTTCTTTGTCCTGATTCTTGAATCCGGGAAACAAATCAACGGTAATACGTTCGGTAAATTCTTTATCGACCAATGTAAAACGGTGGAAATAATTGCTGATTTTAGGCTCGAGCTGTATGCCTGAGTAGTTGGTCGAATCGCCGATAAAATTCAGTTCATCGTGCGTAAAAACAGACTCAAATCCTTCTCTTTCAATTCGCTTTTTAATTGTTCTCCCTTTGTTGTTTTTGAATTTTACTTCCAGAAAATGATCGTCTGTCTGCACGTATTTCCGGAGCCTGATTTTGTGCCGGTTTAACTTGCCATTTTGGTGATTGAGAAACATTTGATTATCAACTGTGTCGAAGTAAGTATTGTCGTAGTTAAAAATTGTTTCTCCCTCGATTGCTAAAACAGAATAATCGTTCTGAACGGCTTCCAAAACTTTTGGCAGATCATCGATATGCAAGCAAAATTTTTCGTCGGTGCGGTTCATTAACTTTACCCGATCCAAATCAGAAAGTGAGACTTTATTTAATTGCTTTAACTTATGTATGATCTGGTTCATTGTTTGTTAATAGGGTGTACGAATTTACTCTTTTTCTTTTTTAAATTGTAATAATCTTTTATGAATATCCTTTTTATACCCAATACCCCAGAGGGGTAATATTTGAATAACCGTGCGTGAAACGCATGGAAAGCCCGAAACAATAACCTCAACCCCGAAGTGGCTTGAATATTAAGAGGATTAAATTCAGCCCACTTCGGGGCTTCTTGTTATGTAACCTACCACACTTCACACGGGGTTATTCATATTTAGTCCCTTCAGGACAACAATTAGGCACACAGGAAGATATTCATTTAACTTTTTACTTGCAAGAATCCATTCCTGATTAAAATTCGAATTGTTGATTGTCAATTATACTTCTGAGGTAAGTCCGAAAATGTAAGTTGTTACCCTACTTTTATTGCTGACAGATTTTAATCGATTTGCAATAGTATGAAGTAAAAGTCAGATAATGAGAAGTCTAGTTGTCTGGTTTACTTCTGTAAAAAATCTATTTGTCGTAGCGTTTTCCCCAAAGACTTTTTAGCCGTTCGAGTATTTTCAACTCCAAAGGATTATTTTGTGGTGTGTAGAATCGTTTGTTTTTGACCTCCTGTGGGAGAAAATCCTGTTCAGCAAAATTCTTTTCGTATGAATGGGCGTATTTGTAATCTTTACCGTAGCCCAGTTCTTTCATTAATTTTGTTGGAGCATTCCGGATATGTAATGGCACCGGCAAATCGCCTGTCGATTTCACCAGGGCAAGTGCTTCATCAATGGCCATGTATGCCGAGTTGCTTTTTGCTGAAGTGGCAAGGTAAAGGGCACATTGCGAAAGAATAATCCGCGCTTCCGGATTCCCAATTTTATGAACAGCATCGAAGGTGCTTTGCGCCAGAAGCAACGCGTTCGGATTGGCAAGCCCGATATCTTCCGCTGCTAAAATCAACATTCGTCTTGCAATGAATTTAACATCCTCACCGCCATCAATCATGCGGGCAAGCCAGTAAACAGAGGCGTCCGGGTCGCTTCCACGCATACTTTTGATAAAAGCCGAAATAATGTCGTAATGCATCTCTCCGTTTTTATCGTAAATGGCCATGTTATTCTGAAGCCGGTCGATGACCATTTCGTTGGTAATGACAGTGGTTTCATTTTCATCAGCATTTACCACCAACTCAAGCACATTAAGCAGCTTGCGGGCATCCCCGCCCGAAAAACGCAGTAAAGCCTCGTCTTCCTTAATTTCGATTTTCCTTGTTTTTAGATAAGGATCTTTGGTCAGTGCCATTTCAACGATCTTCAGCAAGTCTTTTTTATCCAGATGTTTAAGTACATAAACCTGGCATCGCGATAAAAGTGGCGAGATCACCTCAAACGAAGGATTTTCAGTGGTTGCGCCTATCAACGTTACTATTCCTTGTTCGACGGCGCCCAGCAGCGAATCTTGCTGTGATTTGCTGAAACGATGAATTTCATCAATAAAAAGTATGGGATTGGGCTGGTTAAAAAATTGATTTCGTTGTGCTTTTTCGATCACATCCCTGATATCTTTTACTCCCGAATTAATGGCGCTTAAAGTGTGAAATGGCCGGTTGAGCGTATTGGCAATAATTTTGGCCAGTGTAGTTTTACCAACTCCCGGAGGTCCCCATAAAAGAAAAGACGAGATTTTGCCAGATTCAATCATTTTACGCAAAACCGCACCTTCACCAATCAGGTGTTCCTGCCCGATATAATCGTCTAAAGTTGCGGGCCGCAATCGTTCGGCAAGTGGTTGGTTGGCAAATTGCATAGCGTTGTGAGTTGGGTTTTAAACAACCTGACGAAGATAGGGTTAATTGCAATACCGTTTAATGATATTGTAGGCATCCTGTATCCCAAGTTCGCCGGCCTTACTTAAATCCATTGCTCCTCCTTCAACATCGTCGAGGTAAATTTTGGTTAATCCGCGGTTAAAGTAAGCTTCAGCAAAATCTTTTTCAATCTCAATAGCTTTGTTCAAATCGGCCAAAGCACCCTCGTAATCGCGTATTTTGCATTTTACAAAGGCCTGATTGTAATAGGCATGTGGAAATTTTGGATTAATTTGCAGGCACTTTCCATAATCGGATAAAACGTCAGTATAATCGGTCGAAGTCTCATTAATTATTTCGCCTTTTTGCTTCGGATCGCTTTTTAACGGAACCTTGATCAGATCAGAATTTAGTTTGATTTGTTCAATCAGGTCGGCCATTTTCATCCGGCAATTGGCCCTCGAAAAGTAGATCAAGGCATTCTTTTCATTCAGGTTAAGGGCTTTTTGCAGGTCGTTCATCGAACTGGAATAATCTTCAATAAGGCAATAGAAAATACCTCTGCTCAAATAGTTTTGACTTTCCTTGCTGTTGTTTTTTATCCTTTCGTTGAAATATAAAATGTAATTTTTATAGGCTTCTTTCTGATCGCCGGCAGGTTTATTGGAGATACTCACCACTGGATCGTAATTGTTGTAATTATTGATGGCTTCCAACTCAAAATTATAGTACTGAACCTGTTCGTAATCCGATGAATTTTTGTTGTGCGACGAAAGAACAAAAATGGGTTGTAAATCGATCACAATATTTTTGTTCTGAATGCGGCCGTCATCAACAACTTCATCCTTTGCGGTTGGCAAATTACCGGCATCGGCCAACGCCAGTTTGTACCGTCTTCTATCTCTTTCTTCCTTGGTTTCTTTTTTAGGCTCAGTGCTCTCCTCCAGTTCAGTCTTCTGTGCTGTTGTTCCTGAATTTTGAACAGCGGCATTTTGATTCTGAGAGGCTGTTGCCTGATTTTGGGGCTGTGCCTGATTTTGTTGGCCAGCCTTTTTATTGGTCTGGGCTAAAGCGCTGTAGTCGACATCTTTTGCATTAAATGCAAATTTAGGATCGAGTTTGGCGGCAATGGCATAATCTTGATCGAACCCCTGAATTTTTAGGTTTTCTTTGGCTATTCCGCGGTTCATATAGGCATTAGCCATGGTCGGATCGAGTTGCAAAGCCAGGTTGTAATCGTTTATTGCTCCTTTAAAATCTTCAAGTTTTTGTTTTACAATTCCGCGGTTATTGTAGGCGTAGGCACTTTGAGGATCGAGTTTAATACACTGATCAAAATCGCGCAGGGCTGATGCATAATCGTTTAACTCTAATCGGGCTAAACCTCTTAATAAATATGCATTTGCATAATGTGGCCTGATGATAATGGCCTGATTCAGATCCTTGATTGCACCCCGAATATCTTTTTTCATCAGCAGTGCATTACTTCGGTTGATGAAACTGTTGGTGAATTTTGGATTGATCTTCAGTGCTTTGTCGTAATCGGCTATCGCTCCATCGATGTCTTTTATCGAAATTTTTGCAATTCCCCGATTGTTATAAATGTTCGCATCGTTGGGATTGAGCTCGATGGCCTGATCGTAATCGGCAATTGCTTTGGCGAAATCGTTAATCTCCAGGTAAGCTAATCCGCGGTACATAAACGCATCAGGATAATAGGGCTTAATTTCAATGGCTTTGTCGTAATCTTTAATGGCTCCCCGGAAATCTTCAAGCTGATGTTTGGCAACTCCCCTGAAATAGTAAGGTTCGGGTAAGTGTGGCTTAAACCTGATTACGATATTGAAATTTTCAATGGCACCAACATAATTCCCAATCTGTATGCGGGTTTCGCCCACGCTCATGTAATAGTTGATGTTCAACTGACTGAAAGCCAGATTGAAACTAAGAATAAAGAGTATGATTATTAATTTTTTCACTCGAAATTGATGGTGTTAATAAATTGAATATCTGTGCGTTCTCGTGGAACTCACACGCCAGGATGTCTCCACTTTGATTTTTTTTATTCTATTTCTGAGCTGTTAATTTAAAAGAAAGACTCAGTGGCCTGTGCGTTTCAAGCCGGCGCAATTTATGCATAGCAAAAATAATATTTTAGCCGGAATGGATTTCTTTTGTGAATTTTAATTATTTTTTGAAAAGATTAACCTTGATATACATTGCGGAAAATCGAAATTTTACGATTGTATTCCCAAGGTAGATTATAATTGTCAGATTATGAACACTTAAAAGAATAATCGATTATGCTATACAGATGTGAGTGGTCGCAAAAAAATGAAATTTATTCGAAGTATCATGATGAGGAATGGGGAAAACCTTTGCACGATGATCAGAAATTGTTTGAGTTTTTGATTTTGGAAGGTATGCAGGCTGGCTTAAGCTGGATAACTATCCTGAAAAAGAGGGAAGCCTTCAGGGCAGCGTATGAAAATTTTGATGTTCATAAAGTAGCACGTTTCGACCAGCAAAAAGTGGAAGAACTGATGGCTGATTCAGGAATTGTCCGTAACCGGTTGAAAATTGAAGCCAGTATAAATAACGCTAAACGTTTTCTAGAAGTGGTTGACGAGTTCGGCAGTTTTGACAACTATATGTGGGGATTTGTCGATCACCAGCCTGTTGTCAACCAATGGACTAAATTATCGGAAATACCTTCCAAAACAGAGCTTTCCGATCGTATTAGCGAAGACTTAAAACGCAGGGGATTTAAATTTGTCGGATCAACCATCGTTTATTCACATTTGCAGGCAACCGGTGTAATTAACGACCATTTGGTGAGTTGTTTTTGCCATCCTGATAATCATGAAAAGCAGATCTGATACTGAAAAGGTGCGGTAAATGGGAGGGATATCACTAAAAAAGAAAAAAGGATAGATTCTCTAATCTACCCTTTCTCTAAACCTAACTAAACTAACTAAACCAATAAAACTAATCAAACCTAACTTATGAAGTGTGATAACGTTACAAAGATAAGCTGCCGGCCAGAGATAAGTGTTAATCGAACATTAAATTTTATGCTATAAAACATTAACTTGTCGGTGCAATGTTTCTTGTTTGTTAAGAGTCAGGTGTCGTTGGCTCTAAAAACATCAGTTATTCAGTGTTTTAAATAGAATTGGTCAGTTTCTTCTAAGCAATCTACTGCAGATTTCAATACGTTTATGCAAAAAAAGGCGGGCGCCCTGTTGGACGCCCGCTCTGAAATAGCTCGGTTTGATTAAATCTACCGGAACTCCTTTTTCACGAAAAATGCTTGAGATTATCTTCTTTCCTGGTAAATCACTTTACCAACCTGGGTTTTTCCATCCATAGTTAGGTGATAGAACACCATCTGGCTGCTAACCATCTTAGGAACATATTCTGCAAAGTAAGCAACACCAGCTTCTACCGGACCATTAAACAGCGTAGCCAGTTTAGCGCCGGTAATGCTGTAAATTTCCAGTGTCCCCTGCGTATCGGTTGCCGAACTAAACTCAATGTTTAAGCGTTCGGTAAACGGATTCGGGTAAGCCTTGAGGGTTGGTTCAACAATTACGACCTCTGGTGTAATAAAGGCTGCTTTATTTTTCGCCGCAGCATCATGGATTACAATAGATCCTCCGCCCAGAGTGGTTGAAGGTGTAGCATTGTCCGCACTTCCAATGTTGTTGTCGTAGACAGTTCCTGTGCTGTTCCAAATCTTGATACGGAATTTATCAGTTCCACCACCATTTGTTATATCACCATCAACGGCCGAAACCATAAAACTATATCCAGATGTACCGTTAATTGTACCAACTCCTTTGTAAATAGCTTGCGAGCCTGCTATGACTAATGAACCAGCGCTGTAGCTTGAACTGCTAAAATTAAGATTGCCTGTCTGGAACTGGAATTCGGTGTTGCCTTCAGGAATATTTGAACCTTTTTTGTACTTGGATACAAATCCAAAGTTAGCTTTCCCAGTTAAAGTTATGTCCTTTGTATAGGCACCCGCTGGAGAATTAATCCATCCACCGCCTGTTACAAAGCCAGCATTTGGATCATAAACCGGAAGATAAGCTGTTGAATTGGCACAGCCTGTACCTGCTTCTGCATATACTCTGTACACTTCAACTGTCAAGCCAGTGACATTTTTCGTGGCTACACCTGTGGCATCAGTTGTTGCAGTATAAGTGCCATAAGTACCATAATTGACAGTTCCATTGTCAAGTTTAAAAGTCACTGTTATACCACCCAATCCATTAGTGCCTAATGCATCAGAAGATACCTTTGCACTTAACGTTGCTTGGCTGCCAAGCGCTACAGGATTACTACTTGCAGAGGCATCGATAAACACACTTTTAATGGTAAATTGAGCGGTGTTATATTTAATATTATAATTACTTAATTTACTCGATGGGTTTAATGTAGCACTAATCTCATAAGTTATTCCTGTTGATTCGCCACCAATTCTTGAATAGGTTGCTGTAATTCCATCAGCAGCAACAAAACCATTCAATGTACCCGTAGTTAAAGGATTATGATCGCTTTGTCCGCAGTATTTGCTGGCTGCATTTGGAGTAACGCTTGCATCCTTCACCGTGATAGTCAAAGCAGAAGGTGTGTTGGTAATGTTATAGTTGCTCAATACGCCAGCCGGACTTAAAACGGCAGTGATTGCATAAGGTCCTCCCAGAACAGTTTCACCGGCAACTCTGCTGTAAGCAGCAGTGACACCGTCAGCTGGCATGAAACCAGTTAAAACTCCTGTTAAGGTTGGGTCAGCAGAACCGTATTCTTTGGTTTGTACATCCACAACAACCGAAGCATCCTTCACCGTGATAGTCAAAGCAGAAGGTGTGTTGGTAATGTTATAGTTGCTCAATACGCCAGCCGGACTTAAAACGGCAGTGATTGCATAAGGTCCTCCCAGAACAGTTTCACCGG
>JAHEYT010000040.1 GCA_023251455.1 Bacteroidota bacterium
TTACGGATGGAACTTTCTACGGAATGGCGCCAAAAGCTTTCGCTGAATTGCTGAACGGCCTGGGAATGACATTGAATAGTTCGCATACAGTTTTTGAACTTGATGTAGCCGAAAAAGTCATTGCTGATGCTGCAACCGCAGGTGCCAAATACATCATTTATCCATTTTTGCCAGACAAATTTCGCTCCAATTTAGATGGCTGGAAAGCTACCGCTGAGAAATTCAATAAGATAGGTGAAATTGCCAAAAAGAACGGTATCCAATTCGGATATCATAATCATGCTTTCGAATTCGATAAAATGGAAAACCAAATTCCGTATGATTTGTTGCTCTCGCAGACCGACTCATCGCTGGTAACTTTTGAGATGGACTTGTATTGGGTGACCAAAGGAGGCTACAATCCAGTTGATTATTTCAAGAAATATCCGGGCCGTTTCCAGTTATGGCATGTAAAAGACATGACGAAAACTGAAGATATGTTTTTTGCACCTGTAGGTTCAGGTCGAATTGATTTTTCAAGTATTTTTGCTGAAAAGAAAACAGCTGGAATGAAATATTTCTTTGTCGAGCAAGACAGTTTCAAAGATCTTGATGCTTTTGAAAGTATTGAAATGAGCTACAAGTACTTAAGTCAGGCTAAATTTTTATAATTGATATTCATTATTATTAACCCCCGCCGGAAAATTACCTCACACCTTACCCGGCGGGTTTTTTTATTGCCTTTTTTCTATTTAGATAAAGTCGTGTTGAGAAATTGCTCGGTAGAAATAACCTGAGCGAAAGTGCCGTTTAATGCTGCCATATAAGCAATTTGCACATCGGCAGCTTTTACCGTCTGATCGTTAAATATCAAATCGCGTGTGGCGCAAGCGTCGGAAATGAGAGTGCACGAATAGCCCAAATCAGCCGCAGCTCTGGTGCTTGTATCAATACACATATGGCTCATCGCCCCACAAATTACCAAATCTTTAGAATCTAAAGCCTGTAAATACTGATGCAGATTGGTATTTCGGAAACTGTTCGGAAAGTTTTTAATGATTACCGTTTCATTTTCGAGTGGAAGAACTGAATGATGAATTTTGGCACCGGAAGTGCCTGGAATAAAAAAGCTTGCGTTGGGTTTGGTTGCCAAATGTTGAATGAAAACAATGGGCAAATTATTCTTCCTAAAATAGGAGAGGAGCTTTTGCGCATTCCTGGCAGCTTCATCCATTTTGACGAGTTCCATTTTTCCTCCAGCGAAATAATCGTTCTGGATATCAATAACCAAAAGTGTTGGTTTAATCATTTTCAAAATCGATTAATGAAAAAGGTGGCCAACGATGACCACCTTTTTTCTATATATCCCAGTTATGTATGCAAGGTAAAAAGGTGAGCAGCGTATCGCCACGAAGGCCAAGTCTCAACGTTTCAAGCGGAATAATTTCGTTGGTTGCAATATTTCCCAAATTTACATTGGGTCCAAGAAGCTTAATAAACCAAACCTGTTGGTTTTTTAGAGGCGCTTCCCAAAGTATGACATCCGGATCAACAGCTTTTTTAATTCCCAAAATTAGCTCAAAATTGGCAGAACCATCATCATTATAAATTCCCATATTTCCACTTTCGCGGGCTTCAGCAATTACTTTCCATGCACCTGCCTGCAATTCGGTTTGCATGTACGAAATCCATTTCTCATTCGATATTTCCTTGCCTTTCAGTTTGGTTCCAACTTCCGATAAAACGGTATAATTTTTACTGAAATCGGTAATGTATTGGCATTTCAGAACATGATCCAATTCCATAACCCCGTCAGATACTTCAACCATTTCCATTTCATATTCGTCCAAAAAACGACGGTATTCATCGAGCATATTGCGAACAGCAAAGGCTTCGAAAAGAGTCCCCCCGAAATAGGGTTTCAAACCGGCAGATTTATAAAGTTTGATTTTATCGAGCAGGCGATTGGTGATGATTGAAGTTCCAAAACCTAATTTAATCAGGTCGCAATAAGGAGCAGAAATATCGCATAAATCTTCTGCTTCGCGCAAACTCAACCCTTTGTCCATAACCATGGTAACTCCGCTTTCGCGTGGTTGAGCTGGTCGCTCTGGCATGTGTGGCAATCGAAAGTTCATTATTTTATAGTTTCGTTGTTTGGTATTGTGAAATCAGTTTCTTGATCGATTCGATTTTTGATGCTTCAGGATAAAATTCAAACAATTCGTTTTGTTTGCTATAATCAATTTTTAACGCTTTTTCAAAATGGCAAACAGCTTCCAGTTCTTCATTCTTATCAAGCAAATATGCAGTTAATCTGTAATTTAAAAAGGCATTCGATTTGTTGATCTTATTCGCGGTTTTTAAAACTTCAATCGCCCTGTCGGTATCATCCAAATCGTAGAACATTTCGGAATAGGAGAGCCAATTTTCAATGTTTTCAGGTTCAAGAGAAGTCGCCATCTCAAAAGAATCGATAGCCTCCTTTTCTTCATTGAGTTCAGCGTGAATTTTAGCTGCCATCGACCAGAAATCTGCATTATCATCTTCAAGACTTAGCGCTTTCTTCAAGAAAATCTGAGCTTCGGTTAACTCACCTTCCGACCACATGATAAGTCCCGAACCATACCATGCGCTGGAGTTTGCATCATTTAGGCGAATTGCTTTCTGGTAGTAAACGAGTGCTTCACTGTACCTGTCTGTATTTAAATAGCATTCGGCCAAATAGCAGTAGGCATCGTCGTTTTCTTGATCAAGCAACACGTATTCCTGGTAACATTTAATCGCTTCTTCAAACTGATTATTGTTGGCCAGTGCATTGGCTTTGTTAAAATGGGCATGGAGAAAGTCTTCATTCAGGACAAGTGAATAATCGTAAGCTTCAATTGCTTTTTCGAACATTCCCATGCGGTTGTAGGTGATGCCAATGTTATACCAAACCGAATGATTAAAAGGATCGATGTTCAGATATTTGTCGTAATAGGCGATGCTTTCTTCAAACTGTGAATCCTTATCGCAGTAATAGCCTAATTCGTATAGTACAATTTCGTTTTCAGGATTAGCCTTGTGGGCTTTTTCAAGATATTTGATAGCCAAGTGAGTTTCACCTGCCTGTCCAAATGATATTCCAATGTTGTAAAGTGTTTCATCCGGATCGTCGATAGGCATAGTGAGCGCCTGCTCGAATGCTTCTACAGCTTTGCCAACATCGCCGAGTAAGTTTAAAGCTCCTCCTTTGGTTAAAAAAAGCTCCGGATCATTGGTTTCTATTTTCTCGGCCATACTTATTAACTCAAGGCATTCTTCTAACTTTCCTTCGTGCATAAGTACCTGGGCCTGACGGATTTTAATTGAGATAGAAGACGGATGAAGCCTGAGTCCGGCCTCGACAGCTTTTTTTGCAAGTTTAATTCTTCCATCTTCAAGGAAATGGTCGATAATTCCCTCAACTTCAAATACATCAAAGTATTTTGAAGTATTGCTTTTTACCATTTTTTTGAAACGCGCTACCGCCTCCTGAAAATCATCCTCTTCAAAATTATCTCTGGCGTCCTCGTTCATATATTCTCATTAAAGTTTGCAAATTTAAGAATACTTTTCGGATAGAGTCATTTTGCCTGATGCTCTTTTCTTAAAAGATCGTTAACTGTTTTCACCGGATTGAACGTTTCGATCGGAACCTCAACAAAAAGAGTATTCCAATCCGACATCGCTCCGTTCCACAGTCCTGGTAGTTCCTGCGCCTTCAATTCTCTTCCGTCGCTTGATTTTATGGTGATTAATCCGGTTTTCGGATCACTGAATTCCAATAGATTGTATTTTTTACCTTCGAAATTTTTAACCCCGCAAACCAAGTCAACCGGATTAAAATGAGTCGCCTTTTGTGCAATAGCAGCTTGTTCCGGATTACTGAAATCGATTTGAGAACTTTCCACAATCTGTGGCGAAATAGATCCGTCGCTGTTCACCGCAAAGAAAGGACCACCTCCGGGCTCCCCAAGGTTTTTTACCATTCCGCAAACCCTTACCGGACGATTCATTTTGTTGCTGAAGTAATGATAGAGTTCTTGTTTTTCGCTGAAATACTGGTTTTGTGGAGGAGTGATGTTCAGAACATTTTCAAGAAAATTTGCGACTTCAGCATAGAATGCGCTTTCCAGGGTGTTTGGATGATGCTCTTTAAGCTTCTTTTGATAAAAGAAAATTTGCTCCTGAAGATTGATTAATATTCCGGCAAGTGCTTTTTTTGATTCAATGGTTGGCTTTTTAAGCTGATCGGGAGCTACATTGTCAATGTTTTTTATGAATATGATGTCAGCTTCCAGATCGTTCAGGTTTTCGAGCAAAGCGCCATGGCCGGCCGGTCTGAAAAGTAAACTGTTATCCTTGTTCCTGAAAAGTTCATTATCTAAGGTTACAGCAATGGTATCAGTCGATGGTTTTTGATTCGAAAAGCTTACCCGATAAGTCACTCCAAGTAATTCTTCGTATTTCGGTTTTATCTCGGCTATCTGTTCTTCCACTGCCTTCTGATGTTCTGTCGATACCGTAAAATGCAGATTTACAATTCCTGAGCTGTTTTTGGAATACAATGCTCCTTCAACAAAATGCTCTTCTAAAGGAGTGCGGTTGGTTTCGGTATACCGATGAAACTTTAGAAGTGCTTTGGGAAGGTTTCCATAATTCAGGCCTTGTTCCAGAAGTACCCATTCGAGTAGTTTATGAGCCGGAATTTCTTGGATTGTCTTATTCTCAGAAGCAGCTAATTTCTGTAAATCTTCATAAAATGCAAACTGATCGAGCCGATCAAAGAATAGGACCACTTCTTTATTGTTCTTAATTTCATCAGTCGTTTTCCCTTTTCGCAAATCGTCTAATGCAGTAAACAACGATTTAAACATTCGGCTTGCCGCTCCTGAGGCCGGAACAAACTTGAGAAGTTCAAGCTCATTCGAATTCTTTTCATCAAAAATGGAAATGTATTTCTGTATTTCGTTTTCCGAAAGTTTAATTATTCCGTGGTAATGGCTTGCTGCTTCGGTAAGTTTTAGGAATGGGAAACCCGTCTTGAAATTTTCAATCTGCTGTTCTATAACTTCAGATTGACTCCCATGTGCCTTAATCTGGCTGATATCTTCAGGTCTAAACATAGCAGCAAATTAGCGTTTTTTAAAATTATAAAATCGGCATGAGAAAATCGACTTGTTTCGGAGTTCCGTCCGAAAAGTTATAAACTAATTTTTAACAACTTTTTAAATTCTAACTTGCTGTAATTTGCAGTATTTTAGTTGATTGTGTGTTTAGTTGAGACTGTGTTTCTTGTATGCCTGATAATTTTCGAAAATAGGCTTGATTTCGATAAGTGTTCTGAAGTCCTTTTCTGTCGTGACGAGTTCAATGAAATTGATTTTGAAACCCAAGAAATTGAGATACTTTTGACGCTTCAGGAAAAACGATTGGAATGAGACAATATCCTTGGGGAGGCAATAAAAGATACAACGATTTTTCAAGTCATTTTCGTAAGAAATTTAATGGCCGGGTTCAAAAGATTTCGATTGATGCCGGATTTACATGCCCCAATCGCGATGGCCGAAAAGGTCGTGGAGGCTGCACCTATTGCAATAACCAGACCTTTTCTCCGGGATACTGCGACCTAAAGAAAAGTGTTTCAATGCAACTCACCGAAGGCATTGAATTCTTTTCCAGAAAGTATAAATCAATGCAATATCTGGCTTATTTTCAATCGTACAGCAATACCTACGCACCGCTCGAAAATCTGAAAATACTTTACGAGGAAGCATTGGCTCATCCTGAGGTAATTGGATTGGTGATTGCCACCCGTCCCGATTGTGTTACTCCTGAAATTCTGGATTACCTTGAGCTTTTATCGGAAAGGTATTATATCATGGTTGAATTTGGAATTGAATCGCACCGGAATGCAAGTCTCGAACGGTTGAATCGTGGACACAGTTTCGAAGAATCGGTTTGGGCGCTGAATGAAACCGGAAAGCGCAACATTCACAATTGCGCTCACCTGATTTTGGGTTTGCCCGGAGAATTGGAAGCTGACTGGCTTGATCAGGCCAAAGTGATTTCACAATTGCCGGTTGAGAACCTTAAATTGCATCAGTTGCAAATCCATAAGGGAACGCGGATGCATCGTGAATACCAGCAAAATCCGCATGCATTTCCCATGTTTACTGTTGATGAGTATCTGGAATTGACGCTGAAATACCTTGAATTACTGAACCCAAAAATCATCGTTGAACGATTTGTAAGCGAAGCTCCCGACAACTTATTGGTTGCTCCCCGCTGGGGCCTGAAAAATTTTGAATTCACCGCCAAACTTGAAAAGTTGCTTGCGGAACGAGAAACCTGGCAAGGACGTTTTTTTCAATAAAGTTGTAAGTACGAAGTCGCAGTCTGCGGAAACTTCTAGTCAATAATGGTCATTTGCTATGCGTCATTGGTTGTTTTTGGCACAACTGGGGTTGCTTTGAATGACTCAATGACTATAAAATGACTTTTTTTATTTCACTAACATTTGGTTGCCAAAAACCCTCTTCAAAAGGCCAGTCACACGGGCGTTGGCATTGGTGCGGATGTCTTTTTCACGTTCTGCAATTTTCAGGAACATGCCGTTAAGTGCTTGCTGTAAAATGTAATCTTCCAGTTTTACATCAACAGTTTTCAATCCTCCAATTTTGCCGATTGTGGAGCCAGCCAGCTTGTTCCATTGCACGGTCAGTTCGTTCCACGATTGTTGAGTGGAAATACCAGCAACCAATCCCTTGTTTAGAGATTCACGGATTTTGGGGCGATACAATTCACCAAGTTGTGCAGATGTTTTTTGTTTAAAATACTGGGTTGCTGCGTTGTCTGGTCCTTTGAGAATCTGTAAAGCATCGGTAAAGGTCATTTCCCTCACGCTGTTCACAAAAATGGGTTTAGCGCCTTTGGCTGCATCTTCAGCCGCACGGTTAATCCTGACGATTACATCATCAACCAGTTTCGCTCCACCAGGAAGTTTAGAAAGATGATCCGTAATGGTTTTAGCTTCAGGAGGAAGCAATATTTTGATGGCTTGATCTTTTAAATAACCATCGATTGCTGACAAATGCGCAACGGTACTATCGGTTCCAACCAAAAGTGCATCTTTCAGTCCACCGACAATTTCAACATTAGTTAATGGTAAATTTTGGCTGGCTGCCGTCTGCGCGATTTGAGTCAGCTCTGCACATGAATTCAGGAAAAATGTGGATAACAGGAGAACGGTAATTTTTATTGTTCGCATTTTATTGAGTTGAAGGATTGGTGGGTTGAATGTTTAAAATTGGAGACTATCTTCTACGGGCCTGTTTTTCTTCTTTCTTGGGTGATCCAAACAATCCGTCGAGTAAATCTCTGCGGTTTAAACGAAGTAGTTCATTTTTTATTTCCTGATGGTATTCGCGCTGGTACCAGAAAAAATATTTACGTTGTGCCAGCTTTTCTTTCTGACTTTTGGCTGTAAACACTGGCTGCATGGTGTATGGGTGATATCCGGTGTAATAAATTACAGTAGCCAGTGTCATCGGTGTTGGCGTAAAATCCTGAACCTGTTCGAGCTTAAAATCGAGTTGTTTGGTTTCGACGGCCAGATTTGCCATGTCGGTGTTTTCGCATCCGGGATGGCTCGAGATGAAATACGGAATCAGCTGCTGGTTAAGACCTTCTTCTTTGTTGATTTCCTGAAAAACTTTGTTCAGTTTATGAAAAAGCTTGAACGAAGGCTTACGCATCAAATCTAAAACCTGATCGGATGTGTGTTCAGGAGCAACTTTTAACCGGCCCGAAACATGGTGCTTGATTACTTCACGCAAGTATTCCATGTTGTTTTTATTCACTTGCGGATCGCTGGTTTCCTTCAAGATCATGTCGTAGCGGATTCCGCTGCCAATAAAAGCTTTTTTCACATCGGGATGCTGGCGAACTTTTTTGTACAAATCCAACATTGGTTTGTGATCGATATTAAGGTTTTTACACACATCTGGAAAAACACAGGATGGACGCTTGCATTTGTTGCAAATTTCCTGGTGAATGCCTTTCATTTTGTACATGTTGGCCGACGGTCCGCCCAAATCAGAAATGTATCCCTTAAAATCGGGCATCAGCACCAGTTTGTCCACCTCTTTCAGGATTGATTCTTCGGAACGGCTGGCAATGAATTTTCCCTGATGTGCCGAAATTGTACAAAACGTACAACCTCCAAAGCATCCACGGTGAATGTTGACCGAATGGCGAATCATATTGTATGCCGGAATCTCTTCCTTGTTTTTATAGCGAGGGTGGGGCAGGCGGGTAAATGGCAGGTCGTAAAAACGATCGATTTCCTTTTCTTCCAGCGGCGGCCAGGGTGGGTTTATGATTACCTGTTGACTACCAACTCCCTGTATAAGTACATTGGCTTCCACCTTGTTCGATTCTTCTTCGATGTGCATGAAGTTTTTAGCATACTTCTTTTTGTCTTCCAAGCATTCTTCGTAAGAAAACAAGTCGATACTGTTCCACTTTTTATTAGTAGCATAGTTCTCGTTCTTCGGAACCAGAAATGCTGTTTGCGGAATGTTGGTCAGCTTTTTATAATCGACACCTTTTTTGATCAATTCGGTGTATTCCAGAATGGATTTTTCACCCATTCCGTAGAAAAGCATATCAGCCCTCGATTCAACCAGAATGGATGGTTTAAGCTTGTCGCTCCAGTAATCGTAATGGGTGACGCGACGCAATGATGCTTCAATTCCGCCGATCACTAAAGGCACATCAGGAAATAAATCTTTCAGGATATTGCAGTAAACTGTTGTTGCATAATCTGGTCGCTGGCCTTGCCGCCCTCCCGGAGTGTAAGCGTCGTTCGAGCGTTTGCGTTTGTTGGCCGTGTAATGGTTCACCATCGAGTCCATGTTTCCGGCAGTTACCGCAAAATACAGGTTGGGTTTGCCCAATTTTTTAAAGTCGCGCAAATCATCCTGCCAGTTAGGCTGAGGAACGATTGCAACACGAATTCCTTCTGCTTCAAGGATTCTACCGATTACGGCTGCCCCAAAAGATGGATGATCAACATAGGCATCTCCGGTAAAGAAAATCACATCCACGCTGTCCCAACCTCTGGCTTCTACCTCTTTTTTGGTGGTAGGCAACCACTGATTGATGTCGTATTTTTGATAAAGTATGTTCAATTTCGAAAATTTTTATGCGAATTAAGCTAATCCTTTTACAATTGAATAAAAAAAATGTTCATTTTTAGGAATTCTTTTGCAATAATGACCTTGAGTTGTTCTGGTAAACATTTTCAAATCTTTACTGACTAAACATGGAACTTTTCAAACCGAAAGACTTTCTGAAAGCAAATCCGAAACTTAGTTTTATTGGTGGCGAGCATTTTGCCAGATTTCTGATGTTATTGTTGCGTTTTGATAAACTTAACCGGATTTATGACCAGATTGGTGATAAAAAAGGACTTGATTTTATTGATGAACTTATCAAAATTCTAAGTATAAATTTTTTGTACGATGCTGAGGAACTGCAAAAGCGGGTTCCTAAATCCGGACCGGCAATAGTGGTCAGTAATCATCCGTTTGGTGGTTTGGAAAGCATTCTGCTGATCAAAATTCTGAGCCAGGTACGTTCTGATGTACAAATTATGTCAACGCAATTGCTCCAGAAAATTGATCCGATTAGTGAGTTTTTTCTGGAAGAAGATACTTTTCAACGGAAAAATGATAAAAATACGCTGAATTCAGGAACTGATCAAGCTACTGCTCATTTGGAAAATGGTGGAATTCTGTGTCTTTTCCCTGCTGGAGACGTGTCTCAGTTTGATGCTTATAGGGTCCTTTCCGATACTCAATGGCAATACGCAACATTGAAATTTATAAAACTGCAGAAAGTCCCAGTTGTTCCAATTCATTTTCAAGGAAATAACAGTCGATTGTATTACCTGATGGGTCATATTCTTCCGTCGCTGAAGAACATGAAACTACCTACTGAAATTCTATATCAGCATAAAAAACCGGTTAAAATCAGAATTGGAAACCCAATTTTAGTTCCGGAGCAGGATAAGTTTGCGGACATCTACCAGTATGGGAGGTATTTGCGTGCCAAAACTTATTTGTTGTGTTCCAAGATCGAAGTGAAACGGTTTTTCAATTATTCGCTTAAACGCCAGCAGCGTATTGAGCCTGTTGCAGAGCCGGTTCCACACGAAAAAATCCTCGACGAATTAAAGAATCTGAGCCCTGAGTTCTTGTTATTTCGGATGAAAAATTATACGGTTTATTGCGCTCCTTCGAAGCGGATTCCGAATGTTCTCCTTGAAATCGGGCGACTCAGGGAAATTACTTTCAGGCAGGTTGGCGAAGGAACCAACCGGAGCATTGATTTGGACGAATTTGATTTGTATTATAACCAAATGTTTATTTGGGATAATGAAACCGAAATGATTGCCGGAGCATACCGGATAGGAAAAGGAGCTGATATTTTGCATCAATATGGTGTGCGCGGGTTCTATATTCAGAGTCTGTTTAAGATAAAGGACGACCTTCAGGACATGTTGAATCAAACGATGGAATTGGGGCGCTCATTTGTTGTGAAAGAATACCAACGGAAACCCATGCCTTTGTTTTTGTTGTGGAAGGGGATTCTGTATTTTACACTCAAAAATCCTGAATATCGTTATCTGATGGGGCCGGTGAGTGTTTCCGACGATTATTCGACCTCTTCCAAAGAAATGATTATCAAGTTTATCATGGCGCATCATTTCGACTGGAAACTGGCTAAAAATATTACGCCCCGGAACTCATATAAATTCAAAACTGAGGATCAAAACCTGAGTATCATTATGCAGACGATGGATAACGACATCAATTCGCTCGATAAATTTATAGGCGATGTTGATGAATTGAATTCAGGTTTGCCTGTACTTTTGAAAAAGTATATCAAGCTGAACGCAAAAATTATTGGATTCAATGTCGATCCGAAGTTTAATAATTGTCTGGATGGCTTGATTGTGCTTGATTTGTGCGATGTTCCGGAGAATACGATTGAATCGCTCTCGAAAGAAGCCAACGATGGTTCCATACTTCAGCAATTTTATTCGCGCAAACAGAAGGATGGAAAATAATGGTGCTTTTGGTGGTTACTTTTTGAATATGAAATAAACAGCAAGTATCAGGAAAACAAAGCCAATCAGATGATTGAACCTAAAGTTTTCGTTTTTAAAAAGGATAATCGAGAATACGGTAAACACAAGCAATGTAACTACTTCCTGGATAACTTTCAGCTCGATTAACGAAAACGGGCCACCATTTTCTTTGTATCCCATCCGGTTTGCCGGAACTTGAAACGCATATTCGAAAAGGGCAATGCTCCAGCTAATCAATACGATGGCAACGATTCCTAGCTTATTGAACCATTTTAATTCTGCAAATTTAAGGTGTCCGTACCAAGCCAAAGTCATAAATGTATTGGATAAAACCAGCAGAATAATTGTAAATACTCCCTTCATCATCTGTTTATTGCTTTAAAACAAGCCGCGAAAATACATCAAACAAACAGCTGCATCCAAAATTTGTGCAATAATTTATGCTTAAATCAGGAATTTCCACTATCTTGAACTTGAAATTTTAACCAAATTCAATGAAGATAAAGTCTAAATATTTGATTTATTGTGTTTTGATAAGTGTTTTGTTTCTTTCCTGCCAAAATGCTTCTGAAAACAAAAAGGTAACTCCTGTTAGTACCGAAAAACTTGCTACTGAAATTAACAAAAATTTACCATCGGAACCCACAGGAAAAGAACATCCCGGGAAAGCAGTATATACTCAATATTGTTTAACTTGTCATCAGGCCGATGGAACTGGGGTTCAAAACATGCATCCACCGCTTACGCCGGGAAGTTGGGTGGGTAATGACCCAAACGAACTGATTGCCATTATGATGAAAGGATTGAGCGGGAAAATAGAAGTGAACGGCGAAGTTTATAAGAATTTTATGCCCTCACATGCTCAACTTACCGATGAACAACTTGCTGATGTGTTGTCGTATATTCGTTCCAGTTTCGGGAACAATTTCGAGCCGGTTACGCCTGAAATGGTCAAGAAAGTCAGAAGCGGCCGTTAACCTCAAGAAAAAAGTATATAGTAAAAAGGCAAAAGTAGAGATTCCGCTTTTGCCTTTTTACTTTTAACCTTAGCCTTAGTTTACTTGATGGCGAATCTTGCGAAGACAGCGTATTTCAGTTTGATTTTCTGAAAGGATAATTCGGGTAAAGCTTCTTCTGCGGATGCTGCATCCATTGCCATATTCATCATCACCGCTTTACGCATAGGTTGAAATTCATCGAAACTTTCGCGTTCCTGAATAAAAAGCGGTTTCCCAACTGTTTCGCCAATGGCTGATAATAAATAACCTGCTTTCTCTTTGGCATCCTGAACTGCCTGCATTTTTACCTCTTTGCGGAATTCTTTAATTTTTGAATGGTCAACCCGCTGAATGTTGGCGTTAAAAGCATCAATCTCGTCCAGTAAATCAAATACTTTGGCCAATGTACCAGTTGTTGATATTTTCAGCAAATAGTCTTTTGATGCAATTACATCATTTTTTTTACGCTTGATTTTAATGAAGTCCGAATTGGCATCAGCCAACTGTAAATCAGCCAAATCGATTTCAAGTTTCATCAACCGTTTCTTCAGTTCTTTTTCCTGATCTTCAATTTCGATTTTCTTCTTTCCTTCAAATCGTTCTTTCAGGGTAAACGAGATGTAAATCTGATCCGGAATGATTTCCATCTCACCGTTTCCAACCACTTCAATGTAAGGTGTTTCTTTGCCCTGAATGACTTCCTGACTCATGGCCATAAATGGTAGCAAGGCGATGAATAGTGCTAAAATTCTTGTTTTCATGTTGTTTGTTTTTATTTGTTTCTATGATGTTTTCAATCCTGTTTTGGTTGCTTCTGTTAAAAATGGCTATGCATAATAATTCAATCCGTCAATCCTTCAGTAAATCAATATCCCGCTGCCTGTCCGTCTTTTCGCGATTCGGAAGCCCCAAAATAAACTTTGTTTTGAGCATCCCATTTAATCGCCTGGTAACCGCCGTAAATACCATTGATAAATTGAATCTTGTGTCCCTTGCCTAGCAAATTGCGTACCGTTTCATACGGAAATCCGGTTTCCAGATAAACGATTCCACCATCAGTCATTTTTTCGTCGGTCGGTTCGCTCGATCCTTCGTGGCAAATTCGGGGTGCATCGCCGGCTTCCTGAAGGTTCATCCCGAAGTCGATAATATTCACAACCATCTGAACATGACCTTGTGGCTGCATCGATCCACCCATCAATCCAAAGCTGATGTAAGGCTTTCCATCTTTGGTGATAAACGCAGGAATAATGGTTTGAAAAGGACGTTTGTGCGGTTCAAATTTATTCAGGTGATTGGGGTCGAGCGAAAACATTTCGCCCCGATCCTGAAGAACAAAGCCCAGTTTCCCGGGAGTCATTCCGGAGCCCATTCCGCGGTAATTGCTCTGGATCAGCGAAACCATGTTTCCATCCTTGTCAGCAGTTGTCAAATAAATGGTGTTTCCATGCTCCGGATTTCCGGCAGGAAGAATCTTTGCAGCACGATCCGGATTGATAAGTTTATTTCTTTCTGTAGCATATTCTTTTGAGATTAAACCTTTGATCGGCAGTTGATTGAAGTCAGGATCGGCATAAAATTTAGCGCGATCTTCAAAAGCCAGTTTCTTAGCTTCCACAAAAGTGTGGACGTATTGCGCGCTGCCAAATCCCATTGATTTGATATCGTATTTTTCCAACACGTTCAGAATCTGCAAAACTGCAATACCCTGTCCGTTTGGCGGTAATTCCCAAACATCGTATCCGCGGTAATTGGTCGAAACCGGTTCAATCCAATCCGAATGATGATCGGCAAAATCACGCATGCTGAAAAAGCCACCTTCGCTTCTCACATAATCAACAATCTTTTTGGCGATTTCCCCTTTATAAAAAGCGTCCCGCCCGCTATCGGCAATTTTCTGCAAAGTAGCTGCCAGGTATGGGTTTTTAAAGATTTCGCCTTTAGCCGGAGCTTTTCCTTCGGGCATGTAAATTTCCTTAAATCCGGTGTAGTTTTCCAGAAGTTTCGAGTTCGATTTCCAGTAGTAGGCGATTACCTCGGTAAGTGGAAACCCTTCGCGGGCATAGCTAATCGCAGGTTTCAAGATTTCGGACATCGGGAGTTTTCCGAATTTTTGGTTCAGTTCGAACCATCCGTCGACACAACCCGGCACTGAAACAGAAAGCGGACCGTGTGATGGGACTTTTTTAATTCCTTTATCAATGAAATATTGAAGGTTCAGGTCGTATGGCGAACGGCCACTCGCATTTAAACCATATAGTTTCTGCGTTTTGGCATCCCAGACAATGGCAAATAAATCTCCGCCAATGCCGTTTCCGGTGGGTTCAACCAATCCCAAAACTGCATTGGCCGCAATAGCTGCATCAATGGCATTACCACCAGCTTTCAGAATATCAAGTGCCGCTTGAGTGGCCAGTGGTTGGCTGGTGCAAGCCATGCCGTGTTGTGCAATGACTTCGGAGCGGGTAGCGAAAGTTTGTCCGGTAATGCGGTCTTGGGCATTTGTGTTTATTAGCAAACAGATCACGAAAATCAGTAAAATAGCTTTTTTCATAGGTTCGGATTTAATTTCTCCAAAATACTAAAATTGATTGGTTTAAAATTACGGCTATTTTTTGTTTCTGAATGGAAGAGATTTAATTTTACCTTTAAGCCTGATAATTCAATAAAGCTATCAATTGAATCAAAGATCACATTTCTGATGAACCCATTTTTAAAGCAGGTTGCTAACTATTTATATACCAATCACCGGTCAGAGCTAAGCGAATATTGCCTTGTTTTTCCGGGTAGGAGAGCGGGCGTTTTTTTTACGGCTTACCTTAACGAGCGAGTCGAAAAACCAATTCTTTCGCCTGAAATAATTACCATCAACGAGTTGATTTCGTCGCTCACCGGCTTACAGCAGGCCGATCAGGTTTCTTTGGTGTTGAAACTTCAGGAAGTTTACAGCAAAGTTACCGGGCATCAGGAACCGCTGGACGAGTTTTTCTTCTGGGGCGAAATTTTGTTGGCCGACTTCGACGACATCGACAAATACCTACTGAATGCCGATGATTTATTCCGCAACATCTCTGACCTGAAAGAATTGGAGAATCAGTTCGATTACCTGACTGACGAACAAAAACGTGCAATTGACGAATTCTGGGGCAATCTGGATAAAGTTCCGCATTCGTTCAACAAGGACAAATTCATTGGTATCTGGATTAAACTGGCTGAAATCTATCGTCGTTTCCGGGATGTGCTGAAGCAAAACAACATTGCTTATTCTGGAATGATTTACCGCGAAGTGGCTGAAGGTCTGACCGAAGAGTTACCCGAAACATTAATTGCCAAAAAATATATTTTCATCGGGTTCAATGCTCTGAATAATTGTGAAAAGGCTATTTTCAAAAAACTGGAAAACCAGAGGCGAGCCTTGTTCTTTTGGGATTACGACGAACTTTACCTGAAAGACCCCGAAAATGAAGCCGGACGGTTCCTGAGAACAAACCTAATCCAGTTTCCGGCACCGAAAACGTTTGTTCCCGAAAATAAAGGCCATGCCAGTGAGCGTAAGATTACGCTGGTATCGGTTCCCGGAAACATTACCCAGGCGCAGGCGATTAATCTCCCTCAGGTTTTGGATAGTTTCAAACTCAGCAACCGTTTCGACAATACCGCCTTTGTTTTGGCCGACGAAAACCTGCTGATTCCGGTCATTTCTTCGGTCGGAACAAGTTTCACCGACATCAACATCACCATGGGTTATCCGTTTACCAATACGCCCGTGTACGGATTTATCTCGCAATTGATCAGTCTTCAGAAAAACATACGGAAATCTCAAAAATCGCCGGTGTTCTATTACAAGCCGGTTATTGCGCTTTTAAATCACCAGTTTGTTGTCAATCCCGAAATCAAACTATTTGTCTCCGGAATCCATAAAAAGAATAAGGTTTACATCGAAGCTTCGGAACTCAATTTCAGTCCGTTTATCGAAAAGATATTTTCGTATCCTGAAAATGGGGAACAAATTCTGGATTATTTTCTGGATGTACTGAAAGAGCTTTCGCCGAAATTTGAACAGGCTGAAAACGAAAAATTGCGGTTGGAATCTGAGTATCTTTTTCAGGCTTACCTTGCTATTCAGCGCTTGAAAGATACCTTGATCGGGTTGAACGTTCCTGATTTTCCGGTTAAAATAGTATACCGACTACTCGACCAGAGTTTACGACGAATTTCTATCCCGTTTGAAGGTGAACCGCTGACAGGTTTGCAGGTCATGGGTTTGCTTGAAACGCGTTGCCTCGATTTTGAAAATCTGGTGCTCTTTTCTGCTAATGAAGGTTTTTTGCCGCGAATTGCCGCAGGTCATTCGTTTGTTCCGTATCATCTCCGGAAAGGTTTCGGGATGCCAACCTACGAGGACCGCGATGCGATGTATGCTTATTATTTCTATAGACTCATTCAGCGAACCGAAAATACAGTGATCGTTTACAATTCAATTACCGAAGGCATTTCCTCGTCCGAAAAAAGCCGATTTTTGTACCAGTTGATTTACGATTCGGAGTTTCAGATCAAAGAACTGAACCTGAGTTTTAACTTCAAGGGAACAAACAATGAACCCATTCGTGTGGAGGCCAATGAGGCACATATTCAAAAATTAACTGAGATGTATTCGGAGCGGAACCTGAGCCCCAGCGCCATTAATACCTGGCTGGAGTGCCGCTTGAAATTTTACTTTAAGTACATCGCGGGAATCAAGGAAAAGGATGAGCTGAAGGAAGAAATTGATGCCGTTCTGTTTGGTAATTTGTTTCATTACGCCATCGAGTTGCTTTACCGCCCGTTCGAAGGTAAAACGGTGGATGCTGGCGCTTTACAAATGTTGTATGCCGACAAGCGAAAAATTGAAGAGGTTGTTTTGCAGTCGGTTGCAGTACAGTATTTCCAGATGAAACCGGAAGATTCTTCGCGCATTAAATTAAGCGGACAGAGCATTTTAATTGCCTCGCATATCCGTGATTACATCCTTCAGTTGCTCGCGAACGACATTCAGTTTGCTCCTTTCGATCTGGTTAGTCTCGAAGAAAAATATTCAATGGAATATGAAGTTTTTTCAGGAGATAAAACGATTAAAATCAGAGTTGGTGGCGTGGTTGACCGGATCGATCGCACTGCCGATGGTTTGCGGATAATCGATTACAAAACCGGACGAAATTTGAAGCTCGATTTTAAAGAGTGGTCGCTGCTGGTGGATCGGAATTATTACGATCGACGAAAAGAAATATTCCAAACCTTGATTTATTCTGACATTTTGAATCGCTCCGGAATTGAAGATCCGATCTATCCGCTTATTTACAAATTGGATGATCTTTTTCAGGAAGAGTTTGTTCCTAATGTCATTTTTCAGGGCGAGAAACTGATTTTTCAACGTGTTGGTAACGAATTCAGGTCTGTTTTTGCTGATGTGCTTTCAGAAATATTCACTGTTGGAAGTGTTTACGAACAAACCAAAGATTCACAGAAATGCAGTTACTGCCCTTATAACAAGATTTGTAGAAGGTAAAAAGTGTTCAGTCGCAGCATTCAGGATTCACTAATAAAGATTAATATTCATAATCGAAATGTATGGAAACGTTTGAGGATTATCAAGAATCAACCTTCCGGGACCGACCCACAACTTTCAGCAAAGAGGGTAAAAGGCTTTGGTTGTTTCCCAAAATGCCCAAAGGAAAATTATACAATATCCGACGAGGCATTGCCTGGTCGTTACTTGCTTTTTTTTATGTGGCACCATTCCTGAAATTCAGAAGCGAACCATTGATTTTTCTGAATTTTCTGGAACGTAAATTTGTATTATTTGGCAATACTTTTTACCCACAGGACTTTCATTTGCTGGTGTTAGCCGTCATCACACTGGTTGTTTTTATCGTGTTATTTACGGTGATTTATGGAAGGATTTTTTGTGGATGGGTTTGCCCTCAAACGATCTTTCTTGAGTTTTTGTATCGGCCCATTGAATATTTAATTGACGGCAATTCGGAGAAACAACAGGAATTGGCACAGCATGATATGGATGCGATAAAAGCCTTGAAACGAATCCTGAAGCACGGTATTTATCTCGTTATTTCATTCTTTACCATTTTAACTTTTGTTGCCTATGTAACTGGTGTCGATAAACTCGGCGAAATTCTCGATGGCTGGCCCTTGCAAAATTTCGGCATTCTGGTAGGCATTTTGGCTTTTACCGGAGTTCATTATTTTGTATTTGCCTGGTTTCGTGAGCAGGTTTGTACCATGGTTTGTCCGTATGGCCGGTTGCAGGGAGTCATGCTCGATGTGAACACTATTCTGGTGGCCTACGACTACAAACGAGGCGAACCACGCGGTAAAGGTGAACGGGGAATAAAAGGCGACTGCATAAATTGTTACAGTTGCGTGGCTGTTTGCCCAACCGGCATCGACATTCGCAACGGAACGCAATTGGAGTGCATCAACTGTACGGCCTGTATCGATGCCTGTAACTCGGTGATGAAAAGGGTTAAAAAGCCTTCAGGATTAATTAGGTTTGCTTCTGAAAAGTCGATTTCTGAAGGTGAAAAAGTCAGGTTTAATGCCCGTGTTATTGCATACTCTGCTGTTTTGGTGGGTATGTTGGTATTAATCACTTACTTATTTACGGTTCGGGGCGATGTTGAAACCACCATTATTCGTTCGCAAGGAACTATGTTTCAGGAGTATGGTCAGGATAGTTACAGTAATTTGTATAACTTGCAAATGGTGAATAAAACCAATTCAAAGGTTAATGTCGAACTAAAACTTTTAACTCCTGAAGGTGAAATCATTATTATGGGCGATTCGCTTCAGGCAGCAAAGGACGAAGTCGCACAGCGAAACCTGCTTATTGTTCTGAAAAAAACTGATGTTAAGTCGTCGAACAATCATCTGGAGATAGGTGTTTACGAGGCCGGAAAGTTGATTGAC
Source organism: Bacteroidota bacterium (assembly GCA_023251455.1). GTDB lineage: Bacteria > Bacteroidota > Bacteroidia > Bacteroidales > Prolixibacteraceae > Aquipluma. The sequence goes on from JAHEYT010000040.1 coordinate 19,123, forward strand.
AAGATTTCGTCAACGTTTGTCGGGCCCAATTCGCTGGATAAACAGCCTTAATAAGTCGTAATCTTGGAATTTGAAACATGGAATTTGGAATCTAAAAAATGAAGATAAAAATCAATTGGGGAACAGGTATTGTAATTGCATTGATTGTCATGATCAGCGGAATGATTTATTTAGTTTCGATTGCGGTCAGGCAGGATTACGATTTGGTGGATAACGATTATTATCAAAAATCGGTCAATTACCAGCAGCACATCGAAGAGGTTAAAAATACAGCGGCTTTGGCCGAAAAAATTAAGTTTGAACAATCGGCCGATACCTTAAAAATAGTGTTTCCAAATCTGGGAAATACTCAGGAATATTCAGGAGAAATTCATTTTTACAGTCCGGTTGAAGAAAAACGAGATGAAACCGTCAAACTGAAACTGAATGGTAATTTCAGTCAGTCAATTAGTTTGAAAATCCTGAAGAGTGGGAGATATACTGTTAAAATAGACTGGTCGGCAAACAAGGTTTCGTATTATCAGGAAGATGAGATTGTGGTGCCGTAGAGACGCGATATATCGCGTATAAATCCTGATTTACAAGAATTGTAAATAAACAATGAGACGCACTGTAGTGCGTCTCTACACACATAACATTTTATGGATTTCATTACACCTTTAACCATCGGATTAATTGGCAGTTTTCACTGCATCGGAATGTGCGGCCCCATTGTGGTTGCGCTTCCGCTGAAAAAGCAAAATCTGATTTCAAAAATTACCGGAGCTATTTTATACAACTCGGGCAGAGTGTTGACTTATAGCGTAATTGGTATTTTGTTCGGGTTGCTTGGCCGTGGAATCAGTCTGGCAGGGTTTCAGCAATGGACTTCAGTTTTATTGGGTATTGCAATGATAATAAGTGTGATCTTTCCTTTCTTCTTTCGCGAAAAAATTACCATTGGCAACCTGTTTAGCGGTTTCGCTGCTCGGCTGATTGTCAGGCTAAAGAAACTTTTTACCGATCGTTCGTATTCTTCACTTCTGATGATTGGAATCCTGAATGGCTTGCTTCCCTGTGGATTGGTTTATGTGGCTGTGGCCGGAGCGATCAGCTCGGGAACGTTTTTTTCAGGCGCAATTTTTATGATGCTTTTCGGAATCGGAACTATTCCTTTGCTGATGCTGGCAACTCTGGCAAGCGACGCCATTGGTCAGCGAATCCGTTCAAAGATGCAGCGGGTCGTTCCATATTTTGTGTTCATGCTAGGAGTCCTTTTTATTCTGAGAGGAATGTCGTTGGGAATTCCTTTTGTGAGTCCTACTGCAGAAAAATTGGCGCCAAAATCGATGGTCGAAAAAGGAAGTTGCTGTAAATAAAGTACTGTTTCGAAAAACTGGCCGGAAATTCATCCGTTAAACCAAAATATGTGCTAAATTGAAGCAGTTTAAATCAGTAGATTGATTGCACAATTTTTACTAAGCTGAGATTTTTTCAATGTTTGGATAATAACTTTCTGGAATAAAGTAAGTTGCATAAAAATCAGGTTTTAATTCGGAATTTCAATCTGACAGCCACCTGAAAAAAAGTAAAAAAAAAGCAGGATAATTCTGATTTTATTAAACATTCAATACTGTTTGGGGTTTCTTAGGCAAAACAAAACTGGAAAAGCGGATTGAAACGATAAAGTACATTTCAATTCTATTTATTAAATCCAATTTGAATGATCAGCTGTAAGTAGAAAAGTATTGTTGAAAACCAAAAATCAAGATGAACCAAAAGCAAGGTTTTACTATGGGTCAGAATGTCAATATACGTGTTTTATTTTCTCAATCAATTGATTTTGTTTTTAGCAGATTTTCAGGAAAACTGATCTTTTCACTGGCCTTCCTGTTCCTTTTCTCCGGAATAAATTTATTTGGTCAAAAAGTATTTGATGATAAAACCAAAGATCCTGAAATTGGTATTACTGAGCATTTAGACGAATTTTTACCAACCGATATTTACCTGATTGATGAAAACAATCAGCGCGTATTGCTTACCGATTTAATCGACAAACCAACCATTATCAATTGGGTTTATTTCCGTTGCCCGGGCATTTGCAGTCCGCTAATGGAAGGTTTGGCAAAAGTGATGGACGAGTCGGATATGATTCCGGGTGTTGATTACCAGGTTTTCACCATTAGTTTCGACCCTTCAGAAACAATTGATCTTGGCCTTCGGAAAAAGACCAATTACCTGAACCTGGTAAACAAAAAAGAAGCGATCAGCAAAGGATGGAAATTCTTTGTTTCAGATACGGTTAGCATTCAAAAAGGCACGAATGCAACGGGTTTTAAATACAAGAAAACAGGATCCGATTTTGCACATGCGGCCTCCGTAACGGTGGTTAGTCCGAAAGGGAAAATCACCCGCTATCTGAATGGGATTTATTTTTTGCCATTCGATTTCAAAATGGCCGTTATCGAATCGTCGAAAGGCATGTCGGCGCCAACCATTAGTAAGATCATGCAGTATTGCTTTTCGTACGATCCTGTAGGACAAGCCTATGTGCTGAATGTCACCAAAATATCAGGAACTTTAATTCTTTTTGTTGCCCTATTGTTTTTTCTGATCCTGATTTTCAAACCTAGAAGAAAAATAAACAAATAGTTTCGATTTATGCAAACAGCTCACATTCCACACGATGTAAATTACCTCGATTATAAGGGGAAGTACAAGGGAATATTCGCATGGATATTCTCGACCGACCACAAGCGGATTGCCCTTTTATACATGTATTCGATGCTGACCATGTTCGTAGTTGGCGTCGCCCTCGGACTAGCCATGAAACTCGAATTGATTGCACCGGGCAAAACCATTATGGACCCACAGACCTACAATGCGGTGTTCACGGTGCATGGAGTAATCATGATTTTCATGATTGTAATTCCGGGACTTCCTGCGGTATTTGGCAACTTTATGCTACCCATTATGATTGGGGCTAAAGACGTGGCTTTCCCAAAAATTAACCTGTTGTCGTGGTATTTTTATGTGGCAGGGGCTGTACTCGTTGTTTCATCAGTACTGTTTGGAAACGGAACTCCCGATACTGGGTGGACCTTTTACGCGCCATATAGTTTTAAAACGGGAACCAACTTGCTTCCCGCTATATTTGGAGCCTTCATACTTGGTTTTTCGTCAATCTTAACCGGATTGAACTTTATCGTAACCATTCATCGGATGCGTGCTCCTGGCATGACCTGGTTTAAAATGCCACTATTTCCGTGGTCGTTGTACGGAACGGCGTGGATACAGCTTTTAGCAACTCCGGTGGTTGGAATTACCCTGGTTTTGGTAGCTCTCGAACGTATATTTGGGATTGGTGTATTTGATCCTGCGCTGGGTGGCGACCCTATTTTATATCAGCATTTGTTCTGGATTTATTCGCATCCAGCAGTTTACGTGATGATACTTCCGGCCATGGGCGCTATTTCTGAAATTATTCCAACATTCTCACAAAAACATATTTTTGGCTACCGCGCAATCATCGTATCCACCCTGGCAATCGCCTTTGTTGGCTACTTTGTTTGGGGCCACCACATGTTTACTTCCGGAATGAGCGGCACCGCCCAATATACTTTTTCAATCCTCACATTCATCGTAGCCATACCGAGTGCGATCAAAGTATTCAACTGGATTTCGACCATGCACAAGGGTTCTATTAATCCTGAAGCTCCTTTTTTGTGGGCGGTTACCTTTATTTTTGTTTTCATGATCGGAGGTTTCTCCGGTCTGGTACTTGGCGCTTTGGCTACCAATGTTCATGTGCACGATACCGCTTTTGTGGTGGCACACTTTCACTTCATTGTATTTGGTGGTGTTGGTTTTGCTTTCTTCGGAGCCATCCACTATTGGTTCCCGAAAATGTTCGGTCGAATGTACGACAAAGTGTGGGCTAAAGTTGGCTGGGCAACCTTTACCGTTGGATTTCTCACCCTGTATTCGCCAATGTTTTACCTCGGCTTGTTGGGAATGCCACGTCGTTATTACGATTACCTTCCTGAATTTCATGCAGCCAACATTCTTTCATCGTTGGGTTCGTGGGTTATGACTTTCGGCTTGCTGATCATCGTTATCAATCTGTTCAGGTCAGCGAAAAACGGAGCGATTGCAGAAATCAACCCTTGGCACGGAAAAACACTTGAATGGACAGTTCCATCGCCACCTCCGGTCGAAAATTTTGATGAAATACCTGTTTACGGCGAAAAAGATGGACCTTACGAATATTAATCATTGGATACCTTTCTATGGAAAATGTAACACAACATTCTGACCCGCATTACGATCAGGAAGCATCTAAACTGGGAATGTGGCTCTTTATTTTTACGGAATTACTCCTTTTTGGCGGCTTATTCATTGTCTATTCTATTTACCGGTTTATGAATCCGGCGGCCTTTCAGATGGCCGGGCATGAACTGAATCTGACTATTGGAGCTATAAATACAATTATTCTGCTGGTAAGCAGTATGACGATTGCCATGTCGACCTCGGCGCTTCAGAAAAAGAATAAAGGGCTTACCGTATTTTTGCTCGAAGTGACTATCATGCTTGCGCTGATTTTCCTGATCAACAAATATTTTGAATGGGGAGTAAAGTTTGATCATGGCATTTGGCCCGGATCACAGCACCTGCTCAACGATATGAGTAATGGCGAAGTACTTTTTTTCGGACTTTATTTTGTGATGACCGGATTGCATGCCCTGCACATTGTGGTTGGGATGGTTCTGATTATCGTGGCATTGAACAAGGTGCAAAAAGGAACTGTCAATGAAAACCGTCCGTCGTTGCTCGAAAATGCAGGATTGTACTGGCATTTGGTCGATTTAATATGGATATTCCTGTTCCCATTGTTCTATTTAATACACTAGAAAAGCATTTCAAACATGGAAAAAGAAAAACATCATATCGTACCCTACAAAGTTTATTTTTACATTTTGACAGCGCTGATTGCATTTACGTTCATGTCAATCGGTATTACAAAAATTGACCTTGGCGAGTATTCTGTTTTAGGGGCAATGATATTTGCAACCATAAAATCAATATTGGTTTTAACCTGGTTTATGCACCTTAAGTTCGATCAGCCTTTTCTGCGATTCATGGTTGGTTTTGTCGTTCTGGTGTTCTTTGCGGTCATATTCATTACATTCTTAGATTACTATTTCAGATAAAAGCTTATGTATATCCTATCAACTACTACGAATGCATCCAACTTTGTAACTGGCGTAGATAAAGCCTTTATATTGATTTTGGGTATTTCCTTTATTTTTCTGATTGGGCTGACATTTACCATGTTGTATTTCATATACAAGTACAACAATAAAAAGAACCCGCAGGCAACACAAATAAAAGGTAGTACAAAGCTGGAAATTATCTGGACTGTAATTCCTACAATCCTGGTGCTGGTCATGTTTTATTACGGATGGGCCGGATGGGCGCCAATGCGGAAAGCTCCTGATGATAGTTTTAACATCAAAGTAGTGGCCCGGATGTGGAACTTCACTTTCGAATACGAAAATGGTAAAAAGACTGATACCTTATTCGTTCCGCAAAACAAAGCGATAAAGCTGAACCTTAATTCTTTGGATGTCATACACAGTTTATACATTCCTTCATTCCGTATTAAAGAAGACGTGGTTCCGGGAAGCGAAAAAATGGTGTGGTTTATACCGCAACGCGAAGGTCTTTACGATTTGTTTTGTACCGAATACTGCGGATTAAACCATTCGTACATGCTCAATACGGTGAAGGTGATGCCCGATGCCGATTTCAATAAATGGTATGTCGATACCACCAAGCGGGTTGATCTTGCAGCGGTTGATTCGCCCACTGAAAACGGAAAACGGATTATGAAAAATATAGGTTGTTTTGCCTGTCATTCTGTTGACGGTTCGAAATTGGTAGGACCATCGTTTAAAGGATTGTATGGCCACGCTGCCACAGTTGTTACAGGTGGAAACGAACGCGAAGTTACTGTTGATGATGAATACATCAAAAAGTCGATTTTTGACCCGAATGCCGATGTGGTAAAAGGGTTTAACAAAGGCTTGATGTTGTCGTACACCGGTCAGCTTACGGACGATGATGTAAAACAGATTACCGAATACCTGAAAACTCTTAAATGACCAAAACAAGTATTTCTTCCTGGATAAAAATAATATCAGAGCTGGGCAAAGTGCGTATTTCTTTGCCCATTGCTTTGTCTGCACTGGTAGGTTACACCATGCGAACAAATTTGTTCAGCGGTGATGCCTGGATGCTGATGGCCGGGGTTTTCCTGATGTCGTGCAGCTCAGGGGTAATCAATCACATTCAGGAGTACAAAACAGATGCGTTGATGCCGCGAACCAAAAACCGGCCTATTCCTTCAGGAAAAATTAGTGTGAAAGGTGCGATAATAGTGGCTATCTCGTTTTTTATCTATGGCGCTTTTATTTTGCTCGTTAGTTTTCAGCCAATTGTCTTTTTGATTAGCTTCCTCACCTTATTGTCGTACAATGCCATTTACACACCACTCAAAAAAGTAACTGCATTTGCGGTTGTTCCCGGTTCGTTGGTTGGGGCGCTGCCTCCATTCATTGGTTGGTTTGCAGGCGGAGGCCAATTGATGGACGAACGAATCCTTTGGGTTTCTTTGTTCTTTTTTTATCGGACAAATTCCACATTTCTGGTTGTTGCTGCTCATGTTTGGCAAAGAATATTCTTTGGCAGGATTTCCGAGCCTGAACTCTATATTTAACGACAACCAGATTAAACGGCTTAGTTTTACCTGGATTTTGGCGACTATCGCAACGTCGTTCGTTGTTGCTTTGGTAGTCCTGAATGGATCGGTAACCATGTTTTTTCTACTCATTTATACTTTCTACCTATTGTTTTCGCTTACGGTTGGCATCCTGATCAAAAAGGACATTCCAACCCGTGCATCTTTCCTGAAACTGAACTTTCTTTACCTGCTAATGATGATTCTGCTGATTATTGACAGCTTATATTAAGTTAAGAAATTAATCAGCCAAAGTGTACAAAAATGGGATGTCACATTATATAAACCACCTACTGATTTAAAGCTGAAATCAAATATTTTTACGAATTATTTTGCTGTAATTCATTTGATTAGATGTGTTTTTTCATATTCCATATCTAATTTTCAGACTCTCCGGAATCAGGTTTAGAAGAGAAGCCATATTTATAAATCCCTACAAATAGGGATTGCTGAGCCTTGTCGTGATCGGTACTTTTACAGTACCAAAATATCAACGATTAATCAGCATGAAATATTTGAAGAAAGGATTTACAATGATGTTGCTCCTAATTGCCATAAATGGATTTTCACAAACAGCTGATAGTATCAAATCATGCGTCTGGCAGCTGAATGCAACTTATAAAGGTGACTTTGTTACTAATTTCAATGGAGGAATTACAACCGGATCAACCTACTTGGGGCTGGCCGACCTGTTTTTACGTTTCGATGCCGAAAAAGCGGGCCTTTGGAAAGGCGGAGAGTTTTTAGTTCACGGGGCAAATTCGCATGGCGGCGAACCTTCGGCTAATTTGATTGGCGATTTTCAGATTGCTTCGAATATCGAAGCCGGAAACCATACTTTCTTGTATGAGTTGTGGTTCAAGCAACGTTTCTCAAATATCACTGCAACCGTTGGCCTTCAGGATTTGAATGCAGAATTTGCCAGCAGTAACGTGGCTTCCAAGTTTATCAACAGCTCATTCGGGGTTCATTCGGTAATTTCAGACAATGTACTTGCACCAATTTTTCCACTAACATCACCCGGAATCACTTTATGCTGGAATAAATCAGAAAATATTAGCCTGAAAACGGCTGTTTATAAAGGCTGTCCGATTGATTTTGAGCACAATCCATACAATACCAAATGGAGCCTGAATCACCTTCAGGGGTTGCTTTGGGTAACCGAAGGTCAATATTCGTGGACAGGCATTCAGGAAAAAGGAAATGTATTGAAAGCCGGAGTTTTCTTTCATCAACATTGTCCGGAGAGCGATGTGGTAAATTCAGAGACCGGAAATGAACTTACACACGATTACGGTTTTTACCTGGTTGGCGATCATCAGATTGATTCAAAATTCAGTGTTTTCTATCAGTTAGGACTGAGTCCGCGTAACGATAATTACGGCTATCTGGGTGCCGGATGTGCTTACACTGGCTTGTTTTCGAAAAAAGGTAATGATATTCTGGGGCTGGCAATCGCAGATGGAATGCTGACCAAAGAGCGGGGAAAGAACGAAACGACCTTCGAATTGAGCTACAAAGTTCAATTGACCCCGCAGATTTATTTGCAGCCCGACTTGCAATATGTGGTGCATCCGGGTGGAATTGATGTTCAGCTAAAAAATGCCACAGTTGGATTGGTGCGGTTAGGACTTGAATTTTAAAACTGAAAGTATGTTTAAACACGATATAGAGCCGGAAGTAAAGAGTACCCGATTGGCCGATTTGTCAACGGGAAGCAGGGGAGTGATCGTTCATGTGCTTGGTCAGGGCGCTTTCCGGAAACGCATTTCTGAAATGGGTTTTGTGAAAGGGCAAATGGTGAAAGTGATCAAAAATGCGCCAATGAAAGACCCTGTGGAATACGAAATCATGGGCTATAAGGTATCGCTGCGCCGCAGCGAAGCCGACCTGATAGAAGTTGTATCTCCATCTCAGGCCAAAGAACTGGTTTCGCATTACGAAGGCACTATTGACGAACACAGGCAAAAATTATCCGGGGTAAAAAAAGGAAAAACAATTACCGTTGCCCTGGTTGGAAACCCCAACTGCGGCAAAACCACGCTGTTTAATTATGCATCCGGATCGAAAGAGCGGGTTGGCAACTATGCCGGCGTTACCATCGATGCCAAGGAAGCCCGGTTTAAACAGGAGGATTACACGTTTGTAATTTCCGACCTTCCGGGAACGTATTCCATTACCGAATATTCCCCGGAAGAACTGTTTGTCCGAAACCAGATTGCCGAAAAACGGCCTGATGTGGTGGTGAATGTGGTTGATGCATCAAACCTGGAGCGGAACCTCTTCCTGACTACCCAACTGATCGACATGAATATCAAGGTGGTCATTGCTCTGAACATGTATGACGAATTGGAGCAGAAATCGGCCAAACTGGATTTCAATCACTTGGGCGAAATGATGGGAATTCCTATTGTTCCCACAGTTGCTTCCAAGGGAAAAGGCCTTAAAGCGCTGTTCGAACGGATTATCGAAGTGTATGAAGAACGCGACCCGATTGTGCGGCACATCCATATCAACTATGGTCAGGAAATCGAAAAATCGATCCAAAATATTCAGCAGGAATTAAAAAAAGACGACCTGAAGCGGAAGAAATACTCGACCCGGTTTTTGGCAATTAAGTTATTGGAAGAAGATCAGCATACCTTGAATTTGCTGGCTGATAGTCCGGTTTTTGAGGTTGTGAAACAAATTGCAAACGAAGAAACCGCAAGGCTGGAGAAAAAGTTTGATGATCAGTCGGAAACGCTGATTGCCGATGCCAAATACGGCTTTATTGCCGGAGCTCTGAAAGAAACTTACCGCAACGGCCCTCAGGTGCGTCGCGATCAAAGCCGCGAAATCGATAAGGTTTTGACGCACCGGCTTTGGGGTTTTCCTGTTTTTATCTTTTTCATCTGGCTGACTTTTCAGGCTACATTTACCTTGGGGGCATATCCAATGTCGTGGATGGATGCCGCAATTGGCTGGCTGGGCGATTCGTTGGGCTCACTGATGTCGGACGGCGCACTGAAAGATTTGCTGATCGACGGAATTATTGGCGGTGTAGGCGGCGTGATTGTTTTCCTCCCCAACATCCTGATCCTGTTCTTTTTCATTTCGCTGATGGAAGATTCGGGCTACATGGCACGAGCCGCTTTTATCATGGACAAACTGATGCACAAAATGGGACTTCATGGCAAGTCGTTTATCCCGCTCATCATGGGTTTCGGCTGCAACGTTCCGGCTGTAATGTCCACCCGTACACTCGACAATCGCAACGACCGGTTACTCACCATGCTCATTATTCCGTTTATGTCGTGCAGCGCGCGTTTGCCGGTTTATGTGTTGCTGATATCAGCTTTTTTTGTGAGCTATCAAGGTGCCATTTTATTCCTGATTTATGTGATCGGAATTGTGTTGGCCGTGCTGATGGGCCTGTTTTTCAAGAAAACGCTATTCGCCAAAAAGGACGTTCCGTTTGTAATGGAACTTCCACCCTACCGAATGCCCACCCTGCGAAACACAACCATTCACATGTGGCACAAAGGCTCGCAATACCTCACCAAGATGGGAACCGTTATTTTGCTGGCATCTATCCTGATTTGGGCGATGGGCTATTACCCACGCGATGTGAAATTTTCGAAAGATTACGATACCATACTGGCTCAAACCGAAGCCGACAACACTTTGACCCAAGATCAGAAAACGGAAATGACGGAGCAAATTCAGTTATCGAGAGAAGAAGAACGTCAGGAGAAATCGTACATCGGAAAAATGGGACATTTTATTGAACCGGTTATCAGTCCGCTCGGGTTCGACTGGAAAATCGGGATGAGCATCATTACCGGGATGGCCGCTAAAGAAATCGTGGTCAGCTCAATGGGTGTACTTTATCATGCCAGCATGAATGCCGACGAAAACTCGCAATCGCTGAAAGGAAAACTTCAGGAACAGACCTTTACCCGTGGCCCCAAAGTGGGTCAGAAAGTATTTTCGCCGCTGGTGGCCTTTGGACTGATGGTTTTCGTGCTGATTTATTTCCCGTGCGTGGCAGTGGTTGCCGCTATTAAGAAAGAGGCCAACTGGCGATGGGCGTTGTTCACCACAGTATATACCACGGCTATTGCCTGGGTTGCTGCCTTTGCCATTTACCAGATCGGAAGTTTATTTATTTAAATTTAAACACAAAGGACACGATGTAATTGGCACAAAGAACACAACGTTTATTTTTGTATGTATTGAAAATTCAAAGATCATGATTCAAAATATAATTGCCTTGATTATTGTGGCAGCGGCAGGTGTAATCACCCTTTATTCACTTTACAAATCGCTGATTACAAAAGAAAAGGGTCTGTGCGGTGGCTGTGCCAGTTGCGATCTGAAAAGCGAGCTTAAAAAGAAAGGGAAGCTGGTTCCCTATGCAGAAAACGCATCACATAGAAAAAAACAATTTTCTGCTGATGGCTTAAAATATCAGGTGAAATGATGATCTGACTACGGTTTTGTTATTCGTTTTTCAGCAGATCAGGTCTTAACCGTTTGGTGCGTTCGTAAGCCTGTTTTTCCTGCCACTCGTTAATGATCTTGTCATTTCCGGAAAGCAGTATTTCGGGGACTTTCCATCCTTTGTAATCGGCAGGCCGGGTGTAAACAGGCGGACTCAGTAAATTATCCTGAAACGAGTCGGTGAGGGCAGAGGTTTCGTCGGACAATACGCCCGGAATCAATCGAACCACACTGTCAACAATTACGGCAGCAGCCAGCTCTCCGCCAGTCAGCACATAATCGCCAATCGAAATTTCCATGGTAACCAAATGTTCGCGGATGCGCTGGTCGATACCTTTGTAATGACCGCAAAGAATAATGATGTTATTCAGTAACGAGAGTTTGTTCGATTCTTTTTGAGTGAGTTGGATGCCATCGGGGCTGGTGTAAATTACCGCATCGTATTCGCGCTGCGATTTCAGAAAGTTAATTGCGCTTTCGATGGGTTGAATGGTCATGACCATACCAGCGCCACCGCTAAAAGCATAATCATCAACTTTCCGGTGCTTGTCTTCCGAAAAATCACGGATGTTGTGTACGAAAATTTCAACCAACCCCTTATCCTGACCTCTTTTTATAATGGAATGCCGGAAAGGACTTTCGAGCAATTCGGGAACAACCGTAAGAATATCAATGCGCATCTTGATTTTATTTTTTGCAAATATATCAGGAAAAAGTCATTCGTCATTAGGAAAAGCATCAAAGCTCATTTTCGAATGACTGACTGTTCTCATTTTCGAATGATTACTGTTTTCTAACTTCATTCGATGGTAAAACAACCTTATTTTCCATTAATCAGCCAGTTTTGAACTTTTATTTCTTAAAATCTTTGAGTATTAGCTTGTAATATCTATTTTCGTAGACTGAAATGAAGTCCTTATTCTCTGTTAATTACAAAGTAATTTTTATTTGTTATGGAACCTAAAGATCTAAAAAACTCTAAAGTAGAGTTAAGTGGTGCACAAGTTGAGCCAGAAACTGTTAATGATCAGAATATTACTGAAGAATCTGCTGTTCAGGTTGAAGTAATTGAAGTTGATGAAGTTGAGAATGCTGTTGAAGAAGTTGCAGAAGAGATTGTAGCCAAACCAGTTGAATCAGCTGTTCAGGAAACGGAAGAAGTGGCTGTTCCTGAAGTAACCGAAACTGAAGCTGAACCAGTTGTTGAAGAAGTTGCAGCAGAAACTGTTGTTGAAGCAGTTGAAGAAGTGGTTGCTCCCGAAGTAGCCGAAGTTGAAACCGAAGCAGCCGTTGAAGCTGTTGAGCCTGAAGTTCAGGAAGTCGTAATTGCTGAAGCTGTGGCAGAACCAGTTGCCGATGAAATTCCATCTATCGAGGAACTGATTGATGTTTCGGAAGATGATCTCTTGATTGATGAAGAAGAGCATCATGAAGAAAATCCTCAGAAAGCGAAACTGGCCGATTATGCTAACTTATCGGAAGTAGAACTCATTAACGCTTTGCGTACTTTGCTTGCCAGCGAAGATTTCGAAAGTGTAAGAGAAGACATTGATGCTATTAAAATTTATTTCTTCCGCCTTTACCGGGCTAACATTGAAGCTCAGAAAGCTGCCTTTGCTGAAGCAGGTGGTAATCTCGAAGAATTTAAGGCAGAGCCCGATCCATACGAATTAGACCTTCGGAACCTGTTGAAACAATATCAGGACAGAAGAAACGAACATAACAAGCGGTCAGACGAATTAAAAGAAGATAATCTCCAGAAAAAATACGAGATCATTGAAGAAATTAAATCGCTTATCAACAATAAGGAATCCATCAACAAGACTTTCCACGATTTCCGCGAATTGCAAAACCGTTGGAGAGAAATTGGTTCGGTACCCCAGGCAAAACTGAAAGATCTTTGGGATACCTACCATCATCATGTTGAGAATTTCTATGATTTTATCAAGATCAACAAGGAGTTGCGCGATCTGGATTTGAAGAAGAACCTGGAAACTAAAATGGAAATCTGCGAAAAATCGGAAGAACTTTTGGTTGAGCCTTCAATTATTAAAGCATTCAACGTATTACAGAAATACCACGAGCAATGGCGCGAAGTTGGGCCAGTTCCACGCGATAAAAAAGATGAATTGTGGGAGCGTTTTAAAGCAGCTACCTCCATCATCAATAAAAAACACCAGGATTATTTCGAAGGCCGGAAATCGGAACAGAAGAAAAATCTGGATGCCAAAATCGCTCTGTGTGAAAAAGTAGAAGAAATTGCCAATACCGATATTGATGTTCACCGCGACTGGGACGAACGTTCGAAAGAATTGATTGAACTTCAGAAAATATGGAGAACAATCGGATTTGCTCCGAAAAAGGACAACAATAAAATTTACGAACGCTTCCGTATTGCTTCTGATAAATTCTTTGACCGCAAACGTGAATTCTACAATCAGAATAAAGAAGAACAAAATACCAACCTTCAATTGAAGACTGATTTGTGCTTACAGGCTGAATCGCTCAAAGACAGCACTGAATGGAAAAAAACGGCTGACGAATTTATTGCCATTCAAAGGGCTTGGAAAGAAATTGGACCTGTACCGCGTAAATATTCAGATATTATCTGGAAACGTTTCCGTGCTGCCTGCGATTTCTTCTTCGAAAACAAATCGAAACATTTTTCATCGATTGATGGCGAGCAGCTTGAAAACCTCAGGTTGAAAAAAGAACTTCTGGAAGAAGTGAAACAATTCTCTTTGACTGGTGATGACGGTGAGGATTTGGATAAACTCAAAGATTTTCAACGGAGGTTTACCGATATTGGTCACGTGCCATTTAAGGATAAAGATGCCATTCAGAACGATTTCCGCGATGTAATCAACAAACATTTTGATGCATTAAGAATTGATGAGAAGCGTCGCAACCTGATGAAATTCAAGAATAAAGTTGTGAATAATACCACAACAGGAAGAGGTCAGAATAAAATGCGTTTCGAACGTGAAAAATATATGATCAAGTTAAAGCAGATGGAAAGTGATCTGGCTTTGCTGGATAATAACATCGGATTCTTTGCCAATACCAAGAATGCTTCGGCGTTGATTGACGATGTCAATCAGAAGATCGCCAGCACGAAGGAAAAAATCGAATTCCTGAAAGAAAAAATCAGGATAATGGACTCGATGGAAGACGATGAATAGCCTAATAAAAAGCCCGCTAACTTCAGCGGGTTTTTTGTTGTTAACCATTTATTAAATTTTATAACATTTTTTAGCGGTACGTTTTATTGATTAACTTTGCTCGCTTTAAAAACAATTAAATTCTAAAGTTTTGCCAGCAACCAGGTACATATTCGTAACAGGAGGAGTAACATCTTCACTTGGTAAAGGTATTTTAGCTTCCTCACTAGCTAAGCTACTTCAGTCCAGAGGTTATTCAGTAACCATTCAGAAATTGGATCCTTACATCAATGTCGATCCGGGAACCTTAAATCCATATGAACATGGCGAGTGTTTTGTAACCGACGACGGTGCCGAAACAGATCTCGATTTGGGTCATTACGAGCGATTCCTGAATGTTCCGACTTCTCAGGCCAACAATGTAACCACCGGAAGGATTTATCAGTCGGTTATTAACAAGGAACGCCGTGGCGATTACCTCGGAAAAACGGTGCAGATCATTCCGCACATTACTGACGAGATTAAACGACGGATCAAAGTTCTTGGTTCGAAAGGTAAATACGACATTGTTGTGACCGAAATCGGCGGAACTGTTGGCGATATCGAGTCGTTGCCATACATTGAAGCTGTTCGCCAGATGAAATGGGAGCTGGGTTCGAATGCACTGGTCATTCACCTGACATTGGTGCCATACCTGGCAGCTTCGGGCGAATTAAAAACCAAGCCTACGCAGCATTCAGTAAAAGCATTGCTCGAAAACGGGGTTCAGCCCGATGTTTTGGTGTTGCGCACCGAGCATGAATTGAATATGGGACTGCGCAAAAAAGTAGCGCTTTTCTGTAATGTTGAAAGCGATGCAGTAATCCAGTCGATTGATGTGGCTACCATTTACGAGGTTCCGAACAAAATGCGCGAAGAGCGTTTGGATGAAATTGTTTTGCGAAAAATGGGACTTCCACTGAAGGATGAACCTAAATTGGACGACTGGAATGACTTCCTGAGTAAGTTGAAAAAACCTACCTCGCAAATTGAAATTGGTCTGGTTGGTAAGTATGTTGAGTTGCAAGATGCCTACAAATCGATTGTTGAAGCAATCATTCATGCAGGTGCAATGAATTTATGCAAAGTAAAAGTTCGCTGGATTCATTCGGAAAAGATTACTGAAGAAAATGTTGCAAAGAAACTCGAAGGACTGAAAGGAATTATCGTCGCTCCGGGTTTTGGCCATCGCGGAATTGAAGGAAAAATTATTGCTACCAAATACGTCAGGGAACACAACATTCCATTCTTTGGGATTTGCCTCGGAATGCAGATTGCCGTAATTGAATTTGCCCGTAATGTTTTAGGAATGGCCGGAGCCGATTCGACTGAAATGAACGAGAAGACCGAGTGTCCGGTTATTGACCTGATGGAGGAACAAAAGGGTATTACCGAAAAGGGCGGAACTATGCGGCTTGGAGCCTATAAATGTCATATTGGCGATAAAAGCACTAACATTTATAAAGCCTATAATAAATCTGATATCAAGGAAAGGCACCGTCATCGTTACGAATTTAACGATCAGTATTTGGATCAATTTGAAGCCGCAGGGATGAATGCCACAGGTTTAAATCCGGATACCAACCTGGTCGAGGTTATTGAAATTCCTTCGCACAAATGGTTTGTCGGAGTTCAGTTTCATCCTGAATACAGCAGTACAGTTTTAAAACCACATCCATTGTTTGTTGCTTTTGTAAAAGCAGCACTCGATAAATAATTTTATATTTTTTATGGACAGAAATACGATATTAGGTGCAGTCCTAATTTTTTCAATCCTTATCGGGTTCAGTTATTTTAATAAGCCATCCGAAAAACAGCTGGCTGCTGCCAAGCATCAACGCGATTCAATTGAACTTGTTCGCATGGAACAGGCAAAGCAAATTGCATCAGAAAAAAAGTTGGAAGAAACACAGGCAGCCCTTTCTGCAACCGTAAACAGTGATAGTTTAGTTTCTGATGAAAATCAGGCCCGTAAAGAAAAATTTGGCGCTTTTTCTGAAGCTTCAGTTGGAAAAGAAAAATTCTACACGGTTGAAAATAACCTGATTAAAGTGACTCTTTCGAACAAGGGAGGACGGATTTATTCAGTAGAACTCAAAAACTTCAAGACTTTTGATGGCAAACCGCTGCTTCTTTTTGAAGGAACAACCAGTAAATTTGGCATGAATTTCTTTGCTCAGAATCGCAGCATCGAAACAGAATCGTTTTACTTTACTCCATCCGATTCAACTCCAAGTCAGGTGATAACTGGTCCTGAAGTTAAAATCGGCAAAGAGGGTATCGAAAAGTTTAACACCGACGGCGCAAACAGCTCAAAGAGTATTTCGATGCGATTAATGGCTGGCGAAGGGAAATACCTGGAATATAAATACAGCCTTAGCTATAATTCCTATTTAGTAGGCTTTGAGGTGAATACCAAAAACTTAAATAATATTGTTACCACCAACAGCAGTTCACTTGATTTTGTTTGGAATATCAAAGTTCCACGGCAAGAAAGAACGTCTCAGTATGGTGAAGACAGCTATTCAACGATTTATTACAAATATCAGGATGATGATGTTGATAAAATTTCGACAAGCAAATCCGGAGAGGAAAGCCTTCGTACCAAAACCAAATGGATCAGCTTTAAGCAGTTGTTTTTTGCTTCAACTTTGATTTCTGAAGACGCATTTCCATCAGCCGATATCAAGACTGAGTTGACTAAAGAAGACCCCCGTTATGTAGGAAATTTTAATGCAGCCATATCGTTGCCATACGAAGGAAAAGAATCGGAAAGTGTTAAAATGAAATTTTTCTTCGGCCCAAGCCATTACAATACATTGAAACAGTACGACCTTTCAATGGAGAACCAGATAAATTTGGGCTATGTCGTTATTCGTCAGGTTAATCAGTGGATTATTATTCCGACCTTTAATTTTTTAAGAAGGTTTATCGATAATTTTGGAATCATCATTCTGTTGCTTACCATCTTAATTAAACTTTTGATTTTTCCGTTTACCTACAAATCATACCATTCTCAGGCAAAAATGAAGGCTTTGAAGCCCGAAATTGATGAAATAAATGCCAAGTTTGGCAAGGATAAACCGATGGAAAAACAACAGGCAACAATGGCTTTGTATAAAAAGGCCGGTGTGAACCCTATGGGCGGATGTTTGCCCATGTTGTTCCAAATGCCGGTTTTATTTGCCATGTTCTTCTTTTTCCCGACTTCTATCGAGTTGCGCCAGGAAAGTTTTTTGTGGGCAACAGATTTGTCTTCGTACGATTCAATTATGACTTTGCCGTTTAATATTCCTTTCTATGGGACCCATGTAAGCTTGTTTTGCTTGTTGATGACAATCACCACCATCATCTCGACATACATGAATTCACAGACGCAGAATACTGAGGCAATGCCGGGAATGAAAACCATGATGTACATTATGCCAGTCATGTTCCTGTTTATCCTGAATGGATACGCATCGGGCTTGAGCTACTATTATTTTCTGGCGAATGTGATCACCATCGGACAAATATATGTTTTCCGGTTTATGATCGACGAGGATAAAATCAGGGCACAAATAGTAATAAATAAGAAGAAACCTGTCGTCAAGTCTAAGTTCCAGCAAAAACTGGAGGAAATGTCGAAACAAAAGGGAATCCAACCTCGAAAATAATTTCTTAAAAATGCTGCTCCCGGGCAGCATTTTTTGTAACTTGTTGTTTGTAAACTAACAACATAAAATCATGTATCAATACAATGCAGTTATTCGGAAAGTAGTCGATGGCGATACGGTTGAAATCGACATTGATTTAGGTCTTTCGGCCTGGGTTCACAACGAGAAGATTAGACTTTATGGAATTGATACTCCTGAAGTGTATGGCGTAAAGAAAGGTTCGGCAGAGTGGGAGCGTGGAAGTTTGGCTTCCGAATTTGTAAAGAAGTATTTGATCGAAAATGATCAGGTTATCATTGAGACCATTAAGGATAAAAAGGAAAAATATGGACGTTATTTGGCGTTGATCTATATAAAGATTGATCAGAGTATTTTAACCGGATTGACTGGTATAAAAGGTATTGATGATTTTTATTGCCTGAATGATATTCTGATAGCGAAAGGTTTGGCTAAGAAATATATGATCTAAATAAGCTGATAACAGACGATTTAAACCGTTTTTTCAGAAATGATTAAGCCGTTCAACGATTCTCCAGCGAATCATTTGAACGGCTTAATTGTATTGTAAAATAAGGAAGAGAGGCGAATTATGCTTTTGGAAGAATCTTTAAGACCTGACCAACTTTTAAACTATTAGCTTGCTTAATGTTGTTTAGCTTCATAATATCATTGTTCGAAACGCCAGGAAATTTTTTTGCTATTGACCAGAAGTTGTCGCCTTTGCGAACTTTATAATACACAAATTCACTTTTTTCTACAGTTGACTCATTTGCTTTTTCAACGTTAGAATTCTTATTTTCTGATTGTGCAACGACTTCAGTCTTTTCTGCTGTTGGCTTTGTTTCAGCTGGTTGTGTTTTAGCTGCACTTGCCAGATTTTGGTTTGAACTGACAGTTGGCCTTTCGTTGAGGAATTTTTGCTTTTCGGCAAAGCTCTTTTTATTGATTTTGCTGTAATGTTCGCCATGTCCTTCCGGAACATAGACACTTAGTTTCTGACCAGCTTTTAGAAAGTTTTTGTGAATGTTGTTCCAATATTTCAGATCGGAACTTCGAACCCTGAACCATGCGGATATAAGTCCCAGGTTATCGCCCGATTTTACGGTATAAATGACCTTGTCGCGTCCTTTTATGTCGCCCGGACTATGACTTGCAAAATTACTTTGCGGATTGATAATTTGATTGTTTGGGAAAAATTCGGCGCGACGGTGATCATGAATTATTGCTTCATTTTCAAGATAGGCCGATACTTCGTCCTGTGGCAAAACCAAGCTGTACGATTTTTCTTTGCTGGCCGGAATAATGTCACGCCGATACTGCGGATTCAGACTGCGAATTTGTTCTACCGGAATCCCAATTATTTCTGAAACCTGGTTGAAATGCAGATAGTTGTTTACCATCAGGGTGTCAGTAATTATCGGAAAATCAGGAGATTTTGGCAGGATATTGTGGCTTTGGTAAAAGTTCATCACGTAATTGGCTGCAATAAATGCAGGCACATATCCACGGGTCTCCTTGGGTAAACGGTAATAAATCTTCCAATAATCTTTTGCATCGCCACTGCGTTTTATGGCCTTGTTTACATTTCCGGGGCCACAATTGTAGGCAGCAATAACCAAATGCCAGTCTTTGTAAATGTTGTATAAGTCTCTCAGATACCTGACTGCAGCATCTGTAGCTTTTAACGGATCGCGACGCTCGTCAACAAACGTGCTGATTTCAAGTTTGTACATTTTACCCGTCGAATACATGAACTGCCATAACCCAACAGCGCTCGCAACCGAATTGGCTCCCGGATTTAATGCTGATTCGATAATGGGAAGGTATTTTAATTCCATCGGCAAACCATATTTCGCCAATGCCTCTTCGAACATGGGAAAATAATAGTTAGCCAAACCAAGCATAACTGCCACCTGTTTAGGTTTGCGAACAGTATACATGGTAATAAAACCCTTGACTGTATTATTAAATGATAAGCTTACAGCAGATTGCATCGACTGTAAACGTTGAATGTAAATAGAATCGGGGAGAGTTTGTTTAAGGGTATCAGCTTCTGCCAGTTCTGTACTATCAAGAAGGAATGCATTTTGTACATACCAGCTGCTCAACATGCTGTCAAGTTTGTCTGAAAAAAATTTATTCATTGTTTCGTCAGGAATCGAATAATATTTTTCATACCCACTTATAGAGTCAAAAGCGCTAACATTTATTGTAACTGCCTTCCGAAGGTTCTCTTTTTTCAGTCCGGATGCAAAAGAATTGAGTCCGGCAATTGTTAGTAAGACTACTGTCAGTTTTAATATCCTCATAAGCTTTCAGTTAAAATGTGAATCTGCAATGCAACCCGATCAATTTCTGATCCATACAAATTATTGGACCAGGTACCCAATTGATCGTTAAGTCGTCACTGATGTCGAAATTAAAAAAGTGGGCATCAACACTTGCATCTATGATGTTTAAAGCATAAAAAACAGCAGTTCCAATAACTACCAAATCTCTGTTTCGCCTCGATCCGTCTTTTGCAAGTCTTAATCTTTCCGTCAACTGCGATATTTTATCAGCTTCGAAAAAGATGGGATTGACATTTAATTTCTTAAATGAATTTGTGTTCGGATCAGTATCAATGATGTCAGAATATGCCTGTTTGTATTTAGTATATAGTTCGTTGTTAAAGTTAATAAAGTATCCTAAAGTTACAAAACCCCCGTAAACGATTGGTACTTTCCAGTATTTCCGGTTGTAAATCTGGCCTAGCCCGGGCAATACAGCCGAATATATGGTAGCTCTCCGTGGTGAATGTACTGCTACTGGTTTCTTTATTTTGATCGAATCGACGTCTGATTTCTGGCTAAAGGCAGAAAATCCTGTTGCAAAAAACAGGATTACGAATAGCCAGAGAACAGGCCTATTTAAAGGTACGATATTTTTCGTTCTATGCATCTAATTGATCAAGGATTCCTAATATGCGCTCCAGGTCTTTGGTCGAACCAAAAGGGATAATAATTTTGCCTTTTCCGGTTTGATCCATCCTGAAATCAATCTTCGATTGAAAATGTTTGCTGAGGTGATTATGCAAGTCCTGATATTCGGTCGGAAATTTTGGGCTTTTAGCCTTTTCGGCAGGTTGAAAACTGTTGGTGTCTTCGTTGTAGTTTCTTACAATTTCTTCAACACGTCGAACCGAAAATTCATTTTTGATAATTTCGTCATAGATCATCAATTGCATTTCCGAATCCTTGATATTTACCAATGCTCTTGCGTGACCCATTGAAATGTTTTTCTCAACAATTCCTTTCTGGATTCGGGCGGGTAGTTTCAGTAAACGAAGGTAATTGGTTACGGTCGATCTTTTTTTGCCAACCCGGTCGCTCAGTGTTTCCTGCGTCAGTTTGCATTCATCAATCAACCGTTGATAGCTGAGCGCAATTTCGATGGCATCAAGGTCTTCCCGCTGAATATTTTCAACAAGAGCCATTTCAAGCATCCCTTCGTCATCGGCAGTTCGCACATAAGCAGGAATAGCAGTCAGTCCTGCGAGTTTAGAAGCTCTGAATCTCCGTTCACCGGCAATGATCTGGTATTGGTCTTCATCAATCTTCCGCAGCGTGATGGGCTGAATAATCCCAATTTCTTTAATTGAAGCGGCTAATTCATTTAATGCTTCTTCGTCAAACTTAGTCCGGGGCTGGAACGGGTTTGCAATAATTTTAGAAATCTCAATCTCATTAATTGAAGAACCTGCTTCTTTTACCGGAGCGTCGTTAGCTCCTTCAATCAACGAACCCAAACCTCTTCCCAATGCGCTCTTTTTTGCCATAATCAAAAAGTCTTATTCAATAATTTTTTCTGAATTTTTAAGTTTTGTCATGCCATTGTTTTGCAAAAGCTCACGGGCAAGGTTCATATAGCTGGCAGCCCCTTTTGATGTTGCATCATATAAAATGGCTGGTTGTCCGTAGCTTGGAGCTTCGCTCAATTTAATATTTCGCGAAATGACTGATTCAAAAACCATTTCCTGAAAGTGTTTCTTAACTTCTTCCATCACCTGATTCGATAGATTCAACCGAGAATCGAACATGGTAAGCAGAAATCCTTCAATTTCAAGATCCGGATGCAATTTCGTCTGAATGATTTTTATCGTATTTAAAAGCTTCCCAAGACCTTCCAAAGCAAAATATTCGCATTGCACCGGAATGATTACCGAATCGGCAGCGGTGAGTGAATTCACCGTAATAAGTCCCAATGAAGGAGAACAATCGATCAAAATGAAATCGTAATCATCTCTGATTTTTTCGATGACATGTCTCAATACTTTTTCCCGGTTAGGTAGATTTAGCATTTCAATTTCAGCACCAACCAGATCAATATGCGAAGGAATGAGGTCTAATCCTGGAATTTCCGTATTTAAAATGATCTTTCGAGGATCAAGTTCGTCAACAATACATTCATAGATGCTGGTTTTTACATTCTTTACGTCGAAACCTACGCCAGAAGTGGCGTTAGCCTGTGGATCAGCATCAATGATTAAAACCTTATATTCTAAAACGGCCAAACTTGCTGCCAGATTTATCGCGGTTGTGGTTTTCCCAACTCCTCCCTTTTGGTTAGCAAGTGCAATTACTTTTCCCATATAAAAAATTACTTATTTGGTAAGTTCCAAAGTTAATATTAAAAGTATAAACAGGTCAAATAAATTTATTAATTAAACTTAATGGAGTTGTATTTATTTGAAATACAGCATTTTGGAGTTTAATAATTTTGAACTGAAATCATTCTCCAATAAATGCAAATTTATGACTGTAATTGTGAATTCAGGTCGGTTTGACTTGATTTTCAGCTGATGGTACCCTTTAAATTTCTGCCAAATGCAAAAAAGATGAAGATCAGGTTATCTGTATTTTTTTTGCTTCTTTCTTTAACTGCTTCAGATCAATAGGTACAACACCAAGTTTCTCGCAAACCAATCCACCTGCCAGGTTAGAGAGTTGCGCCATGAATGGGATTGACAATCCGGCTGCCAAACAAAGACTTGCAGCTGCAACAACTGTATCTCCGGCTCCCGAAACATCAGCAATATCGCGGATTTCGGCAGGATAATAATTTTGTTTAACCCCATTGGTCAGAAAAACGCCTAATTCTGATAGAGTTATAAAAAGTAATCCAATCTGTTTTTCTTTTTTGAAATTTTCAGATATTACTTTTAATTCATTCATATCAGTTTTCTCAATTTCCAGTTTCAAACCTTCTTTAAACTCTTTAAAGTTTGGTTTAAAAAGATCAACCCGGTCATAATTATTGAAGTTCCTGCTCTTTGGATCGGCAACTGTGAGTATGTTTTTCGCTTTTGCCAAATCGATAACATTCTTTATTAATCCTGAAGTAATGAGTCCTTTATCGTAATCAACAAAAATGACAATATGAATTTGTTTCCGATCAATAATCTCCTTAATTCTTTCAAAAACTTCTTTTTCAAATTCAGTATTTATAAAAGTTGAGATTTCCTGATCAACTCTTGAAATTTGCTGCCCACCGCTGATAATCCTGGTTTTAACAGTAGTCATACGTGCTTCATCAACGAAAATGCCTTCACTGGATAAATGGTTTTCGTCCATCAATTCAGAAAAGATCCGACCTTTTTCATCATTGCCAATAATTGATACGAGAATTGGTGTTGCACCAAGTGCCTGAATGTTGAGTGATACATTGCCCGCGCCTCCCAATCTGTTCTCCTGTTTGGTTACAGTTACAATTGGAATAGGAGCTTCAGGAGAGATGCGGTCGACCTTCCCCCATAAATAACTATCAACCATCGCATCGCCAAGAACCAACACATTTAATTCAGCAAACTTCCCGAAAACCTGTTCTATATTGTCTTTTTCCACTATCTGAATTTTATCGATGCGACAAAAGTAGTAAAATTAAATGCGAAAAAAATGATATAAACCGCCAAATACAAGCCTGGCTTAAAACACGAATGGGAACATTCCCTTGAGGAAAGTTCCCATTCACTTCCAGATCACCCGAAGGTTTTCCTTAGTGTCAGACTACTGTTATTAGAGCTGGCTGTTTCATCCGGTTTCTCCAACCATTTTTCACAGCCTTGAGCTTTCCTGTAAGGCTTGTTACAGCGTTACGTTCCAGCTGTTCGTTCGACGCTTTCGTAAAATTGTCTTCCCGAACGAAGTTCCATTTAAGCCACCTTTTTGTTCATCGATTTTTGCAAGCCGATGATTGGTGAAAAACTACTCCAAATCCTGAGATCTTTTCGTTTTCAGTGCGACAATAAAATAACCAAAGTTTTTCATTGTCTCCTGCTTTTCCTGAATCAACATTTAAGTGAACGTTTTGCGATCATCTGTTTTGCTGATGAACCTGACATGAAATGTTTTGGCTCAAACTTCAGCTTTTAGGAATGCGAATCCGAAGATTCGAAAGATCAGGCTCGTGATTCATCTAAGTATCCTTACCTTTTCCATTCTTTCAAAGCAGCTTTTTATCGCTCGTCTGATAGTATAAAGTTAATACATTTTATACCCCAAAGTCAAGTAAATCTTTGTTTTTGATTGAATATTTTGTGCTCTTTGATTGTTAACAATTGTTGATAACTTTTAAGTGATTGTAATATAGCTTATTGAGTTAGCGTATGGATGATGTTTTTGAATTAATTAACAATTTTTGTGATTGATTTTATAGTAATTGCTGCATATTTTATGTTTTTTAATGACTTGAATGTCAGAATTTTGGTTGATTATTTTTTAGTGTGATTTGCAAGCCTTCCTCCATCCTGAATTCGGCAGTTTCAATACCAAATTCCTTCAGCGCTGCCCTGAATCCTTCGTTCATCATTTTGCCTGCGCGTAAAGGGAAATCAATCAGTGCCGGAAAATTGGCTTCATTTTCAGGATGATGATAAAATTCAAGACAAGTTTCCAGTTTTGTTGAAAGATAGATTCGGCAAGCCATGGGCCTTGCTGCATATGATGAACACGAGCCGTTTCTCAGTAATGGGCAGGGAGACTTAAATAGCAATACCTCATCTTCCGATAATTCTGAAGTTATTGCATGTTTAGCATCAGTTTTTGCGATTACGTCTGCAAGTTCTTCCGAATTAAAATTCTTTTTAATTTTTCCAGACAAAAAATGTAGTTCGTAAGAGTTAGCGAAAACGGCCTGATGGCAGCACCAATGACAACCTTTAAAACATGCCACTTTAATATTTTGCCTTTCAGCGAGCGCAACAATTGAATCATTAAGTCCATCGATTTCGGTATACAACGATTCAATTGCTGAAAATAAAGTGTCATTCGATAATCCATTTTCGATTGCTGATTGTGCCAATTTGTAACCATCCGAATAAAAAATACGGTCGTTTTCACTGAAGTGTTTACTTTCAATTGTCATTAGTTTCTTTTTTTCGACAAATGTAATTTAGTTTTCAGGAAAGGATTAATTTGCACCTTAAATTTTCAAACCTGTTAAAGTAATTCCTGTGAAATTTACAATCGCTATTCTTCTATTGGTTTCCAATACTTTGGTATTTTCAAAATCAGTTGATTATCTTCCTGTTCCATCAAATGACCTGGTTAAACACACCTATTATACTCTTTCGTACAACGAAAAATACGAGCAGGCCAATTGGGTATATTATTCTTTGACCGATAGTATGGTCGTTAAAGGAGGGTCGGAGAGGAGCAATAAATTTAAGGTGGATAAGATGGTTTCGACCGGATCGGCTAAATCAGCAGACTATACTAAAAGTGGATATGATCGGGGGCATCTTTGTCCGGCTGCCGACATGGATTTTAACCCGATTGCGATGGAAGAAAGCTTTTTGATGTCGAATATTTGTCCTCAGGCTCCTGATTTTAACCGCGGTATATGGAAAGAACTTGAAACGGATGTACGCAATTGGGCGAAAAAGGAGCACAAACTATATGTGGTAACTGGCCCTGTTTTCAATGACAATAAAGGTACGATAGGGCAGGAGGAAGTTCTTGTTCCCGGGTATTTCTTTAAAATTTTATATGAAGAAACCGATCAGCCTAAAATAATCGCATTTGTATTTCCGAATAGAAAAAGCGACCGCCCTCTGGCTGATTTTGCGGTTTCAATTGACGAAGCTGAAAAGTTAACAGGATTCGATTTTTTCTCGCAACTCCCCGATGAATTGGAAAATAAGCTTGAAAGCCGGGTTAATCTTTCGGGATGGATTGAAGGATACGTGAGTTCGGAACCAATCGCAGCAAAGCAATCTCAAGTACAAGAAAAGTCGGCGGAATCAGATTTTCAATTCTATTTGATTTTGATTTCAGTAATAATTCTTGTTGTCGTTTTCGTATTTGTTAAGGGCCGAAAGCGCAGAAGATGATCTGTTATGTGATTGAATTAAAATATATTAAGTGTTTTTAATGCGTTTTTATTTGATTGGGATTGTAAAAAAGAAATTGGAAAAATTATCAGGTTCTGACTCTACCCAAATATTTCCGCCTAAAAGCTCAGTTAGATTTTTAGAAATGGCTAATCCTAATCCATTGCCGCCATATTTTCGTGTTTTAGCCAAATCAACTTGCCGGAAACGTTCGAAAATGGATTGATGATATTCCGGATCAATTCCAATGCCTGTGTCTTTTACATGAAACGTAACAACGTCATCTTTTAGTTGATACCCAATTTCGACAAAACCCTGTTTTGTGAATTTTAATGCATTTCCAATCAGGTTGTTGAAAATTTGCTTGATACGGTATAAATCACTTTCAATTAGTATGTCAGGATTGTTTTGAGATTGATCGGAGCGAAATTCAATCCCTTTTTTGTTTGCCTTTTTGCTGAAATCATTCACTAATTCGTTCAATAATTTTTTGGTTGAAATTACTTCTTTACGGATTTTCATTTGGCGGGCTTCAAGCATGGAAAAATCCATTATATCGCTGATAATAACCAGTAAATTATTCCCGTTGTCGACAATGGTTTGTATAAATTCATTTTTTTGTTCCTTATCAAAATCAGAGTCGCCGAGCAATTCCGAGAATCCGATAATGCTATTGAGCGGTGTTCGTATCTCGTGCGACATATTTGCCAGAAATGCTGATTTCAGGCGGTCGCTTTCTTCGGCTTTTTCTTTGGACTGAATCAGCTCAGCCTGCATCTTTTTACGTTCAGTAATATCTTCTTTTATTGCTATGTAGTTAGTTATTATTTTTTTGTCGTTTTTAATCGATGTTAGTGTGACTGATTCCCAAAATGTGGAGCCATCTTTTTTCTTATTCAGAAGTTCATTATTCCATACACCTCCTGTACTAATGGTTTCCCACATATCAATGTAAATTTCAGGTGGCATTTTCTCCGATCGTAGAACACGAGCATGTTTGCCAATAATTTCTTCCGGCGAGTACCCCGTTTTTTTACAAAAGCCGGGATTAACATACTCAATAATTCCATTTACGTCAGTTATTTCAATAGAAACAGGGCTTTGCTCTATACCTTTAGATAGTTTCAATATTTTTTCCTGCGCTTGTTTTTGTTCAGTAATGTCACGGCCAATACCAACCAACCCGATAGTCTTTCCATTTTCGTCGGTAAGTGGTATTTTTGAGGTAAGTAACCAGCGTTGATTTCCTTTAGGATCATAGAAGTCTTCTTCCCGATTTAGAACTGGAATACCTGTACCCATTACAGTCTTATCATCAATAAATCCGCGTTGTCCTATCTCATTTCCAAACAATTCCAAATCGGTTTTCCCATACACCTCAGATTCATTGAGAGCACCAATATTTGCCAAATCAAAAGTATTGGCCACTATTTTCCTGCATTCCTTATCTTTTACGTATATCGCATCCGGTAAATTGTCAATGAGCGTACGTAGTAATTTTTGCTCCCTTACCAGCTTTTCTTCAGCTTCTTTGCGCACAGTTATATCATTGATTAAAACATGTCGTGCTTCGCGTTGATTAAAAATAATGGGATGCGATATAATTTCAACAAAAATAAGATCGCCATTTTTTTTCTTGTGCCTAATTTCTACTGATTTATTAAAAGTACAATTCGCTGATTTTAATGTTTCGATTAGTTTTTCTATTTCGTCTTTAGGGCGAATATCCTTCAGAGTCATCGAAAGAAATTCTTCCTTGGTATAACCGTAATGATTGATAGCGGCTTCGTTTACCTCAAGAAAAGTCAAGGTTTCCAAATCATAAATCCACATTGGTTGCGGATTGTTATGAAACATATACCGATACTTGGCCTCGTTTATCCTGATTGTTTCGAAAGCATCTATTCGCTCCTGTCTGATTTTTCTTTGTTCCAGAGCGCTTAAAACAGAAGAGCCCAACCTTTTTAATGAATCTTTTAGCACATAATCCGTAGCCCCGGCTTTCATGCATTCTACGGCTGTATCTTCATTAATAGAGCCTGTTACCATGATAAATGGAGTTTGAGGACATATCTCCTGAGCAATTTTGAGCGCTGAAAGTCCATCAAATGAAGGCAAATTATAATCAGAAATAATAACATCCGGTAGGTATGATTCAAGGATATTTAGGAAGTCAGTTTTGTTATCAACGACTTCAAACATGCATAGCGATAGTGCCTTATTTATTTCCCGTTTGTTTAGCTCTGCATCCTGGGGCTCATCCTCAATAAGTAATATGCGATAAATATGATTCATGATTTTGAAATAACCTAATTTTCAAATTTGTTTATAAAATTATCTATTGGGTGGTTCGTTTACTAAAAGCCAGTACAAACCGGTTTGTGACATGGCACTCAAAAAATCTTCAAAATTCACTGGTTTAACAACATAGCTGTTGACACCCAATTCATAAGCTTTTCTGATATCGGGATCCTCACGTGAGGATGTAACCATTACTACCGGCATTGATTTAGTGAGTGGATTAGA
This sequence comes from Bacteroidota bacterium, assembly GCA_023251455.1. GTDB lineage: Bacteria > Bacteroidota > Bacteroidia > Bacteroidales > Prolixibacteraceae > Aquipluma. The sequence continues at coordinate 48,136 of JAHEYT010000040.1, forward strand.
CTTTATTTGCTGAAGTACTTCAAGTCCACTTATTTTGGGTAATTTAAGGTCAAGAAAAATAACTTTAGGCGGCTGGGCAAAACTTCGGTTTGCATATTTCTCTTTGCAAAAGATGAAATCAAGAGCTTCTTCGCCATCTTCTACGACATAAAGATTATTCGCCAGGTTGTTCTTTCTCATGGCACGTATGGTCAACTCGGCATCCTGAGGATTGTCTTCAACAATGAGAATTTCAACTGCTTTGAGGTTTTCCATTTCTTTGGTTTTGGTTATGTTTAGAGTTGGTTAAATATAATAATTTTGGATTAAATCAGGTTTAAAACTCTTTATATGACAGTATTTTAGCTAATTGACCGATAATGCAAAGTAGAACGATGCGCCTTTCCCAACTTCTCCTTCAGCCCATACTCGTCCGTGATGTCTGCTTACTATCCGTTGTACAATTGCCAGTCCAACACCCGTTCCTTCAAACTCATTCACACTATGTAACCGATGAAATACGCCAAATAACTTGTGTGCATAATCCATATTGAATCCCACTCCATTGTCTTTAATGTAATAAACAACCTCATTTTGATTGGGGTACGAACCAATAGTGATTTGGGCATTCTCATTTTTTGACGAATATTTGATTGCATTTGATATTAGATTGATCCATACTTGTTTAATCAGGTTTGAGTCGCCAATGGTGTGCGGAAGTTCTTGAATTATAATTGTTTTATGAGATAAGTTCTGTACGGTTTCGAAATCAGAAATTACATTCTGTACCAGACTTTTCATGTCAATTTTTGCGTGGTGTAACTCACTTCTGATTAATCTCGAAAATGAAAGCAAATCATCAATCAATTGGCCCATTTTGATTGCATTCGATTGGATAATACCGCAAATTCGTTTGCCCTCATCATCGAGTGTATGCTCGTAATCTTCAAGCAGAATACCTACAAAACCACTGATTGCGCGCAATGGTGCCCTCAAATCGTGTGATACGGAATAACTGAAGGCTTCGAGTTCTTTATTTGCTATTTCAAGTTGTGCAGTACTTTGCTGAAGCTCATCTGATTTGAGATTCAGGTCTTCTACCAGTTTTAACAGAGCAGCCTCATTTTCTAATAATTCGAGGCTACGTTTTTCCAATTCTTTAGTCCGATCAACAACACGTTTTTCCAGTTCTTCATTGATGCTGCGTATTTTCTCTTCCACGAGTTTTTGTTCAGTAATGTCTTCTCCAATACTGGCAACACCCGAAAACATCCCATTCGATTTACGTTGAATGACATTACTCCATGCAATTTCTAATTTCTTCCCAGATTTAGTCAAAATCGGATTTTCAAAGTGTGGAGCAATATCTCCATTATGTAATCCAGTTATAAACAACTTTTTAACTTCGGTAAGCCCATCGGGAATCATCAAATCAAACCAATCTTTCCCAATCAATTCTTCCAATTGATATCCTGTAAGCTTTAACAAATGCTCATTACAGAATGTAACTTTACCACGTGTGTCAAGAATTATTGCAATAAGGTTGACTTTTTCGAGCAACTCACGAAAGCGTAATTCAGATTTGATCAGCTTTTCTTCTGCATTTTTTCGATCAGTTATGTTTTTTACTGCTCCATATATTCCTGACAGGCAATTCTTTTCATTATCCCAGACCGGATGGGCAAATACTTGTACCCAAACAATTTCTCCACCTCGGTTAATTGTTCTGATCTGACTTTCAGTGCCCTGATTATTTCGTAAGCGGGCAATGTCATTGTCGTCGATTTTAAGGTCTTTGGGATGAATTGACGCACGCCAAGCTCCAAGGGCTTTAAACTCTTCGACCGAATAACCCGAGATAGACTCGAATGCGCCGGCAACCCAATTCAAATCAAGAGAACCGTCGGGCATTACTTTGGTTGAAAACGTGTAGTCGGTTGCTACACTCGATATAAGTCTGTAGCGTTCTTCACTTTCAGATAAGGCTACTTCTGCTGATTTTCGTTCTGCAATATCCAGACAATGACCAATGTACCCAATGAATTCGCCGGAGATGTTGAAGCGCGGAGTTCCGTTATCTTGTATCCAGTGATAGTTCCCATCGCGATAACGCAACCGATAATCCATGCTGAACCGTTCCTGACGGTCAAAGGCTTCGGAATATATTTTGAAACATCTGTTTAGGTCGTCCGGATGAACTCCTTCGGTCCATCCATCACCTATTTCCTGTTCAATGTTTCGTCCGGTGAAGTTAAGCCAGGGTTGATTAAAATAGTTGCACTTTTTGTCGATTCCCGAAGTCCATATCAATGCCTGACCCGAATCGGCCAATGTTCGGAAATGAAGTTCACTTTCCCGTAGCTTTTCCTCAGTTTCTTTGCGAATAGCAAATATGTGGTCAACTTCGTTTCCAATTTTTTTTGAAAGCCTTAATATAATGAAGCTGAGTGAAAAAAGTGAGAATATGGTGACCAATGATGAGATGAGCACATGGTCATTAAATATTTTAATAAAAATAGTGTCAATCCATCCTGCCAGAATGATGATTAGAAGAGTAAGTGGCAAAAAACCTCTCATTAACCTTGCTCTTAACGATTCTCCAACAAAAAGACTTAAAGGTTTTTCATTCATGCAAAATCCAGTTAATAAACCGATAAACCAGAATGTAAATGCCAGAGCGGTATTCCATGCCGGTGGTATAACACTATGTCCGTATAAGAGTGGGGTGCCGTATAAATATCCCAGATCGAAGATGAATACAGCCAGCAATGCAATGGTTGATAGTATTGTAGCAATTTTATGCCATTTGTTTTTAGCCGAAATAACCAGTAATGAGATAGCGCCGACTAAGAATAAAATACTGGTTACGGGCGACATACGTCCAATCGGTAAATTGTTGAATGATCCAGGTGAATTTCCTAAAATGCGTTCAAAATCAATGGAATACCCAGTTAATGTGTCAACTAAAATTATAGCACAAGAAATTATTACAATAGATAGGATTATTTTTGCAGGTTTGGTATTCGTGCGTTTTTTCAACAGATGGAGCGCTGCAATACTGCTGAGCAGAAAACAAATAATTGTAACCGGAGCCATCGGAATAGAATTTTTACCCATTCCGGCCAACGATAGTGCATTGGCAATCCAACCGGCGAGGGCAATAATACTAATGCTAATTACCATCCAGAATGACCAAATCGAAATTTTTTCCTGAAATTTTCTCATCGGCAAATTTTTTGTTTAATGATTAATTGCGGTTAATCGAGAACTTGAATTTACTTCCTTTTCCTTCCTCGCTTTCCACCCAGATTTTTCCTCCGTGCTTTTCAACAAACTCTTTACAAAGCAATAGCCCAAGCCCGGTTCCTTTCTCGTTTTCGGTTCCCCGCTTCGAAAAGCTAGATCCAATCTTGAATACCTTTTCTATGTCTTCCTGTTTGATCCCAGTCCCGGTATCCTCAACCGAGACCTCAACTGTATTATCAGTGTAAAGTGCGTTTATACCAACTTTTCCATTAGTTGAGGTGAATTTTAATGCGTTAGATATCAGGTTTCTAAGTATAGTTCTGATCATGTTTTTGTCAGCCGTAATAATTATATTATCAGGAGTATAGTTGATAACGGCGATCATTTTGCTGTTTGCTTTTTCAATCGCAAGCTCTATAACTTCATTCACAATGGTTTTTAAAATGAAAGAACTGGGTTGAAATGGCATTTGAGATTGATGGATTCGCGCCCAATCGAGCAAATTTTCGAGTAGCTTAAACGTGTTATTTGAGGTTGAGTGAATTATTCCGGCATATTGCTCAATGGTGGCAATATCTAAATATTTGGCATCATTTTTTATAATTTCGCTTAAGCCTAAGATGCTGTTGAAGGGGCTTTTAAGATCGTGAGCTATGATGGAGAAAAATTTGTCTTTTGTAGCAACCAATTCCTTTAACTGTTCGGAGTATTCCTGAAGCTGCAGTTCAGCTTTTTTGCGTTGGGTTACATCTCTTGAAATACCTTCATGGTAGATAATATTACCATTTTCATCAGTTGCAAACCATCCATGGTCTTCTACATAAACAATTGTCCCATCTTTTTTCCTAAGTGGAAATACGTCAAGTTCGTTTAGTCGCATTTTCTTCGTCAGTCTTTCCCTTTCTTCTGAATCGAAATAGAGTTGGGTTTTGATATCGATTGACATTAAATCTTCCTTGCTCTCGTAACCCAAAATTCTTACCATGGCATTGTTTACTTCAATAAACTTTCCTTCAGGAGTGCTCCGGTAAACACCATCAGGCATGGTTTCTATCAGGTTGCGATATTTGGTTTCGCTTTGCCTGAGCATCTCTTCGGCTTGCTTTCTGTAAGTAATGTCGCGCCCAACGCCAAGAACACCAATGATTTCATCTTTTTCATTATACAATGGCATTTTAATGGTTTCAAGCAAAGCTTGGTGACCATCAGAAGCAAACGTTATCCATTCTTCATTAATGCTAGGCTTACCGGCATTCATCGCATTTTGGTCATTTTCACTAAAAAAATCAGCTAAATCCTTATTTACAAAATGGTAATCGGTCTTTCCAACGATATCGGCTTCGGAAGCGCCAAAAAATTGTTCGAACATCTTATTACACGTAAGGTAAACTCCATTGATATCTTTTAACCAGATTAGATCGGGAATCGTTTGAAGTAAAGTTCGTAGCTGTGCTTCTTTGTCGGCAAGTGTCTTTTCTGCCAGTTTACGGTCCGTAATGTCAACCGCAACACCAACCATACCTATTGTTTCACCTTGATTATCTTGAACAACCGAGGTTGATAATGATATTGGGAATTCTGTTCCATCTTTCCTTTTGTTCAGTATTTCGCCTTGCCATCCGGTTTCAGCTGTAATAGAAAGTATCTCCTTAACGACTTCCGGATCGTTATTTGTCGACCGAACAATTGAAATATCCTGTCCACTCAGATCCTCATCATTGGCATAGCCATAGGTTTTCAGGAATGCTGCATTTACAAAAAGAATTCGGTCCTTCATGTCGGTTATGCTGATCGATTCATTGATGCTTTTTAAGGTATGAGCCATCAGGTTCAGTTGCTGTTCCGATTTTTTTCTGTCCGTGATATCCCTGAAATTCCAAACACGCCCGATGGGGTTGCCATCCAGGTATTGCGGGCATGAAAAACGTTCCAATATTCGCCCGTCTTTTAATTCTATGGTGTCAAAGCTTTCTAATTTCGGATGGTTATAGAGGTACTGAATCTTTGAAACAAACTGCTCCGGATCTTTCAATTGGCTTAGAACGCATTCGATGGCACTAGTATCTTCACCAGATTCGAGCACTTCATCCGAATGGTTAAATATTTGCTTGAATTGCTTATTGTAGCTGGTGATTTTACCCAATCGGTTTACAACCAATATTCCATCAGCCGTTGAATCGAGCGTGGCCTGAAGAAGCGAAAGCGAAAGTTTTAATTTTTCTTCAGCTTGTTTTCGCTCGGTTAATTCTCTGATTGTTCCTTCCACTCCAGTGACTTTTCCGGTTTCGTCGTATGTGAAATGGGCATTTACCGATGACCAAACTTCCTGGTTGTCGCGCCCTTTTAATAAAACTTCAAAATCTGAAGCTTCGCCCTTTTGCTGAATTTCATTGACTAATTGTTCTCTGGTCGTTGGATCGACATAAAATTTTTCAATCGGTTGCCCGATGATATCGGAGTGAACGTACTTTGAGTATCTTTTAATGGATGGACTTATTTCAGTTAAAATGCCATTCAAATCGGTTCGGTAAAATACATCCTGAACGTTCTCGAATATGCTTTTATACTTGAGTTCGGACTGAATTAATGCTTTTTCTTTGTTTCGGAGTGAGGTAATGTCACGAATGGTAAATTGCTGAAAAATGTGATTGTCATATTCCAGAATATCTATTGTAACCTCAGTGTCAACGGCGGAATTATCTGTTTTGATGTATTTCCAGCTAAAATTGATGGGGTATCCTGGATTTGCGGATTCAATCAGTTCCTGAATTTTTTCTGTTGAGCTAATTCCATCATCTTGAATTTCAGGACTCAAATCAACCAATGAACGATTGGTTATATCCGATTTTAGCTGAAATCCAAATAACATCAGAGCAGCAATGTTGCAGTCGATTATTTTGGTGCAAGAAGTGAAAATAATTGCTTCACCTGCATTTTCAAATAGAATACGATATAATTCTTTACTTTTAAATAAGCCTTCAATAATGCCATTCCCTTCATCTTCCTTAGCCATAACCAGATCATTAAAGATTCATATTTCAGGCAAAAAGTACTAATAAATTGGAATACAAAAAATATGTTTATGAAGCAAGTATTTTCATGTGTAGCTATTTGTTGTTTTGGAACTGTAAGCTATTTTTGAAAAGTCCTGGCATTTTATTCTTCTTTTGTGTTTACCATCCAAAACGAAAACACATTCAGGTAATTCCAGAACGATTGAATAATATCATCAGGCAATTCAAGTTTTGACAATACTTGTTGGTAACAATTTAGCCAAACGACTCTGGCTTCTGGAGTTATGGCAAAAGTCGCGTGTCGTCTGGCCAGCATGGGCTTGCCCCGGTTTTCGTTAAAATACGGATGTCCGCCGCAAATCTGAATAAAAAAGTCGGAAGATCGCTGTTTGGCTTTGTCGAGCGCTTCTTCAATCCGAGGAAATAAATGTTTGATTTCACTTTGGCTCAATAAATCGTAGTGATCGCTTACCAGTTGACGAATTCCGCTCTCACCAAGCTTTTCCAGAAATTCAGGAGATGGAATAGTTACTGCAGGCCTTTGCCCAAATTCATATTGGTTGATTGAAAAATCCATGATGTTTTAAAATTAACTGTTAAATAAAATCTTCAGGAATATTAACAAAATAGAAGCGCAGAGGTTGTCGTCGGGCTAATAAAGATTACTCCAGCAAGTTGTAAGGTTTTAGTAATGAGTGAATTTAATTTTTTTTTGCCAGAAATCTGAAAAAAGAATAAAATCAGTATATTGAAAACAAAAAATCAAGGCAATGAACGAACAAATTCGACTAATCGCTGCGCGAATAAAGGAACTTCGCGAGATTGCAGGTATTTCGACCGAAAGCTTTGCAAATGAATTAAATACCGAAAAAGAACTTTTACTGGATTATGAAAATGGGAATTCGGATATCCCGGTTGGTTTTTTGTTAAAAGTTGCTCACCGCTTCAATCTTGAGCTTTCGGCGTTGCTAAAGGGCGATCAGCCTAAATTGCATGTTTATTCGGTGTCGCGCAAAGGGAAGGGGCTAAATGTCGATCGACGGAAACAATACAAATACGAAAGTTTAGCTTCCAATTTCATCCATAAAAAAGCGGAACCCTTCATCGTAACCGTTGAATCTGATGCTACCAACGCTCCGCTTGAATCAAATACTCATCCCGGACAGGAGTTTAATTATGTACTTGAAGGTACTTTGATGATTGTGGTCGACGGACATGAAATTACGCTGAACGAAGGCGATTCAATCTATTTTGATTCAGGCTATAAACATGCTATGAAAGCCTTAAATAATCAACATGCTAAGTTTTTAGCTGTTATTGTTTGATCTTAAACTTTAATTAAAGATTTCATCAAGAATTACGAAAATATGGTACTCGAAAAATATCTTTCACAAACAGAATTCACCTCCTACGAAGATTTTGTAGCTAATTACAAACTTCAGATTCCTGAAAATTTCAACTTTGCCTACGATGTGGTTGACGAAATTGCACTCAAAACACCCGATAAAATTGCAATGGTCTGGTGCAACGATTTGGGCGAAGAGCATATTTTCACCTTTGGTCAGATGAAGAAATACAGCGACAAAGCTGCAAACTTTTTCAAATCAGCTGGCATTGGGAAAGGCGATCCGGTCATGCTAATTCTGAAGCGGCGTTTCGAATTCTGGTTCTGTATTCTGGCTCTTCATAAAATTGGGGCAATCACCATTCCGGCCACTCATTTGCTGAGTATGAAAGACATTGTGTACCGAAGCAACGCGGCTGATATTAAGATGATTGTTTGTGTTCCTGAAACTGAAGTTATTCAGCATGTTGAAGCCGCTGAAGAAAAATCGCCTACATTAAAGGTGAAAGCTTTAATTGGTGAAGACCGTGAAGACTGGCTGAATTTTAACTCCGGAATGGAAAGCAGTTCGGAAGAATTTGCTCGTCCGCAGGGCGCAGAAGTGACTAAAAATGAGGATATCATGTTGCTGTATTTTACTTCAGGAACCACTGGTATGCCCAAAATGGTTAACCACAATTACATCTATCCGCTTGGACACATTTTAACCGCAAAATACTGGCAGAATGTTCAGGATAACGGATTGCATTTTACGGTTGCCGACACCGGTTGGGCCAAATCTGCCTGGGGAAAATTATATGGACAATGGTTGTCGGGTAGTGCCGTAATGACTTACGATTTCGATAAGTTTATTCCTAAGAATTTGATGGAAGTGATTGAAAAATATAAGGTTACCACTTTTTGTGCACCGCCAACCATTTACCGCTTCCTGATTAAGGAAGATCTGACTAAATTCGATTTAAGTGCTCTTAAATATTGTGTAGTGGCTGGCGAACCATTGAATCCGGAAGTGTATAAACAATTTCTGGAAACCACCGGAATCCGGTTGATGGAAGGCTATGGGCAAACAGAATGCACCGTTTCTTTGGCAACTTATTCGTGGATGGAACCCAAACCTGGTTCTATGGGAAAACCATCACCTGGCTATCCGATTGATTTAGTTGATGACTATGGAAATTCGTGCGAAATAGGAGAAGAGGGGCAAATTGTTATTTATACCGATCAGCAACCGCCGACAGGAATGTTTAATGGTTATTACCGTGACGAAAAGCTGACCCAAAAAGTTTGGCACGACGATGTTTACTATACTGGCGATATGGCCTGGCGCGATGAGGATGGCTATTACTGGTTTGTTGGTCGCGCCGACGATGTGATTAAAAGCTCAGGTTACCGGATCGGGCCTTTCGAGGTAGAAAGCGCACTGATGGAACACCCTGCGGTATTGGAATGTGCGATAACTGCGGTTCCGGATCCTGATCGTGGCCAGGTAGTGAAAGCGACGATTATTCTGTCGAAAAACTATACTGCAAGCGACGAGCTCGCCAAAGAGCTTCAGGAACATGTAAAAAAAGTTACTGCGCCATACAAATATCCACGTATTGTTGAGTTTGTAACCGAATTGCCAAAAACCATCAGCGGTAAAATTCGCCGGGTACAAATCAGGGAAGAAGACGGGAAGGAGTAGTAAGCAATATTCAAATTCACAATTAAATCAGAGATATATTTATTGTTCCACCCCAAATAGTTTTTGAAAATTGTAGTATATTTATAATCAGCAAATTGTAGTTATTTATGGAGTAGCCTGATTCCTGCATTTTAGGAAATTATATGAATACAGGTCTGCTATCAAGGACTAAAATTGCTAATTATGAAACAATTTTCAATTGTCGATGATTGGATTTCCCGGCTGGTTATTCATGGAAACGATACGCCGGAAGTGATTCTCCGAAAGAAGTTTTTTCTGATTACAAATCTTGTTGCCATTTTTTTTATTTCTGGAATAACGGTGTTGGCTTTTCAGCTTGAACTAAAAAAATTTGCCGTTTATATTCTGATGTTACTGACTTTTACGGTGGCTCAAACTATGTTGTTGTTCATCATTCGTAAATGGTCGAAATGGTTCATTTATACCGTTTTCAGCGCTTATATTATCCTGATTTTTTACATCATCATCCGTCTTGGAGGAATCGCCAATTCAGCGGGGCTTTTGATGGCAGCCTATTTTTTTCTGCTCACTGCCCAGTGGATGGAAGATACCAGGTTGCTGATGTTTGTCGGGATACTTTATGTAATCGGGGTGCTGGTTGCCGGAATTTCCTTTCCATACCTGAAAATTGATGAGGATTTGGCAGGTTGGAAAAACAACCTCTTTTTTGCCATTAATTTCGGCTGGATTGGGCTTTTAATTGCCCTGGCCCTTTATTCAACCATTGTAAGGAGCGAAAACGCTGCTAAAAACCGGGCAGAACAATTACAGGAACTTGACCTGCTCAAGTCGAAACTTTACGCCAACATTGCCCACGAGTTTCGCACGCCGTTAACTCTAATCAAAGGGAATGCAGTGGAAATTGGAGAAGAGCACGAAGGCGAAATCGCTGAAAGGGCACAAAGTATTGTTCACAATTCGGAAAAAATCCTGTTCCTCGTTAACCAGATGCTGAACCTGTCGAAAGTGGAGGAAGGCGGTTTCCCGGTGCGTTATGTGCAGAGCGATTTGGTAGCTTTTTTGCGGTTAATCTTGGATTCGTTCAGGGAATACGCAACCATTCGAAAACTCGAACTACACTATGAACCGGGGTGCCGGCAACTGATGATGGATGTTGACCCGGAGAAACTGGAAGAGTCAGTTTCAAACCTTTTGTCGAACGCCATTAAATACACGCCGGAAGGAGGCGAGGTTTTTGTTTCGCTACGGATACCCGACACAAACCATTCACCTAATAAAAAGGTTGAAATCAGTGTGCGCGATACAGGAATTGGAATTCCGGTGGACCAATTGGATAAAATATTCATCCGCTTTTACCGTGTCGAAGATAAACGGTTCCCCTATCAGGAGGGAACGGGAATAGGACTGACGCTGGTAAATGAGTATATGAAAATGATGAACGGCACAATTCATGTTAACAGCGCTCCAGAAGAAGGGTCCGAATTTGTAATCACGCTGCCCGTAACTCAAAATGCACCGGTTGAAAAAAATATCCGTGTGAAGGGCACTTTTACCAGGATTGAAAAACAGGTTTTTTCAAAATTTAAAACAATTGGTACTGAATGGGGCCTTCCACAGTTACTGATTATTGAAGACAATACCGAACTTACAGTATATCTGAAAGGATTATTGGAGAATGATTACCAGGTTATGACCGCCGAAAACGGCATCCGAGGAATTGAACAAGCCTCTGAACACATTCCGGACATCATACTTAGCGATGTGATGATGCCCGGGAAAGATGGCTTCCAGGTTTGCAGGGAACTGAAGAATGATTTCCGCACGAACCACATTCCGGTTGTTTTGCTTACTGCCAGAGCCGACTCCGACTCGCGGATAACCGGGTTTGAATGCGGCGCCGATGCTTACCTGGCCAAACCTTTCGACAAAAAGGAACTGATGGCTTGCCTGCACAACCTGTTTGTGCAGCGTGAAAAGCTCCGGATGAAATACCAGGCAAAACTATACGAGAAAATTCCGGAACAACGCGGAAGCGAGCAAGGCATAAAATTTTTAAACAAAGTTTTATCAGTTCTTGAAAAAAACTACCGGAATGAAAACTTTCGAATCGAAGAGCTTTACCACCAGTTAGGTATCAGCCGGGTACAGCTTCACCGCAAACTAACCGCACTCACCGGGCAACCGACATCCAATTTTATCCGAAGTTTCCGCCTTCACAAAGCCCGGAAACTGCTGCTGGAAACCGATAAAAATGTTTCAGAAATTGCATTCGAAACAGGTTTCTCTGATCCGAACTATTTCACACGGGCGTTTTCCATGGAATTTGGAATAACACCCACTGAATTTCGAAAATCATTTGAATAACATTTATCTCAATTAGAAAGAAAATAATTACCATGACAATTTTTCAAAAATTGGATAAATGGCTAATTAAGGTGCTCAGGCATAAAAGCGATACTCCAGAGGAGTTGGAACAAAAGGTTTATCTTGTCAGAAATGGCATTATGGCCAGCATCATACTGTCCAGTCTTGTTTTTGTCCCCATGATGATTTACCAAAAATTTCACTTGTTGTTTCTTGCCAGTTTGTTGGTCTTGGCAATTATCATTACTGATGGACTGTTGATGATTATTAAACGTGGGATTAAGTGGTTCTTATATTTTTATTATGGAGGATATATCATTTTATGTACTTGTATAATAATGATTTTAGGTGGTCTTCCAAACTCTTTGGGGGTTTGGGGTGGAGCATTTATCGTTTTTATGCACTCTTTGGCTGTAAAAGATATACGAATCGTAATTGTTAATGCGAATATTTACCTGGGGGGTCTCGTTGCAATTGTTTTACTCTATCCAATTCTTGTCCCAATTAATGAATGGACCCCTGAAATCAATAATTTACTTTTTACCATCGATGAAATCTGGATGTGCCTTTTTCTGGTGAAATCGTTTTACGACAGTATTGTTGTCCGCACAAATGAAGCAAAACGAAAGGCTGAACATCTTCAGAAACTTGATTTGCTGAAATCGAAACTTTATGCCAACATTACACATGAATTTCGCACACCACTAACTTTAATTCGTGGAAATGCAGAAGAAATCAGCGAACATCAGAATGGCGAAACCATAGAAAAGGCAAAAAGCATCATGCAGAGTTCCGACAAAATTTTATTCCTCGTGAACCAGATGCTGAACCTCTCGAAAGTTGAGGAAGGCCGCGTTCCGTTGCATTACGTTCAAACCGATTTGATATCTTTTGTCCGTTTGGCGGTGGGTTCATTCCAGGGGTTTGCTGAATTACGCAAAATCCGGTTACATTTCGAGCCGCAATCACCACAACTTATTATGGATATTGAACTCGAAAAGCTGGAAGAATCGTTGTCCAATCTTTTATCAAATGCCATTAAATACACCCACGAAAGAGGCGATGTTTTTGTTTCGCTCCGGTTGCTAAATTCAGGCTATTCAAAAGAGAAGCAGGTTGAAATCACTGTCCGCGACACGGGAATCGGGATTGCTGAAAATGAACTGGAGAAAATCTTCATTCGGTTTTACCGGGTTGAAGACAATCGCTTTCCATACCGCGAAGGCACAGGCATCGGGCTGACACTTGTCAGCGAATACATGAAACTAATGAAGGGCTCGGTAAAGGTGAAAAGCAGCTACGGAAAAGGTTCTGAATTCATCATCACGCTTCCGGTTACCCACAATGCGGAATTTGAGGAAGTTGTTCCAGAAAAAAATAAGCCTTTGCACAAAGAGGAACCCAGGAACTTTAATTACCCGGCAGACGACGGAATTATCAGCCATCCCCGGTTATTGATTGTTGAAGATAATCCTGAATTAAGAGAATACCTTGTTCGTTTGCTGGGAAATGAATACCAGGTTCTGACTGCCGAAAACGGTATTCGAGGAATTGAACTGGCCACGGAACACATTCCGGATATTGTGTTGAGTGATGTAATGATGCCCGGTAAAGATGGTTTCCAGGTTTGCCAGAAACTGAAAAACGATTTTCGTACCAGCCACATTCCGATTGTGCTTCTGACTGCAAGAGCCGATACAGAATCGCGGATAACCGGCCTGGAACGGGGCGCCGATGCCTACCTCACCAAACCATTTAACAAAAGGGAACTACAGATTTGCCTGCATAACATCCTGGTTCAGCGCGAGACTTTGCGGTTAAAATTTAATCAGGTTTTTGAAAAAAAGATGGATGAGCAGGAACACGGATTAAACGGAAAATTTCTGGAAAAGGTAATAAGCCTTTTGGAAAAGAATTATAAAAACGACAGGTACGGAATTCATCATTTATACTCCGATTTAGGAATGAGCCGGGTGCAGCTTCACCGAAAATTAACCGCACTCACAGGACAATCAGCATCGAATTTTATCCGCAATTTCAGGCTGCAAAAAGCAAAAAAACTTCTGCTAGAAACCAATAAACATGTTTCTGATATTGCATTTGAGGTGGGCTTCTCCGATGCAAGCTATTTCAGCAAATCCTTTATTCAGGAATATGGAATGGCTTCCACTGAAATGCGAAAATTTTTCAGTTTCAGCCATTGAAACAATACTGCTAACATTGAAACAATAAGAAAGCAATCCTCTCCCTTTTCATGGATAACTTTGGTATAACGATTTAATTAACAAAGCCATGAAAAATATTATCATTTTTATCACAGCGTTGATCTTTACATCTTGGGGATGTGAAAAAGATCCAATTATTGACCCTGTCTTTGAGGCAAAAACATCACCGAAGGATACCTTAGCTATCAACACCAGTTCAAATTGTCAGTTCAATGACAACGTTCTTAGTCCTCAATTCAATCCAGATTTGACTTATGGGATGGTTAAAGATATTGATGGCAATGTTTACAAAACAATTCAGATTGGAACCCAGGTATGGATGGCAGAAAATCTAAGAACAACACGGTACAATGATGGCAGTCCGATTTATTTGGGAACCGGTGACATGGCTGGTGAAACAGATTGGTTTGATTTGAGATCGGGTGCCTATTGCTGGTATTTCAATGATTCAGTAAACAAAACAATGGGTGCAATTTACAATTGGTTTGCAATTGAACCCGGGAAACTGGCGCCTGAAGGCTGGCATGTGCCGTCCAATTCAGATTGGGGAACATTGATAAATTATTTAGGTGGTGAGTCATTGGCTCATAATAAGCTCTTGTCAAAAGGCACAAACGAAAGTGGCTTTACCGCCATTCCTTCACCCATAGTTTGCGGCTGGGGATTTGGACCTGAAATTTCATTTTGGTCTTCAGCATCATATTCAAATCCCCACGCTTTTGTACCTTATGCATATTATTTTTGTATATGGGAAGAAAATTCGAATCCAAAAGTTAGTTTATTTAATGATCCTCAATCTTATGGTTTTTGTGTACGTTGTGTCAAAAACTAGGCTTTTTCAGAATGAGCAAAATCTTGTTAATGCACGATTTGAAACAATACTGCTGACATTGAAACAATAAGGAGGCAATCCTCTTTTGGCAGGGTTTTAACTTTGATCTATAAAACGAGAAGTTAAATTTAAAAGGAGGTTGTCATGAAAACAAGATTGCTTTTTCTTGCACTTTTTACCCTCATTATGATGGGTTGTACTGAAAAGGAACTGCTCACAGAACCTGAATCTAGTTCCGTATTGAAATCTGCTGTAGCAAAATTTAAAATTGCTGTTGTTTCAGATATTCATTACATGGACCAAACACTTCTACCTGAAACTCCGGAAGATAATCCAGATTTTCAGACATTGCTGTTCAATAGTTATAATAAAATGATTGAATTAAGCGAACCTATATTCGATGAAGCTATTTCTGAACTAAGAAGAGAAAAACCTGATGTATTGCTAATTACTGGCGATTTGGCAAATAATGGAGAACTCACAAATCATGAAATTGTAAAGAATAAACTTCAGAAACTTGCCGAAAATGGCACTCAGGTTTTGGTTATCCCAGGGAACAATGATATAAATAGCCCTGATGCCAAGTCGTATTCTGGTACTGGTTCCAGCGTGGTTCCTGTTGTTAGTCCGGCAGAATTTGCGGCACTTTACGGTGATTTTGGATATAATGATGCCCTTTACAGGGATGTGAATTCGCTAAGTTATATTTTCCAGGTTCGTGAAAACCTGTGGATTTTGGGGATTGATGCCTGTATTTATTCCCCCGCTTATAAACGGAGTGGATCAATTAAGACAGGTACGATGATCTGGATTCAGGAAAAAATGGTAGAAGCAAATGAAAAGGGCATTACTGTACTGGCCATGATGCACCATGGCATTGCTGAACATTACACAGGTCAGAGTACACTTATTAAAGGAGATGTTGTTAACGATTTCAGTAATGTATCAATTTCTTTAATGAATGCGGGCATCAAACTTGTATTTACTGGACATTCACACGCAAACGATATTGTTGAAGTATCAGGCAATGGAAATTCGATTTGGGATATTGAAACAGGTTCGCTTGCTACTCCGATAAGTCCATACAGAGTGCTGACAATTGATGATAATTTCATTAAAATTGAGGCCAGACGAATTACAAAAATTGAAAAGCCATTCCCAGGAGGGAAAAGCTTTTTAGACTATTCAAATTCATATCTGGCAGAACATCTCGAAATGTATTTCAATTGGTATCTGGTTGCGGGAATGAAACTCCCGTCTGCCTGGGTTGAGGCTTCATTGCCCTATGTAAGAAATGCAATGATGGCTCAATATGCAGGTGACGAGCAAATTACACCAGAAGAAGCAATAAAGTTTGAAGAAATTAAAACATTATATCCGACTAATCCATTAATTCAACTTATCGAAAATTTCTGGACAGACTTGCCGCCGGTTGACAATGAAATTCACATTAAAATGAAATAGAATTGATCAAGTATACCGTATCAAATTAAACTTCTTTTGTTGATGAATCAATAGATTCTAAAGGGAAAATTCCAAGGTATTTTCCCTTTTCTATTAATGATAAATAATAGTGTCAACCTTTTGATTCATTAAACATAGATGAAAACAAGATGGTTACTTCATTGAATAATGCTCACAAATCAAAGATTCAGATTACCTTTGCAGCTCATAAAAACATCAACTGTGACTTTTCAGGAATTAAATTTAAATACTCCGCTGCTGAATGCTTTGAGTGATCTGGGTTTTGAGACTCCAACGCCTATTCAAGAGAGGATATATCCAGTAGTGATGTCGGGCCGCGATGCGGTGGGCATTGCGCAAACAGGTACAGGTAAAACGTTTTCGTATTTGGTGCCTATTCTTCGCCAGCTTAAATATTCCGATCAAAAATATCCGAGAATTTTGGTTGTTGTACCAACCCGTGAGTTGGTTTTGCAGGTTGTTGGCGAAGCTGAAAAGCTCGCAAAATATATGAATGTCAGGGTGATAGGTGTATATGGAGGAACAAATATCAATACCCAGAAACAGGTAGTCTTTAATGGTGTGGACATTCTGGTGGCTACACCTGGTCGTTTGGTCGATTTGGTAATGACCGGTATTTTGCGCTTGAAATCCATCCAAAAACTGGTGATTGACGAGGTTGATGAGATGTTGAATCTCGGGTTTCGTCCACAGTTGATGAGTTTTATGGAAAGTTTGCCACAACGCCGACAAAATCTGATGTTTTCGGCTACCTTGACAGAAGAAGTAGCTGCATTGATCGATAGCTATTTTTACGAGCCAATTACCGTTGAGATTGAAAATCAGCGTACTCCGCTCGAACAAATTACCCAATATTTTTATTCAGTTCCCAATTTTTTCACTAAAGTAAATCTACTAGAAAACCTGCTTTCGAATCAAGAAGATTTTTCTCGTGCGTTGATTTTTGTGTCAAGCAAACAGTTCGCCGACAGGGTTTTCGAGTTGCTTAATCCAATTTATCCGGAGCAAATAGGGGTTTTGCATTCCAATAAATCACAAAATCTCCGGATTAACTCGCTGGAAAAGTTCAGAAACGGAACTTTCAGGATGTTGATTGCAACCGATGTTGCTGCCAGGGGATTAGATATTTTGGACATTTCGCATGTGATCAATTTTGATGTGCCGGATATCCCCGAAGACTACATTCACCGCATAGGCCGCACCGGAAGGGCCGAAAAGGCTGGAATTGCTATCACTTTTGTGAATGAGCCTGAAATGAAACACTTTGCTGAAATTGAATCGTTCATGAACCGAATCATGGTAGAAAAACCATTGCCTTCGGATTTGAAGATTTCAAACATTTTTACCGACGAAGAAAGGCCTGTCCTGTTTGACAAGGAATACATCGGCAAATCGAACGCCATCAACGATTCGCAAGGCGCTTTTCACGAGAAAAAGGAGAAAAATAAAAAGGTTAATTTGGGTGGTCCCGGAGAACGGAATCCGCGAAAAACAAAATCTCGAAATCGTGGAGTAGAACGCAAGCGAGCAGCAAAAAAATAATTGGAAATGTTTTTTACTTTAGTAAGTAGATGATTTTCATTGCATTATTCCGGTTTGAAAAATCATCTTCTAAAATAAGCCTTCGTTTTTCGATTTCTTCGGAAGTAAACTCCTGCTCAAACAGCTTGTTAACACAATCAATCATTTCTTTAGGTGTATTGGCCTGATGGCAAAGATGTTCCAGTCCGGTTTTGTGGATCATTGGTGCATTGGCAATACAAAACCGTCCGGAGAATAGTGAAGCCAGAAGTTTTAGTTTTAGCCCGGTATCCTGAAATGTAGGTATCAAACAGATATGCGAGTTTTGAATCAAAGCTTCCATTTGCTCGTTCTCAGGATTGGCAATGAGCTGAATGTTTGAATGTTGCTGTATTTTATGGCTCAAATTTGCAGGTGGGTTTTTGCCCGCAATAATTACTTTCTGCCTGATCTTCGAAAACACATTCTTAATCAGGTATTCAACCGCCTGAAGATTTTCGGAAACGGAAAGATTTCCATGAAACAGGATATATTCGCCGCGACCTTCTTTTGATTTGATTTCGTTGAACGGATGAAAGGCCGGAATAAAATGTGAGTTACCAAATTTCCGGTCGAAATACAGATTGTCGTTTGGCGAGATCGAGAGCAGATGTGAAGCATTTTTTAGCACTTTTTCGTAAGCTTTTAGTTTGCATGTTTCCATCCCGAAAAACATTTTTCTGAAAATATTTGGCTCAGCTTTGCACAAGTTTCGGTAATATTCGTGTTCCACGTTATGAGTCCGAACTAGCTTTATATGGTTTTTTAATGCCGGATTGTCGAGATTCAGGCAGGTGTGAAGTCCTTCAAATAAAATTGGGTAATTGTTTGACGATAAATTGCTTAACAATTGATTGTTATTGCGTGTAATTACAATGTAAGGTTTATTTGAAAATTGATAGCGAACACCGCTTTTTCGGGGATAATAAAAAATCTTCGCGCAATACTTTTCAAGCTCAATGGCTTGTGGTCGGTTGTATTCAAAGCAATGCAGGTAAACCGAAATGCCATTTTCAGACAGCGCTTTTATCTTGTAATAAATATCGATCACTCCGCCATAATCAGGTGGATAAGGAATATTAAAAGCGACCAGTTGAAGGGCAGTTTCCAAGGCTGAAATTTTATTCTAAATATAAAAGAAAAACCACGAAACGACAATCGATTCGTGGCTTTCTATTTGGTTGAATTAAGAGTTGTTATTGTTTACGCCACTTCAGTCTCTTGAATTTCGACTTGTGTCATTTTGTCGTTACTCTTCCGTCAGTTTAATTCCACCGTAGCGGCTAACGATCGAAACGGTTCCGCCACCTGCACCAACGTTGCCATTGAGCGAAAAACTGTGATTTTCACGGATTCGGTTTCCTTTATATCGAGTTTCCGGGTAATTCACGTCGCAGTAGTCGCAATCGGCTTTTAGCTTATAACTTAATTCGCTTAATCCGATGTTGATGCCGCCATAGCTGTTCGTAATCTGAATTTTGTCGAATTTAGCATCTACTTTATTTATTTTCACTGATCCATACCCAGTGTCCATTTCCAGGCTTCCGGTCAGCAGTCCAATCTTGTAGTTGGTGTATTTGGATATAGATTTTAGCATGCCAATTTCGTCGATATTAATTCCGTCGTACTTCGATTCCAGCGTCAGGCTTGACGTTTTGTCCAGGTTTACTTCAGAGTACCTGGAGTCCAGAACGATTTTGTTAATTTCGTTGGCATACAACTTTGAATACTTGATTTCCATATGAGCATCATTGATCGTTTCCAGGGTGGCCTTTCCGTAGCTAATAATGATCTTTATCGGATTTCCGGCTGGTGCCTTCATTTTTCCAGATGTCATCGATCCATAGGCAACATCAAACGATCCTTTAGCATCCAATTCATTTACAATTACATTTCCATATTTGTTATTGATGGTTAGATCTCTGTCTTTTGGTGCATTAACAAGGTAATCGATTGAAAATGAATTATTACCTCTGAAATTTTCTTCGATTTCAGTCTCGGCAGTTACCAAACCGCCAGTTTTTTGCAGGTTGATATGAATCTTATTCATCAGCTCTTTTGCTCTACTTTCCGAAGCATTATCGATGGTAATCAATACCTTAATGGTTATCGAATCGCCTCCCATGTCATTGACTTTCACTTCGCCAAATTTATTGGTGATCTGCAAAGCTGTTACGCCGCTTTTTAGCCAGCCTTTCCGGTATTGTTTCGAGAATTCAGCTCCGGCAGCATTGACAAGTGCGGTAGAGAATAGTAGCAGTACAACTGTTATTTTAAATATTGATTTCATTTCGAATATAAATTAGTTAATTAATTTGAAAATTTCTGCTTTCTCATGTATCTCGCATTTTGAAATTTAGTTTCAAAATGGAATTTATAATGAAATGCTCGATTCATTTTGATGGTGTTTTTGTTGTTGTATTTCTTTTAATTTATTAATAACCAACGATATAATATTCATTCGGGACTCGTAATATTCAAGCATGGCATTGATGACCCTTTCATCATCGGGGTTTGCTTTCAGGTCTTCGAGCAACTTCTGGTACATCTGGTCAAATTCTTTTTGTTCCTTCAGCATCATTTGTTGTTCCGCTTCACTGATCAATCCTTCATTTGTTAACTTGTCAAGCTGTGTCATCCCTAATTGAATCGCATTGGTGTAGTAAAATTCAACTTCGCGGTACTCGGGCGAAATTGAACCCAGTGAGAGAGTTTCTTTCTTTTCAGGAGTGAACCATAAGCGGGCCTGATTAACAACCAGTAGTGCAAAAACTACGATGGCAGCAACCTTCAGTACAGCTTGAAAATTGAATTTTCGGGTAGGTTTTGTTGCTTTCTGAAGCCGGGCTTCAAATCGTTCAAAGTGACCTTCCAATGGTTCTTCATTCTGAAAAGAATGTTGGTTATTTAAGATTAATCTTTCTAATTCGTCTTTCATGACAGTCATTTTAATTGTACTGAAACAATTCTTCTTTGTGCAACATCTCCCGAAGTTTCAGCTTAGCACGTAAATATTGCGATCGCGATGAAACATTGGTAATTCCGAGAATTTGCGAAATCTCTTCGTGGTCATATCCTTCAAGCAAATAAAGACTTAAAACGACCCGGTAACCATAGGGCAACTGTTGAATTGCCTTTTTTAACTTTTCCATCTGAATTTCTGAAATCTCAAGTTCAACGGGCTCTTCATCCGGAATTTTTTCATTCAGTTCTTCAAATTTCACTTTTCGCTTTTTCAATTGATCCAATGAACGGTTGATTACAATTTTCCTTAGCCAGGCTCCAAAACTAACTTTACCTTCGTAGGTGTCGATTTTTGTAAACGCTTTTAAAAAGGCTTCCTGCATTACATCTTCAGCTTCAACTGCATTGCCAACCATGCGCAGACAAACATTGTACATGGGTTTATAATACAGCTTGTAGAGCTCAAATTGTGCTTTGGTGTCGCCTTTCCTACACCTTTCAATTGCATCCTGATGAATATTTTGGTACTGCGTTTCCAACGATTTGATTTGTTTTCTGTTTGAATGACGATGGTCGGATTAGGAATGTTGCATGGGCATAAGAAAAATGCTGATTTAATAGAATAACTGAAAATAGGTTGTGGGCTATAATGATCAAATTAGTTTTCAGATTGATCCATATATTCCATCAGATCAATTAATTGCTTCTCGTCCCTTGTCTTTATTTTGTGCGATTTTATGTAGTCAATTACATTTTGGGGTATAGGCTGTAGTACTTTGATCAGCGTTTTTTGTGAACAGACCAGATGAGCCGTCCCTCCGCTGTAGCGTATATAAAAATGTGGTAACTTTCTTTCGAACTTAAGAGAATCACCCGAATGTGTTTTTTCTGAAGGTGAAATTAGAGCAACCTGATCCTTTTTCAGAAGTTGATAATTTCCGTCATATACTATCTGGAAAAAACCGGAACTGTTGATTTTTGGAGTAGTGTATCTGGCATGTGTAAATACTTTACCTTCTATGTTTATTCGTTGAATTTCGGAAGGAAATGCAATCGACATAACCTTTCCATCTTTTTTAAATTCCATCTCATCGTTGTAAATATTGTATTTTAACGGCATGTCTTTGATTTCAGCACCATTAATTTTCAAGATGTACGAAGATTGGAATTGTTTGTTGAGATAGGGGCTTCCAGCAATCTTATTTTCATCAATATACTTATCACTGTTACTAAATTCGAGATGTTTCTTTTGTGCAAATTCTTGTCTAATATCTTCAACTTTACGGTGATTTTCACTTTGTCCATTAACCTGCAATGTCCAAATGATAATTGAAAGAATAATTAAAAGCACGCGCATAAATGCTATTTTTAGCGAAAGTTATTTTAATACTGAAACTTTGATTTTTATTGTTTGTTAAATATACAAAAAAAAGATGTTGCATCATCATGAACATACAGGCCGAAATCTGGCAATAACCGTTATCCTGAACGGAATCATCACCATTGGCCAGTTTGCCGGTGGTATTATCTCCGGAAGTTTGGCGCTAATTTCTGATGCATTGCATAATCTCAGCGATGTAATTTCGGTTGTGTTGGCTTATCTTGCCTATCGGATTGGGCTTCGGCCGCAAACGCTAACGTCAACTTTTGGGTACAAAAGAGCCGAAATACTGGCTGCATTTATTAATGCTGTTACTTTGATAGCCATTTCTGTTTATTTGCTTATAGAGGCCGGAAAGAGGTTTTTGAATCCCAGGGAGGTTGATTATCTATGGATGCTTGGGTTGGGAATTTTGGGCATTATTGCCAACGGTTTGTCGGTTCTGATACTTCACCACAACAAAGATGAGAATTTAAATATTCGGGCAGCTTATTTACACTTGATAGGTGACGCTTTAACTTCAGTGGCAGTTGTTGCCGGAGCTGTTTGCATCTGGCTTTTCAAGGTTTACTGGATCGATCCGCTGGTAACAGTGCTAATAAGCATTTACATATTCGTTCATACCTTCAAAATCCTGAAGGAAAGTGTTGGTATACTGATGCAGTTCGCACCTCACGAAATCAATCAGCAGGAGGTTGTTTCTGTCCTTCAGGAGATTAAGGAAATAAAAAGTGTTCATCATGTTCATTTATGGCAGTTGTCCGATCATCAAATCTATTTCGAAGCGCACCTGGTATTAACTGAAAATATTCATGTTTCAGAAACAAATGTCATTGCCCAAAAGGCAAAACAACTGCTTGACAGTCGTTTTAGTATTAATCATACAACTTTTCAGTACGAATATATTTCAGGAGAAGGGTGCGAGTGCTAAATAATTAGAGAATAAATAGTGATGTAATCCAGATACAGGCAAAAACGGTTATCCCCATAACGATTGTTGCGCTCGAATAAACTTTTAAAGTTACATCGGAATCCATATCCGAAAATTTTGTGATCACCCAGAAATAAGAATCATTTGCGTGTGAGATCATCATAGATCCGGCACCCATCGCCAAAGTGGCAAACAACCTTCCCGATTCAGTATCCAAGCCTAACAAGGAGAGCATTGGTGAAACAAACGATGCAGTGGTGATAATAGAGACAGTAGAAGAACCCTGTGCTGTTTTCATCAAAAAAGCGATCAGAAAAGGAACTGCTATGCCCAAGCCGGTTTGGCTGAGAAATTTACCCGCTTCCAATCCGATGCCAGTTTCTTTAATGACCATTCCAAACATACCACCTGCCGCTGTAACAATCAGAATAGGTCCTGCTTTTTCAATGGCCGTTTCAAAAACACCATTAAGTTTTGCCCGATTTAATCCTTTAAGCAGCATGAAAGAAAAGAGCATGCCTACAAACAGGGCGATAATCGGTTGTCCGATAAAAAGTATAATTCTGAAAAAATAATTTTGATCTTTCCAGCCAAATACTGTGAACAACGATGCAAATGTAATTAGCAGCAAAGGAATAATTACAGGTAAAAGCGACAATAAAGGCGACGGCATGTTTTTGTCATTTAACTCCACATTTTCCACATCAAGGTGTGCAGGCTTATATCCCTTGTTTCTTGTCATCCAGCGAGTCCATAAAAATGCTGCGATTGCGCCTGGTATGGCGAATATTATTCCCCAAAGGATGAAATTGCCGATATTCACATTCATAATACCAGCAGCAGCTAGGGCGCCCGGATGGGTTGGTACCAGGCAATGTACAGAATACAATGAACAAGCAAGGGCAATTGCGATAAGTGGCATAGCTATTTTTGTTTTGGCGCTGAATGATTTGGCCAAGCCACTAAGAATAATATATCCGGAATCGCAGAAAATTGGTAAACCTGCCAGAAAGCCAGTAATTCCTAATGCAGCAGGAGCTCGCTTTTCACCTGTTTTCGAAAGCATGTAGCTGGCAATACTTAATGCGCCTCCGCTTTTTTCCAATATTATGGCAATAACAGCACCGAAAATGATTAGAAAACCAATGGATCCCATTGTATTTCCAAAACCATCTTTCAAAATTTTCAGGATATCGGCATCCGGAATAGCTACCAGGGCTAAAAAAAGTGAAACCAGAAAAAGAGAAATGAAGGCATTTAACTTTAATCGGGATGTCAGAAAAATGATACTTATGATGCTTAAAAGTACAAGAAGCGAAGTTGTTAAAACACTCATGTTGTGATAGAATTTAGTTGTTAGTTTGTTCTCAAGTCGAGAGTAGCTGATTCAGCCTTTCCGACTATATGACAAACTTAACACAATTCTATTTTGTTCTAATCCATCACTTCAATTTTGAATGGACAGAAATCAAATTCTCTGAGAATAATAGAACAAGTTAAAACACTAGCCGATTTGCTTCAACTCTTTTTCAATCAATGAATAAGTGGCAGATGAAACCGGAACCAAAGGCAGTCTTACCTGATTTTTAGCCGTTCCCATCATTTCCATCAAGGCTTTCACGCCGCCTGGGTTTCCTTCTTTAAAAATCAATTTCAGCATTTCAGCCATTTGAAGCTGTATTTGGCTGGCTTTCTTTATATTTCCTTCGAGTGAAGCGTGTGTCAACTGGCTTAATTTGGCAGGCAATGCATTGGCAATAACCGAAATTACACCGATCGAACCCATTGCTATTGAAGGCAAAGTCAGTGCATCATCGCCTGAAATAACTTTAAAATATTCAGGAGAATCCTTGATGATTTTGGCAAATTGTCCCAAATCGCCGCAAGCTTCTTTAATACCAATAACCTTTTCCGATAAACGGGCAATCCGGAGAGTGGTGTCTGCGTCCATGTTTACACCGGTACGGCCAGGCACATTATAAAGGATTACAGGTGCCGGACTTGCTTCAACAACTGCTTTAAAGTGCTGGAAAAGGCCTTCCTGTGTGGGTTTGTTGTAATATGGAGTTACTGAGAGAATAGCATCAATACCATCAAAGTTTGTTTTTTGTATAGATTGAACCAATGCAAGAGTATTGTTACTGCCAATTCCCACGACAATTTTTAAACGTCCGGCATTTTTTTCGATTACAAAACGTACGATTTCCTTCTTTTCATCATCCGAAAGGGCAGGGGTTTCACCTGTGGTTCCAAGCACCACCAAATAATCAATTCCTCCCGAAATCTGATTTTCAATTAATCTTTCCAATGCGCTGTAATCAATGCTTTTATCCTCATTAAAAGGAGTGATCAATGCAACTCCGGCTCCTGTAAATGGATGTGTCATTCTATCGTCGTTTTATTAATTCTCTTTAAATAATACAAAATTTGTTCGGCCAGCTGGCTCGTTTCCGGTTTATCCTGAAATTCAATATTCAGATCAAAATAATTCGTTGAGCTACCGGCATAACCTACTTTAAATGTGGCTTCTGACAATGCTGTTGCATAAACCATCGGAAAACTTTTCTGTCCGGTTAAATCAATCAGAATGTCAAATTTCTGGTGAATAAAATCCTCGACCAATTGTGTTTTCGGAATTTCGAGCCACCAGCTTGTTTGTTTCCTCGAAAAGCCATTGATTTCTTCCGGAATCAAAGCCTTCTTCAATGGGAAATAACAAAGTCCTGTCTCCTCAATTCCTGCCAGGTAAAGCTCATTTTTAATCCTGATAAAAGCATCCTGCTGGTCGATTTCCCATAGAATTCCGACTGTTTGTGCAGAATCAAGGTTGACCACTTTTTTCTCCCTGACCACCAAATTCAATTTTGAATTCAGTATCCGATTGGCAAGCTTTGATTTTATACCCATGATTTCGTGCAAAAATAACAATTCGTTTGTTTTACGATGTTTAAAAATGCTAAAAGTTTTAGATTGATAGTATAAAGCTTAATAAAACGATAATCTATTACTTTTAGCTGATCATCTTCAAAAAATCATCTTCCGAGATGATCGGGATATTCAACTTTTCGGCCTTTTCCAGTTTACTTGGGCCAATATTATTTCCGGCCAGTAAATAATTGGTATTCTTCGAGATGGAACTAACGTTTTTCCCTCCGTTCTGTTCAATCATTTTCTTCAGATCGTCCCTTGAGTTCTTTTCAAATGTTCCTGAGATAATGATGGATAATCCATTTAGTTTTTCAGAACGATTGGCCAGACTTTCTTCATTCAGGTGCATCTGCAGCCCTTTTTCTTTCAATCGTTCAACAAGTTTCACGTTTTCAGGATTCGAAAAGTAGAGTTGAACACTTTCAGCGATTCGTCCGCCGATCTCGTCAATGGCTGTTAATTCTTCCAGACTGGCTTTTTCAATGTTTTCAATATTGATCAGCCGATTGGCCAGAATTTTCGCGACAGTTTCGCCCACAAAACGAATTCCAAGTGCGAATAGTACCTTCTCAAACGGAATGTTTTTCGATTCGTCGAGACTTTTCAGTATCCGGTCAGCCGATTTGTCGCCCAAACGATCGAGCCGACTGATTTGTTCTTTCTGCAGATCGTATATGTCAGCAATATTGTGGATTAGATTTTCATTGTACAGTAAATCAATGGTTTCGGTTCCAAGTCCATCGATGTTCATTGCTTTCCGACTGATGAAATGCTCCATTTTTCCTTTGATTTGTGGTGGGCAACCATCTTCGTTGGGGCAATAATGGGCAGCTTCTCCTTCTTTCCTGATCAAGGCAGTACCGCACTCCGGGCACGATTTAATAAAATCAACCGCTTGCGCCATTGGATGTCGTGAAGACGCATCGACTCCGGTAATTTTTGGAATAATTTCACCTCCTTTTTCAACGTAAACCTTATCACCCAAATGCAAATCCAAGTTTCGGATGATGTCGGCATTGTGCAGGGATGCTCGTTTTACGGTTGTTCCGGCCAAAAGAACAGGGTCGAGGTTAGCCACAGGAGTTACTGCTCCTGTTCGTCCAACCTGGTATGAAACAGACTGCAATATAGTGCTGGCCTGCTCGGCTTTGTATTTATAGGCAATAGCCCAGCGTGGCGATTTGGCTGTTGTTCCGAGGTATGACTGCAAACTCAGCGAATTCACTTTAATTACAATTCCATCGGTGGCTACAGGCAATTCAAAACGTTTGGTATTCCATTTCCGGATGAAAGCGATAACTTCATCGATATTGGCACATTTTTCAGTGTCCGGAGATATCTTGAAACCCCATTCCCGGGCGGTCTGCAGGTTTTCCATGTGTCCGTCGGCTGGCAGATTTTCGCCCAGCAGATAATAAAAATACGCGTCGAGTTTGCGTTCGGCAACTACCGACGATTTTTGCGATTTCAAGGTTCCTGATGCAGCATTGCGAACATTGGCAAACAGCTGTTCCCCTTCTTCTTCGCGCTCCTGATTAATGCGGTCGAATTCAGAAAACGGGAGCAAAATTTCACCCCGAATCTCAAATTCATCAGGATAGTTATTGCCTTTTAGTTTAAGCGGAATGCTTTTGATGGTGCGTACATTGGCAGTTACATCGTCGCCAAAAGCGCCGTCGCCGCGGGTAATGGCTTTGTCGAGCTCTCCGTTTTTGTAGCGCAGGCTGATCGATGTTCCATCGTATTTCAGCTCACAAACGTATTCGAAAGTTTGGTCGGTGAGTTTCCTAATCTTCTGGTCGAAATCGCGCAATTCTTCTTCCGAATAGGAATTGGAAAGCGAAAGCATCGAATACTGGTGTTTGACCTGCCCGAACTCCTTATTCAAATCACTTCCAACCCGTTGGGTAGGCGAATTTGAATCGAAAAACTCAGGATTCTCTGCTTCCAGTTTTTCGAGTTCTTTCATCAGGAGGTCAAACTCCTGGTCGCTTATAACAGGTTGTGATAAAACGTAGTAACGGTAGTTATATTCTTCAAGAGTTGAGCGAAGTTCTGCTATTCTTTTCCCGATATTTTCGTAGGTCATTTTTCTAAAATTTGCACTAAAATACAAAAAAAGTAGATGGTACAAGGAGCTTGATCCAACGGCTTGCAAGAGAATCTTAACTCAATGGAAAATAAAAAACTGTCTTTCAGGCTGATGTGTTTACACAGCTCAAAAGACAGTTGATCTTTTCGATTCGTGGATGACTACTTTTCCAGATTCTTTTTCTGCATAAAATAGGAAGTTACCAGCGCAATACCTCCGAAAAGGAAAATCATAGAGAAATAGGCTGGTTCTTCTTCCATCCCACCTTCGGCTAAAAAGTAACCGCAAAGGATGCCAAGAGCGATACCAACTAAAAACAGGCCAAGTTTAAAGCTTCCATGACCTGAAGATGCGTCTGGTTTTGCTTTAAATAATTCAGGACTTGCGCCTTTTTCGATTAAGGCTAAACGTTCTTTGTTTCTTGTAGTTAGGTATACATACAGTGATGCAAAAACTACTGCAAAGAATCCTAACGGGATTAAAATTTCTACTTGCATAATATTTGTTTTAAGTGTTTAATTGTTTTCGAACTCGCTGGTATGACGCAGGTATTTTGCCGCGGTTACAAGTTGATTGAAAAAAGTTTGAAGTGCCTAAAGTGAGTTTAAGTTCGGAATTGAAGAATTGTTGCGGGTTACGGGATGCGAGTTTCGGGTTTGCCTTCGGTCTTCCTGCCAACTGCGACTGAATTCTGTGACTTTTTTCTAATTCCTGTTTCATTTTCACATCTTCAAATTTCCATATCTTCAGATATTTTTTGTTGAAAACTGTAACCGAATACGGCAAAGTTCGTCTATTGGTTTAGAATGAATAAAACTGATGACATATACTATATTGAAGCAGTCAGGAAAGGCAATGTTCAGGCATTTTCTTTTTTGATTGAGAAATATCAGAAACTGGTGTATACATTGGCATTGAAATTACTGAAGAAGCCTGAAGAGGCTGAAGAAATGGCTCAGGATACCTTTATGAAGGCATTTCAGAAGCTTGATAGTTATGAAGGTAAATCGAAATTTTCGACATGGTTATATAGCATTACTTATAATGCCTGTATTTCTGAATTAAGAAAACGCCGGATTGAATTCAAATCGCTTGACGATCGGCAAATATCTGATCAGGATGAACAGAAAATGTACGATTATTATCGGGAAGTAAAGAAAGAAGATCAGGAAAAATACCTGAACCTGGCGCTGGAAAAGCTACCGGAAGACGATCAGGTTTTGGTTACGCTGTATTATTACGAGAGTCAATCGATGGATGAGATAAGTCAGATTACAGGATTAACAGTCAGTAATATAAAGGTTAAAATACATAGGGCCAGAAAAAGAATGTACACCATATTACACGAGATGTTGAAAGAGGAAGTATATTCGTTATTGTAATTGAAAAGCAAAAGGCTTGGGGAATAGTGCCTGGGCAAAACTAGAAATTTGGAATTTGAAACTTAATAATATGAACAAGCTGGATAAACAATTTGAGCAAATGATGAAGGGAGTCCAAATCGACTCGCCATCGTCAGATTTTACCCTCAGGGTAATGAGCCGTATTCAGGCCGAAGCTGCAGTTCAACGGAAACCCATACTACAAAATTACCAGCCAGTTATCAGCAAGCGAACCTGGATAATTCTGATTGTTGCATTTTTGTTGTTGTTGATTTATATTACGGTTTCGAGTCAGGATGTTGCACCTTCGGGCAATACAGGTTTTTGGTCAACGGTTTCAGACAAAATTGGAGCATTTAATAATCAGGAAGCATCATCAATCCTGAAGACCGGGATGGGATGGTTTACTTCAATTCCACCAATTGCATACCTGATTCTTACCGCTTCACTGGCACTTTGGACACTCGACTCCGTTTTGACCCGATTTAGGCATCAGCATTCAGGAATACAAACCAATTAAACGAATCAGGGAGCTAAACGGTGAATAATCCACTGGTCATCCGATAGGCAGAATTCAAATCGATCGTGAAGTCGGTTTGAACGTCCTTGCCAGAACTCAAAATATTCAGGACGAATCAGGAAACCACCCCAATGAGGTGGTTTTATAATTTCGTGATCCTGAAAATATTGCTGGTAAAGTGTGAAGTTTTCGTCAAGAATCTGCCTGTTTTCAATAATCCGACTTTGGGGCGAAGCCCATGCTCCCAACTGACTGTCGATCGGGCGCGACTTGAAATAGTCAGCAGAAGAATCTTCCGATATCCGCTCTGCAACACCTTTAATCCGTACCTGCCTTTCGGTTTTCGACCAGAAGAAATTTACCGCAACGTTTGAATTTGCTGTTATTTGTCGACCCTTCTTGCTGTTGTAATTGGTGAAAAACACCAATCCTTCAGAGTTAACTTCCTTTAAAAGAACAACTCTTGATTCTGGAAATCCTTTGGCATCAACAGTAGATAGTACCATTGCTGAGGGTTCAGAATTTTCCTCTTCTATTGCTGATTTCAACCAAGTCTCTAATTGTTTAAAAGGGTCTGAACTGATTGAATCTTCAGTAAGTTCAGATTTCTGGTAATTGGTGCGTAAATCTCTTAGCATATTCAAAACGGTTGAGGTTTTCTATGCATTATAAAACAAGGAAAATGCAGTTTTGTTAATCCTGAAGATAAATTCTGCCGCGCCAGAATGGGCCATTAATTATTCCAAAACAATTAATTCCGCCTGGTATCCGGCCGTTTTCATTATTGAAGTGATTTCTTCTGCGTTTATTCCTTCGGTTTCAACAGTCATTATTTTGAGCGGATCGGTAGTGTCTACATTCCAACTGACGATGCCATTTACCTGATTCAGGTATGGAGTTACCGTGGCAATGCAACCTCCACATTTCACATTGGTTTTAAATTTTAAAGTGTTCATTTTGAATTATTTTAACGGTTAATATCAAGTTTTTTAAATTTCAATCTAAGGCTGTTACTCACCACCGATACAGAACTCATGGCCATGGCAGCACCGGCAATCATCGGGTTGAGCATGAATCCGGTGAAAGGGTAGAGCAGTCCGGCAGCAATGGGAATTCCGATGATGTTGTAAATGAATGCCCAGAACAGGTTCTGCTTGATGGTGCGGATGGTTTGTTTCGACAGTTCGATGGCCGACGAAATCGATTCCAGTCTTGAGGAAACGATGGTCATTTTGGCCACATCCATGGCAATGTCCGATCCGCTGCCCATGGCAATGCTCACATCGGCCTGCGCCATGGCGTGCGAGTCGTTGATTCCGTCGCCGGCCATCGCCACCACTTTGCCTTGTTCCTGAAGCTTTTTAATGTACTCTGCTTTATCTTCAGGCAGACAACCGGCTTTGTATATGTCAATTCCGGTTTGTTGGGCGACCGAATGCGCTGTGTGTTCGTTATCGCCGGTAAGCATATGAATTTCGATGCCACTGTGTTTGAGCTTTTCAATCGCTGCAACCGATGAAGCTTTTATCGGATCGGTAATGGCAATAATGGCCAGAATTTGATCTTTTCCGCCAAAGAAAAGAACGGTTTTTGCCTGTTCCTGAAGAGTGTTGGCGGCTTCTTTGTCTTCAGGAGTGAGTTGAATTCCCGATTCTATCATTAAGCGTTCATTTCCAATGGCATATTTTGATTCCTGAACGGTGGCTAAAACTCCACGACCTGTCTGACTTTCAAATTGTTCGACAGCTACAGTTTGTACTCCTTCATTTCTCAATGCTCCTGAAATCGCTTCAGCTAGTGGGTGCTCTGATTGAGATTCGATGCTGAATAAAATCGATTTCAGCGCCTCCGAATCATCGGTTTTCCACAAAAAATCGGTCACTGCGGGTTTTCCTTCAGTAATGGTTCCGGTTTTATCGAGCACCAGAGCGTTTATTTTGTGAGCAAGTTCCAGTCCGTCGGCATCTTTGATTAAAATGCCCAATTCGGCGCCGCGACCAATCCCCACCATTATAGCTGTTGGAGTGGCCAATCCAAGCGCACAAGGGCAAGCAATAATCAATACCGATACCATCGTCAGCAAAGCTTGTGGCAAGGCGTTTTCGCCGCCCAATATCATCCATGCGACAAAACTGAGAATAGAAATTGAGATCACTACCGGAACAAATACCGATGCTACTTTGTCAACCAGTTTCTGAACCGGAGGTTTGCTTCCCTGTGCTTCCTGAACCATCCGGATGATACGGGCCAGCAGGGTTTCGCTGCCCACTTTCTGCGTTTCCATCACAAAACTGCCTTTCTGATTGATCGTTCCGGCAAAAACAGAATGTCCGGACATTTTTTCAACGGGTAAAGGCTCTCCGGTAATCGAACTTTCATCCACAAACGAA
Organism: Bacteroidota bacterium; assembly: GCA_023251455.1. GTDB lineage: Bacteria > Bacteroidota > Bacteroidia > Bacteroidales > Prolixibacteraceae > Aquipluma. The sequence continues at coordinate 80,440 of JAHEYT010000040.1, forward strand.
GTTCCTTCGAGCAAAATGCCGTCAACCGGAATGCGCTCGCCAGGTTTGACCCTTAGTTTATTGCCAATCCTGACTACCGAAATGGGCTGAACCGACTCAATCCCAAAGTTTTCAACCAGAGTGACCGTATCCGCCTGCAAGCCCATCAGTTTTTTAATGGCTGACGAAGTGTTGGCCTTGGCCCGCTCTTCCAACATTCGTCCCAGAAGGATAAATACAATGATAACTGCCGATGCTTCGAAATACACCGGTGGATGACTGTCTCCAAACATCAGGAAATGTGGAAAAACCGTATTGAAAAGGCTGAATGTCCAGGCAATTCCGGTGCTTAATGCCACCAGCGTGTCCATATTGGTTTTGCCGTGTTTGAGTTGTTTGAATGCGGTGGCAAAAAAGCCTCGTCCGAACCAGAAAACCACCGGAGTTGAGAGCGCCAGCATAATCCAGTTGGCAAAAGGTAAATCCATCATGAACATGCCGATAATCACAACAGGCAACGTCAGGATGGCTGAAAAAATGGTTTTCCGTTTCAGGATAACTGATTCGTGCTGTTTGATTTCCTCCTGAAGGTCAGCTTCGTTTTCGTCGCAGAGGATGTCGAAGCCAATGGATTGAATGGCCGAGCGGAAGGTTGTTGGATTGGTAATTTCAGGATTGTATTCGACCCAAACACTGGCGGCCGCAAAGTTGATTGATGCACTGATTATTCCTTCCTGACTTTTCAGCATGCTTTCGACGCTGGCCGCGCACGAAGCGCAACTCATGCCGGTAACCGGAAAATTATTTTTGATTGTTGTTTCCATAACTTTATCTTTTCTGCAAAGTTAAGGGCCGGAGACCACCGAAGTTTTATACAATTTCGGGATTAGTTTATAAAATTTACTGATTACACTTTGTCGAGCGGGATGCGCTTGTTGTCTTTGATATGCTTGAAATGCTTTGGAGTAAGCCCGGTGATTTTTTTGAACTGCGCCGAAAGAGCAGAAACGCTGCTATACCCCAATTCCCAAGCGATTTGACTCAATGTAAGTTCGTCGTAAACAAGCAACTCTTTCACCCGTTCAATTTTCTGGCCGATGATGTATTTTTCGATAGTTGTGCCGGTTACATCCGAAAACAGGTTGCTCAGGTAATTGTAATCCTTGTTCAGTTTCGATTCGAGGTATGCCGAATAATTTACCTTGATGTCTGCTTCATTCTTGTAGCGAATCAGTTCAATAACCAACGTTTTGATTTTCTCGATAAGCTGACTTTTCGAATCGTCAATGAGCTCGAATCCGTAACTGGTAAGCTTTTCGAGCAAAACCGGCAGTTTTTCAGGAGAAACCGGTTCAGTAGTTTCCACTTCGCCCAAAGCAACATCCATGGGCTGGTAATCCAATTCCTGAAATATCCCTCGCACAGCCATGATGCAGCGCGGACAAACCATATTTTTGATGAAGTATCTCATTGGCAGGCTTTACTCATCCTTTAGCTATGACAATGGTCGCAACTGCAGCTTTTTCCTTTCGCTTTCTCAAATGCTTCTTTGCCTTCCGAAACCGAGAACCAGATCAATCCGGCAGCCCCAATGACATCGGCATAAGCAAAACCTGTAAATTCATAAATCAGGCTTGAAATGAGCAGAACGACCGACATATAGACGCAAATCTTGGTGCAGTTGGCATCCGAAATAATGGGGTCGGAATGCAGCTTTTTCCCGGTCGATTTTTTGGCATTCATCAGCCAAACCATCACGGCAATAGAAACTAACGAGATAACTACGCCCCAAAAAGTTGTTTCAGGTTTGTGGTTATTTGCGATCGAAGCAATGATCCCAGCCAACAATCCGGCTGAAAGAAGATAAAATGCAGTTCCTGTTATTTTTAAAGCCTTAATTTCAAACTCACTCTTCGAGCTTGCAGGATTTTGCCTGATACGGCGAATCATCATTGCAATACCAATGCCCGACATGACTTCGATGAAACTATCGACTCCAAATCCAAACAAGGTCAAAGTCTCGTCTTCGTAACCCAAAAACATGGAGACAATGCCTTCGACGAGGTTGTAATAAATAGTGAAAAGGCTCAGTAAATAAGCCTTTTTGTATAGTTTTTCTTCAGTAACTTCCATTAATTCTATATTTTAGAGTATTGCAGTTTTTAGTGCAATAATAGTAAATAATGTCAGTTATCCAAGAGCGACGTCGAGAACCATCATGGTTGCAAAACCCACCATTGCGCCAATTGACGACATATCGGTTTCGTTTCCTGATTGCGATTCCGGAATGAGTTCTTCAACAACCACGAAAATCATAGCACCAGCGGCGAATGCCAACGCATAGGGAAGGAGCGGGGTGATGAGCAAAACCAGTGCAGCCCCGATTACGCCTGCAATAGGTTCGACAATTCCTGACATTTGTCCGTACATAAAGGACTTGAACCGGGAAAGACCTTCGCGGCGCAGAGGAATAGAAACCGCAGCTCCTTCAGGAAAATTCTGCAATCCAATACCAATGGCTAAAGCAACGGCTCCAGCCAAAACACCTGCATCCGGATTGTGGGCCAGAGCGCCAAAGGCAACACCCACAGCTAAACCTTCAGGAATATTGTGCAGGGTGATTGCCAAAACAAGTAATACACTACGTTGCCACGATGTTTTTATTCCTTCGGCTTTGTCAATCGAAAGGCCTTGATGTAAATGCGGTAATATTTTATCTATCAGCAACAAAAAGGCGCCTCCCGACAGAAATCCAACCAATGCCGGAACCCATGGGATTGAACCATTTTCCTCAGCCATTTCAATTGCCGGTTTCAGCAATGACCAGAAACTGGCGGCAATCATAACCCCGGCAGCAAAGCCAAGCATTGCATTGAGAACCTTTTTGTTGATGGTTTTAAAGAAAAATACCAATGATGCTCCCAAAGCTGTTACTCCCCAGGTAAAAAGTGTAGCAAAAAGTGCTAATAATATGGGGTTATATTTAAGTAAATCATTTAGTTCCATTTTTCATGTACTTGTCAGTTAACGACCTAAAAGTCGAATAAAGATTCCCATCGTTATGAGATTAGACCAAACCGAACGATTCGACACCACTATGCAACGACTCAATAGCCTTTTCCAGCTTTCCTTTAACCTCTTCGGCAAGTTTGGCCAGCTTAGGATTTTCAATGGCCATCATTGAAGCGATGGGATCAACGGCTGCCACTTCAATTACATTTTTACGCAATTCCTGAACAACCACATTACACGGGAGCATCGTCCCGATTTTGTCTTCACTCTGCAGTGCTTTGTAGGCGTAGGCTGGGTTGCATGCGCCCAAAATGGTATATCGCCTGAAATCGACATCCAGTTTTTCCTTGAATTTATCATGAATATTAATTTCGGATAACACTCCAAAGCCCTGAATGGCCAATGCCTCTTTAACTTCGTCGATAGCCTGTTCAAACGTGGCGTCAATCTTTTTGCTGATGTAGTACTTCATGGTTTTAAGTTTTAATTGTGTATTCCTTTGTTGGGTTTTTATCCAAAAAGTTTATGCGTCAGATGATTATTATTTCCATTATAAACAACACTCCGGAAGTTCTGTTTAAATTATCTACTGAAAATTATGGATGGTTCCGATTTATCGTTGGCGTTTAAACAAACTGATCCGATGATTTCAAACCACCGGATCAGCCAAATACTAGATGTTTTCAATCGGATCTTTCCTTATTTTATTGGATCCAACTTCATTTTTTCAACCTCTTTTGTTTCTGATTTGGCTCGTTCATATTTACAACAACCAGATACCTTGTTGTAGGCTTCATCAGTAGCATGGTGCATATCAGTGTCGTGACCAACTTTTGCAATAGCCTCCTGAACTTTATGTACATCGGTTTTTGAATCATCAAAAGTTAATGCAATCATTTTAGTCTCTACGTTCCAATCAGCTACTGATACTCCATCAACCGACTTGGCCGCTTTTTCGATACGTGCTTTACACATTTCGCAGTTTCCATATACTTTGAAACTTTCTGTTTTATTTGCAGCAAAAACTGCTATTGCCCCAAACATAAAAAGGGCAACGATACTTAGAACTTTTGTTTTCATTGTTTTCATTTTTTTTATAATTGATATTTTAATTAGATCTTTCGATCCAAGGAATACGCCAAAATACTATGTAGATGACGTTGTTTGCTTTTTACATTAAAGCATCAGTGATTTCTGACAACAAGCTAAAAACTTATTGAATCTGCAGATAATAGCTGACAAAGGTGGCCCTCCTGAGTACGGGAAATGTTACACAATTTTTAAATATATTTATACAATTCTTAGATCTAATTTACAGTAGTTGGTGCTTTTAATCCGACTTAAAACTAAAATGATCCGATAAACATGAAGGTTATCGGATCATTTCGCTAAAGGATAATCTATTATTTTCGGTACAGGCAGCACTCCGGAAGTTCATTGTAAACGTTGTCCGGAGCTTTGAATTTTTCGGTGTCGTGGCCAGCTTTGGCTATGACTTTCTGAATATTATCAACATTGGTTTTACCGCCATCAAAATTTAGATGCAGCAGTTTGGTTTCGCTGCTCCATTCGGCAGAAGCAACACCTGAAACTGATTTAGCAGCAGTTTCAATCCGTTCTTTGCACATCTCGCAGTTTCCTGAAACCTTGAATTGCGCGTGGTCGGATGCTCCGGCAGATTGGTCGGAACTCATTTCTCCATGATTGTGTCCGGTTGATGCCACATTCCCTTCCTGATTCATCATGCTTGGTTTACCTTCCAACTGGGCTGCGGCATCCACACTGAATGCTCCCTGCGTAACGATTTCTTCGCCATCTGATAAGCCTTCGGTAATCACGTAACTTTCGCCTAGTTTTGGGCCTAATTCAATCTCGCGAAGATGGAAAATAGCTTCGTCTCCTGCTTGTTTCACGTAAACGACAGAGCGTTTGCCTGTCCAAAGCACAGCAGAGGCCGGAATAACCAATTTATCCTTGTACTCGGCAAGATTCGATTTTACGATTCCGGTGGCGAACATTTCAGGTTTCAGCTTTCCGCCCGGATTACCGATTTCAACCCGAACTTTAGCCACACGGTTCACCGGATCAATCACCGGATCGATGAATTTTACTTTTCCGGAGAACGGTGTGCCGGGCAATGCCTGAATGGTAAAATCAATCTGATCGCCGTTTTTCAGGAATGGAAGATCGCTTTCGTAGGCATCAAACAAGATCCAAACTCGCGACAGATCGGAAACTTCGAAAAGCACCGATCCTTGGCTCACATAATCACCCATGTTGATGCGACGAGCTGTAACAATACCTGAAGTAGTCGCCTCTATGTCGATGTTTGGTTGGATATTATGCGAATTTTCAATTGCCAAGATCTGTCCATCAGAAAGTTTCCACTGACGCAGTTTTTCTTTGGCTGCCTCATAAATTTCTGGCTGCGACTGTTTCGTTTTGGAGGCTTCGAGCAGCTCCTGTTGGGCAGTCACCAGTTCGGGCGAATAGATCGCCGCCAGCTTTTGTCCTTTGCGCACGGGCTCGCCGGTGAAATTGACCAGCAGTTTTTCAACCCTTCCGGAGATATGTGCTACTTGGTTTTGCAGCAAACGTTCATCGGCCTGCACTTTTCCGTATAGGCGCACTTCTTTTTCAGGATTCTGGCGCGAAACAACCGAGGTTTGCACATTGGCCAACTGAGCCGCTTCTTTGGTCAGATGAATGGCCATCGCGTCTGATTGTGGTGAACTTCCGGAGTTGAGCAGAATGAGATCCATTGCGCAAATCGGGCACTTGCCGGGTTCTTCCATCCTGATATTGGGATGCATCGAGCAGGTCCAGACCTCAGCCTTTCCTGCTTCTGCCGCATGATTGTGTTCCTCGGTAGCATGATTATGGCCTTCTTCCGCCTTTTCCGGAGAATGAAAAACCACCCAGCCGATGAAAAGTCCGATGACGACAAATAATCCGCCGCGGACATATTGATTTGAAAGTAATTTATTCATGATTTGTCAATTTTATTGTGGTTGTTAACAAGCCATCAGGCGTTTGATCCAGGCAATGGCCGTATTGTTATCCGAAATCGCTTCAATCTGTTTCGTTTCATAATCGAGCGTTTGCTGACGGATGCGAAGCAAATCGGTCAATCCGGCGCCTGATGATGAGAAACTTTTCATCAGAATGTTGAGCGATTTATTGGCCAAATCTGCCTGATTTTGGTAAAGTTTCATTCGTCGCCGGGCATCCTGATAAAGCTGAATAGCCTCGTAATATTCGGTTTGAAGCGCATTGGCTGCAGCCTGATAACCCTGCTGTGTCGCCACTTTCTGAAGCCTGACTTCCTCCTGCATGGCTTTGTACTTTTTCCGGTAAATGGGCAAAGTAAGCGTCACCATGGGCATAATCATGTCAACGCCGTTCATATCGGGAGCCATAGCTTCCGGATTTTTTTTGATCAGCGAATAATTTAAACCCAAACCAATCATCGGGTAACCCATTTTTGTCACCATCTGCTGGCGGGCGTCAAGCGATTGCTGTTCGTATTCGAGCATTCCCAGCATCGGACTATGCAACAGCATACTGTCGGAAATGGTTTCCATAGAAAAATTCAGCGAGTCTGTAATTAGCTTTTCAGTCAGTTGCACAGGTGTTTGCGGCTTCCTGTTCAAGTAACTATTGAATCGTGCTGAAATGGTTTGCAACTGATCTTTCTGCAATGAAATGCTGTTTTCGAGTTCGGCAATTTCCATCTGGATGCGATACAAATCTGCTAACCCTGAACCTCCGGTTGAACCCATTGGGCTCGATGGCATTGCTTCCGGAGTAGAATTCGGAGAATTTCCGGCATTTCCACCACCCATTGCATTCATTCCTGACGAACCGGATGCTGCTGTTTGCTGATTTCCTCCGGAAGTTGAGGGGCCTGAAGATGAACCTCCACCGATCGAAGCAGCTTTAAACTTTACCAGCGAAAGCCGCTCAAGTGAATGTAAAATTTCAAGGTTTTTTTCGGAAATCAGGATGGATTGCTGGACTTTTTGCAGTTCGTTCCAGCTTTGCTGCACATCAAAATAAACCTGCAATTTGGCTTCGCGAAACGATTCGAATTTGGCTTTGGCCATCAGGCTCATTTCGTCTTTGGCATTTTTAAGTACACCAAACCACGGAAACATCTGCATCAGACGGATGTCGGCAACCTGTTTGCCGCCAACCAGTTCCATCGGACTCAGGAAAATGCCGGTGCTCAGCTCCGGATCGGGCAAACTGCCCACCTGCGGAACTTTTTGCAGCGAGGTTTCGTATTCGGCCAGCTTCTGCAAAACCGTCGGGTTGTTTTTCGCTGCCAGTTCAAGATAATATGTCAGCGAATCCTGCGAATAAGCGGAAAAGCCGAGTGTGATTATGCTGGCAAGTATGATTAATTTTTTCATTTGTCTAATTTTTTGAACCACAATAGGCACATAGAACACATAGTTTTAATTTTTCTATGTGAACTATGTGTCTATGTGGTTATTCTCTTTTTTACTGCGTTTTCCCGCCACATAGACTGAAACATCGGTACAACAAAGACCGTCATTACCTGAATAATCATTCCGCCAAACATGGGAATGGCCATCGGGATCATGATATCGGAGCCTTTTCCGGTGGATGTGAGCACGGGCAGCAAGGCAATTACCGCGACCGCTGTGGTCATCATCGCCGGGCGCACACGTTTTAATCCGGCGGTAACTACAGCCTCACGAACCTCGTGAACTGTTGACGGCTTCTGCTGCTCAAACGTCTGATGAATGTAGGTTCCCATGATCACGCCGTCGTTGGTGGCAATTCCGAAGAGGGCAATAAACCCTACCCAGACGGCCACACTCAAATTTATTGGGTGCATCTGTAACATATCGCGCAAATTAATTCCGGCAATGGAAAAGTTCATAAACCAATCCTGACCATACAACCACAACATGATAAAACCACCGGCAAAGGCTACAAACACGCCTGAAAAATGGATGAATGAGGCGGTCACTGTCCGGAACTGGAAGTAGAGGAGGAGCAAGATTACCACTAAACTAAGCGGAACAACAATGGCCAGTCGTTTGGTGGCACGCATTTGCTGTTCGTAGTTTCCGGCAAATTTATACGACACTCCGGCAGTCAGTTGCAGTTCTCCGGATTCAGTTTTTTGTTTCAGGATTTTGGCGGCTTCGTCCACCACATCCACTTCGGCTTTACCTTCCAGCTTGTCAAAAATGACGTAGCCAACCAGGAATGTATTTTCGCTTCGGATCATCTGTGCGCCGCGCGTGTAGTCGATATCAGCGATTTCGCTCAGCGGAATCTGAACGCCGTTCATGGCCGGAATCAGGATGCGTTTAATGTCTTCCGGATTGTCGCGCAACTCGCGGGCATAGCGAACACGGATGGGAAAACGCTCGCGGCCTTCCACAGAATTGCTTAAAGCCATTCCGCCAACAGCCACCTGCAAAATCTCCTGAACGTCGCTCACGCTCATTCCGTAACGCGCCATCGCTTCGCGGTTCAGCTTAATTTCGAGGTAAGGCGCGCCAACTGCACGATCGTAAAATACCGACGATGCTTTTACCGAAGGAACGTCTTTCAGTGCCTGCTCGAACTGCATCCCGGCTTTCTCGATGCTTTCCAGGTCGGGACCGTAAACTTTCAAGCCCATCGGCGCACGCATTCCAGTCGAAAGCATAACCAAACGGGTTTCAATCGGCTGTAATTTAGGCGCTGAAGTCAGTCCCGGAATGTTGGTCACTTTCACGATTTCATTCCAGATATCGTTAGGCCTCTTGATTTCAGGCCGCCACTGACGGAAATTATCGCCGTTTTTATCAGGAATAAGACTGTCAGCAGGAATGATCCGGAAAGCTTCTTTCTCAGGATTGTATTTTCCGCCGTTTTTCAGGACAAAACTTCCATCGCGGTCGGTTTTGAACTGCATCCGATGACCGTTTTCGTCCAGAATATATTCGGGCCGGTAATTAATTGTATTCTCGAACATCTGCACCGGCGCGGGATCGAGCGCCGAATTGACGCGGCCCCATTTCCCCACAGCGACTTCCACTTCAGGAATGGCTGAGAGGCGTTTGTCGAGCGTTTCTATGTAATCGAGGTTTTTTTCGATGCTCGAATGCGGCATACTGGTGGGCATCAGCAGGAACGAACCTTCGTTGAGCGAGGGCATAAATTCCTTGCCTGTTCCGGGAAAAGCTTTGGTCGATTTTTGCCAAAGGGCTGTTTGCCTGAAACTGTTCCATCCCACTTTTTCCAATCCGGTGGCTGCGAAACCAAAAATACGGTCGGTTCCCTGCCAGACAAGCAATCCGAAGAGTAAAGTTAACGCCGGAAGCATCAGAAATTTCCATTTGTGGATGAGGCACCAACGCATGATTGACTCGTAAAAATGGACCATCGACATCAGCGCCAGCAGGATGACCGACACAATTCCGGCAACAAAGAGGTAATTGACCAATGTGCTGTTGTGCGCGCCCAAAGGCAGCCATTCAATAGAAAGGTAATAAACAGCGGTCAAAACCGTGATGGCAATGTTGATGTAATTCGGATATTCTTTCTTGCTTTCGGGCCAACGGTAATCGAGAAGATTGTTGATGCCGATAGCTGCCAAAGCCAGTGCTGGCCAGGCTTGCCAAACGGCAACAAACAAAATTCCGGCGGCAATCAACGTTCCGTTCCATATTTTGCTGATCTTTTTGGTATCGAACCGGATATTAAAGAACAGATAGGTCAGTGTTGGTAAAACGATGATGCCAAGCAGAAAGGCCGAAATCAGCGCGAATGTTTTGGTGAAAGCCAGCGGATGGAACAGTTTTCCTTCGGCCGCTTCCATGGCGAAAACAGGTAAAAAGCTGACAATGGTGGTGGCGATGGAAGTTACCACGGCATCGCGCACTTCGGTGGTTGCCTGGTAAACTACATCCAATAGTTTTTTGCCCCGGATGCCTTTATTCTCGGGCATTTCGAGGTGCCGGAGGATGTTTTCGACATCCACAATCCCGATATCGACCATCACGCCAATGGCAATGGCGATACCCGAAAGTGCAACAATGTTGGCATCGACGCCGAAAAAGCGCATCAGGATGAAGGTCATCAATACGCCTATGGGCAGTAATCCGGCCACAATGATGGATGCCCGCATGTTCATCACCAGAATAATGATGACGATGATACTAATCAGGATTTCGTGTGATAGCGCTGATTCGAGCGTCCCGATGGTTTCCTTGATCAGCCCTGTGCGGTCGTAAAACGGCACAATGGTTACTTTTGAAACAGAGCCGTCGGCCAGTGTTTTTTGAGGCAAACCGGCTTCCAGTTCCTTGATTTTAGCCTTCACATTGTTGATCACATCCATCGGGTTAGAACCGTAACGGGCCACAACTACCGCGCCAACCGCTTCGGAACCCGCTTTGTCGAGCCCACCGCGCCGCGTTGCCGGTCCAAATGAAATATGGGCGACATCTTTCACCCGCACCGGAACATTGTTTCGTACGGCAACGACCGAACTTTCCAGATCACCGAGGTTTTTAATGTACCCCAAGCCGCGAATAATGTATTCCACTTGGTTCAGTTCGATGGTTTCGGCACCAATATCGAGGTTGCTTTTGCGCACGGCATTCATCACATCCATCACCGAAACACTGAATGCTTTCAGGGCTTCCGGATTGAGGTCAACCTGGTATTCTTTGACGAAACCTCCGGCAGAAGCGACTTCTGAAACTCCTTCAGCGGCAGAAAGTCCGTATTTGACGTAAAAATCCTGAATGGTGCGCAATTCCTGTGGGTTCCAGCCACCGCTTGGCTCACCTGTTTTAGGATTCCGGCCTTCGAGCGTGTACCAGAAAATTTGCCCGAGCGCGGTGGCATCGGGTCCCAAAGTTGGCTGTACACCTTGCGGCAAGGTTCCGGCAGGTAACGAGTTGAGCTTTTCGAGGATGCGCGAACGGCTCCAGTAAAAGTCAACTTTATCGTTGAAAATGATGTAAATGAACGACATTCCGAACATGGAGGTGCTGCGGATGGTTTGAACGCCCGGCACACCCAACAGGGCAGTGGTGAGCGGATAAGTCACCTGATCCTGAATGTCTTTGGGCGAACGGCCCATCCATTCGGTAGCCACAATCTGCTGGTTTTCGCCAATATCGGGAATGGCATCGACAGGAACCGGATCGCGTGGCAGAAAGCCCGTGTTCCAGTTGAACGGCATGGTTACCAACCCGTAGCCTACAAAGGCAATCAGGAAAATAAAGGTAATCAGCCGGTTGTCGAGAAAATATTTGACAAGTCGGTTAAACATGATAATGATTTGAAGATGAGTAAATTTGAGAATTTGGAAATGAAGAGATTTGAGGATTTGAAAATTAATGAGGCGATCTTATGCTTCAAATAATTTCCAAATCTTCACATCCACAAATTTTCACATCTTTTTACCGGTATTGGCAGCAGCTTGGCAGTTTGTTGTAAGCTACATCGGTTGCTTTGGCCTTTTCGTTGTCGTACCCGACGGCAGCAATCTTTTTGCCGATGGCTTCGATATTGGTCTTGGCCGGATCGAAGGTGGCAGTCAGGGTTTTTGCTTTTTTGCTCCACTCGGCTTTGGACACACCGTCGATTTTTGCAGCTTTTTCGATGCTTGCTTTACACATGTCGCAATTGCCCGAAACTTTTATGGTTTCAGTCTTTCCAGCAGTCATGTCCATCTTGGAATCCGAACTGGTTTTAGACATGTCCATTTTTGAATGATCGTGCATTTGGGCAAAAGAGTTTGAACCCAGAACTATAGAAAATAAAGCGATTATAATGATTTTTACAGTTTTCATGATATTTTGTATTTGATGTTTTTGAATAAAAAATTAACCACAAAGGGCTCTAAGAAAAATCACAAATAACACTAAGTCAAAATATTATAATCTTTGTATACTTAGTGAAAAACCTTTGTGTTCTTCGTGTTTAAAAGGAAAACATCAAATACGGAAAACGCATATTTTGGGCAAGCTTACCGCGTTTGCGGGTAAGAAGCCCGGCGGACTGACATCAGCATAAAGATTACTGAGCGATGTCAGCGAATGAAAAGTAATATTTTCAGGAATAACAAATACCTGCAATACAGTTTGAGCAAATGCTTTGAATTCGGTAAAAGAAGGGGAGTAGTTTTGATCGACTTCGTAAACCGATACTTTGTTTTTGCAGCAACCGGATTCCTCGATTGTACTGGAATGGGTGCAATCATCGGTTGTAGTTTCCATACCGCACGATGCCACACGCCCCGTCAGGGAAACTTTCGAATCAGCCAACTCTCCGCCGCAATAATGCTGCGAAATGGTCAACTGCAAGCCCGAAAGCAGCATGAGGAACGCAAGTGATATGGGAAACAGTTTTTTCATTTATATATCAAACGTTAATTTCCAAGAAAATGTTCTCCAAAGTTAGGGTTATTTTGATTTGTTGAACAATCGGCACAAATACATTTGGAAATATTAACAATATGAATCTTTCTCATTATCCTCCCGGAGCAGAATAAATTACGCAAACTCCCAGCAAGGCGATCGTTGTTTGCAAAGACCAGCACGAACAAATATTGAGACAGATTTTAAACGTCCATTTGTGTCCAAAGGAAGCACTAAATCAATTTAGCGGACTTCCAACAGCAATATCGCAACGATGATAAGGTTGCCCGTGCGGAGGATTCAGTTTTGGAGGTGTTGTGCTTGTATTTGCTACTGCTGGAGCGGTTGGATTATTTACCTGTGGGTTATTCAGGCGCGCTGCATTTTCCAAAGTCGGTGCACCTCCTGTGCTGATAGATGTTGCGGCAGGTTTTGCAGGTGCAGCAGCCAGCGGACTCCCAACTGCAATATCGCAACGGTGATAAGGTTGTCCGTGTGGAGGATTTAGTTTAGGAGGTGTTGCGCTTACATTTGATGCTGTTGGAGCAGCTGGATTCGTTACTTGAGGACTGTTTAGGCTTTTTGCATTTTCCAAAGTCGGTGCGGCACCTGTATTGATAACTGTTGTGGCAGGTGCACTATCCAGTGGACTTCCAACAGCAATATCGCAACGGTGAAAAGGTTGTCCGTGTGGTGGATTCAGTTTTGGTGGTGTTGCGTTTGCATTTATCACTGCTGGTTCATTTGATGTGGCAGTGGCAGGAACCGATGTAAATCTTGCAGAAGTATCTGGTTTTACAATTGTTTGTGGCTCTTGGGTTTGCTGTTGCACTTGTACTGGTTTGGACTCTTTTTTCGCTGGCGTGCAGGAACCCATCGTGATCAAGCCAACTGCAGCAAATAGTAAAATGTAGTTTTTCATTTTAAATTGATTTTGTGAGTTTCTCATCGTAATCTAATTGTCTGCTGTTTTTACTTCATTAAACCATACAACACGCAAATCACCTGATTGTTTTTTTGAAACTATAACGACATTTTTTTGAATTCTACATATATCGTTTCAACTCGGCCATGGTTTTATTCATGTTCCGCTCTAATTCTAATAATTTGTTGATACTTTCGTAATAAAGAGAAAATTCGACTAGGTAGTTGATCAATGAAATTTCACCTTGATCCAGCGCTTTTTTTGATAATTCTGAACTGTCAAAAGCAATCAGACTCGACCGGTATTCATTCACATTCTTCTGCAATGCGATGGCTTTGGTATGCAGGGCTATGAGATGATTGTAAAACTGAATTTTATTATCGGCAGCAATACTTTCAAGTGCTTGGGAGTTGGCTTCGGCATATTTCACCTTGTTTTTGTTCTCCCACAAGGGGATGCTTAACCCAACAGTTACTCCCTGAAATTGCTGCCCAACCACCTTCTCGCTCATGTACCCGGTTTGTAATTTCGGCCAGCTCATTGCACGGCTTAATCCGATTTGCTTTTGGCTGATTTCTATCTCTTTCTGCAACCAGCTAAATGTTGGATTTTTTTGTTCCGCTAAAACATACCACTGTTCAAAATCAACAGGAAGTTCTGTGATTTGAAATACGCTCTCAGTGAAATCAATCGCTTGTCCACCATTTAAACCGGCAAGTTCAGCTAAAAGAGCATTTCGCTCTATTTCTATTGATTCCAATTCCTTTGTGGCATTCAATTGATTAAGTTGCGCCTTGTTGTATTCAAGAATATTGGTTTCGCCTTTTTCAAATTTTACCTGGTACGATTTGGCAATGCTCCGCGCATATTCAACTCTTTTGGTCATTTCCGCTTGCAGGGCATTTGCATAAATCAAATCAAAACAAATCAAGCTGGTTTTCAGCCGAATGTCCATCAATTGTTTTTGATATTCCAACTCATTTTGTTCGTTTTTTAAATCTGAAATTTGATTTTTAAAACCGTATGCCGTTGGGAAATCGAACGTTTGGGAAATGCTGAAATCGGTGCGGTTTCCAATCACCGACGGACTTCCCCACAAATAGTTAAATTCTACTTCAGGATTTTGCAGATAGATTCCGGTTTTGTTTCCGATTTTCTCTGCATCCACACTTTTTCGCAATGCAACCAGCGTGGTGTTATTTTTTTCAACTTCGGTTAAAACCTGATCAACGTTATTCTGGGCGAAAAGCTGAACACTGAATGCTGATACGAGGATTATTAAAATGATGCGTTTCATACCTTTTCTGTTTTTAGGTTTTTTCGATTGCTGAAAATGCTGTAAACAATGGGCACAATGTAGATATTCAGTAAGGTGGAAGTTAACAGCCCGCCTAAAATCACTTTTGCCATAGGACTTTGTATCTCATTGCCCGCCAAATCGCCTTTATAAGCCAATGGAATTAATGCCAAAGCTGCCGTTAACGCGGTCATTAAAATGGCATTCAACCGGTCAGACGAACCTTTAGTTACCGTTTCGTAGAGCGAAACACCTTGATTTTGCAATTTCTGGTAATTCGAAATGAGCAATATTCCGTTTCGTGTGGCAATACCAAAAAGCGTAATGAACCCTATAATAGCAGGAATACTCAGTATTCCGGATGTGACCCAGATAGAGAATACACCACCAATCAACGCCAACGGCAGATTGAGCAAAATGATGCCAGCAAGCCTGAAATTTTTAAACTCCTGAAACAGCAAAAGGAAGATGATGATAATGGCAATAATCGAGGTCAGCAGAAGTGTTTGCGATGCTTTTGCCTCGCTTTCGAACTGCCCGCCATATTCAATCCTGTACCCTTCGGGCAAATCAATTTTCTGGTTGATATTCGTCTGAATGTCTTTCACAACGCTTCGCAGATCGCGTTCGGCAACATTGGCTGAGATCACGATTTTGCGTTGCACATTCTCTCTGCTAATCGAACTTGGTCCCGAAACCGACACGATATCAGCAACCTGTTCCAACGGAACTTTTTTGCCGTCGTGTGTGTCGACCAATGCCGAACGAATGCCTTCAATCGATTCGGTGTAATCCTTGTTCAGCCGCAAAACCAGATCAAAACTTTGTTGTCCTTCATAAATGTCGGCGAGTTTTTCACCACCAAACGAAATGTCGACAAACGCGTTGAACTGTGCTGTTGTAATTCCGTATTGCGCCAGCATATCGCGATTGGCACGAATCTGAATCTGTGGAATTTCAACTTGTTGGTCCACATTTACATCAACCAAGCCTGCAATATCCACAATCGAACTTTTAACCTGATTGCCAATGGAGAACATTTTGTTCAGGTCAGTCCCGAAAAGCTTGATGGCAATATTTGCCCGTGTTCCCGAAAGCATATGATCTATTCGGTGACCGAGTGGTTGACCGACAGTATAAGCAATTCCCGGAATTCGGGCCAAAGTCGTTCGCACGTCAGCCATGAATTCAGGCTGACTTCGTTCTTTGAGCATGAAATTCACATCAATTTCGGCGCTATTGGTCGTTTGCGAGTGTTCGTCCAGTTCACCACGTCCGGTCCGGCGTGCCGTACTTGATACTTCAGGAATCGCCAACAATTCTGTTTCGACCAAATTACCCAAACGGTTGCTTTCTTCGAGCGAAGTGCCCGGTTTTATGACAACCGACAGCGTTAAAGCGCCTTCGTTAAACTCCGGAAGAAAACTTCTTCCGAAGCTTGAAAATGCGATAAGTGAAATCACAAACATTCCAAGGGTCGAAAATATGATTGCATTTTTGTGCTTTAAACTCCAGCCAAGCGATTGCTCGTAAGAATAGGTCAGCTTGCGTACCAGCCATTTTTCATTCTGGTTTTTTGCCAGATATGTTTCGTTTGACAACAGCATCTTCGAAAGCAGGGGCGTTAAAGTCATAGCCACAAC
>JAHEYT010000085.1 GCA_023251455.1 Bacteroidota bacterium
AATGGGACAAATCCATCATTTTTGGATTTGTCCCATCAAGTGACCCAGCTGGGATTCGAACCCAGGACCCCATCCTTAAAAGGGATGTGCTCTACCGGCTGAGCTACTGAGTCATCCTCATGTGCTTTTGTTTTTCAAAAGCGGATGCAAAAATATGTTTTTAAAATTAAAATATCAATACTAATTTGAATATTTTTAAATATTTTTATTAAACTTCTGAAATTCAACAAGTAATATCTGCCGTCTAAACAATCATATCTTCGACTTGTTAAATTATGTAACAATAATAATTGAGCTGAAGTGTGAAAAACATGATCTGACAAAACAAATTCTTACTTTCGCTTATTCAAAGTTACGATGATATTGAGAAAAAGTAGCTTTATATTATTTTAGAAAAATACTTCGTTTTACAACAAAATACAAACTATGAATATTCAAATGGTTGACCTCTATGGTCAGTACTTAAAGATAAAAGATGAGATAGACCAGGCAATGCAAGAGGTTATTCGTTCTTCTGTATTTGTCAAAGGTGGTAAAGTCAACGAATTTGAGGATAACCTGAAAGAATATCTGGATGTAAAACATGTTATTTCGTGTGGAAATGGAACCGATGCACTTCAGATTGCCCTGATGGCTTTGGATTTGAATGAAGGAGATGAAGTAATCACGACCCCTTTTACCTTCATTTCAACACTTGAAGTATTGGCACTGATGAAGTTAAAACCTGTTTTGGTTGATGTTGACCCGAATAGCTTTAACATCAGGTCTGAGCTGGTTAACCGCCATATTGATCATCTCACAAAAGCCATCGTACCAGTTCACCTGTATGGACAATGCGCTGATATGGAATCGCTAAACGAAATTGCTCGTGAGAATAACCTTTTCATTATTGAAGATGCCTGTCAGGCTTTGGGAACTGAATATATTTTCAGGAATGGAATGACCGCTAAAGCCGGAACCATTGGCGATATTGCCTGCAATTCATTTTTCCCAACCAAAAATCTGGGAGCTTTTGGTGATGGAGGCGCTTTGTACACCAACAACGACGATTTGGCCCGCAACATGCGTTCAATTGCCAATCATGGGATGGGTAAACGCTACTATTATCAGCAAATCGGCATGAATTCAAGGTTGGATGCCATTCAGGCCGCGATTCTCGATGTCAAATTAAAATACCTCGATCAGTTTGTAGCTGCTCGTCAGGCGGCTGCCGATTTTTACGATCAGAAATTATCCGAAATTCAGGAATTAATCACTCCGGCAAGAGTATCATATAGTTCTCATACTTTCCATCAATATACCATTCAGGTGCCCGAAAAACGCGATGAACTTCAGAAATTCCTTGGGAACAAAGGCATTCCGAGTATGATTTATTATCCAATGCCACTTCATCTTCAGGAAGCTTATCAATATCTTGGGTATAAAAAAGGTGATTTCCCTGTTTCGGAGAAACTTTCGGAACAAGTATTATCTTTGCCCATGCACACCGAATTGACCGAAGAACAACTCAATTACATTACCTCGGCTATTCGTGAATTTTTCAACTAATGAAAACATCTTTTTTCGCACACGAAACCGCGGTCATCGATTCTGATTGCCAAATTGGTGAAGGAACTAAAATCTGGCATTTCTCGCACATCATGCCGAATTGCATCATTGGGCAACATTGTTCCATAGGCCAGAATGTGGTTATTTCTCCTGAAGTCAGGATTGGCAACCGGGTAAAAATTCAGAATAATGTTTCGGTTTACACCGGAGTAATCTGCGAAGACGATGTTTTTCTGGGACCATCAGCTGTATTTACCAACGTCATTAATCCCCGAAGCGCCATCATCAGGAAAGATGAGTATAAACCAACCTTGGTGCAGAAAGGAGCAACAATTGGAGCCAATGCTACTATCGTTTGCGGAATAACCATCGGGAAATATGCATTTATCGGGGCTGGAGCGGTTGTCACCAAAAATATTCCTGATTACGCTTTGGTTATCGGTAATCCGGCACGTCAAACAGGTTGGATGAGTGAATATGGTCATAAATTGAAATTCAGTACTGAAGGGTTGGCTGTTTGTCCTGAAAGTAAGGAACAATACCGGCTCGAAAATGGTAAAGTATCAAAAATCTAAGATTAAAATCCTCTATGTCATCATCAAAAAAAATACGGTTTGCAGTTGTCGGACAAGGACACATTGGCAAACGACATGCTGAAATGATTCTTCGTAATCCACAGTCGGAATTGGTTGCTGTTTGTGATATCCTGACTCCGGAAGAATGCAAAACTTCATACGAAGGAGTTTCGTTTTACCAGTCGGTTGACGAATTGCTTGACAACGAAACCGATTTGGATGTGTTAAACATTTGCACCCCTAACGGATTACACGCCGAAATGGCATTAAAAGCACTCGAAAAAGGCTTGCATGTGGTCGTTGAAAAACCAATGGCATTGACCAAAACCGATGCTGAACAAATCGTTTTCAAATCGCTGGAAAGAAGCCGAAATGTATTTTGTGTAATGCAAAACCGCTACTCTCCCCCATCGGTTTGGTTGAAAAATGTAATGGATCAGAAAGTTCTGGGACAGTTGTTTCATGTGCAAGTTAACTGCTACTGGAACCGAGACGATCGCTATTATACCCATAAGAACTGGCACGGCGACGGGAAACTGGACGGTGGCACTTTGTTTACCCAATTTTCGCACTTCATCGACATCATGTATTGGCTGTTTGGCGACATCAAAAACATCAGTGGTCAATTCAAAGACTTTAACCACCAAAAGTTAACTGACTTTGAAGATACTGGCATTGTAAATTTTGAGTTTGTTAATGAAGGGATTGGTACATTAAACTATTCAACTGCTATTTACCACGAAAATCTGGAAAGCAGTCTAACCATCATTGGAGAAAAAGGCACCATTAAAGTTGCCGGTCAGTATATGAACGAAGTGGTTTACTGCAACATTAAAGATTACCAAATGCCTGAACTGGAAGCCAGTGCTCCGCCAAACGATTACGGCTTGTACAAAGGATCGGCCCAGAATCACCATTTGGTTATTCAAAATGTGGTTAATTCACTGAACGGACATTCCCCAATCAGCACAAATGCACTGGAAGGCTTGAAAGTGGTTGATATTATTGAGCGTATCTATTCGGTGCGCGATCAGGTTTGGAAGAAAAATACCAATTAGCTCATCCAAAATTTTATTCTGTCAATTCATTGGAACAAATCATTCAGCTAACCAATCGGGCAATTGAGGCCGCAATAGCAGGAGGCAAAAAGATTATTGAAGTTTATGCTTCTTCTGATTTTAATATTCAGGTGAAGGAAGACTATACGCCTGTTACAATTGCCGATCAGCTGGCTCACGACGAAATTCTGGAACGGTTGAAATGCACCAATCTGCCTGTATTGAGCGAAGAAGGGATTCATCTGGATTATTCGGAACGCAAAAACTGGAATAACTTTTGGTTGGTCGATCCGCTCGATGGCACGAAAGAGTTTATCAAACGAAACGATGAATTCACGGTAAACATCGCCTTAATTCAGGATAACAAGTCAATTGCAGGAGTTATTTACGCTCCGATAACCGGCGAACTTTATGTCGGCATTCAGGGAATCGGAGCTTTCAAACTTTTCCACCCGAAAGAAGATTGCACCTTTAATGTGATGCAGCTTTCAGGAATAAAACTTCCGGAGAAAAAGACGACAGATGAATTTGTAGTGGCTATCAGCCGCTCGCATATGAATCGGGCAACCGAAACATTCATCGAAACTCTCCGGAAAGAGCATTCCGCAGTTAAAGTAGTCAACAAAGGCAGTTCGCTGAAGATTTGCATGGTAGCCGAAGGAACTGCCGATATTTACCCAAAGATTGGGACAACCATGGAATGGGATACTGCTGCCGGACATGCCATTGTTCGGGCTGCCGGGAAAAACATCATTTGTCCGGACACGAATGCCGAACTCACTTACAATAAGGAAGATCTCCGCAACCCCAACTTCATGGTCCGGTAATCCATTCCAGGGGGAAATATTTTGCACCCGCGAAAACCAAATAAACTTTAAATCTGTTCATATTTTTTTGCAGTCAGTATTAATACCGAGCAATAAAAGAGTATAAAGTATTATTTTAGGCCCGTTAAAAATAACCCGAATATAAAACGTATGACAGAATACAGTCTTTCGCATCTCAAAGAACTGGAAGCAGAAGCGATCCACATCATTCGCGAAGTTGCCGCCGAATTCGAGAATCCGGTGATGCTTTATTCCATCGGAAAAGATTCATCAGTAATGGTTCGTTTGGCAGAAAAAGCCTTTTACCCCGGAAAAGTTCCGTTCCCGTTGATGCACATCGATTCGAAATGGAAGTTTAAGGAAATGGTTGAATTCCGCGACAATTATGCCCGTGAAAACGGTTGGAACCTGATCGTTCATTACAACAAAGCTGCCTACGAAGCTGGTGTTGGCCCGTTTACCCACGGAAGTAAAGTGCATACCGATGTGATGAAAACCCAGGCTTTGCTCGAAGGACTCAACAAATACAAGTTTGACGCCGCTTTTGGTGGCGCCCGCCGCGACGAAGAGAAATCGCGCGCCAAAGAGCGTATCTTTTCGTTCCGCGATAAGTTTCACCAATGGGACCCGAAAAACCAGCGTCCTGAATTGTGGGACATATACAATGCCCGTGTTCACAAAGGCGAATCCATTCGTGTTTTCCCGATTTCGAACTGGACTGAATTAGACATCTGGCAATACATTCGTCTGGAAAAAATTCCGATTGTGCCGCTTTATTTTGCCAAAGAACGTCCGGTAGTCAATCAGGATGGCAACCTGATTATGGTTGACGACGAACGTATGCCGAAAGAAATAGCCGAAAAAGCCGAAATGAAAATGGTTCGTTTCCGCACGCTGGGTTGTTACCCGCTGACCGGTGCCGTAGAATCGGAAGCTGATACGATTGAAAAGATCGTAGAAGAAATGATGACCGTAACAGTTTCGGAACGCACTACCCGTGTGATCGACTTCGACCAGGACGGCTCAATGGAACAGAAGAAGAGAGAAGGGTATTTCTAGTAGAAACAGGTTACACAGAGTTGCTCGGAGGAAACACAGAGGCTCACAGAGTTAAATATTTTCTTCAAAAACTCGGTGAAACTCCTGTTTTAGCTCGGTGAAACTCTGTGTAATGATTTTGTTGTATAGAAAGGTTATACATGATAAACAGATAAAAAAAAATGAACAACGATAAACTTCAAAATAGTTCGACCGAAAATTCTCCATTTGGAGAAGCGCGGGGAACATTGGACATCAACGCATATTTAGATCAGGACGAAAAGAAAGATTTGCTGCGCTTATTGACCGCAGGTTCGGTTGACGATGGCAAATCGACACTGATCGGCCGTTTGTTGTTCGACAGCAAGAAGATCTACGAAGATCAGCTTTCGGCATTGGAACGCGACAGTAAACGAGTTGGTCACGCCGGTGAAGAAATCGATTACGCTCTCCTACTCGACGGTTTGAAAGCCGAACGCGAACAGGGAATCACCATCGATGTGGCTTACCGCTACTTCTCTACCAACAAGCGTAAATTCATTATTGCCGACACGCCAGGACATACGCAATATACGCGTAACATGGTTACCGGCGCATCAACCGCCAATCTTGCCATTATCCTGATCGACGCCACCAAAGGGGTGATCACGCAAACGCGTCGTCACACATTTTTGGTTTCGTTGCTTGGAATTAAACACGTGGTATTGGCCGTGAACAAAATGGACCTGGTGAATTACGATCAGAAAGTGTTCGATGAAATTGTAGCCGAATACAAATCGTTCATCACACAACTCGACGTTCCGGATGTGAACTTCATACCAATTGCTGCATTGAAGGGTGAAAACGTGGTTGAACCTACTACACAGATGCCATGGTATCACGGGCCAAGCATGTTGGAGTTCCTCGAATCGGTGCACATCAGCAGCGACCGTAATTTCGAAGATATGCGTTTCCCGGTTCAGTATGTGCTTCGTCCCGACCTCGATTTCCGCGGGTTCTCGGCTCGGGTAGCTTCTGGAATTATCCGGAAAGGCGAAGAAATCATGGTTCTGCCATCGCGCAAAACTTCGAAGATCAAAGAG
The DNA here is from genome assembly GCA_023251455.1 of Bacteroidota bacterium. GTDB lineage: Bacteria > Bacteroidota > Bacteroidia > Bacteroidales > Prolixibacteraceae > Aquipluma. The sequence continues at coordinate 6,129 of JAHEYT010000085.1, forward strand.
ATTATTACTTACGACGGAAACCTTGAAGAAGCTTTTCCGCCGCAATCGGTGACCATTACATTGGAAGATGAAATCGATATTTCGCGTGGCGACATGATTGTTTATCCTGACAATCTACCGCGTGTAGAGCGCCATTTCGAATCGATGCTGGTTTGGATGGACGAAAAGCCGATGGACCCAAATGTGCAGTTGTTTATTAAACATGCCAACAATACCACCCGCGTAAAATTCGATCAGATTAAATACAAAATCGATGTCAATACGCTTCAGAAATCGGCCATCGATCATTTCGAACTGAATGAAATCGGACGCGTGGTGATGACCACCAACAAAGCCATTTATTTCGATCCGTATAAAAAGAACCGCAGTACAGGTTCGTTTATCCTGATCGACCCAATATCGCACAATACGGTGGCTGTAGGGATGATTATCGACAAGCTGAACGCCGAAGACCTTCCGTCGAAGATTGTGGACGAAAAAACACTGGAAGCCAACAAAAGCCGCATCCATCGTGGCGAATGCCTGGTTTCGGACGCACGACGCGAAAAACGGTACAACCAGAAAGGAACGACACTTTGGATTACCGGATTGCACGGTTCAGGAAAAAATGAACTGGCCTTTACGCTCGAAAAAGAATTGTTTGATGCCGGGGCAACCGTGGTTTTACTCGATGGAAGTTCGATCCGTTCAGGATTATCGAACGAGCTCGACTTCTCGCCTGCCGACCGCGCCGAACATTTGCGCCGCGTGGCACACATTTGCAACCTCTTGAACGACCAGGGAATCATCACCATTTGCTCATTCATTTCGCCTGACGAAAACATTCGCAAACAGGTGGTTCAAATCATTGGCGAAGACCGTTTTAAATTGGTTCACATGGATGCCAGTCTTGAATTCTGCAAACAGAACAAACCTGAGTTGTACGAAAAATTCGAGCAGGGATTAATCGAAAATTTACCGGGCGCCGACCTTCAGTTCACCGCTCCGGAAAATCCGACTTTGGTGCTGAAACCTGAGGATAGGGCTACCAACACCAAAACCATCATGGAATATCTGGCCGATCACAAGATTTTCCCGTTGATATAACAAATTTTAGATATCAGATTATAAACAAAAGACTCAGCGATGGGTCTTTTGTTATTTAATAAGTAATCCGAATAAAATACATCATTCTAATCCAATTTGATATAAAATCGTATTTTTGTGTAAAAGAGCTAAGAAATGATAGATCGATTGGTAATAAAGGGATACAAATCAATAAAGGATCAAGAAGTATTCTTAGGTCCTATCAATATTTTGATTGGAGGTAATGGAGTCGGGAAGAGCAATTTCATTTCGGTTTTTTCACTCATCAGAAACCTTTATGAAGGCAATCTCGGAGAATATGTTTTTGATAAAGGCGGAGCTGATAATTTTCTCTATTTTGGGAAAAAGACAACTCAGGAAATAGAACTAGATATTTATTTTGGAGATATCGACGGAAAAGAATCTAAAAATCGTTTCATTGTTGTTCTACGAGAATCTCAGGATTCCATCTATATTAAATATTTAGCTACAGCATTTTTGCCTGTATCTCAATGGCACGAACAAGAATTTGAACGCAATGTTAAAGAATCAAATTTCAGGAATATAAAGACCAGTCAGGCTTATTGGGTTAATATCAGGTTAAAAGAGTTTGAAGTTTATCATTTTCATGATACTGGTGACAAATCTCCGATGAAAGGAAAGTGTAATATTGATGATAACCGGCAGCTAAAAAGAGATGGATCGAATATTGCTGCATTCTTGTATTATTTAAAAGAAAAACATCCTAAACATTTTATTCGGATCGAAAAAACGGTTCAGTCGATTGCTCCATTTTTTGATCGTTTTGTATTAATGCCTAATCGTTTAAAAGAGGATCAAATTCAATTGGAATGGAGAGAAGTTGGTGCTCCCGATTCTTATTTTAACGCCTATCATTTATCCGACGGAACCTTGCGTTTTATATGTCTTGCAACTTTATTAATGCAACCAGAACCACCTAAAACAATCATAATTGATGAGCCTGAGTTAGGCTTACATCCTGTTGCAATCAACAAACTTGCCGGATTAATTCGCAAGGCATCGAAAGAAGTACAAATAATTATCTCATCACAATCTGTAAATTTGATTGATAATTTTGAGCCTGAAGATATCATTATTGCCGACAGGGAAGAAAAGGCCACTGTGTTTAAACGCCTTGATCAATCTGCATTAAAATCATGGCTTGAAGAGTACAGCCTCGGCGAGGTTTGGGAGAAAAATATCATTGGTGGTCAACCTTTCAATCGTTGAAAATGAAGCGCCTTGTATTTTTAGTTGAGGGTGATACCGAACTATTGCTTATTAATAAGCACGTTATTCCTTTCCTGTATCGAAAAGGTTTTAACAACCCCATGCAAGCCCAGAAAATTGTGACTAACCGGAAAATGAACAAAAAAGGTGGTGTAATTAATTACGAATATCTTAAAAATGATATGCTTCGCGTTTTGGCTCAAGGGAATGTCATTATTACTACCTTCCTTGACTTTTTCAGATTGCCAGGTTCATTTCCAGGATATACTTCAGAATCACGCAAAGTAGAACTGATTGAATCTGCCGTTTCATATGACATGGGAGAAAATCCCAATATTATCCCATACATTCAATTACACGAATTTGAAGCCTTGCTGTTTAGTGATATTCGTGGTTTTGAAATTGTAGTTGATAAAGAAAAAGAAATAGCTCAATTAGCTGCAATTATTCAAAAGTATGATAATCCAGAAGATATTAATAACAGACCGCAAACTGCACCATCAAAGCGACTCATCGATATTTTTGGCTATGATAAAGTCTCTGATGGAGAACTAATAATGGATGCGTTGGGCATTGAAATTATGATTTCAAAGTGTCCTCGTTTTAGATCATGGATAGAAAAAATTGAGTTTGAATTAAATCAAGATGCTTTGCACCAATAATTGAGTTTTTACTTCCCCACAACCCATTCCAAGATATCGCCAAGTTCTGTAACTGCCCCACGTTTCCGCCAGACTCAAAAGAGGAGCAGCAGCAAACAACAGTTTCGGTGTGCATCTATCCGCTCAGACAGCTTTCCCCTTGACAGGAAATCGCCCGCAATCTGCAACTTTTCATACCGCCCAACGTTATGCCTAATGCTTTGGCAAAAGTGCAAACTTCACATAGCCGACAGAAATTTGACCAATGATTTAAACGATAAAGTATGAGAAAGATAATTGCAGCAATCAATATGACGATTGACGGGGTTTGCGACCATACCGCAGGAATTCCGGACGAGGAAATACATCAGCATTACGCCGACTTGCTAAATAATGCAGGCGCCGTTCTGTATGGGCGGATAACCTATCAGTTGATGCAATTCTGGCAAACGCTGATCAAAAATCCTTCAGGCGAAAAATCGATGGACGACTTTGCTGTGGCCATCGACAAGGTTCCGAAAATTGTCTTTTCGCATACGCTGAAGAACACCGGATGGGACAGCGCGAGATTGTCGGATCAATCGCTTGAAGAAGAAGCTTTGGAACTCAAACGACAGCCCGGGAAAGACATTTTTGTTGGCAGCCGGAGTTTAATTATCCAGCTTATGAAACTCAATTTGATTGATGAATTCCAACTTTGTGTTCATCCGGTTGTTGCCGGAAGCGGGTTGCCTTTGTTCGAAAATGTAAACGACCGGACTGTTTTCAAACTCATAAAGACGAAAACCTTTAGTGGTGGTGCGGTAACGCTTTATTATGAACCGGCAACATAACGGGAGGCGAAAGTTTAAAATTTGAAATCGAATAAAAAATCAAAAATTTTCACCAACCCTGAAGGGCAATGTCATTTAGTTAAGCCCGATAGGGCTAAATGTTGATGGCGACGGATCTTTTGTCGTTATTGAAACAAACTTGGCATAAAGAGTAGCTCTCGCAAGAGAGGTGCAAAGCATCGCAAATGCGAGGGGTGAGTCAAAATAAAAGCCCTAATTCAAATGCAACATTATTTCATTCCCATTACTTATCTTTTATAACCCCTAAATCCCCTAAAGGGGATTTTTTGTACATCTACAAGTGTTTTCGATATTTGTAACAATAAGCCCCTTTGGGGGTTTGCCTGCCTGCCGCAGGCAGGGGGTAAAAACACAAAATAAATATCATTATAACGACAAAAGACTCAGCGATGGGTCTTTTGTCGTTATAGAAACAAACTTGTATATAAAGAGTAGCTCGCGAGAGAGGAGAGCTATTGTAAATGAGGGATAAATGGTTTTTTTTGGGGATATTTTGATTTCACCGATTGTTAAAACAGTGCGTTCATATACCCAAAATGCACCGTTCATGTAAAAAATCGACCACTTCAGTTAAATATTCCATATTATTTTTGTTTAATATATTTTTTCTGCTTTACATTGTACTCAATATTGTACCAATTTAATGCCTTTGGGCATCCACTTTTGCCCGAAAATTTTCTTTCAATATACGCTGGATCAGATTTATACTAAAATAAGTTCGAATTAGAACCAATCCGGATAAAATGAATGCTCATCTGGAAAATGGTAAAGTGTATCCGGAAATAATTAATGTCCATCCGGAACATCAAAATGCGCATTTTGAAGACAGAAGCATTCGTCCGGAAGCTTTTACTGCTCATTTGGAAACCCAAAATGTGCATCCGGAAAGTTAAAGCATCCATCCGGACAATTTAAATGGTCATTTGGAAAATGAAAATGTCCATTTGGGAGATCGAAAAGTCCATCCGGAAGATTGAAAAGTTCATTTGGATTCGTTTAGAAGAGAAAAAGACGGGCAAACAGCCCGATTAAGCAGCATAAAATAATATCAGAACGATTGGTTTGGGGAATGGGATAAGTAAAGAACATGAGTTCGATATAAGATACATGATAATACTTTGTAAATAAGGTAATGAGGTTGTCCTCTTGGGTGAATGAATCAATACTAAGGTTAAAAAATGTATGATAAGGTTTTAAAAGCTCATTTTTTGAATTAAACCTCAGTAGAAATTTTAAGTATAGCTACATATAACCTTATTAACTTGCTGTATTTCAATAGTTATATTTTCAATTTAATATCAAACGCAGATAAATAAGAACCATTTATTGGCGTAATTAATTGTACTCACCCCGCCGTCCGCTTTGCGGACGTTCCGCCCCTCTCTCGCGAGAGAGGGGCAAAGCATCGCAGATGCGAGGGGTGAGTCAGGATAAAAACTCAGATTCAAATGCGAGACTATTTCATTCTCATGATTTAACTGCAGAAGCTAAAAAATAAGATAGGCTAAAGGATGTGGAGGAAGGTGGTTAAGAGTGAAGTGTGTATATCAGGAGAAGCACAGTGTTCATTATTTATAAATCTTTTAAAACCATTGAAATGAATAAACAAGATGAAAACAAATTGGTGACCATGAAGGCCTTGCTTACCTATTTGAAACAAAACAAATCAATCTGGAAGAATTCGGAACCGATGACAGCAGCAGTTGCTGAGTTGGAAGACCTGATCGGTTTAATTGAAACTGTCCGCAAAAGTACCGATGTGGATCAATCGGGGCTGGTGGTCGAAAAACAGACGATCAAGGCCAGTGTGGTGAACAAAACCTTTGAACTGTTATCGCAGATGTATGCGATGGCCAGCAAAACAAAAAATAATGTTTTACTGTCCAAGATTAGTTTTTCAAGGTCGGATCTGGAAGGACAGCGCGACGGGGAACTGGCTTCGACCTGTAGAACTATTTTAGACCTTGCCCGCGAAAATCTGGAGGGATTGGTTACTTATGATGTTACTGCCCCTGGACTGGAAGCACTCGATAGTTTGATCGGGAAGTACGAAGATAGTTTGCCAACGCCACGTCTTTCGGTTACGGAACGTAAGGCCAACAACGAAAAGATGAAAGGACTGTTTCGCAGTTCGAAAGAGGTACTGAACGACCAGATTAAACGACTGATGACCCGTTACCAGGAACCAAATCCCGATTTTTATGCCGGGTACCTCAATGCCAGCAAGGTGGTTGATTATGGTATACGACACGAAAAACCGGAAGACGAAACCGCGCCTCTGGAACCGGCTCAATAGTTTAAGCAACCAGGCGCTGAAACAAATAAAGAAATACTGACAATAGAAAACAGTAAAAGAAACATTCATTAGTAGTTTTAGTTGTTTGTTAAGGATTGATCCGGTGAGTTTCGGCTCATCGGGTCAATTGAAAACATTTTTCTATCCTGAAATCTCTCATTTTCAATTTAACCCTTGTTAAACAACATAAATAAAGTTTATCCTGCCAACCAACGATTAAACAATAATGGTTTAATTTAGCCAATATAAAAACCAAAGACTTAGAACAGAATATAGCGAATTTAAATTATAGAGCTGTCAAAAAAGCACTATAAACCTCTCGCTATTTACTAGTTATGCACAATAGTAAAATGACTTAGCACAAATCTAAACTAAAGAAAATGAAGAAAATTACGGAAGAAAAAATTGCTGAAATAAAAAATAAAGCGTCAAAACCGACAATATACAATGGCAGTTTTCCTTTAAATGAGATATCTGACAGGGAATTTGAAACAATGTGTTATCTTATTTTTAAAGAAAGAATAAAATATAATGATAAAGATTTAGCTGGGAAATTTGACAGTATAAATTTGATGTCTGGTATAGGGGAAAAAGGTTTTGACTCGACCCTATATTCTAAAGGTGAAATAAATGGACTAATACAATGCAAAAAATATAAAACAAGACTTACTAAGCCGCAAATGTTAAATGAGTTTTTAAAGTTTGTGCTTTATTCAATCGTGAATCCAGAATTAATACCAGATAAAAATAATTTTACATATTTCATCATTCCAAGTTCTGGTTTTGCAAATACTACATTAACTTTTATATCCGATTTTAACCGAAATATTTTGAAAGAAGACATTAAAAGCTTATGTCTAGAAATTATACCTAAATATGTTGGTTTAAAGAATATTAACTTGATTGACGAACTTGGAAATATTGAAGACTTACTGAAAAATATTAATGTTAACAAGATGATCCCGGAGGATCTGAATTTGTATCTTAAAGATTATAATAATATAGCCAAAACTTTTTTCCGAATTTATACAGCAACAGATAATACTTTGATTGAAAATGTTGTTACAACATATTTGGAGCCATTATTAAAGGGTGTAAAAGAAAAAACCATTTCGATTACGGATTATCAGTTTAGATTCAAAGAATATCTCTCTCAAGTTTTAAATAGATACTCGTCTGCACAAACATTAGTATTTGGTAATCAACAAAAAAGAATTGAAGATTTTTATTATCCATTAACATTGACATGCAAAAAAGAATCAGACAAACAATTAAAAATTAAAACTCAAAAATATACAGAAGATTTTATTCCAAAATTTAAAAAGGTTTTAATTTGTGATCATGGTGGAATGGGGAAATCTACAATTCTAAAATGGCTATTTCGGTCTGCAACAATACAAAACAAGGGAATTCCAATATTTATTGAACTAAGAAGCTTAAATAATAAGAATACAATTATTGATGAAATCACAAATCAACTTCAACCAATTGACAAAGAACTTGAGAAAACTTTAACTCGTGATCTAATTGCAAAAGGTGGCTTTATCTTTTTCCTTGATGGCTATGATGAAATCTCAAAAAATAACAAAAAAGATGTAACTAGAGATTTATCTAACTTCATTTCGAAAGCAAATGGCAATCTTTTTATTATGTCATCGAGACCAGAAGATGCTTTAAAAACATTTGGAGATTTTCAAGAATTTAGCATTGATCGATTGACTGAAGATGAAGCATATGAGTTAATTAAAAAAATTGGCAATAATAATGTCAAATCTCTTCAATTAGTCGAACAACTTAAAAGTGATAAAAGAAAAGAGTTAACTGAATTTTTGCAAAGTCCCTTATTAATATCTCTTCTTTATAAGAAGTTTGAACACAGAGAAACAATTCCAATCCAAAAACAAGAATTTTATTGGGAAGTGTATGAAGCTTTGTTCCAAGCTCATGATATTATAAAGGGAGACAGGTTTGAAAGAGATAAAGAATCCGGCTTAACTCTGCACGAATTTCATAAAATATTAAGAGGATTAGCTTATTTCACAGTTCTTTTAAATCAGATAGAATTTAATCATACTGAATTGGAACGCTTTTTACGAAAATCAAATGATTTTTTCCCAGGAATAAAATTTGAACCAAATAGTTTCATTTGTGATATTATCAATAATGTACCCATCTTTCAGAAAGAAGGATTAAAGTATAAATGGTCGCATAAAACATTACAGGAATATTTTGCATCAGAATTCATATGTCGTGATACAAAAGAGAATCAAGGTAAGATATTGGAAAGACTTTTCAATGAGGAAAATTCTGCTTCATATTATGGAGTGTTTGATATGTGCTATGAAATAGATTTTAAATCATTTAGAAAATATGTTCTTTATCCGAAATGTAAAGAATACTCAACTTATTATTCTGAATTTATAGATCCCTACAAAGGCGATGAAAATTTTAATTTGATAGTTTGTATTGCAAATCAACTCTTTGACAGCAGGATTGCATTCTTCAACCCAGAAGCTGATATTATAAAGAATCTGATAGAAAACTTTGATAAGTTAAAGCCATCACTTGAAAAACATTTCAATTTTGCAGTTCGCTCTATTGAAATCATAATTAGCATAGACAAAACAGAGGATTCACAAGTGGGAATTACTATGTTGAAAATAAACAAAGGATTTCCTCTTAAGCGATTGCTTTCAAACAAAAAAAGTAAACTTCTAAAGAAAGAGAAAATAGTATTAAAGAAACATGCTCCGTTAAAGATAAGTTATGACACTAAAATAGAAGACGTTGAATTCTACTTCTTGCCTCACAATATGAAAGACTTTTTAGAAAAGCATTCCATGGAATTAGAAGCATTTTCATTGAAATTTTCAGATAATATATACAATATTACCAATTGTTTAAAATTAATTGACGAGGTCGAGCGAGAAAGCAAAAAAGAAGATGATGTAAATTTCTTTTTTCAAGGATTAGATTAACTACTGTGCATAACATCAGCTACCTATCCAAGTGCGGCAGCAGTGGTTTTCGGTGTGCATCTTTCCGCTCAGGCTGCTTTTCGGCTTGACAGTAGATAATTATAAAAAAGAGAATTAGATAGACTTTAATATGTCTCCGAGAATAAAACAAAATGATATCCTTAATGAAATGGTTGCATGGTCTGAAACATTTATAAAAGCATAAACTATGGATTACATTTGGATTTTAAATCTTGTTCTGTACATTGTTTTGACTCACTTAGTTGCTAAGCACCTTGGAGAAAAACGAAAAATAGGATATGGTAAGACTGTTTTCTGGTCTCTGGCGTTAACTCCGATAATCATGTTTTTGATTCTAAAAATATTTAATCAACCAATCAAAGAACAATAAACTGCACACAATCGAGTAGACGGCTCCGCCAGTAGTAGCTGACGAAGTGCGCCTCTCACAACACTATACGTAGGTTCCCCGCAACTGCTCGTTTAAGCATTAGCGGAAACGAGGGGTAGTTGGTTTTGAGTCTGTGAAGCAGTATTTTGGGTGATCAGCATGGAATTGAGTTACAAACGAGGCTCAGTGTTGAATCACTTCAAGAAATATCCCAGAGGGATAAAATGTTTATAGAAAACGAAAATACGAGTGATTATTCAACCCCGGCTGGGGTTGAACAACTTTATAAACCTCATTTTCTATAAATATATGACCTCTCTGAGGTCGTTTCAACCTCCCTGGAGTTTTTCAGCAAACCCTATTTAGAGAAGAAGACTTTAGGTGTCAGATACAAAACAAAAAAGACTCAGCGATGGGTCTTTTTCTGTTTTATACAACATGCTTTCAAAGGAACTTTACTCGGGCTCAGCTGTTTCTATTTTGGTCTTAAACAAAACACGATGAGCGAACTGATAAATAATTCACAGGAAAGAAAAACAAAACTGAAAGAGCTGATTTTAAAGCTCCATGCCGGGGAATCTCAGGAAAATGTCAGGCACGAACTGATGGAAGGCCTGAAAGGAATTCCATACGGCGAAGTGGTTGAAGTGGAGCAGGAACTTATTAGCGAAGGTCTTCCGGAGGAAGAAGTATTAAGGCTTTGCGACGCGCATTCGGCGGTTCTGGAAGGACACATCGATTTGAGCGGCTCGAAAGATATTCCCGACGGTCACCCGGTTGACGTGATGATCCAAGAAAACAAGGAGCTGAAGAAAGTTACCTTCCAGATCAGCGAAATGTTGGAGCAGTTGGAGTATTCGAAAGAAGCTTTAAGTCAGGAACAATTGATGCGCATGCGTGGTCTTTTTAATAGCCTGACCGACGTTGACAAGCATTACCAGCGCAAGGAATACCTGCTGTTTCCGTATCTCGAAAAAGAAGGAATCACCGGTCCGCCCAAGGTGATGTGGGGCAAGCACGACGAAATCCGCGAGCTGATTAAAGGAAGCATAGAAATTTTGCATACTGAAGATCTTTCGAAAGAAGATTTACTGGCATCGGCCGAAATCATTCTGCAACCGGCCATCTTCGGCGTTGAAGACATGACGCTGAAAGAGGAAGAGATCCTTTTCCCGATGTCGATGGATAAACTGAGCGAGGCCGACTGGTACGAAATCAGCAAACAATCGCTCGAGATTGGCTATTGCCTGTACGATCCGCTTACCGAATGGACTCCGGAATGGGCCGACAAACAAAGCATCAACGAAGCCCAGAAATCGGGCAGTCACATTCAGTTGCCGTCCGGTGGGTTCTCAGCCGAAGAGCTTTTGTGTATCCTGAATACGCTTCCGGTTGACATTACGTTTGTGGACAAAGACGATAAAGTGAAGTTCTTCAACCAGAGTTCCGACCGCATTTTCCAGCGCAACCGCGCCATCCTGAACCGCGATGTTCGCCACTGTCACCCGCCTGCAAGCGCTCATATTGTCGATAAAATTATTGAGGATTTCAGGAGCGGAGCACAAAGCAGCGCACCGTTCTGGATTAATAAAGGCGGGAAGTTTATCCATATCGAATACTTCGCGCTGCGCAACGAAAAAGGCGAATACCTCGGCACGCTCGAAGTTTCGCACGATTTAAGCCATTACCGCTCGCTCGAAGGCGAACAGCGGATTTTGTCGTATAAATAACATTAAACGATGAATATCAAGCGGCATGCTTAATTGATATTACGAATGGGGCTTTGCCCCAAACCCTAATTACTTTTTTGTCTTAACACAAAAAAGAAATCAAAAAAAGTCAAGGCTGCGCCCGCTTCGCTCGAAAAACTAACATTCGACGGCTAAAATCTTTTAAACTCGCCTTCGGCTCAAACAAAAAAGATTTTTAACGCCGTCTTCATTTGTTTTTCGGCTCACCGGCCGAGGCCGGTCTTCATAAGAAGAGCAACTTTTCAATTTTGATAAATAACGAATACTAATTCATTAAATATGAGCGAAAAACTGATAATCACACCAAAGACCAAAGTGCTTCAGGTGATTGAAGCTTATCCTGAACTGGAAGATGTGCTGATTGGCTATGTTCCGGCTTTCAAAAAGCTGAAGAACCCGATTCTGCGGAATACAGTGGCTAAAATTGCCACGCTTCAGCAGGCGGCTTCGGTTGGAAAAGTAAAAATTGAAGATTTGATCAACCTGCTCCGGAAACATGTGGGGCAGGATTTATTTGCCGAGAATGCCGGATCGCTTTACAATACGGTAAAACCAGCCTGGTTTAACGCCACGCGCATTGAAAAAGAACTGGATGCCAAAGTAATGCTGGCCGTTGGAGAGCACCCGGTTAACCAAGTGATTGCCGACCTAAGGGAATTGCCCGAAGGATCGATTTACAAGCTGATTGCCCCTTTCCTACCCGCTCCGCTCATCGACAAAGCCACTAGCCTCGGGTTTCAGCACTGGATAGTGGAAGAAAGCGAAGAATCGTACGTGGTGTATTTTTGCAAATAAGCGAGATTAGGAAGGTCGGTTTTTAAAACCTGTAGGGTTGAAATGATTTTAGAAAATGGCAGGCAAATGTTTCGAAACCACGAAGTGGTGGCATTATCCTGTCATACCTTCAGCATTTTCTCCAACCTCTAATTCAGTATAAACAGAAGAGACTTGATTTTCAGGTCTCTTTTGCTTTCAACCGTAACCACCGGAAAAAAGAAAATATCTTCCTGAATCTTTTTTACAGTTCTCGGTTACCGGTTTCGAAAAGTTGTAGTCATAGCTTCTGAAAACAACATTTGAAACACGAAATTGGAAACTATGAACAGCTTTACAACTCTTGCGACAAGTATCCTACTTGTCATTTTCTTATCCTCCTCTCCTGCCCGATCAGCCGAACCGGTTAAAATCGAACGAACGGTAAAAGATGCCGCCCGCTCCGAATTTATTCCTTATGCCAATGTTGAGTTGCTCCGAAGCGGCGATTCGACACTCGTAAAAACAGCAGTTACCAATACTGAGGGCCGGTATATGATTGAAAACATGCCTCTGGGAAAGTATCTGCTGAGGATTTCGTGTCTGGGCTATCAAAAGGCCATTGTTCCTGAATTTGAACTAACTGCCAAACGCCCATCTGTTCGCTTCGGAGCCACGAGTCTGGCGGAAGAATCGAAATCGATTGACGAAATTACCGTTCGGGCGCAAAAGCTGACCGGACGACTGGAAGACGACAAACTGGTTTATGCCATCAGTCCAAAATCCGTTGGGCACGCACAGTCGGGACTCGAAATCCTCCGGCAATTGCCTGATGTAACCGTCAATTTTATATCCGACGAAGTTAAACTGGCCGGCAGCAACAACATTTTGTTCCAGGTTAACGGCCGAAAAGTGGACAACAACTACCTGCTTCAGCTTAATCCAAACCTGGTTGATAAAATTGAGGTTTCGACCAATCCCGGCGCCAGATACGACAGTGATGTAGACGCCATTATTAACGTGATATTGAAGAAAAATATCACCTACGGACTGAACAGCCGGCTACGCGTACAGATACCGGTTTCAGAAGCTTTGCTCAGCAAAAACAACATGAGTTTCGATGTTTATTACCAGAAATTCAGGTTTTATGCCGGAGGTAATTACAAAATAAGCCGGTACGATGTTGAAAACATCAACGAACGAACCAGTCGTTTATCCGATGGAACTACGAGCGCGTTGATGCAGCACGCCAATAAAACGATCAAAAACAGCAATGGCGGATTTAATTATGGAATCGACTGGTTTCCGGATGACAAAAATGCGTTGAGCTTTGCAGGTTCTGTTCTGCCGGTACTGCCAAATAATACCGATCAAATTTCACTCAATTCGTTCGAAACAAACCAGCAAACAACCAACACTACCAGCTTTCAGGCCTTGAACGACAAGAATTCATATTACAGTTATTCGCTTTTTTACAAACATCGCTTTGCTAAAAAATTCCATGAGCTTTCGATTGAGAATTTCCTGAGCAACCGCGATTTCAGGCGTATTGATGAATACTCTGAATACGAGCGTGTGACCGAAGAATTGCTCAGGCAGAAAAATCAGCAAACAAATACCCAAAACCGGCAACTGATGGTTAGGGTCGACTACACCTACCCCATTGGCGAACAGATGAAGCTGGCGGCCGGTTACAATGGTTATTTCAACCATTCTGTTTACGGATACGAGGAGATATTTACCGACTTTTCGGATGGACTGAATTACGATGAAGACCGCCAGGTTATTTATTCCAATTTATCGTGGGGAAAAGGAAATCTGAACATCCAGTTGGGTGGCCGATACGAGTTTTCGAACGTAAAGATTGATCACCAAACAAATCTGCACAACCGATATAGTCTGTGGTTTCCATCGGCTTCAGCCCAATATAAATGGGGCAAAAAACAAACGCTACGACTAAACTACCGCAAATCGGTTATCAGGCCTGAAGTCGGCCAATTAAGCCCGGTTAATTATTCCGACGATTCGTATTCACAGTCGGTTGGAAATACCCAATTGCAGCACGCTTCAGTGCATCGGTTCGAATTTACGCATCGCATACAGGCTACTAAAATGGCTAGCTTCAGCTACATTCCTTATGTGACATTCTTCCGGAACGACATCAGGCAAGTGGTTATTCCTGACGCTGACAATAAGGTGTTACAGCGGAAATTCATCAACATCGGGAACGACCTGGAATACGGTTTGACCTTCTCGGCCTCGCTAACGCCGTTTAAATGGTGGTCTATCAATCCTTCGTTTACTTATTTCAGGAGGGAGTTGCAGGCATTGCCCGAATATGGAATTAACGATGCTTCGAGCCGGAGTTCGTTTCGGTCGAACGTGTCGTCGCAATGGATACTGCCCAAGAACTGGGTTATTTTTGCAGAATGCAATTACAATGCGCCTTCCATCAACATTCAGACGGTTAATCATGCCACGTACGAATGCGTGATTGGCTGCAGCAAAGCGGTCAGCAAAAAGCTGAATGTCTCGGTTTTCACGCTAAATCCTTGGGCCAGTCGGTATGTCTATGATTCGCGAACGCTGACAACAAATAATCAGCGGCAGTTTTCGGAAGAATCGCTGAAATACAATTACCTGTTTTTCATTCAACTGGGCTACAACTTTAGGTTGGGAAAAGAGGGAAAACAGCTGGACCGCCAGCGCGAACCGGAAGAAACGACGAATACCAAAAAAGGAATATTTTGATCGTCTGGTTGATTTCGTAACTTAGAACTTTAATCTGTCAACAAATAATTCAAATAGAGAACTTTAAAAACAAATAAACATGAATGCAAGTGACGTACTTTCAGTTATTATTCTTCTTGGATTGGTTCCAATCGCGGTAATCTGGTCCATTGGCCAGTACCAGCAGTATAAACACAAAGAGCGGATGACAATGATTGAAAAAGGACTTGGCGATATGCTGATGGACAAAAAAGAGAGCCCGTTTCAGGATGTTTTGTTGTGGGGCTTACTGGCGGTTGGTATCGGGCTGGGGCTGCTGGCCGGGTACATGCTGCTCGAAACTTCGATCGTAAGAGACGATGCGATTCTGGGCATTCTGGCCATGTTGTTTGGTGGCATCAGCGCATTGGGATATTCCATTTACAAAAAGAGTTCATCAGGCAAATAAACCGTGTAAATGGAGTCGATTTACCTTCGGAAGATATTGGCTGGCGACATTTCCGGGTTCTCGTATTTTATCGATCAGTATAAGGATATGGCTTTTTCCATTGCCTTCAGGATTGTTAATAACCGCGAGGATGCCGAGGAAATTGTGCAGGATTCGTTTATGAAGGCCTTCAGGGCGCTGCATACCTTCCGGCACGATTCAAAATTTTCGACCTGGTTTTACCGGATTGTCGTCAACCAATCGCTTACCAAGCGGGCACGAGATAAAACTGAAGCACCGACCATCGATTTGTCGAAGATCCCGGATATAGCGGTCGATCAACTGGAGTCAGCCTACAAAAAGATGACACACGACGACCAAAAGAAATACATTGATATGGTTCTGGAGGAACTTGGATCGGAAGACAGCTTATTGCTCACGCTCTATTACCTGAACGAGAATTCGATTGATGAAATTGTTGAAATTACGGCTATTACACGCGAAAATATAAAAATGAAACTGCACCGTGCCCGCAAAAAAATGTACGGACTACTGGAACAAAAACTGAAATCGGAAATTAAAAACCTGTTGTGATGGAAAATAACGAAACAGATAAACTCGCCTCTTCTATCTTGAAAAACAGCAAACTGGAGCTCGGAAACCCTGATTTTACGCTGAACCTGATGAATAAAATCAAAGCCGAAAACCGGCGAAAAGTAATCGTTCGGCAAATTGCTTATTACCTCCTGATATTTGTTTCGATTGATGCGTTGATTCTTACTCTGCTCAAATTATTGGGGGTAAGTATTTCAGATCTGTCACTGGTGATTGGAAATACAAGTTCTGAAATTGCTAAAGCTTCTTCAGGAATCGGAAACACGCTCGTACTTTACCTGCTTTTGCAGACTTTTATTCTGTTGATTTTAGCCGGACGGACGCATTTTCGTAACTCAGCGAACCGTTAGTCACCGTTTGCCGCAATTACTTTCAACGCTTCTTTTACATGCTTCTCGGGCGATAACTGCGATTTAAATTCCTTGATCAACCGACCTTCAGGATCGAAAACATAAGTGACCCTGCCTGGAAGCAAGCCAAACAAATCGGAGGGAACTCCGAGCAGTTTGCGTAACTCGCCGGCGGTATCAGATAACAATGAAAATGGCAACCGGTATTTGGCTTTAAACTGGGCATGAGTGTCTGGCCGGTCGCTGCTTACACCATAAACCAAGGCTCCGGCGTCGACCAAATCCTGAAACGAATCGCGGAAACTACAAGCTTCTTTCACGCATCCGGGAGTATCGTCTTTCGGGTAAAAATAGATAATCAGGAATTTGCCTTTTAATGAAGAAATATCAATTGGCTGGTGGTTTTCGTCGTTCAGTATAAAATGAGGAAGCTGCTCCCCTATTTGAAGTTTGCGTTCTGCCATTTGCTGTTAGGTTCGGTTTAATAAATGTCTATAAAATCTCTCTCAAGGCAATGGAGATGTCGTTTACCTGCTGTACACCCATTCCACTCCAATGTATTTTTCCATCCTGAAACAACACAACAGACGGAATGTTCTGAACTTTACAAATGGTGGCTATATCAGGATAATGATCGACATTTACTTTGATGATGCGAACATGTTTCTGAAATTCATCTTTCACTTCTTTCAGTATGGGTGGCATTAACCGGCATGGGCCGCACCAATCGGCATAAAAATCGACCAAAACAGGTCGTGAAGAGTTAACTATACGATTAAACCGCCTTATCATTCTCAGTCCCCCTTTTCATTATAAAACTTCCGGTTAAATCTCCCAAAAGATAGCCCATTGCTGTTCCCCAAAGTGTAGAAAGATACCAAACCGATTTTATCGGACAGGTACCACTATCGCAGCCAATAAATTTCCAATACAAAAAACATCCAACAGCACCACTAATGGTAAACCCGAG
>JAHEYT010000086.1 GCA_023251455.1 Bacteroidota bacterium
TTCAGACGATTCGCTCAAGGCACGTATGGCATTATAAACACGTTTCTGCATTTCAGGATTGGCACGCTGAACAGCATTCAGCTCGATGTGGTTTTCGAATTCGCCGGTTGCCACCGACGAAACAGCTCCACCGCCCATTCCGATGCGGTAATTATCGCCCCCTAAAAGCACCACTTTGTCGCCTTTGGTGGGTTCGTCTTTCAGACTATCTTTTTTCGCGCCAAAACCAATCCCTCCGGCCAGCATGATTACTTTGTCGAAACCATATTTTCGGTCGTTCTCGAAATGCTCAAAAGTGAGCACCGAACCGGTAATAATCGGCTGTCCGAATTTGTTTCCGAAGTCGCTGGCACCGTTCGATGCTTTGATCAGAATTTCTTCCGGAGTTTGATACAACCAATCGCGTTCTTCGGTGGCCTGCTCCCAGCTGCGTGCGTCTTCAGTGCGTGGGTACGAAGTCATATAAACAGCGGTTCCGGCAATGGGCAAACTGCCCTTTCCACCGGCAATACGGTCGCGAATTTCACCACCGGTTCCGGTTGCAGCACCATTAAACGGCTCAACTGTTGTCGGAAAATTATGTGTTTCGGCTTTCAGTGAAAGCACAGTTTCAATATCAGTAACTTCAAAGAAGTCGGGTTTGTCCTGAGTCTTTGGAGCAAACTGCTCAACCACTGGACCTTGGACAAACGAACAGTTGTCTTTATATGCAGAAATTATGAAGTTTGGATTTTCCTGCGATGTTTTTTTGATGAGCTGAAAAAGCGACATCTCCTGCTCTACCCCATCGATAATAAATGTTCCGTTGAAAATTTTGTGACGGCAATGTTCCGAGTTCACCTGCGAGAAACCAAATACCTCGCCATCAGTTAATTTTCGTCCCAGTTTTTCAGAAACCGAATTCAGATAGTCTATTTCTTCCTGACTCAAAGCCAAGCCTTCCTGTTCGTTGTATGTTGCAATGTCTCCAATTTCAAGAATTGGTTCCGGTTTCTTATTGATGGTAAAGATGGTTTGATCCAAGTTGTGGTATAAAGCTTTCAGCATCGGATCAAATCCAGCAGACTGATCGGCCACCTGAATATATTCCTCAATACGCAGAATTCCCTGAATGCCCATATTCTGAGTAATCTCAACCGCGTTGGTACTCCATGGAGTCAGCATTTCTTTACGTGGCCCGACAAACCATCCGTCCAGAACTTCACTATCCAGCTTCTCAGCCTCGCCAAACAGCCAAACCAACTTCGTAATGTCTTCCTGATTAAGGCTTTGGACAGAATTTAAAGCAATAAATGTGTCTTGTGGAGTCTTAAAGAATAGAATCATTTTGGAATATTTAGGTATAAATATGATTTATAAATGCCTTAAAAAATTGAATGCGACAAAGATAAATATTTCAGGCTTAAAGCTGGTAAAAAAGTAAATAACAGGACAGTGTTAACAATTGGATAAAGGGAGAAGGAAAGTCTTTTACCTGACGACAAAAGTGGTCAGTCACAGTATTCAGTTTCCCTTGTCAAACTTAAAAATAACACATCTACAAATCTATATATTTAGTTGCACATCAACTCAAAAGGCATTTCTTAACACTAATTTTACAAACCCCTTCTTTTATGTAGATACGTTTTAAATAAGGAATTTGGTCAAGGTCGTGTGGAAATTTAATATCTATATTTGCCACCGATTTTAAAAGGCAAATCATTCAAAATCACATTATATGAAGCAAATTAAATACGTATCTCCTCAAGAAGCAGTAAAAGTTATTAAATCAGGCGACCGTGTTCACCTGAGTTCAGTTGCAGTTACTCCACACACATTGATCAAGCCAATGGTTGAGCGTGGAAGAAACGGAGAATTGTATGATGTTAAAATTCAACACATCCACATCGAGGGCCAAGTTGATTATGCCAATCCTGAATTCGAAGGCATTTTTCAGGGCGAACAATTTTTTGTTGCCGGAAACATGCGTAAACAAACTCAGGCTGGTTATGCCGACTACATTCCGGTATTCCTCAGTGAAACACAGAAACTAATCAGAGATGGCTACCTAAAAGTTAACGTAGCTATGATTATGGTTTCTCCTCCAGACAAACATGGCTTTGTTTCGCTTGGAACTTCAGTTGATGCCACATTAGCTGCTGTTGAGTGTGCCGATGTTGTTATTGCTGCTGTAAATCCAAATGTGCCACGTTGCTGGGGTGATGCTATGATTAGCATTGACATGATCGATATTTTTGTTGAAGATGATATTCAATTATATGCCCACGGCAATGCACCTCTTTCTGATATCGAAATTCAGTTAGGCAAAAACGTAGCTGGATTGGTTGAAGACGGCGCTTGTTTACAAATGGGTATCGGTGGTATACCAAATGCAGTATTGGCCCAATTAGGAAACCATAAAGATTTAGGTGTTCACACCGAGATGTTCTCTGATGGTATTTTACCATTGGTTGAAAAAGGTATCGTTACCGGAAAACACAAATGCATTGACAAAGGCAAAATGGTAGCATCGTTCCTGATGGGAACCAAAGCCGTTTACGATTTTGTTGACGACAACCCATTGGTAGCCATGATGGATGTTGGTCACACGAATAATGTGGCTGTTATCCGCAAACTCGACAAAGTAACTGCTATCAACTCAGCATTAGCAATCGACTTAACTGGTCAGGTTTGTGCCGACTCAATCGGAACAAAACACTATTCAGGAGTTGGCGGTCAGATTGACTTCATCCGCGGTGCTGGTCATTCAAAAGGTGGTAAACCAATTATCGCCATTCCATCGGTTACAACCAAAGGTGTATCAAAGATTTGCCCAACGCTGATTGAAGGTTCAGGTGTTGTTAGCACCCGTTCAAACATGCATTGGGTCGTTACTGAATACGGTGCGGTTAATCTGTACGGAAAAACTTTACAGGAACGTGCTAAACTACTTATCTCCATTGCCCACCCTGCCCACAGGGAAGCATTGGATAAAGCGTCTTTTGAACGTTACGGATCACATTTCCATTTTGTAAAAGATAGTAGTAGACTTTAAAAAATATCAAAAGAAAAGGCAGGCTCAAAATCTGCCTTTTCTTTTACCATCAAATCAGGTAAATACTGAATTTTAATAACCTGTAATTTCAGTAAAAACCTTTATAAAAACTTAAAATTCACAATTCACAAAATTCAATACTGTTAAAGAACACACACCCTATTTTTCGAATAATTGAGCAATCGGTTTAAAAAGATAGAATGTAAGCGTACTTTTGCAGCGCAAAAAAACAACAATAAAATCAAATCAAATTATCATTTATTAAACACTTACACAAAATGGAAATAACTCATATCGAACACATTGGAATCGCTGTAAACAATCTGGAAGAGGCTATTCCTTACTATGAAAATGTTTTGGGCCTGAAATGCTATGCAGTTGAAGAGGTTGCAGACCAGAAAGTTAAAACTGCCTTTTTCAAAGTGGGTCAAACCAAAATTGAACTACTGGAGTCAACCGATCCGGAAGGGCCAATCGGTAAATTCCTTGAGAAAAAAGGACCTGGCGTGCATCACCTTGCATTTGCTGTTGAAAACGTAAATGACGCATTGAATGATGTTGCTGCAAATGGCGTTCAGTTGATCGACAAAACGAGTCGCAAAGGCGCTGAAGGTTTAAACATCGGATTCCTTCATCCAAAATCAACTCTAGGTGTGCTAACAGAACTTTGCTCTGACAAATAATCTACTTACCTATCTATACATCCTATGAACAATCAAGATAAAATACAAAAACTCATTGACCTTCGCGTTGAAGCAAAACTTGGAGGTGGAGAAAAAAGAATTGAAGCACAGCATGCAAAAGGCAAATTAACTGCCCGCGAACGCATCGAAATGTTACTTGATGAAGGCAGTTTTGAAGAATATGACATGTTTATGACCCACCGTTGCGACAACTTCGGTATGGAAAAAACCAAATTTCTGGGCGATGGTGTGGTAACCGGACAGGGAACCATTGATGGTCGGATTATATATATCTACGCACAGGATTTCACCGTATTTGGGGGCTCATTATCCGAAACTTATGCACTTAAAATATGCAAAGTAATGGATATGGCTATGAAAGTTGGAGCTCCGGTTATCGGAATCAACGATTCAGGTGGCGCACGTATTCAGGAAGGCGTAACTGCATTGGCTGGTTATTCAGAAATTTTTCAACGTAACATCCTTGCTTCAGGAGTTGTACCACAAATTTCAGCAATTTTTGGTCCATGTGCCGGAGGTGCAGTTTATTCGCCTGCATTGACCGACTTCATTATCATGAGCAAAGACACTAGCTACATGTTTGTTACAGGTCCGAAGGTAGTAAAAACAGTGACTGGAGAAATCGTTACTGACGAACAACTGGGTGGAGCTTCTGTTCATGGCTCAAAATCAGGAGTTGCACATTTTGTAGCCGAAGATGAGCGGGAGGGTATTTTACTGATCCGTAAACTGGTAAGTTATTTACCACAGAACAATCTGGAAGATCCAGCTTTAGTTCATTGCACGGACCCAATTAACCGTTTGGAAGATTCTCTCAATTCAATAATTCCGGATAACCCAAACAAACCATATGATGTAAAGGGCGTTATCAGCGCAATTGTTGACAACAACGAATTCTTTGAAGTTCACCGTCACTATGCACAAAATATTGTTGTTGGTTATGCCCGTTTCGATGGCGTTTCTGTTGGAATAGTTGCCAATCAACCGAATTATCTTGCTGGTGTGCTCGATATTAACGCTTCGCGTAAAGCTGCACGTTTTGTTCGTTTCTGCGATGCTTTTAACATCCCGATTATTACATTGGTTGATGTTCCGGGATTCCTTCCGGGAACAACTCAGGAATACGGCGGTATTATCACCCACGGGGCAAAATTGCTTTATGCTTACGGCGAAGCTACTGTTCCAAAAGTGACTGTAATTCTGCGTAAAGCATACGGTGGCGCTTATTGCGTAATGGCTTCGAAACACTTACGTGGCGACATCAACTACTCATGGCCAACCGGCGAAATTGCAGTAATGGGACCCAAAGGCGCAATCGAAGTTCTTCGCAGCAAAAAGATTTCGGCTATCGAAGACGAAGCAGAACGTGCTGCATACATTACTCAAGCTGAAGAAGATTACAAAGATAAATTTGCCAATCCATACAAAGCTGCCGAATACGGTTATATCGACGATATCATCGAACCACGCAATACACGCTTCCGCATCATCAGGGCTTTACAAAGCTTAGCTACAAAGAAGGTATTGAATCCTCCAAAAAAACACTCTAACCTTCCATTATAATGAAGATACTTTTTATCTTTTTACAATTCGGGGCGAGTATTTCCGAGCCTTTGTCGAACACTCAGTTAGGCCTTTTCTGGGGCATTGTACTGGCACTTGTTGTCTTGTTTATCTATTTTCTGATTCGCACAAACAAAATAGTTGATGCAAAAAACCAATCAACTACTCCAAAAGAAACGGCAAAACAGAACCCAAATATCAGTGCTGAAATACATGAAGAAACTGCTGCTGCCATTGCTTTGGCCATTCATATGTACCAAACAGATTTGCACGATCAGGAAAGCTTCACGATTACTTTAAAGAAAGTTTCCAAGATATATTCACCTTGGAGTTCAAAGATCTATACATTACGTCAAAATCCCAGATAACATAAACAGTATGAAAAAATTCTCATTCACGATAAATGGCAATGCATACGATTTAGATATTAAAAGCATAGAGGACAATGTTGCCGAAGTTGAAGTTAATGGCTATTCGTATACCGTTGAGTTCGACCGCGTTCTCGAAACGACCAAAACGCCTAAATTAGTAAGAACCGAAGCCGTTCCTTCAACTGACATCACCAGATCGGAGCAAAAAACCAGTTCGCCAGCTGGCCCTAAGGGTTCTGGCTTTATCAAATCGCCACTTCCAGGGACTATCCTTGACATTTATGTAAAAGTTGGAGATGTGGTAAAAACAGGAGATAAGCTTTTAACATTGGAAGCTATGAAAATGGAAAATATCATCAATTCTGACAAGAGTGGTACAATAATTTCAGTAAACTATAAAAAGGGCGATGCTGTAATGGAAGGCGATATCCTTATAGAAGTTGGATAACAAATCTTAATATTTTTAAAATGAATATAATTTATAACATCGCTTTGATTTACGGGATAACTTTCCTGATCGGTTTTTTAGTATCGGGTATCATTTGGGTGCTTTTCAAAACAATGACAGCCAAAGATTCGAACAAATTTACCACACTTCGTGAATCTTACAGCGAAATGAAACGACTTAAGCGTAAAAATGTAAAACCTGTACAATAGGGTCTAATTTGTATTAAAACTTTATCATTCAAATGGAAATATTTTATAAACTTTTTCAAGGGTTTTCGACCCTTGCACTTTCCGATCCATTAATTTCATTTACCCGGGTAGGATTAATTTTTCTGGGATTATTACTGGTTTACCTCGGAAAGAAAGGCATTCTGGAGCCTCTGTTGATGATTCCGATGGGATTGGGTATGGCTACAATTAATGCAAGTATCATGTTTATGCCAGACGGAACTCAGGGAAATATATTTGTGGACCCTATGGTTACCGACGTCAATCAATTAATCAATATTTTGCAGATCGATTGGCTACAGCCAATTTATACCTATATGTTTAGCAATGGATTGATTGCGTGCTTCATTTTTATGGGAATTGGGGGAATGATTGATATTAGTTACATCCTGGTTCGTCCATTTTCAAGCATGACATTAGCGCTTTTTGCTGAACTTGGAACTTTTGCAACTATTCCGGTGGCAATGGCTATGGGATTGAATTTAAATGAATCTGCGTCCATTGCTATGGTTGGAGGAGCTGATGGACCGATGGTATTGTACACTTCGTTAATGCTTGCAAAAGATTTGTTTGTACCGATTACGGTAGTAGCTTATCTTTATCTTGGGTTAACATACGGAGGATATCCTTACCTGATTCGGCTATTGGTACCGAAAAAACTTAGAGGAATTCAGGTTAAATACGAAAAACCGGCAAAGCCAATCTCCCAAAGCATGAAATTAGCTGCAGCGGTCATCCTTTGTGTAGTACTCTGCTTTCTCTTTCCAGTTGCATCACCACTGTTTTTCTCATTATTTATTGGGATAGCTATTCGTGAGTCTGGCTTGACACATATCCTGGAATTTATTGAAGGTCCGCTTTTATATGGTTCTACCTTCTTGTTAGGAATATTACTTGGAATTTTGTGCGAAGCTCATTTATTACTGAATCCAAAAATTCTAACGCTTTTAGTCCTCGGAATTATTGCATTACTTTTCTCTGGTATTGGCGGAATTATTGGGGGCTATGTAATGTATTTCATTAAAAAAGGAAACTTTAATCCAGCCATCGGGTGTGCCGGTGTGAGTTGTGTACCTTCAACTGCCAAGGTAGTACAGAAGGAAGTAAGTAAAATAAATCCAAATGCCATTGTTCTACAGGAAGCATTGGGCGCCAATATTATGGGTGTGATTACCACTGCTATTATTACAGGTTTATTTATTACCTTAATTCCTTTATTCAAATAGCTCAAAACACAATCTGATTTCTGCAATCAGGAACAAGCTATAAAAACTAAAAACGGTGAATCTCATAAAGAGGTTCATCGTTTTTATTTAAAATAGGAACACTTTGGGTAAAACATCCTCAATTCAGCAAGAAACGACAGAGGAATAACAAATTCAGGTTAGAATTAATTAACATACGGACACAATTATTTTAACATCATTTAAGGATTATTTTACCTGAAAATCAATTCCGTAGTCTATCTTTGTAATACATTTTTTTTTCATAAGTTTAGGTTTAGTTAGGTTAGTTAGTTTAAGAGAGAAAAGGTAGGACAGAGGTTCTACCTTTTTGTTTTTCTACTAATCCAGACCAGATGGAAAACCTCATTCTCCAATCACCTAATTTTATTCAATCCTTAACCCGAATTATTGCCCGATAGAAACCGGAAAAACCTTCGTATTCCAGGCTTCAAACTTATTACGGGTCAAAAAGACGAGCTCTTTTTTCTCTGTATTTTTAAACCAGATAACCGAAGAATCAGTCGGATCGGCTTTTGTTTTCACACCACCGGTCGCCGAAACCTGAACCAGCGAACCATTATTCACTTCAAAATAAAATGGCTTTAAATCAGCACGTTCAGTAATTGTAAGCTGACTTGGGGGCAATGCAACATCCGCAGCAGTTTCTTCATACAAAAAACGCGAAACATTATTCGAGATAGTATCCATCCAATTGTTTAATGTGTTATAGGTGGCCAATTCCGGCTCATGACCCAATCCTTCCAAAGAAACTAACCGGTTACGGATACCAATTATTTGCAACCGGTCGTGAATTGGCTTCGAACCATACATTTTATCCATCACTAACCGGTTTATCATCAGCGAATTTCGAAACGGATAATCATTTTCGAAAGGCACAACATCGTCGGCAGTGCCATGAATCGATAAAACAGGTATATTTTCTTCCCTATCGATAATATTCACATCGGCTACAGCACCCCACATATTAACAACAGCCTTAATCTTAAACGTTTCGGTATATTTATTCCCCGATTCTTCAATCTTTCCGAGCGTACCTTCTTCGCCTGCTTTCAGGATACGTTCGGGTCGTTCATCGTTTTTCATAAAGGCAGTATTCAGCGATGCCACAGCTCCTGCGCTTGTTCCGCCTATGTATACCTGGTTCGGGTCAATTCCTAGTCCTTTGGCGTTATGCGCCAGAAACCGAAGGGCCGCATGGGCATCCTGAATGGCACGATATGCACTCAACTCAATATCGCCGGGCATTAACTTAAATCCTAAACGGTAATTGATTGATGCCACCAAATAACCACGTTTAGCCAGCGAAGTTGCCAGCGCCACTTCACAAGCCGACTCTTTACTTCCGATGTAAAACGCTCCACCGTGAATGAGCATAACCAACGGTCTGCCTTTAAAAAGATCTGTTTTGGGATAATATACGTCTAGCTTTAAATCAAGCAATTCCGGATCATTAAATGCTTTTACCAATCCTTTACTCAAAGTGGTAATGTATGGTTCATCTGAATAAGGAGAATGTGTCCAATAACCTTTGGCTTTCCCGTAGATAAGATCGCTTTTGACTTCGATTACAGGGAATATCTCATCCTGATATCGTTTGGTAGGCTTTGCTTGAACTTCTGGCCTTAGCGTAAAACTCACATCAACTTTGGGGCGCCAGAAAAAGAATCGCCTTTTTCCATTCATCAATATGAGTCTTCCCTCAAAACCTGAAGACCTGATTTTCGAGGTTTTCATTTTTCCCAGGTATAAATCAGATTGAAAAATGGGTTTACTTCCAGACGTATTCAAGATAAAAAAATGGTTCTCCTCAACCGCTTTTCCTCTATTCTGAACAAAATGTCCTTTCAATAACGATGAATCGGCCTTTTCGGCAATTAAAATAAGTTGATCGTTTCCAATCTTTCCATCGTAGATTCCCTTTTCGGGAGAGATGGGTTGGGCATTTAACCCAATTGCTGTGACGAGTAGGTTTATCAACAGCAAATTTATTTTTTTGAACAATTGCATATTAAATTAATTTTCAGATCTTTAATAGTTAACTTTTGGTGAATACTGAACGAAGAAGTGGTCAATAAACGTATATAAACTGACACATATTTTCGCCTTAAGTTCTGGTGCAAAATTAGCTGCAAAATTTCTATTTATTCCGAAAGTATTCCAATTTCGGAAATCGGTTAAAGTTAT
Organism: Bacteroidota bacterium; assembly: GCA_023251455.1. GTDB lineage: Bacteria > Bacteroidota > Bacteroidia > Bacteroidales > Prolixibacteraceae > Aquipluma. Next base: position 9,779 of record JAHEYT010000086.1, read on the forward strand.
GATTGAAATTGCACTAAATAGTCAGATAAAAACGACTATATGTATCCATGTTCGAAAATCAAGATTTATCTTTACGATCCTAAAATTACATTTCGACTAATAAAATTCACCAAAGAAACCAATTATGATTCTGGCACAAATTGCACCTCTGATTTTTGGGATTCGTCCCGAATTTTTACTTTTCGGACTAACACTCCTTGGCGTTGCATTGTTTCATCGCTACACCCTTGCGGTAGGTCTTATCGGACTAACTTCTATTCTTATTTTTAAATTCTTTTTTATTCCGGAGTTTAACTTATCTGAACATTTATTTGGGCATATACCATTTTCAGATCAAATTCTACACAAAGAAATGCGTGTGGGTGAATGGAGCGTACTGCTCAACTTATTAGGACTTCTGATTGGTTTTGCGCTACTGTCAAGGCATTTCGAACAGTCCAGACTTCCGGAGTATTTACCTAAACTATTGCCCGACGACTGGAAAGGACCCTTGGTACTGCTCATTGCTGTTTTTGTACTATCTTCTTTTCTCGACAACATTGCAGCAGCATTAATTGGCGGTACCATTGCCATGGTCGTTTTTAAACACAAAGTTCATTTGGGTTATATTGCAGCTATTGTTGCCGCCAGTAATGCCGGCGGATCGGGCAGCGTTATTGGCGATACCACTACGACCTTGATGTGGATTCAGGGAGTTTCTCCCTTTAATGTGCTTCATGGTTATATTGCAGCTTTTACCGCATTGGCTTTCTTCTCCATATTTGCATCCATTCAACAAGATAAATATCAACGCATCCAGAAAGATGCACCGATTGATGTCACCATCGACTGGGGACGTATTGGTGTTGTTGCGATGATTCTGCTGCTTACTATTTTAACAAATATTTTTCTCGATTTTCCGGCTCTGGGCGTTTGGGTTGCTATCGGGATTGGCGCATTTATCCGGGAAACTGACTGGAAAGAAGCAAAAAACGCTATTTCCGGTTCCATATTTCTGATCTCTCTGGTTACCTGCGCATCATTAATGCCAGTTGAAGAACTTCCGGCAGCATCGTGGCAAACAGCCTTCTCGCTGGGTTTCGTTTCAGCAGTTTTCGATAATATTCCGCTGACCAAACTTGCCCTCGAACAAAACGGTTACGATTGGGGTATGTTGGCTTATGCCGTTGGATTCGGTGGATCGATGATCTGGTTCGGATCTTCAGCCGGAGTTGCCATTTCGAGCAAATTTCCTGAAGCCCGATCAGTATTTGGCTGGATCAAGGCAGGTTGGCACATTATTGTTGCCTATATTCTCGGATTCTTTGTCTTGTTATTCCTTTTGGGCTGGCAACCACTACCTTATAAAAAGAAATCAGGCATGGCTGCTCCTCACCAAACTACCGAGCAACTGATAACAGTTCCGGCAAGTTCCAATTAATAAATACATTTCGGCATAAAGGGATTTATCTGGTTTTCAAGCAATTGAAACCAGATAAATCCCTTTATTTCTGATTTAAATTTTGTAATCTTGCAAACCAATTAACCTAAACTATAAACACATGAAAAAACTTGCTCTGGCTTTAAGCCTGTTACTTGCAACGATTTTTACGGGAATCGCTCAGGAACAAAAAATAAACGTACTTGTATTTTCAAAAACCTCTGGATTCAGGCACAATTCAATTTCAGCAGGATTAAAAATGATGAGCGACCTGGCCCAGGAACGAAAATGGGTATTGACTGCCACTGAAAACGCCGATCTGTTTACTCCTGAATTCCTGAAAACCTTTGATGTTGTTGTATTCCTAAACCCAACAATGGACGTATTGAACGAACAACAGCAAAAGAATTTTGAATCTTTTATGAATACCGGGAAAGGTTTTGTGGGTATCCATGCTGCTACCGATTGTGAATACGACTGGGCCTGGTACGGACAATTAACTGGCGCGTATTTCAAAACGCATCCACGCGGTCAGATTGGTACTGTAATCTTTGAGAATACCGATCATCCGAGTATGGTTCCTTTTAAAGGAATGCAAACCTACCGCACCTTTGACGAATGGTACACATTCAAAGAAAATCCACGCTCAAAAGTTCAGGTATTGGCACGTTTAGACGAAACTTCGCTGGATGCCGAAACCCTGAAAGACGACAAATGGAAAATGGGCGATCACCCGCTAATCTGGTATCAGGAAATGGGACAAACCCGCTCCTACTACACAGTTTTCGGGCACACTCCTGAAGCTTTCCAAGACCCGAAAATAAAAGAACACATTGGCTGTGCTGTTGACTGGACCGCTAAGAGAAACTAGTGATCAGTCTTCAGTCTCAGTATTCAGAATAACACAAAAGAGGCTGTTCCTGGATGGAACAGCCTCTTTTGTGTAGAAATTATTGTCAATTTAATGAACAGCAATTACATCAGCATTTCCATCAGGATCGCCAATTACTTTTCCACCACTACTAATTCCCCCAAGCAACAATATTCCAGCAACATGAGGGGCTGCCATCGATGTGCCTGAAAGGGTTGCATACCCGCCATCTTTGTACGTTGAAAAGATAGAAGATCCTGGAGCACAATTATCAACCGGCGGATTACCGTAATTTGAATAGGAAGCCCACTTATCGCCTGTTCCCATAGCTGAGATGGTGTAAATATTTGGTCCATTAACGCGAGCCGGAGAATGATTATTGGCATTATCCGTTTCGTTTCCGGCAGCTAGTGAAAACTTACACTTTCCGGAAGCTGCAAGCACGGCAGCATCAAGAGCTGCAGAAACCCCACCACCAAGACTCATATTTGCAACATCACCTGAAGAAGCTACTGCTGCAACGTAATCAACTCCGGCAATTACTCCAGATGTTGACCCACTTCCGCGTCGATCTAAAACCCTTACTGACACCACGGTAGCTCCGGAAGCCACTCCTACAACCCCAATAGTATTATTTTTAGCTGCTATCGTTCCGGCTACATGCGTTCCATGACCATTCTGATCATCAGGAGTAGACGTTCCTCCCAAAAAGGTTCTGGATTTTGCAAGATCCACGGTCAAATCAGGATGGTCCAAATCAATACCACTATCAATAATCCAGGCTGTTTTACCAACTCCGCTAACACCACCGTTTACTCTGGTAATTCCCCACGGGATACTTTGAGTAACTGGCTGAGGTGCAGGTTTCCCGGTAGCATTAATAGGCGACAATACAATCATCTGATCTGCCTCAACATATTTCACTTCGGGATCAAATACCATTTTTTTTGCCTGTCCCGGTGCCATTTTCACAGCAAAACCTTGTAAGGCCGTTTGGTACACCTCTTCGACTTCACCTGTAACTTCATACTTTTTAAGTAGACCTAAAGCTTTAGCCTTCACTTTGGCATTGCGGGTTTGCAGGTCAGCTTGCGCAATTTCTGCATCTTCTTTCAGTACAACAATAAATTTTCCAGCTACTGAAGCACTTTTTAAAGTCAAAGTTTCTTCATCAGCGGGAACTACTGTGTCTTTTTGCGAACATCCGGCAATCGTTAAGCCTGCTAGAAAAACGGCTGCTAATACGTTAAGATTTTTCATAGATATTCTTTTTAGGGTATTTTAAGTTTAGAACAGCATTAGAGGTCAAATGGTTTATATTTTAAACCCCTGTTTTTCAAATATACATCAATCCATCAAAAAATTTGTATTCTATGCAACCATTTTTAATGAGAAAATAAAAGCCATCGACCTCTCAGCCGTTCTATTTCAGAGTGATCTTCAGAACGCCATTAGCGCCCTGCATACCCCACATTGCTGTACTCACATCATCAATAAATTCAATTGTTTTTACATCAGCAGGAGCCACAAACGAAATGTCAGCAACAACTTTCCCGTCAACAACATAAAGGACTTGCGGATTTGAATTTAGTGAAAGGATTTTTTTGTTGTAGACAATCGAGCCACTTACACGGACATCATAAATTTCACTGCTTATTAGTTCAAATATCGATGAATAAGTCGAATAATCCTTTCCTTTTTTCTGCTGACCTGAGTTGATTGCTTGCTGAAGCGCATTTTCAGAAATATGCCCGTTACTTACCGCATCTTTAAAATTAGTTGGATTGTTCTTATAATCAAGGTTGACCATATACGAGTCTTGTTTACCAACTTTAACATTTCGTTTCTCAAATCCGGAAGCTGAAATTATCAGAATATCCTTTTTAAAACTACTAAGATTAAAATGCCCAAGCGAGTCGGTGTAGGTATACTCCCCTGAATTAAATGCAAGTACCTTTACCTTGTTCAAAGGAATGTTCTTAGAGAAAGTGACTGTTCCGGAAACCTTGATTTTATCCTGTGACTTTGATTCAATACCAAAAACGAGGAATAAAAGAATGGAAAGAATAAAATATAATTTTGGGTTCATGGATGGTTTAATTTAATGCCAAGTTATTAAAAATTAGCTTATGTACCACCAGCATAGCAACCAGAAATTTTATTCAGATTTCTACCAAATTAATGTTGTCTGATTGTTTTTACTGTCAATACCCAGAGAATTTTTCAGGAGTAAAGCAGGTAAGCTAAAACGAGAAAAAGCGTTCAGTCACAGGATTGAGTCGATGGTTGAACTCTGACAATTAGATTATTCACCAAAATCAATTCGCTGTTGTGGGTCGTCCGGCAAGGCCGCTAAATATTCTTCCACAATTGAATCAATCCAGGGTAAACACCGGCCACAGCTGGTTCCGGCTCGTGTCATTTTTTGAATTTCGGTTGTTAATTTCGCACCTTTCACCAATGCGGCGTGAATTTCTTTCTCTGTAACCATGTTGCAGATACAAACCAACCGTTTACTCATGCTGAAATTTAATAAGAGTGCGACTTTCAGGAAACAAACTTATTCTCAACAAACAGTTTGATTCCCCGATAGGCATCAATAATCTGGTCGCGTTTAGGCAAGGTTTCGTATATTTTCTGGATGTATTGCTTTTCACTCAGAATCCTGAATGTGTATTTGAAATTAAGGTCAAAAGCCATCGACAGAAGCAACAAGCGATAGTCGTTCATGGTTTTCATATCCTCAACTGCTGCCGTTTTTCCGGCCAAAACACTTTTGATAATTTTATCCGAAATCTCAACATGATTAATTAAATCCATGGTCATTAAAGGCTGGAACCCGTATTTTTCCTTAAAAAACCTGTACGACGTTTCGAAAATATCCAGTTTGTCGGCGTCACGAAGCAAACGGGCAAAAAGTGTCTGTTGCTCGTTGTCAAGCTTGGGAAGCTTAAGTTTATTGTGGCCTTCTATCGCCTTCAGGATAATTAACTGAACATCAGCCGTCAACTTAGAGTAAAATTCCATTTGCTGTACCAGCTTCGCCGATAAAGCGGCATGATTGTGCTGTATATTTATTGGAGATTCAGTACCCTGAACAATCATAACTGCCTTTCCGTAATCATGAAACAGGGCGATGATTTCGGCTATATGTTTATCTTCTTCGGTTTGCAGTAATACTTTAGCAAGCAGAAGAGAGTTTCCTGCTACTCGCAGCGAATGTGTCCTAATGTCTTCTACTCTCAGCTGATTTTCAGGAGAGTCAGTAATAAGTGACTGAAAATATTCTTCAAACTCAAGACGGCATTCTTTCAATAATTCTTCAGTAGTCATATGGTGGATTTATTAACCTCAAAAGTAGCAGAATAAACTATCTTCCGGGATTTGACCTCTATAAAATTATCAACAACCCAAAACTTGAATATCCTGAAAAATAGACATGATTCATGTTTGTTGATAAAAAAGGCATACGATCTTTATGTTTTTCGAATAAAGGGGCTGATTAAATTCAAGTTTTGTTATTTTTGTCCTCGCTAAAATAAAATGGTCCTATAGTTCAATGGATAGAATGTAAGATTCCGGTTCTTATGATCTGGGTTCGAATCCCGGTAGGATCACTAATGCTGATTACAAAATTAACTAAAAGCACTTAAAATCAATGATTTAAGTGCTTTTTTGTTTGTGCAAAACATCCAAAATATGCACTGAAAATCAAACTAAAAGGGTCTAAATCGAGACCTCAACACAAATTCTCCCAGAGGTCTCGCTAATCGATGTAACTTTCTGTATTTCAATACATTTTGATTTATTTTGATTCGTTTTAATGCTTTTAAAATACCTTCAAACAGGGTATTTTTAACAATTGGAGCGAGACCTTTTTTACAATTTGTTAAATTCAATGAGATGAGAGTTACAGTTTGTTTTCAGTTAAAGAAGTCAAAATCAAGACCGGACGGTAAATGCCCATTGTATTTAAGGTGTACCATGAAGGGGCAAAGGTTCGAAATTTCAACTGGGTTCTTCCTTGATTCAGAGATGTGGGTTGAATCTACGCAACAGATCAAAGGGAAGTCCGAAGAAACAAAAATCATTAAGAACCGATTGGATAAGGTCACTTCTAAAATACAGGACATCTATAATCAATTGGAATCAATAGGTCAGCCATTCGACATTTTCACCATCAGGAGTAGATTTCTGGGACAAAGCAACGGACAGGGATTGATGGAAATTTTTGATTTGGTAGTCAAAAACGTTAAAGCGACAATGGGTAAAGACTATTCTTACGGAACATTAAAACATTACCGGACCACAAAGAAACGGGTGGAAGAATTTATAAAAACCAAGGAAGGACGGAAGGACCTTCCCCTTTCAAGCATCAACTACAATTTTTTAAAATCTTTCGATGTTTATCTGAAAAAGACCTATCATGTGTCAACCAATACAGCGCTTGAATACCACAAACAGCTGAAAAAGGTCTTAAATGTTGCTATTGCGATGAATCACTTAACGAAGAACCCTTATGATTCATTTAAATTCGTTAAAGCTGAATCGAACCGGGATTTTCTAACCTTACAAGAAGTTAAAGAACTCCGAAATAAAAGGATCACCATTCTACGAATGGACTTAATTCGCGATGTTTTTGTTTTTGCATGTTATACAGGACTCTCCTATTCGGATATAGAGAAATTGAATCCAAATCATATTCAAAAAGGAAACGATGGCAGTAATTGGATTATTATCGACCGAACGAAAACCGAATCGAGGTGCCGGATTCCAATCCTCCCAGTCGCTCAGGAGATATTGATTAAATACGAAAACCATCCGTTGGCAAATTCATCAAACCGACTGCTTCCGGTACATTCCAACCAAAAGATGAACTGTTACCTGAAAGAACTTGCCGACATTTGCGGCATCCGGAAAAATTTAACCATGCATGTTGCCCGTCACACATTTGCAACATCAATAACCTTATCAAACGGTGTTCCTATCGAGACCGTTTCAAAAATGCTTGGACATACTTCGTTGAAAACAACTCAAATCTATGCAAGGATTATGGACTCAAAAATTTCAGCGGATATGAATCAATTAAAATCAAAACTTGAGTGATATTTTTTATTCTATCTTTGAAACTTCCATTTGAATCGCATAACGACCTTAGCTTTGACTTCAACTTTTAAACATATTGATTCTCTTGCAGTGAAAAACCTGAAACAAGGTGATGTGAAAGCATTTGATGATTTGTTTAATAAGTATTCTCCACGTTTGTATAACTTTTCAGTCAAATACCTAAAGTCTGCTGAAGAAGCTGAAGAGGTTGTACAGGAGGTGTTTCTTTATATTTGGGACAAAAGAGACGGCTTGAAACCTGACAATTCTTTTAATGCCTATATTTTCACCATCGCCTATAACATTATAAAAAAGTACTTTATAAAAAAGTCAAGAGATAATGCTTATAAGGATGATTTGATATACACCCTTCTGCAACAGGATAATAATCTGGATCAAACTATTGATTATAAATTTCTGCTTGAAAAAGTGGAATTAATTATTAATTCCTTACCGAACAGGCGTAAAGAAATTTTTATAAAAAGGAAATATGACGGGTTGTCGGTCAAACAAATTGCTGATGAACTTGGCATCTCTCCTAATACTGTTGAAAACCAACTTGCTTCTGCCCAGAAGCAAATCCTTAATGAACTTCAGAAAGATAAATTAGCTGGATTGATCTTCTTTATGCTTTTTATTTCTATTTGATCGGTCATTTATTTTGCTGAGATTTAGTGTCATATAGATTGTCTGAAAAAATATTTCAATATTTTTTGTTTTCGGATAGTGGATAATGGTCTTAAACGGACATTATAGACATCATGGATACTAACAAAGAAAAAATAAGACGTTTTACTTCCGGTAAATTTTCATTCAATGATTATTTGTCCGTATCCTCCTATTTCAAGAACGAGGAGAATGATGAAGGGCTTAAGGAAAGCATGGAGTCTGAATGGAATGAAACTGATCATACCAACAATAACAACGAACGCCTGTCCCAGATTCTCGATAACTTGCATCTTCAAAGAAATATGAACAAAAATGTGAAAGCAAATGTATTTCACGATTTTTACCATGCTTTTTCAAAGGTTGCAGTTGTTTTAATTATTCCAGCCTTAATTACCATCGCTGTTTTATCATATCTATCGATTAATTCTCCTGAAAAGGCGGAATCGTGGGCAGAAATTCATTCACCGGTTGGTTCAAGAACAAAATTTCAATTACCCGATGGCTCACAAGGCTGGTTGAATGGCGGTTCATCAATTAAATATCCAATCAATTTTATGAAACATCGAAATGTCGAGATTTCTGGTGAAGCCTGGTTCGATGTTGTTCATCTTAAAACTGAAGAATTTCGTGTGATCACACCTTACTTTGATGTAAAAGTATTAGGCACTCAGTTTAATGTGATTGCTTATGACGATGAAACTACAGCAGAAATCATACTTGAGAGAGGAAAAGTTATTGTTCTCGACAAGGATCAAGAAGTGAAGGAAGAATTAAACCCAGACCAACAGGTAATTTATAATAAATCAACAAAGAAAATCATTAAAACAAGTATCGATTCGAAAAATTATACAAGCTGGAAAGATGGGTTGTTAATATTCAAGAATGTTTCCATGGCTGAAATAGCCAGAAGGTTAGAACGTAGATACAATACCGAAATAATCCTGCATGGCGATTCGTTAAAGTCATCCATATTCCGAGCAACCTTTAAGGATGAAAATCTGGAGGAGATTTGTAAAATGCTTTCGACAGTAGCACCGATAAAATATAAAATACATAATAGAGAAAAACAAGCAGATGATACTTATGCAAAAGTCAAAGTGGAAATGTGGTTGAAAAATGACATAAACCTAAAATAAATTGCCTATGATGTTTTGATAAAAAAACAGGGAGGTATTCGCTGTACCTACCCTGTTAACCAGTAGAATTAAACTTAGAGAAGTAGAAATCCACTAATTACAAATTTATGAAAAAAAACAGAACTTATGGGCTGATGGATAAGATTGGCCTGTTAAAAATGATTACGATTATGCGTTTTACCATTTTTATCTTATTTCTTTCCTTATCGCAAACATTTGCGGTGAACTCTTATTCTCAGCAAGCTAAACTAAGTTTGGATATGAGAAATGCTAGATTAGAAGATGTGCTTGATAGAATAGAAAAGAATTCGGAATTCTTTTTTATGTACAACAAAAACATGATTAATGTTGACCGAAAAGTCGATATTCAGGTTGAAGAGAAAAATGTCAATGAAGTCTTGAATAAGATATTTGCAAATACTGACATTTCTTATTCAATCAAGGATCGTCAGATTTTGTTGATAAACAATAGCATAGATGGTAAAGGCGAATCCATTTCCCAGCAACAAAAGTCAGTTTCTGGTAACGTGACCGACTCTTCTGGCGGGCCATTGCCGGGAGTTTCTGTAGTTGTAAAAGGTACTACAACCGGAACTATTACCGATGCAGATGGCAATTATTCCATTCCAAATACATCTTCAAATGCAACGTTGCTTTTCTCATTTGTGGGGATGAAAATGCAGGAGATATTAGTTGGAAATAAAACCACAATCAATGTTACACTTGTTGAAGATGCTATTGGTATTGAAGAGGTTGTTGCTGTTGGTTACGGAACGCAAAAGAAAGGAAACCTAACGGGTTCTATTTCATCAGCAAAATCGGAACAACTTACTATAGCACCTTCGGCAAGCACTGCAAATACATTAGCAGGCCGTTTACCTGGACTTATCTCACAACAATCTAGCGGGAAACCAGGCAGTGACCAAGCATCCTTAAGTATCAGGGGATTTGGCCAGGCTTTGTGGATTGTAGATGGAGTTGAAACAAATTTTAACAACATCGATCCTAACCAGATAGAATCGGTGAGTATTTTAAAAGATGGCTCTGCCTCTATTTATGGTTCAAGAGCTGGTAACGGAGTAATCCTGGTAACGACGAAACGTGGTATTGATCAAAAACCAATCGTAACACTTAATTCTTCATATACACTACAAGGAATTACGGCTATTGGCAAGCCTTCCAGCGCAGGCCAATATGCGGAAATGGAAAACGAAAGGTTGACTCATCAGGGGAAGCCGGCTTTATTTACCGAAGAACAAATCAAAAAGTACTATGACGGTACGGATCCCCAATATCCAAATACTAACTGGTACAAAGAAACAATAAGAGACTGGGCTCCGCAGCAACAACACAATTTGTCGTTAAGAGGTGGAAGTGATAAAATTAAATATTATGGATTTTTTGGGTATCTTGATCAGGAAACAATTTGGAAAAAGAATGGGGGTGGCTACGGGAGGTATAACGTTCAATCGAATATTGACGCTAAAGTTACCGATAACCTTTCAATCCAAATCGATTTAGCTGCAGTCCTTGATGACCAAAAATTAAGCTGGCGTCAGGCTGGAGATGCATTGTGGGAGGATTATTGGGATACACTGCCAATTTATCCGGCCTCATTGCCGGACCCAACCAAAAATTCATATGCTGCACCCAATGGTACTGGTTCAATTGGCATCATTTCAGATTATAAGATTGCCGGATATACTCAAACAAAAAATCAAAATTTGAAAGGTACTTCGGTAATAAATTACAAAATTAAGCAAGTACAGGGACTTTCAGCCAAGGGCTTTTTTAATTTTAACCAAAATAGTCAGGATGTTACTACCTTTACAAAACCCTTCTCATATTATACCTACGACGTTGCCAGTAAACAATATACGCTTGTAGGCTCTTTAGGAAACCAGGCTCAACTTCGTGTTGGGAAAACTACAGATCGGAGCATTACCGGACAGCTATCCTTAAATTATGACAACACGTTCGGAAACCATCATATTACTGCCTTAGCTCTTTACGAAACGATTAGCTACCGTCACGATGAACTTTTTGCCGGAAGGGATAAATTTTTGACCTCTGAGATTGACCAGATGTTTGTTGGTAATACTACAACGAATATCGCCGATGGTAGGGCCTCTGAAATGGGTCGGGTCAGTTATGTTGGTAGGTTAAACTATTCGTATAAAGACAAATATCTGGTTGAAACAACATTAAGGGCTGATGCTTCGGCAAAATTTCCTTCGGATAGCAGATGGGGATATTTCCCAAGTATTTCACTTGCATGGAGATTAAACCAGGAGAATTTCATGAAAAACTTTTCAGCAATTGACGAACTAAAACTAAGGGCAAGTTATGGAGCCTCTGGATATGACAATGTTGCTAATTTCGCTTATTTGTCAGGATACCAGCTTAACGGTCAATGGCTTACAGGTTCAGGAACACAGCAAGGGATTGGTTCCACTGGGCTTGCCAACCCATACCTAACATGGGAAAAAATAAATATTTATAATATGGGTACAAATTTCTCCTTTTTGAAAAGAAAATTATTTGGAGAAGCTGATGTTTTTTATCGTGATATTTTAGGCATACCAGCTACAAGAATTCTTAGTTTGCCGAGTACTTTTGGGGCAAATTTGCCACCTGAAAATATCAATAGCCAAAACACACGCGGATTTGAATTAACCCTTGGCACATCAGGAAAAAATAATGACTTTAGCTATGAGGTTATTGGAAACCTGTCATGGTCCAGATCAAAATGGGGTCATTATGATGAACCCAATTTTACCGATCCAGATCAATTAAGAATTAACGAATTATCGGGTAAATGGACAGATGTTCAATTTGGTTATTTATCGGATGGATTGTTTACAAGCCAAAACGAGATTACCAATTTAAAATATACCTACGATGGGAACCCTGCATTAAAACCAGGTGATATTAAGTATAAGGATGTAAATAACGATGGAAAATTGGATTGGAAAGACCAGGTAGATATTGGTAAAGGAACAATGCCCCACTGGATGGTAGGCGGAGCGATTAATTTGAAGTATAAAAATTTCGATTTATCTTCTGTATTTCAGGGAGCCTTTGGATATTATACGAATGTTACATTGGATCATGGAGAATTTGTACTTCCGGCACTGGTTTATAAGTTAAGATGGACCGATTCAACAAATGACCCAAATGCCTTGATCCCTAGACTAGGGGGCAGCGCAACAAACTCCT
>JAHEYT010000087.1 GCA_023251455.1 Bacteroidota bacterium
ATTACATTCCGCAGAAAAAAACGCCATTCATCATTTTTGTGAAAGAACGAATCGACCTCGACCGGCTAAAGATCAGCAAAGAAAATTACGATGACCGCAAACGCGATTATATGCGGCGAATTGATGCTGTGGTTCATTACGCTTCGTCGGGGCACAAATGCCGCAGCCAGTTGTTGCTTCAGTATTTTGGCGAAACCGAGTCGGTTCGTTGCGGAAAATGCGATGTGTGTATGGAACGAAACGAATTGAATGTAAGCAAATACGAGTTCGATGCCCTGTGTGAGCAGATCAAAAAAGCATTGCTCGAACCTTGTTTTTACGAAGAACTGTTGGCGAAAATAGAAGGAAAACCGGACAATGTGGTGAAAGTGGTGCGCTGGCTCCTTGAAAATGAAAAGATCGTTTACCGGGTTGATAACAAGATGGAATGGCGGAAAGGGTAGAAGTCGCTTAGGGATTCCATCTCTTTCTGAAAGATGGAATCCCTGAACATTTATTGCTCCTTCTTTTTAATCCCAAATTCAGGTTTTACTTTGATGAAAAATACCGGAATCATCCCTGGGATCATGCACAGCATTACCCACACAAAGAAATTCTGGTAGCCGATAATTTCCTGCAACCAACCCGAAAACATTCCGGGAAGCATCATTCCCAAAGCCATAAAGCCCGTGGCGATGGCAAAATGCGCGGTTTTGTTTTTTCCTTCCGAAATGTAAATCATGTAAAGCATGTAAGCCGTAAATCCGAAGCCGTAACTAAACTGTTCGAGAACGACACACAACCCGATGAGCAGTTGATTTTCAGGCTGGGCAAATGCAAGGTAAACGTATGCCAAATGTGGCACATTGATGGCAAGTACCATCCACCAAAGCCAGTATTTAAATCCCTTGGTGGAGGCTGCAATTCCGCCTAAAATTCCACCTGCAGTCAGGGCAAGAATTCCGAATGTTCCATAGAGAAGTCCTACATCGCCGGTAGTTAATCCAAGCCCGCCGAGATTTCGGGGATCGAGCATAAAAGGCGATGCCATTTTTATGAGTTGCGCCTCGCCAAAACGGTAAAGCATCAAGAATGCGATGATTACGCCGATATCTTTTCTCCGGAAAAAGGAGCCAAAAGTTTTGAAAAACTCTTTAAACAGGTTTTGTCCCTGACTGGCAGTTTGCTGATCAGATTTTGGGTGGGGCAAAATAAACCGGTGGTAAAACGAAAATAGCACAAACATTACGGCCAAAATCACAAAGGTGATGCTCCAGGCCAGGTGAATGTTTCCGGAAGTTCCTTTAAACGAAGCCTGGGTCGACCGGGCGAGTTTTGGATCGCACTGAAAAAGCAGGTAGGCAGGTTTATCCTGATTTGTTGAATTAAAAGTCAGGCGTTCACCTTCCAGAATCCGGATACTGTTATCGCCATTCCTGAATTTGACATTCAGGACCATCTCTTTGTTTTCTTCAGGTTTCTCCGACAGTTTTATGGCTACAACCGTTATATTACCAACTAAAGTATTTCCTGAAACTGGTTTTACTTTTGCCTGAAACTTATCTTTCAGGAAATTCTTAAGCGGACTTGAAATAGATTTCGACCACCAGGAACCTTGTTTTTTTGTGCCGGTTTTCGTTTGATTTTCAGACTGAAGTGGTATGAATTTGTTTGCCTGATTGTATTCGGTTACAACCTTCCGGATGGAATCCAACTTGGCAGAAGGAATGTTCTGTGTCGAGATTTCAGCTTGCTGAGGGAAAACTGCAAAAAAAGTCTGGCCTTTATTGGCAGGACTTTGCGGTGCTACTTCCGGTAATTGTATTTCTTTTGAATAAGCAGGGTTGGCCGAAACATTGATCTCTATGGGTGGAAGTCCGGTTGAAGTTTCGAAAAATCCGGCCAAAATAATTAGTAACCCTTGCCCGGTAATCATGGCAATGCGGTAAAAAGTGCTGCGGATGCCAACAAAATAAGTTTGTTGATGTTCGTCGAGCCCGAGCATGTAAAAGCCATCGGCTGCAATGTCGTGCGTGGCCGAGCTAAAAGCCAGCAGCCATAAAAAAATCAGGCTGATTTTGAAAAAACCGGGCAGCGGAATGGAAAGGGCAACTGCCCCCAAGCTGGCGCCGATTACCAATTGCATGAAAATAATCCACCATCGTTTGGTTTTCAGCAGATCAACAATCGGACTCCAAAGCGGTTTTATGACCCAAGGTAAATACAACCAACTGGTGTAAAGGGCGATATCCGTATTTGAAATTCCAAATCGTTTGAACATGATCACAGCCACGGTCATGGCTACCACGTAGGGAATTCCTTCAGCAAAATAAAGGGTTGGAATCCATGCCCATGGGTTGCGCTGCTTTTGGGTTGAATTAGTTTCTTTTATAGCCATTTATAGTTTCCTCCATTTCTGGTTCTACTTGTGTTTTATTTTTTAGTGTGTTCCAAAATCCAGTTTGTTATGGTATCAAGAGCTTTTGGGGAGAATGTCTGTTCAATTGTGAGTGCTTCATCAATAGTACCTTTCTTACACTCCTGAAAAGAATGATTTAATCCTTCTAATTCAATAATCTGATAGTCCTTATTGCCAGCGGAGATTAGTGCTTGTCTGATTGCTTCCTGATTGTCTTTTGAAGTAACCATTCGATCATTACTCCCGCTTAGGGACAATACTGGACAATTGACTTTCTCAATGTAATCTACTGGGTTAGCATTCAAATTATAGAGGTTATGAGGATTGATTTTCAGGTCAATAATTCCTAAATAAAGCATTTCGGCCTTATATCGTGTCATCGGATCGTTAGCAATGGAATCGAAATATTGGTGAATGAATGTTTTCTTAAATCTCATTAGAGAATCCATCATCACCTTTGAACCTAAATTCAATTTCATCATTTCATAAATTTTTTGAGTTTCCTTCTGCTGACTCTCGTATTGTTCTGGTTTTATTTCCCCGATTTCCAATTTCAGTTTGGTCTGTTTCTCGAAAACGTCACGTAACGGAAGACCTGGAGTTCCAAGCATCACGATAAAATTGAAATCGGGGCATTGACTAGCTGCCATGGCTGCAACCATCCCTCCTTCACTGTGCCCAATCATCCCGATTTTATTGTTAGTTATTTCCTCCCTTGAACCCAGATACATGCGCCATGCAAGCAAATCTCCGGCAAGATTAAGTGGTGTGGATTTATAGAAATTACCTGATGATCTTCCAATTCCCCGACTGTCATAACGAAGCACTGCAATTCCGTTTCTGGTCAAATAATCGGCAAGCGTTAAAAACGATTTATGATGATTGGAGTCACCATCTCTATTCGTTGGTACGCTCCCACCTTGCAAAATCACAACCGGAAATTTACCTTCTTTGCTAGGTATGGTTAGGGTTCCGGCTAAAACAATACTATCTTTTTTGTTTCTGATTTGGACATCTTCACAATAATATGGATAAGGCCTTTGAGGTTCCTGTGGTCGGAAAATAGGTTTGCTATCCCGAAATAATTCAATTGGAAATATTTTCCCTTCCAGCAAAAGTTCACCATTAAATTGATTCTTATTGTCGGCTAACGAGCCTGATAATCGAATCTCTTGATATACTGCAGCTTTATTATCATTCAGCAGGCCTTTCTTTCTCAAATTTTCATTTCTAATAGCCCAATCTTTCTTGGATGATTTCAGATTCAAATCATTGCCATAAAAACAACTATCATAAAGCAAACAAGTGGTGGGTTCAAATAAAACAGCATGAACAATAGTATCCCTTTGTTCCACAATATTTAAGTGAACCTTGATCATAGATTCAGGCGTAAGAATCTTACCCTTCCAAGTTCCTGTTTTAAAATCCTGAGGAAATGAAACTAATGATAACAGAACTAAATCTAAAATCAAAATATACCTCATTATCCTTACTTTCAATATTCCTTCGAAATGCTTGCCCCGCGGAAATAATGCAACAGAATTTCATCGTATTTGTATCCTTTGGCGCCCATCATGGCAGCGCCAATCTGGCAAAGGCCAACGCCGTGGCCCCAGCCGGCGCCGGTCAAAACGAATTCGGCAGGAATTCCACCAGTGATGTTTTGTTTGTCGACCACAAAAGCGGAACTGTATAAATGCGATTCGGATAATGTTTTGCGGATTTCCAATTCTTTACCAATGGTCAACGTGAGTTTCGAGCCTACAATTTTCAGCTTTTTCAATCGTCCGGAAAGTCCGCGCTCAACCGGAACCAAATCGAGGATTGATCCAAAATTGCGACCAGATTTGCGGGCGATCAATTCGGCCAGATCGGCTTGCTGATAAGTGAGTTTCCAGCGGTAAAAATCGGTGGTTTCCTGATCGTAGTCGTTCAGAACCTGCGAAAGAACTTCTTTGTCGTGCGTGTTGCAGAAAGCTTCCGGAGCATTCCTGATCCATTTCTGTGCTGCTTCTTCGTTGGTCAAATCGGTATCAAATCCCTCAGCAGGTTTCGGATTGTCGATAATCGATTGCAGGTAAGGATGCACTTCGGGTTCCCAAACATTCTCGAAGGTTTCTGAAATTCCGCCACAGCTTTTTGAAAAGCGGGCATCGCAAATTTTGTCGTAGTACATGAGCAACATTCCATGCGTTTCGGCAACAGCCTGCTCCACGAGTTGAGTTGATTGGCGCGTAATTCCCTGGTAACGCTGGCAATGATCGTCGGCACAAACGTCGAAGTTTAAATGATCTTCGCGATCGTACCAGCGAATATATTCTTCCGGAGTTTCAGAAATGCTTTTATATGTTTTCCCGGTTTCTTTTAACGAATTGCTCTTTTGAGTCTGTGCCAACATCCACGATCGCGAAATAACGGCGTGTGCTTTCAACAATTCCATGTTGCTGGTTGCACTCATTTCCGAAGAAATTACGCTGACAAGGTAATCTTCGAGGGGCAAAATATTGATGGCCGTAAGTTTTTCGTTTTCGATCATGATTTCGAGCGAACCCTTAAAGCTCTGGTCTTCTTTGCGTTCCCAATGAAACTGAATTCCAATGGTCACATCGTTCAGTTCAAATGAAGCTTCATGGTACCGAACCGGTTCAAAAACGAGGGTTTCTTCATCTACCAATTCGTCATTTAACCAGATCTTACCCTCACGATAATTCACTTTATGAATTCCTTCGTAAGGAATTCCGTTGGGCGCCAACAGATAAGTTTCATTTAGCCTGAAGATGATTTCGGGCTCGTACATAATGCCAATTCGCAGGTGTGGTTCGGTCATTGCCATAACATTTCGATTTTTATATTTTTTGTTGTAGAGATGTAACATGTCTCTACAATTAATTCACCTAGAGACATAATTCCAGCACCGGGTAAACGGGTTCGCTGAAGCCAAATTTGCGGTACAGTTTTTCTCCGTCTTTCGAGGTGTGCAGCGATACTTTACTGATTCCGCGATTTCTTGCCTCGTTAATTAGTTGCTGAAGAATCATTGCAGATATGCCTTTTCTTCGGGCAAAAGGTACCGTAAACATGTTCAGAATATCGCCTTCGAGATAGGATGATTGATTGAAATCTCCCGGAATTTTTTTGATTACCATAGCACCGAAGCTAAGAATCTCACCTTTCAGCTCGGCCAGATATGCGAAAAACCGATTTTCAGTCAATGCCTGGGTGAAATAATCGTTGAGTTCCTGTCGCAATTTAAGTTGATATTCTTCGCTCTGTTCACCCTGCAACTCGGTGAGATAGGCCATTCGGTAGGTCGTTAAAGTTTCTACTTCTGAAGTTCCGATTTCCCTGATTTGAATGTTGGATAAATCAATCTGCATGGTATTAGACTTTTAGTAAGTTTACAAAACAGAATAATTTGCTGGTTTGTGAATGACTAACATAGTAAATATTGCGGAGAAATCCGCCAAAAAACCAGAATAGTTATTTAAAGAAGATAACTGAGATTAGTTATTTGAAAAGTGATCAGTTGTAGGTTGCTGGAATTGTTAAAACAACTGATTTTCTTTGGTTGAAATTTCAGGTTTTTTAATGAAGATTTGATCTATTAACGTTGATGATTGTTTATGACACTATAATCTGAACCTTAAGGTTATCAAAAACGATTAGGTTAAATTTCTCATTTAAAAGTTTGAATACTATAATTTTGAAGCGATGATTTGTGTTAAAGTGCCGATATTTGAAAATTCGTTGCAAATTGATTTTTTGTACCTCAATTAATTAGATTTATTTTGAATATGATATCATACTTTTTATCAATACGACAGTCAGTTAGAATCTTTTTGGTCGTTGTTTATGTTGGTTTTATTGCGGCCTTGTCGTTGTTGCCACCCCAAGATTTACCTGATGTGCCAATGTTTCGTGGAGCAGATAAACTGATTCATTGCGGGATGTATTTTGTCCTTTCTGTTTTGTCTTGCTGGACTCTCAAAACCGAATTGAATTATTCCCGTTTGTTTTTCATCATTGTAGGAACAGTCGGTTGGGGTATCTTGATGGAATATTTGCAATTAGATATGCATAGGGGACGTTCATTTTCATGGTACGATGAGCTTGCAAATGCTATCGGAGTCATCTTCGGTATTTTGACCTATATTCTTGTTTCGCGAATAAGTATCGCTAATTCGGTTTCAAAATCAGCATAAATCCTGAATGCTATTTCAGTACTACTTTAAAGGTTTTTTGTTTTTTCTGAGCAATTTGAATGAAATAGATTCCAGGTACATAGCCTTTGAAATCTAAATTTTTTTCATCGCTTTTGATCAAGGATTTCATGATGAGTCTTCCGGTTTCAGTGTATACATTTATCCATGTTGCGTCTTCAGGAATTCTGTCAAATTTCAAATGTACATCTCCTTCTGTCGGATTTGGGTATATTGAGACTTCAGTGTCATCATATGGCATCTCAATACCGGTAGGTATTTTTACTTCGACCGTGAATTTTGATTGCGCTACTTTACCATTTGATGTTGCTGTTAAAATGATTTGAGCTAATCCGAAGTATTCTTTTGAAAAGCTCAAAGTCAAATCTGTTCCGGTAATTTTTGCGGTTACTACCTTGTCGTTTGTATTTGACGTAACACTGAAATTCAGAATATCGCCCTTGTCATCGTCAGCAAACACCGGTTTCAGGTCGATTACAAGATCCGTTGCTCCCATGTTGACAGAAACATTATCAATTGAATCTTTCACATAAGGGGCATCATCTACATTGGTAACTGAAATAGAAATCGTTTCCTGAGTGCTTGATATTCCATCGGAAAGGTCTAATTTGAAGGTGTTAACACCAACATATTGGTTTGTGAAAGTGCCGGATAATATGGCAGAAGTGTTCGTTTTCTTTGCCAGACGAAGAAATGAGGGTAGATTTTCGATTGAAAAATTAATTGGATCGTTTTCAAAATCAGATCCTTCGATCAGAAATTCTTGTGGCGTATCTTCATTGACATTATATGATTTGATTGATGTTAACACCGGTGCTTTGTTGAATTGTCTGACTGTAATAAATAGTTGGTCAGATGTTGAATTTACCGTTCCGTCGTTAACAACAAGCGAAAAAGCGAAAGTTCGGTCAGTTGTCACGTCGGGAGCGGTAAAAGTAGGTTTTGCTTCAGTTGTAGAACTTAGTGTTATTTCTGAAGGTGCCGACCACTTATAGGTAAGTGGATTATTGTCCGGATCAGAAGAAGCTGAACCATCGAGAGTCACCAAGACTCCTTTGTTAACAGATTGGTCAGGTCCGGCATTGGCCATTGGCACTTTATTAATTTGCTTGACTGTTATTATGACATCAGCTGTCGAGTTTGCTATCCCATCGTTCACTGTAAGCGAAAAGGTGTAAGTCCGATCAGTCATTACTTCAGGAGCAGTAAACGTAGGTTTTGCGGCAGTTGTTGAACTTAGGTTTATTTCGGCAGGAGCCGACCACTTATATGTGAGTGCATTGTTATCAGGGTCGGTAGAAGCAGAACCATCAAGAGTTACCAGGACTCCTTCGTTCACCGTTTGATTAGTTCCTGCATTGGCTACCGGGGATCCGTTATTATGCTTGACTATTATAGTTACCTGATCAGCTATTGAGTTTACGATTCCATCGTTTACGATGAGTGAAAAAACGAAATCCTGATCTGTTAGTAAATTTGGCGCAGTAAACTTTGGATTTATGATTGTTGTTGAGCTCAAAATTATCCCGACAGGTGCAGACCAGAGATAGGAAATCGTATTATTATTATCCAGATCGTATGATGAGGAACCATTGAGCGTCACTATAGATCCTTCAATTGCGGTATTGTCGGTTCCGGCATTAGCTACCGGCGCTTTATTGACTTGCCTGACAGTTATAACTACCTGATCGGCTATTGAACTCACTGTTCCGTCGTTGACGATGAGTGAAAAGGTGTAAGTCTGATTGGTCATCACTTCAGGAGCAGTAAATGTAGGTTTTGCTGCTGATGTTGAATTAAGAGTTATTCCAGAAGGCGCGACCCAGGTATATACTAGTGGATCACCATCAGGATCAGATGATGCCGAACCATCGAGGGCCACCAAAGACCCTTCATCAATGGATTGATCAATACCTGCTTTTGCTTCAGGTGCTTGATTGGATTGTTTTAATGTTATTACAACCTGATCAGAAAGTGAGCTCAGTTTGCCATCGCTAACCGTAAGTGTAAAAGTGAAATTTGTTACAGTAGTAATCGCGGGAGTGGTGAATGTTGGTCTTGCAACGGAGTTTGAACTTAGGGCAATTCCAATTGGTGCTGTCCATAGGTATGTAAGTACATCTCCGTCAGGATCAATTGACGATGTGCCATCCAGAGTGTACAACGTATTTTTTTCGACTGATTGATCGGAACCGGCATTGGCCATAGGTGCTTTGTTAACTTGTTTGACAGCAATAAATACCTGATCACCAGTTGAGTTCGCCGTACCATCATTTACGATAAGCGAAAAGGTGTAAGTCTGATTGGCCATCACTTCAGGAGCAGTAAAAGTAGGTTTTGCAACAGTTGCAGAACTCAAGGATATTCCTTCCGGAGCCGACCATAAATAGGTGAGTATATTGTTGTCAGGATCTGAGGATGCAGAACCATTAAGAGCAACCAAAACCCCTTCGTCAAGGTATTGATCCGGTCCGGCATTCGCCACTGGCGCTTTATTGACCTGTTTGACGGTTATTATTACCTGATCGGCTGCGGAGCTTACGATTCCATCGTTTACAATAAGCGAAATAGTATAGGTCTGATCAGTCATAACTTCAGGAGCCGTAAACGTCGGTTTTGCGGCAGTTGTTGAGCTTAGGACTATTCCAGAAGGTACGGTCCATGAATAGGTGAGTGAGTTATTGTCTGGATCCAAAGAAGCAGAACCATCGAGAGTTACGGTCACTCCTTCGTTGAGAGACTGGTCTATCCCAGCATTAGCTGTAGGTATTTTATTAACCTGTTTGATAGTTATTACTACCTGATCTGCTATTGAGTTCACTGTCCCGTCGTTTACGATGAGTGAAAAAGTATAATTCTGATCAGTCATCACTTCAGGAGCCGTAAAAGTCGGTTTTGCGGCAGTTGTTGAACTCAGGGTTATTCCGGTAGGAGCAGACCAAGTGTAGGTAAGTGTGTTATTATCCTGATCAGAAGAAGCAGATCCATTAAGCGTAACTACGGCTCCTTCATTAACTGTTTGATTCGGTCCTGCATTCGCTACTGGAGCTTGGTTGGTGATGGCTTCGTAAGAAAGTTTTACTGTTGCAGATCCCTCAGGTGTGAATGTTGGGGCTGGAATAGTTGCATCATTTTCAGGATCAATGTATTGAGTTGTTAAGCTTGATATTTCTATACTTTTACTTGAATCCCAAAATTTATATGAGATCACATTCCCAGATGTGTACCCTTCAGATATACCGGGATCGGCTTTTGAAGCTTTAAGTGTGATAAACGTGTTAGGGTCGGTTGTCACTATCGGTTGAGTAAGAATGGCTTTGCCGCAGCAAATTGTACCATCAAAAACTGCTATTTCATCACCAACGTCAAGGTTTGTTCCATTTATAGTTGCGGTAACAACATACAGATTCATATGTTCTAGTCCATTTCCTGTGTATGAAAGCACGAAATGACCTTCAGCAAAACTGGTTATGTTTAGGAAAAGAAATGCAATATAAAAGGTAATCCACTTCATTGAATTGGTTATTTTTAATTGTATTCGCAATATAAACATTTGAAATGAAGTTTATTAACACTGGCTTCATGAATTATTAATCTTTCTTACTGTTTTCATTAGTCAAATTTCTTCTTCATTTGCCATAAATAATTTTAGTGATCGATCCATTTAACCGACAAAAATAGACTCCTGTAGAAACTTGATGCATACTGTTATCTTTTCCGTCCCAGATCAGTAATTGTTGTCCTTCAGTAATACCTTCATACAAAGTTTTAATCAGTTTCCCGGTTATATCAAAAATTTCACAATTCAGTTGTTGGGCTTTAGTCAAATTCACTTCAATTCTTATGTTTGTATCAAAAGGATTGGGGTAAATCTTAATTGTTTGTTCAGTACCTTCGGGTGTCGTCTGTTTATCTGATAGCGAAAAATCAACAAGAGCAAACATTGAACCACCCCTTTCAAAAATATCAGTACTGTTGTTAACGGTTTTAAAATAAAGAATATAGATAATTCCAGTCCGATATGTTTTTATTGTAATTTTATGCCCTTCAATATAACCGTTCGGTTTAGTCTCTGAATTCTCATTTGCCGATGCAGGAATGCTCAAACTATTTTCCACTATGTTTTTCTGTTCAATTACGGCTGAACCAACACAATAATTGCCATCAAAAACTCCAATTTCATCACCAACGATCAGCCCTGTTAAAGTTAAGTTCACCAAATTAATGTTCATATGGTCAACACCATATCCTGTATAAATTAAGGGAAAGTAGGGATAAGCAAAATTAACCTCAGTTGAAACATTGTTTGTTTTATTGAATTGCCCTGTTAATATATTCTGTAAATTTTTCGCAGAACTGCTTTCAGTAAAGTTCCAGGGCATAAACAATTTTTCCGGACTTTCCGAATTAAGTAGATCTCCTGATATAGATTCTGAAATGCAACAGTTTCTTATCTGCTCTGAACAGTTCTCAAAATAGAAGGTTTCGTCATAAGTAAATGATGAACTTAAAATGAAAATAATGAGTATGGAAGTCAGAGTAAATATTTCAGTTAATGATCTTCTATTTTTATAAAATGTCATTTGGTGTTTCTGGATTATCTCAACCAATGTAAATTAATCATTGACGGTTTTCTATTTCTGATTTTCCGGACCATAATCCTGCTAATTTGTTCCCGAAGGGAAGAAAATCAATGGATTAAACGGTGCTTAAGTGCCAAATTCTAACAACAATCGGGTAGCGGATAAGTTTTTAGAACCTGCTTCTGTTCATGACTATATAAATATAGCAAATTTACTTGTCTGTATAAATACGCAGAAACTGTTTTTCCTGACTGGGAAGTTTTGTATGATATGCTGAATGTGGAGGGTATTAAAAAAAATATCTCTGTAAAACAGTTGTTTACAGAGATATTAGTGATCCTACCGGGATTCGAATATTATTTGTATTCAGCTGAATGTCAATATTTTATATGGCACTTATTTTTAGGGGTCTCGCTAAAGTCCCTATCTGATTTTCAATTTTTACAACTTAAATGTAAGCAATTTTTATTGAAATATTAATCCTGATCTAAAACTATTTTTCCGAAAATAAAATGGGTTTTCAGCACTTTCTATTTTTCATGTTTTGTCGAATAAATACGACAAAAAGCTAATAAAAATGTCGGTTGTATCCGACAATTATTTCAACATTTTTTGAATCAGTCATAAGTTTCTGGCAGAGTTGTAATTCGATGCCGATGATTTACAATTTCTACATATAACTATACTGAGTGTGTAGCGAATGTGCCAGGATACCGAAGATCCAGACAAAAATATTGAACTCAGGCTATAACAAACAGAGAAATATTTTAAGATAATATATTAGCTATTTATGTCGTGTTTGATTATATTTGGATAATATTTTAACCAAACAATGATGTATTCATTAGAACAAACTCCACTGGAGGTAAGTAAAGCACTGGCTGAAAGGCATCGCACTTTACGAAAGCAGTTAAAAATGTCGCAGGAGGAAATGGCCGAACGTTCTGGCGTATCTCTGGGCAGTTTAAAACGCTTTGAAAACACCGGAAAAATATCGATGGATTCTCTGCTGAAACTGATGCACCTTCTGGGACGGTTAAATGAATTTGACAGCCTCCTGCTTGTAAAGGAAAACCTAGATGAAGTTAAAAAACTATTTACAGAATAAGCAATAACCAATGACCGGTATCAATAAATTATTCGTATCGCTGCTTCTTGGAAGAAATAGCTTTGAAGTTGGTGAATTGGTGCTTTCCGAACAAAAGATCTATTTCAGGTACAATGCCGATTTTCTAAAGGCCGGGCTTAACCTTTCGCCTATAAAGCTCCCATTTTCAGGTGATATAGTAAGTGCCGATAAAGAACCATTTGATGGGTTGTTTGGGATATTCAACGATTCATTGCCCGACGGCTGGGGCAGGCTTTTGCTTGATCGCACCTTGTCTGCCAAAGGGATTGACATTACAAAGATAACTCCACTGGACAGGCTGGCGTATGTCGGAGCACGGGGAGTTGGGGCCCTTGTTTACAGACCGGAAATCAAACCGGAAAAGGCAACGGACCCTGTTCCCGAACTGGACATCATTGCCGCTGAAATGAACCACATACTTCAGGGTACGAGCTCTGAGATTATCGAGGAACTGTTTATCCTCGGAGGCTCTTCTGGCGGCGCCAGGCCAAAGATTTTTGCCGCATACAACCCATTGACCAACGACCTGATACATGGGTTGGACAACATACCGGAAGGCTATGACGAATGGATCATCAAATTCCCGTCTTCTTCGGATAACAGGGAGATTGCCAATATTGAATTTGCCTATCACAAAATGGCCGTTCTTGCAGGCATTGAAATGAGCGAATGCCGTCTTTTCAAGGGAAAATCAGGACAGGTATATTTTGGGACAAAGCGGTTCGACCGGGTAGCGGGCAAACGTCTGCATACACACACCGCATCCGGCCTTATGCACGACAACTTCAGGATGAGCACGATGGATTACGGACATCTGATGGATTGCGCTTTCCGGCTGGAAAAGCATGTGAAAGCTTATGAAAAAATTTTCAGGCTGGCAGCATTCAATGTGTATTCCCATAACAGGGATGATCACAGCAAGAACTTCTCGTTCCTGATGAACGAACACGGAGAATGGCAGTTTGCCCCGGCCTATGACCTGACCTTTTCATACTCCGGATATGGGTTTCACAGTACCATGATAGCCGGAGAAAGTAAAAATCCGGGACGAAAAGAACTTATGAAACTGGCTACACATTTCGGATTGAAAAATGCACCATTCATTATCGAAGAGGTTCAGGAGGCCATAAGCCAATGGAGAGCAATTGCCAGTGAACAGGACATTACCAAAGAAACAAGAAATACGATTCAATTGGCAATGGATAAGCTCAGGGATTAGGGGTTTTCGCTTGCTTAGTTTTGGCCGAAAAAATGGTTTCGCTGGTTCCGTCGGCATAATTAACCTGAAGCTGGCACAAAAGAGCCTGTTTTTTTCCGTAGTAGTTATTACCGCCCCATGCAATGTTTCCGCGATACCAGCCATCGCCCAAGATAGCCCCAATGGTATTCTTTGCTTTAAGCAGCGAAGTCACATCGTATGTTTGGTACTGGATCCGGTTCTTATAACTGGTCCATCCGGGGGTAAATAAATCGGTACTTACTTTTTGTCCGTTCAGGAACAATTCATATAAACCCAAGGCCGTGACATAAACACGGGCCGAAGCAATTTTCTTTTCGGATGAGAAATCCTTTCTTAAATACGGACTTGGCCTCGAACCGTTAAGGTCTTGTTCCGAGGAAGGTGTTATCCACGAAGCCTTCCACAAATCAGCATCCAGGATCCCCATTTCCCACGATGCGGGCTCGCTCCATGCAGTGGCTTTGTTTTCATTGTCCCAAACTCGGACCTGCCAGTTGAGGTGTTGCATCGATTTTAATGCCGGACCTTCATAGGACACATTGACCGATTGGGCAGAGTTCACTTTGCCCGAAGTCCAGACCAGCTTTCCTTTTGCTGTTTGGTCGGTTACTTTAATTTCATAGGCTGTCTGCATCAGGTTTTCTTTGTCCGAAGCTATTTTCCAGCTTAGGCGCGGTTTCTGTACATCGATCCCTATCGGGTTTGTTTTGTACTCACAAACAAGTTGCTTTACTTCATTTTTCGTGGTAGCTGATACATCCAGACTGCTAATTGTTAGTAGAATTACGAATAGTTTCGTTAATTGAACAACTTTTTTTATAATAATCATATTAAAGTATTTATTGATTCTAATATTCAGACCATTCTTCGTTAAAATCTGTAAATGATAAGGCTGTTTCATTTTTTCTTCACTAAAAGCACCCAATCTCTTATATCCGGCTTATTGCCAATATCAAAAGTGTTGTCTGCAATTGTTACTGTTATTTGTGTTAGATATTTATCCATTATTGGATTATACCATTGGACAGTATATTGAGTGTTTTCCATGTTTTTCAATATACCCGAATTTCTATTTGTATTGTTATAAAAGTAGGCAACAAAAAGATCTTTGTTATTACTCGCTAATGAGTACCATGAACCATTGTTTATAAACCACTCTTGATCATCAAAACGGGGGGCTAAATTCCACCATTCAATTGATTTAAAGAAGTTATGCATATAGCCTAGTTGATAGCCGGAAGGAAACTCAAGACTCGTATTCCACTTGTTTTTTTTATCTGCTATACTGATTGAAATGCCATCCCGAAAGGTTGGTTTATCCATATCATATGTGCTATTATAAAGCCAGATATCCGCAGCGCCATAACCTATTCCAAACATACCATTAAGATAGGCTGTCCACCCTTGCATTCTTGCTCCGAATTCATTTGTCCATAAATGGTCATAAAGTCCTTCATAATTTGGTGCAGGCTTACTCTGCCCATTGTTCCAGAAATCTTTGGGGATATTAAAATCTAACTGTCCATCTTTTTTCGGAGCCCATTGTACGCCAAACCAAGAATGTCCGGGCAAGCCTTTGAAAGATGAGTTTGATGCTGTTGTAAAGGAAACATACTCCATATGTGCGGTCTGAGGATGCTTATAAGGATCATATTTATAAATGTAATTGGCAACTAATTTCCATGGATTCGTGTCAGAATTAAAATAGGGATTTTCGTCTTGTCCTTCAGAATT
Organism: Bacteroidota bacterium; assembly: GCA_023251455.1. Lineage (GTDB taxonomy): Bacteria > Bacteroidota > Bacteroidia > Bacteroidales > Prolixibacteraceae > Aquipluma. The sequence goes on from JAHEYT010000087.1 coordinate 15,305, forward strand.
TAACCTACCATGATACATATCGTTGTCACACTCCTGGGCAGTTGTCCACATTACAGGATAGGCACTATACCTGGCAACCCAATATCTGCAAAGTTTTTCCAAATACGAATCCGAATATTTTGCTCTCTTCATGCCTAGCTCTGAAACGAAGAAAAGCTGTGCGTTTGCATGAACCAAACCTTTATCTGCAATATATTTAAAACGTTCATCCAGTTTGGAAAAGAAAATAATATCGCTCTCTGTTACTCCATCGCTCAGGTTATAACCAACATCTATAGGTTCTGATTGAATCACGGTGAATCCTTGAACTACCCTTTTATCTATAATTGTTTTAAAATTAGCTAAAGAATTCACAGTAAAATTCCAGTGTGTATCTCCCAAATAGAAGAAAGGAGTAGCATCACTATAAGTGAAATAACGGATATTTGGAGTTGTCTTTATGAAGCCATGTTTGTAAATATCTAGATTACCTGTATATGCACTACAAGTTAAATTGCCAGTTTTACCATTTAATCCAGTATTTAACGTATCAGAACAAACTGTTTTATAAATCCAATTGCCGGACTGAATTGGCGCAAAGCGCACTTCCCAAATATTACCCCCATTCCAGAATGCCGGAATTTTGATCGTTGTGCCATTATCATGAGTAAAAATAACATCTAAATCAACGTCATCAAAGCAACTCGTATAAGTCATTTTACTCGTAAAAGAGATTTCGGTTACCATCCATTGAACTGAAGTGCTTTTTTCGGTATTATCTATTGGTTGAAGAGCATTCTGACTTTTGCAACTTTGATTTAACAATGTCCAAATCAAAACCAGCATAAAAATATTAGAATTGATAATTGATTTCATTTGGGTTTTGTTTTGTGTATAAGCATTCATTGTTGCATTAACTATTTTGCCTTTAGAATTATATCGATTTTGGGATCAAGCACCATGTTTGCCGTGTTATTTACTATCGAAACTTCTGTAGTATCCGGATTCTATATTTCAATTTTCTGGACGGAAAAAAATGAAATCGCAAGTTGTTGTCATTGATCGCTACATTTGTTACCAAACACATCTTACCCATGTTTCCTTTTATAACTATATAAACTGGCTTAAGATTGAATCCCTTATTAGGTGATCATTGGCTATTTTATGAATGTTTTAGATTGGACTGTTTTCCGCAATAGAAATGTTAAAGCGAAGCCCTGCTTTAAAAATAAAAGCAAAACTATATAAAAGGTCATCAAATACATTGTATCTAAAATATAACCGTTTTAGCAAAAAATGATTCAACTATTTAGTCAAAACTTTAACTTCTTTAGGGGCAGTATATTCTGTTTTAACTGTCCCATCTGCCAATTTTGAATGTGCTATTTTAACTATGCCATAAGGAGTTGGAAATGTTCCCGTTACCCAGTTTAAATTTCCAAGATTGGGCTTAATTCGAATTATTTTACAACCTGGTTCTACAACTGAAACTCCTAAAACATACTCAGTTAACCATGCCGTAGGTCCGCTTGCCCAACCATGGCATAGACTGTGTCGCAATCCTTTATAGCAATAAGCTCCATAATCACCATGGATATCGATTTTGTCAGAAGTAACAAGTTCATCGATTCGGGAAGCATTCTCTAACCAATCTAAATTGAAATCTTCCCAAAAAGTAGTTGCTCCCATATCGAGCATTCCGCCCCAAAACTGTTTGATTATATCTATACACTGCTGATAATTGCCCGCTTTTGCCATTGCCTGTAGCATAAAATATCCATAAAACGTGGAGAAATTTTTGGCACCACCAATCGACAATATTTCATTATTGGCTTTCACCGGATCAATTAAACCTGCCAAAACCAGTAATGCAGCAGCTTGTTTATTCTGTATAGGGTTAAGTTGAAAATTTCGCATCTTCATTTCTATCTGCAAACATTCTTCTGCCATCTGGGGCTCACTAAGGATTGTACATAATTCATTCCCAGCTTTCATTGTCATGATCATCAAAGCTTGATAGCCCAAATGAATAGCTTCCGGGTTCTCGCTTGAAGGCCAATCTAAAAAGCGTGTACCATCTAACTCTTCTTTTCCGTTTGAATCTACCTTTGAGATGAGAAATTTTAATAGATCAAGCAAATATTCTTTTTGTTCTGCCAGATACTTTTTATCTCCCTGATAATAATACCATTCTTTTTGAAGTAACACCCACCACATGCTGTAGGCGCTTATTGTGTTCATCCATGCAGGTATTGGATTTTGTTTTTTCGCTACATCTAAACTTCTTGGTATTATGTCATTATTTCCAAAAACTGAATTAACAGTCATCACTTCAGGATACATATCGCCTACCCAAACAAGCCGGTCCCTTTTTATCCCATCCCAAATATATTCCTGCATGTTAAGGTGTACAGTATAGGCTCCGGTCATCCATATTTTATTCAACTTAGGATCGTTACACTCAAAAGAGCCTTTATAGTCGAGGTCTTTATAAACAAAAACGGCGTTTACTTCTTTTAGAAATAATTCCGTATTGTTATCTACTAAATCTATCCGGACAAACCGGAAGCCAGAATTACCAACTTCCAGATTGCCCAACCATGGCAATGCCACAATGAAATCACGCATTGAGTGGTCATTCGTTGCACCCTTTATTGTATCTACATTGCTCATAGCCTCACTAACACTTTCACCAAACCGGATGCGAACACGAACCGGATCGTGTGTTTTCATCATGCCGGTAATAATTTGAATTCCGCCATGCAATTCGATACCAAAATCGAGAACAATTCCCGGCTTAATGTCAGCATCACTTTTTAGGGTACATAGGTTTCTTTGTGGTAATTCGGGCTGCCCATTCCCATTTTTCAGCAGGTTTTTTTCTCCGGAAATATATTTACCGGTCATATCACTTTGCCATACGATTCTTTGTGCAGATATGTATTTTCGTACCCTATTGTCATCTGTGGTTTTACCGTTAAAATCCTTTCCAAAAATTGGAGGTAATTTTTGTGCATTTACGCCAACAATACAGAAAAGAAAAAAAACAATAACCGAGCTAATCTTGATTTTCATAAATTTTGATTTTTAATTCTGCAGATTAAGTCGTTATTATGTCTGCATTGATCTTTTATTGTTTTACTACGCAAGTTTAATTTCCAAATATTGCTTTCACAGCCTCTAAATAACCAAATTTGTGTTTCTTGTCTGGTTCCAGATAACTACCTTCCGACCATTCGTTCCAAGAATTGATGGTAATTAGCTTCGGCTGGTCAGGATGTTGGTCGATATACGATTTGGCCTTTTTCAGATAAATGGCAAACGATTCGGGACTGGTATTTCTGACATAAGCCTGTTTGCCCTCAGGGAAACGAGGATTATTGTCCCATCCAATTGAAACATGTGGAAAATAAGGAATTGTAAATTCCTTGTCAAACTGCGGCCACATGGCAGTTGCCTGATTTGCCCAATCGATATAATCGTTGTCGGGCGAAACAAAATGAACCCACTGGTAATTGGTCAGACTGTTGAACCCAAAATATTTCAGTACATCGCCCTGAGTCTGTACTTGATCTCCGGGTACACCAGCAAGGTTTTTCGGAATGGCTCCCCATAAAATAGCCTGGAGGTGCAATCCAGGAAACCCGGCTTCAACGGTTTTCTTTCTGAAGGAATCCAGAGCATCTTTTGTATATTCAATTCCGCCCAAACCTTTAATTAAGGTTGATAATTCATAGATACTGAAAACCGGTTTTCCATCGATTTTGTAGTACGAAGGTTGTTTAAAATATTGGCTGATGATGCGATCTACCACAATATCGAAGTCTTTCCGGTCGCATTCGCCCGGCCACAAAACCTTGGTTTTGTCCTGTGTTTTACGGTCCCAATAGCTGTTTGCAGTGTGGTTGGCCCACATGATGTAGAATTTGATCTGGTCATTATTTTTAGCTTTCAGAAACCCATTATCGATACAGTCTTCGAGCAGTGGTTTCCCATCGTACCAATACCAGTCGAAAATAAATACGTTTACCCCATGTTTTTTGGCCGCATCAATTTTCTTTTCCATTGCTTTCGCATCCGATTCGTCCTCGTATCCCCATAGCGGTACTTTGGGTTGATCGTGACCTGGGTTTTCAGGTTTGGCGTTATAAATATCTTCCCATTCTCCTTTTCCATCGGGGAAAACTTTCTGTAACCGAGGCTCGTGATGGTAGGCCGGCCAGTAAAATGCTGCAACATCGTAATGATTTTTGGATTGCTGCTTGACTTTTGATTGTCCGACAAGATTGCCATTTATTAGCATTGCAATAAGCGATAAAGCTAAAAATGTCAGATAGTTTCTGATTTTCATAGTACTTATTTTTTAAATATTGTTTACCGCCTGAACAAACGGCTTGTTTGGATTTTGAAAAGTTTCAAACTTTGGGATACAGTCAGATCTCTAACCTGCCAAAATTAGAATAGCGCCATTAATAAACAGGTCAATGAAATGTTTTTTGAGTCATCACAAATATCAATATATCCCTAGAAGTATAACCCCGTTCTGATTTATATCAGAACGGGGGCATTTTTAATTATATGCGTTGAGTCCTAATTAATAATTTCTAATTATATCCTGGATTTTCAACCAAATTTGGATTATTACCAGTCCTTGCCAAGGTGATTGGGAAATAATAATTTTCAGGGCGGAATTGAGGAATATTAGATGTACCATCAAAATTTGGAACCACTTTTATTTGGTATTTCCCTGTTTGCACATCATAAATATATCGTATTCCAGACCATGGTTTTGACAATTCGGTTACAGCAGTTCTCCATCTGCGCAAGTCCCAATATCTTTGTCCTTCAAAAGCTAACTCGACCCTGCGTTCGTTATGGATTTTTTCACGTGTAACCGATCCTAATGCTGCTATACCAGCACGATTCCGGATTTGATTGATTGCATCCAAAGCGTCAGCAGATTTGCCAAGTTCAAAAGCAGCTTCGGCATAATTCAGCAATATTCCGGCATAACGAAAGATCTGCCAGTCTTGGGCTGAAGTTGGCCATCCACTGTTTGCACCGGCCATGTTATCATGGGTTTCATCAAGATATTTCATTATACCGATACACGTTCCATCATAATCCTGATTTCCATTGGGAAGTATACCGTTAACAGAGCCTTCGGTTTGAATTGTTCCATTAGCCAACCGGATACCTTTATGAAAATCAAGCTTATCACCTTTCCATGCTGTCCCCTGTGTGTATAATGTTGCAAAAAAACGAGGGTCTTTATTTGCCCACAGTTCATCAATGGTCCATAAACCTTGTTGAATTGCATTTCTGTCCAATGTTCCAGGTGTTCCATCTTTATGTTCAAAAGCTTCAGCCAACTCCAGGTATGCGCCGTCATAATTTCCACGGCCCCAGGCATGTGGGCGTGGGCATTGAAAAAAATCGACACTCCATCCATTTCCACCATTAAAAGCATTCACATTATCGTGAAGTTTTGCAAAAATGACCTCACTATTGTTTTTTACAAGAAAGATGTTCTTGAAATTCAAAACTTTATCGGCATCATTATTATAGAGTGCATATTTTCCACTGGTCATGATTATTTTTGAAGCATCGTATGCTGCCTGATAATAGACGTTGGCCTTGGCAGCGGGTATACCAACAATCCCGTTCAATTGAACAGTACCAAATTGGGCTATGCTACCAGCATATAAAGCTGCCTGGCTTTTTAAAGCCAATGCGGCATATTTTGATGGCTTACCTAAATCGTTAGCAGCAACAACTTCAGGAAGATCGCTGGTAATCGCATTAATTTCTGAAAGGATAAAATCATAAATAGCTTCTTCTTTATCCCTTGCCGGGTATAGTTCTTCTTTAGGGTCAGATGTTTGTTGTGCTTTTGTAATTAATGGGACACCACCATAGCGTTTTACCATAGCAAAATAGCAAAAAGCTCTTAAGAAACGTGCTTCAGCAACTTTAGCCTTTATTACGTCTGGCGAAAGCGGAGATGTTGGTACACGCTCAATGAATTCATTTATTTTACGTATCACCCCATATCCCCAGAATTCCAATAAGCCCCCATTTACCTTTAAATTACCATATTTATACTTAAAGGCACTGCTTGGCTGCCAATCTCTCCAATTGACAACACACTCATCACTAACTTCATTTACTTCAAACTCTGCGTAAAAGGCATCCCCTCCCCATACGGCACCAGTCGATTCATTTGCCAGAAAATACATTTCATAATAGCAATTTGTAAGATATGCATCAATCAATGCTTTGTCCCCCCAAACAGAAGCATCTGAAATGATGTCAAGTGGTGCTTTATCCAGAATTTCCTTATTGCATGAGTTAAGCAACGAAAAGCTAAATAGTAAAATTATTAATTTATATTTTTTCATAACATATTTGTTTTATGGTAATTAAAATGACAGATTCACGCCCATAGTGATTGTTCTTTGTTGCGGGTAATAACGAGTCCCATTCCCCGATGGTGCTTCCGGATCAATACCATACTCTTTAATTTTGTTGAAAGTTACCAGGTTTGTTCCGGCAAAATAGACACGCAATTCTTGTATATTTATTTTTGTTAATAGGTTTTTAGGAACATTATATCCAATAGAGAGCACTTTTAATCTTAGGTAAGCAGCTTTTTTGAGCCAGTAGTCTGAAATATAGGAGTTTGTTGCGCTGCCTCCTAGTCTTGGAATCAAGGCATTTGGGTCATTTGTTGCATCTGTCCATCTTAATTTATAAACCAATGCTGGAAGTACAAATTCGCCATGATCCAATGTAACATTCGTATAATATCCAAAGGCTCCCTGAAATACAGAAGATAAATCGAAATTTTTATACTTCAAATTAATCGCTCCGCCTACCATCCAGTGGGGCATTGTTCCT
>JAHEYT010000001.1 GCA_023251455.1 Bacteroidota bacterium
TCTAGGTATTGGTGATACAGTTCATTTGATTATTAGTCTTAGTAATTTAGGGCCTAATCCAAGTAATGCTAAGTTGAATTATAAAATACCTGTTGGTTTGAAGTTATTATCTTCTCAAGGACCTGGGGCCTATGATGCGGTTAGTGGTGTTTGGTCTGCTGGTGTTTTATTGGTGAATGATAGTGTCAGTTTGGATTTAGTGTAGATAATGATCAGTTACCTCGAGACATAAAGAGTGTTAGGGATATTGTAAGCGGAGTAAAAGATGCTGAACTAGCAAACTGGAACATGACTATAAAACAACCAGAACCAACTAAGTCTGAGTTAAGTGATTTGGAATCTCTTTTAGTAGGATTTGGTGCTGAATTGCTTTTGTATGGTGCAGCAGCACTCGTTCCAAATGAATATCTTCAGCAAGTGCAAAGTGGAATGGCACGCGCTTTTTCAACCATTGGTAAAATAGCAGAATACTTTGGAGGTGAAAAAAAGTTAGAAAGTTTAAAAATACTTTTGAATGCTAAGCATAACAGTATCAATGAGCCTGGGTTTTTAAAGTGGAATACTAGACTTTCTGCGGTTTGGGATGGTCTTGGTCCGAATATTGGTATGAAAATTTTGGAAAAGATAGCTTGTAAGATTTTCCCAGGTGCATCAACTGAGATAAAGGTTTTCTTAAATGCATTTTCTATTAGTCAATTTATCATGAATCCTTTTGGGTCTTTGAATGCTATTATTGATGCGGGAACTGCATTGTTTGCAAAGGTGATACCTGATCCGAAAGATCTAATGGAAGTTTTAATAGCTGAACCCATCAAATGGATATTATAAGCTATTATAACTCATATTTGTATAAGTAACTAATAACTATAAATTTTTGACACAAAATAAGATAAAGCTTAGTTGGTGGTTATCATGGGTCTTTTAGATAAATTGGATAAAGCAGCTGATGAAAAGAAGCGGGTTAGGGCTCAAAAGTATATGGATGGGCTGTTATCGTTTTTTGAGGATTCTGATGTGGATGGTTTGGATGATGTATTGTCTGGTATTCAGGAGATTGCAGATTCTGGTCTTTATAAGAAGTTATTGTTTGCTTATAAGAGTGAATCAGAGAGGAAAGTGGATAGGGTTTTTGAATTGGATGAGTTAAAACAGGTTCGGGTTTTAAGACTTGCAAGAGAGAATTTACATTTCGGAGGTTTTTTAACTAATATTTTTTCAAGCCCATTGCTGACCTCTAAGCAATTTATAATGATTCATATCATGATTAAGTATGTTCATGTTATTTTTTCAGGCAGAACTTCTACTTGGGAAGATAATTTGGATATTCTTTTTAGTGGTCTTGATGAGAAGATTATTTTTGCTTTGGATGATTTTGATAAAGTAGAACAGAATGATTTACCAGAACCAACAACCGAATATTTTCAAAAACTAAAAAAACTCAAATGGCAAAACAAAGACTCTAAAATCTTATATATTAAACTAACCGAGTTCACTATTGAAATAAAAAAATATATATTGGATTATCCTGATTTGGACCAAGTTTTAGGCTGGATAACAACATATGCAGTGATGGAAAATTTTTTTATTATAAACCTCGCGGGCTGTAGTGCAGTTAATGATGATAGATCAGAAGTTATGGCTGAAGATGTGGTCAAGGCTTATAAAACTTTTTTTAAGCTGCTTAAAACAGATGTGAGAAAATACAAGGCCATTTCTGAACGAGTACAAGGTATCGACGGATATGAAGAACCATTAAAAAACCAAGGGTATCTGGTTTGCGATAAATGTAACAGTCACTATAAACTAGAATCTGGTGAATCAGCTGATGATTTTGAGGATAAATGTGAATGTGGTGGTCATTTAGTTTATAAAGAGAGTATTTAAGTATTATTGGTTTGTTTTAGAAATAATTAAAGGCCTGAATTCTCCGGTGATTTATGATGTTAGTGTTAATGCTTTGAATACCACTAGTGAGGCCACGGATTTAGCAGTGAATATCACAGGTAATGCTAGTAGTCTAGGTATTGGTGATACAGTTCATTTGATTATTAGTCTTAGTAATTTAGGGCCTAATCCAAGTAATGCTAAGTTGAATTATAAAATACCTGTTG